>JBPBQK010000011.1:0-10855 GCA_050954845.1 Janthinobacterium lividum
GCACGTGGGTGAAGCCCTCGCCCGAGAATTTGAAGTCGGCCCCGTTCTTGTCGGTGCCTTTCTTGCCCGACTTGTAGTCGTGCTCGAACTTCACGCCCCGGCGCTTGTCGCCGCACAGGCGCAGGTTACCGTTGCTGTCGCGGCCAGCCACGACGAAGTCGCCGTTGAGGGCAGCCTGAATCACGGCATCGGTAGCAGCCGAGCCGCGGGGTACGTACACGTTCAGCTCCTGCGTGATGCTCTGGGTCGTGTATGTTCGGGACCGCATTACCGACCCTGAAGAGTTTGAAAAATATGAAGAAAGTGCTCCCGCCGCATCTGTTGGGCACCCGGTGACCCCACTGGCTTTCTACGGCGCGGTGGAAACACTAGAAGGTGAGCGGGTGGACGGCGCGGTCATCTTGGAGTTCCCCTCGGTGGCGGACGCCAAGGCCTCCTACGATAGTCCTCTTTATCAGGGAGCTCTTAAGCACCGGCTAAAGGGGGCAGAATATCGCGTGTTCATCATCGAAGGCATTGCTCATCAAAGAGGAGTACTCTATCAAGAAGGACGCCATTACTGGTTATTTCAGTAATAGCGTCCTTTTTGCGGGCGATAAGCTCATGGGTACTCGCCAGGATTAAGGCTACTAAAACTAGTAAGTTTTGCCATCCAAAAAAGGCGTCAAAAAATACCCCCGAAAACCTGCGTTTTTGGGGGTATTTTCGTGGTTCGTGTAATAGTCCATGGCTGTTGCAGAACTCAGCGCACCACTTATCAGCAAGGGTTTGACAGGTTGAACTAGGTAAGGTTACTACATGGGCTGTTTACACGTGCGTAGCCGCTAATTTACCTGGTTGCCGTGCTGACCGGAGAGTTCTGCAACAGCCACGCCCACTGGAAGGACAATTTTCATTTTACTGGAATAAGCGTCACCGCCGTCACTCGCCTTTTGAACACAAGTAGCAAAGACGGCTAAGAGTTCTGCAACAGCCACCGCACCTTTCTGAGCAGGCTTCTGCTGATGACTGGCGCAACGAAGCGGAAAGGGTATGCCCTGCCATTGGTAGCAACCACCAGCCTGGTGGTGCATGCTGGCAAGGATGGCTCGTTACGAAAGCAACGGACTTCGGCAACTGCGTTCTCTCAAAAAATAATCATTTTGCAACAATGTTTACAACATTGAAGTTTACAACATCAAGTTGCTTATCTTTGCAGCGTCATCCACCAAAAATCACTGCCTACCCCCATGAAAACGTTTCAAGTCCCCACCCGCGAGCAAGTCTCGCCCGCCGTGCAAGGCATTTTCGACCACATGAAAACGGCGATGGGCATGGTGCCCAACCTGTACGCCACCGTGGGCTACTCCGAAAATGCGCTGACTTCCTACCTGGCATTCCAGCAGGCGCAGGCCAAAGGCTCCTTCTCGGCCAAGGAGCGCGAGGCCGTGTTTCTGGCTGTGTCGCAGGTAAATGGCTGCGACTACTGCCTGGCCGCCCACACGGCGCTGGCCAAGATGAACGGTTTCACAGAAGCCGATACGTTGGACCTGCGGGCCGGCACCTCCACCGATGCCAAGCTGCGCGCCATCACGCAGCTGGCGGCCAGCATCACAGCTACCCACGGTCGCCCCGAGGCGCAGTTGCTGGAAAACTTCTTTGCGCAAGGCTACGCTGAAAAGGCCTTGGTCGACCTCGTATCGTTGGTAGCGGACAAGACCCTGACCAACTACCTGCACAACATCACCCACATCCCAGTCGACTTCCCAGCTGCGCCCACTTTGAGCACGGTGGCTGCCTAATCCGTTTGTTGCCGACGTGGAACAGCCGGGCACGTCGCCCGGCTATTCCATTAGCGTCAAAATTAATGTTGTAAACATCAAAAAATTAAATATCATGACTAACCTTGGAGTTTTGACTCGCGAGCAGGCCCCGGCCGCCGCCCAGCCCACCTATGACGGCCTGCAGAAAATGGTCGGCTTTATGCCCAACCTGTACGCCACCTTTGCCCACTCAGCCCGAGCACTCAACGGCTCCATTGCCTGGGCCGAAACCCTGCGCAAGGGCGAACTGAACGGTCAGGAGGCCGAAGCCATTTTTCTGGCCGCTTCCGAAGCCAACAACTGCTTCTACTGCGTGTCGGCTCACACGCAAATGGGCTTAAGCTTCGGCTTGACCGAGGACCAGACCCTCGCGCTGCGCCAGCAAACCAGCACCGACCCCAAACTCAACGCCGTGGCTACGCTGGCCCGCGACGTGGTGGAAAGTCGGGGCTTTCCGGCCCAGGCCAACCTGGACGCCTTCTTCGCCCAAGGCTACAGCAAGGCCGCGCTGGTGGAACTCATTGGCTTCGTGGCCCTGAACACGTTCAACAACTACATCGAGCACCTTGACGGCACGCCCATCGACTGGCCGCTGGCCCAGCGCCTGCCAGCTGAAGAAGCAAAAGCGTAACCTTTTACCCTCGAACCGATGAATCCGCGTTGGACGTTGACCGGCCGCCGGGCCCTGGTGACGGGCAGCACTAAGGGTATTGGTCCGGCCATCGCCCAGGAGCTATTGGACCTCAGAGCCACCGTGCTGATTGTGGCCCGCAACGCGGCGGAAGTAGCCGCAGCAGTAGCCAACTGGACGCGTCAGGGGCTACCCGCCACCGGGCTGGCAGCCGACGTGAGCACGGCCGCCGGCCGCACGCTCATTTTCGATTACTTCGGCACGCACTGGCCAGGGCTGGACATCCTCGTCAACAACGTGGGCACCAACGTGCGCAAGGCGTTCAACGACTATACTGCAGTGGAGTACGAGCGCCTGTTCCAGGTCAATCTGTTCAGCACGATGGAGATGTGCCGGGCCGCCTACCTCTGGCTGAAAGCCTCGGCTGCGGCCGCCATTGTGAACGTGGGCTCGGTCGCCGGGCGCTTCGATGTGGGCACCGGCGCCCCCTACGGCATGAGCAAGGCGGCCGAGGAACGCCTGGCCCGCAACCTGGCCGTGGAGTGGGCCGCCGACGGAATTCGGGTGAATACGGTGGCGCCGTGGTTTATCCGCACCCCGCTCCCCGAGCTGCTGCTGGCGCGGCCCGACTTTAGGACCGGCGTCATCGCCCGCACGCCCCTGGGCCGGGTAGGCGAACCCGCGGAGATTGCCGCGGCTGTGGCCTTTCTGTGCCTGCCTGGCGCGGCCTACCTCACGGGCCAGTGCCTGGTCGTGGACGGGGGCCTGAGCGCGAAGGGCCTGTAGCACCTTCCTTTCACTAGTCTTATTATCAATTGCTTGTGGCCCTATTCGATTGGCCGCTAGGCTTCTCCTTGCCTTATGAAACCCTTTCAAGATAAAGTCGCCCTCGTAACGGGCGGCAGCTCCGGCATCGGCCGGGCCACGGCCGTGGCCTTTGCCGAGCAGGGCGCCCGCGTCGTCATCGCCAGCCGCCGCGCCGCCGAAAGCGAGGAAACCCTGTGCCTGGTGCGGGCCGCCGGCAGCGACGGCCTGTTCGTGCCTACCGACGTCACCCGCGAAGCGGACCTGGCAAACCTGATTGCCCGCCTCGACGCCACCTACGGGCGGCTGGACTTCGCCTTCAATAACGCCGGCACCCTCGGCGACCTGGTACCTATCGCCGACCAGACGCCCGAGAACTTCCTGCACGTGATGACTACTAATGTGCAGAGCGTGCTGCTGGGCATGAAGCACCAAATCAGCTACATGCTGGCCCACGGCGGCGGCGCCATCGTCAACAACTCCTCGGTGTACGGCCTGCGCGCCTTTCCTACCGGCTCGGTGTATGCCGCCAGCAAGCACGCCATTATCGGGCTCACAAAAGCGGCCGCCCTGGAAGTCGCCACGGCCGGGATTCGAGTGAATGCCGTGTTGCCGGCCGTGACCTATACCGAGATGTCGGAGCGGGTACGGGTCGAGGCCGGGCTGTCGCCGGAAGAGTCGGGCGCCGGCCACCCGATGGGCCGGGTAGGCCAGCCGAGTGAAATTGCCAGCGCCGTTATCTACCTGTGCTCGGCAGGCGCCGGCTTCATTACCGGGCATTCGCTGGTGCTCGATGGCGGTATGATGGCGTAGGGACTAGCGAGGACGCGCTGTTATGTCGAGCGGAACCCGTTCTTAGGCGGGTTCTGCCCGTTTGTTTATGCCCCGCGTGGGTTCTTTGCGTACCCTACGGCGGGCGGCTACTGATATGCCCCCCGTTACGTGCTGACTTCTTTCCTTATGCCCTCCCCCTATTCCAACGACTGGCATCACTTGCGCACCAATCTGCTTCGCGTTTCGGGCTGGCTACGGGCTGAGGTCACGCGCGTTCTCGAGCCCTTCGGCCTCACGCAGCCGCAGTTCAATATCCTGCGCATCCTGCGTGGGCAAAAGGGCTACCCCATCAGCACCCAGGAAATCCGGGAGCGGATGGTAGACAGCAAAATGAGCGATGCCTCGCGCCTGGTAGACCGGCTAGCCCTGAAGCAGTTGGTAACCAAATCGCCCTCGCAGACCGACAAACGCCTGGTCGATGTGGTGATATCCGCCCAGGGCCTGGAGTTGCTGCGCCAGCTGGATGAGAAGATGCAGGAGCTGGACGCCATTCTGCAGGTCATCCCGCTCGAGCAGGCCCAGCAGCTCAATCAGCTCCTGGACCAGATGGCCGTGGCCATTCCAGGCACGCCGCTTTCCTAAGCTGGAACGTGCCGTCGCTCTTAACTAGCGGGCCCTTTTCGAAACCACTTAACACCGACTGCTGGGCACTTGCTTCCTGGTGGGCGCCTCCGGGTGGGGGCCGACCTAGGCTATTGTCGACAGCTTCAGTGAGCTTCTTCGCCTCCGTGCTTCGAGCAGGCCGAGGCGTTGCCAGCGTATCCTGAAAGTGACTTTGAACACTTGTCCATCTAAGGGAGCACGCGTTCTTCCCGGTAGCGGAAATAAATAGGCGTTACCCTTTTTACCTTGAATACAACGTATGGAAACGACTAAAACAGTGTTGGTGGTCGGAGCCTCCCGCGGGCTGGGCTTAGCGCTGGTGGAAGAGTACTGCCAGCGCGGCTATCACGTAATTGCCACCGTCCGAAAGCCTTCCGAATCCTTAGGCCGCTTGCAGCAGGCCTATCCCGATACGTTGGAAGTGGAAGACCAAGTGGATATCGTCAACTTACCGCAGGTGCGGGCGTTACGGCAACGCCTTAGCGCACGTCAACTGGATGTGCTATTTGTTAACGCCGGTATCAGCCGCGCTACCGACCTCACCCCTCTGCAGGTGGCGGAACAAGACTATGTAGACATGCTACTCACCAATGCCTTAAGTCCGATGCGGGTCATCGAGTTGTTTCATGACCAGGTAGCCGCGGATGGGGTTATTGCCGTGATGTCGTCTGAACTCGGCAGCATTACCCAGTCAACCGGCTTTTGGGAGTTGTATAGTTCAAGTAAGGCCGCGCTAAATATGCTGATGAAGGCCTTTGCCGCCCGCCACCCCCAGGACCCACGCGCGCTGTTGCTTGTGGCTCCGGGCTGGGTACGCACCGAAATGGGTACAGCAGATGCTCACCTGGAGGTTTCGGACAGCATCCCTTTGGTTGTGGATGTAGTAACGCAAAGCGCCGGAAAACCTGGTTTGCGCTACACAGACCGTTTTGGCGAAACACTACCGTGGTAACTCAATTTTGGGTCTTCTTTAGCTACCGTTTTTGGAGTGCTGGTGAAATCAGCAGCCTCGAGAGCTTAGGCTGTTTGTATGAATTGCGGTGATGATTTGGTCGCCACCGAAAGCCTATGCTCATAGCAGGTGGTTGACAATTAATATAATTTATTGATTATCAATGACAATTAATCCAATAAAGACCAGATTTTTCTAGCGTAGGAGCAGTCCTGCGCTGGCTGCGGACCGGTAGCCTTGGTGATTGATTACGTGTAAATAGGGCAGAACCTTTTACGATGTCCGCAAGGTTAATACACATTAATTAATGCGCATGTATTACCTTTGCTACCACAATGGATACCAAGTCCCTCGTCAAGTTAGCTAAGTCGCTGAGCGACCCCACTCGGCTTCGCTTATTGCAGGAGATTGCCAAAGGGGAGATTACGGTGTGTGCTGACTTGTTTCAATACGTGCCTATCAGCCAGCCCTCGATGTCCCAACACCTCAAAGCCCTCTCCGAAGCGGGTTTAATTGAGTCGCACAAAGAAGGCCGGAATATGTGCATGTCCATCAATGCGGAAAAGCTGAAGGAGTTGGAAGACTTCCTGCAACTCCTTAAACCATCTATTGTTAAAGGTTAATCAATCCTGTTGCCCGTTGGCGGTATCGTCAGCAGGTTTTTGTTTTTCAAAACATTATCGGTTGCTTATGAATTTATGGTTGGTACCTTTGCTGAAATTTAGTAAGAAGGATACCCGCTGCTAACAAAGCCTTTGCCTAGGCTTTTTTTTGCCTCATTACATAATCTCATGCTTATAAGATAATGTATTGGCAGCGCTTACCAGCTTCCTAGTGCACACCTCACTTCGCCCAATCGCCTCGTCTTGGCAGCTTTTTACCCATGAAACTATCTTCTCTTTTAGCCGGCAGCGTGCTGCTGGCGGGCTGCGCGGAGCAGCAAGCCCCGCAACAGGCCATGGCCCCTCCGGCCCTGCCAGTGGAGGCGGTGCATACCGGCACCGAAACTACCTATCAGGATTACCCGGCTTCCA
Organism: Janthinobacterium lividum; assembly: GCA_050954845.1. GTDB lineage: Bacteria > Bacteroidota > Bacteroidia > Cytophagales > Hymenobacteraceae > Hymenobacter. Next base: position 6,661 of record JBPBQK010000011.1, read on the forward strand.
TTGAGGGCGTCGTCAATGTGGAGATTCGGCCGCAGGTGACGGGGATGCTGGAGCGCATTCTGGTGGATGAGGGCGCGGCGGTGCGCAAAGGCCAACCGCTGTTTAAAATCAATGACGCGCCCTTCCGCGAGCAGTTGAACAACGCGCTGGCGGCCCAGCAGGCGGCGGCCGGGTCCGTGGTCAGTGCCCAGGTGGAAGTCGACCGGTTTGCCCCGCTGGTGCAGAACAAGGTCGTCTCGGAGGTGCAGCTGCAAACGGCACAGGCGGCCCTGACCGTGGCCAAGGCCAACCTGCAGCGCGCCAAGGCAGCGGTCAGCAGTGCCCGCATCAATATGGGCTACACCACCATTACGGCCCCGGTGAGCGGCTACCTCGGGCGGCTGCAAACCAAGCAGGGTAGCCTGGTAGGCCCCACCGATGCCCAGGCCCTGACCCAGCTATCCGACGTGCACGAGGTGCACACCTACTTCTCGCTGGGCGAGGACGACTTCATCACGTTCCGCAAGCAGTACGCGGGGCAAACGTTGCAAGACAAGCTCACGCATCTGCCCCCGGTGGCGCTGGTGCTGGCCGACCAAAGCACCTACCCCACCAAGGGCAAGGTGGACATGGTGGACGGGCAGTTTGACAAGACGACGGGGGCCGTGACGCTGCGCGCCACCTTCCCCAATGCTAATGGGCTGCTGCGCTCGGGCAACACGGGCACTATCCGGTTGGCCCTGGCGCACCCCGATGTGCTGCTGGTTCCCACCGCCGCCACGGTCGAGCTACAGGACCGCGTGTTCGTGTACGCGGTGGGCGATAGCAACAAAGTCAGCCGCCAAGCCATCACCATTCAGGGCAAGAGCGGCGCCAACTACCTGGTGAGCGAGGGCGTGAAAAATGGGGACCGTATCGTGCTGCAAGGCGTGGACCACTTGCAGGAAGGTCAAATCATCCAGCCTACCCAGGCGCCTAAGGCTAGCGCAGCCGCAACGGGCAAAGTGACTGCTGCCCAATCTGTTCTATAGTTAAGCTCTGTATCGCATGTTTAAGGTATTTATTGAACGGCCCGTGCTGGCCACCGTCATCTCCATCTTGCTGGTGATTTTGGGGGCGCTGGCCTTGTGGAAGCTGCCGCTCCAACAGTTTCCCGACATTGCGCCCCCCGCGGTGCTGGTGACCGCTGCCTACCCCGGGGCGAATGCTGAGACGCTGCTGCGCTCGGTGGCGCCCTCGTTGGAAGAGTCCATCAACGGCGTGGAGAACATGGTATACATGAGCTCGACGGCCAGTAACGATGGCTCGCTGGCTATTACGGTGAGCTTCCGGCTGGGCACCGACCCCGACCAGGCCGCCGTGAACGTGCAGAACCGGGTGGCGCAGGCCACCAGCCAGCTCCCCGCCGAAGTAGTGCAGCAGGGCGTGACCGTAGCCAAGCAGCAGAACAGCATGGTGGTCGTGCTCAACCTCTACTCCACTGATGCGCGGCAGTACGACCAGACCTTCCTGACCAACTACGCCCAAATCAACCTAGTGCCCGAGTTGAAGCGCATTCCGGGCATTGGGTCGGCCACGCTGTTTGGGGGCAACCGCGCCTACTCCATGCGCATCTGGCTGAACCCGGCCCAGCTGGCTAGCTACAATCTCACGCCAGCCGAAGTGATGGCGGCCATCCAAGACAAAAACCTGGAGGCTGCCCCCGGCCGCCTAGGCGAGAGCAGCCAGGAAGCCTTCGAGTACGTCATCAAGTATAAGGGCAAGCGCAGCCAGCCCGGCGACTACGAAAACATGATTATCCGGGCTAATGCCGACGGCTCGATGCTGCGCCTCAAGGACGTGGCGCGGGTAGAGTTTGGCGCGGCCACCTACAACGGCGATGTACGCATTGGGGGCAAGCCGGGCATCAACATCGGCGTCTTCCAAACGGCTGGCTCAAACGCCAACGAGCTACAGATTGCCGTGGCCAAGGTGATGACGAAGTTGGAAAAGGGCCTGCCGAAAGGGGTGAAGCAGCAGACGCTCTACACCACCAAAACGGCGCTGGATGCCAGTATCGAACAGGTGGAGCATACGCTGGTGGAGGCCTTTATTCTGGTGTTCATCGTGGTGTTCATCTTCCTGCAGGATTTCCGCTCGACGCTAATTCCGGCCATTGCCGTGCCGGTGGCCATCGTGGGCACGTTCTTCTTTATGCAATTGGTGGGCTTTTCCATTAACCTGCTCACGCTCTTTGCCTTGGTACTGGCTATCGGCATCGTAGTCGATGACGCCATCGTGGTCGTGGAAGCCGTGCACAGCAAGCTGGAGGAAGGCGCCGAGTCGGTAAAAGCGGCCACCACGCAGGCTATGAGCGAGATTACCGGGGCCATTATTTCGATTACCCTGGTGATGGCCGCCGTGTTTCTGCCAGTCGGCTTAATGGACGGCTCGACGGGGGTGTTCTACCGCCAGTTTGCCTTTACGATGGCTATTGCCATTGTTATTTCGGCCATTAACGCCTTGACGCTGAGCCCTGCCCTAGCGGCGCTCTTTCTCAAGCACACCCCGCACGACCATGACGGGGAGCACGCGGCGCCCGCCGCGCCGACCACGTTTAAAACCCGCTTTTTTGCCGGCTTCAACCGCAGCTTCGACCGGCTAACCACCCGGTACGTGGGCAGTATCAAGTTCTTAATCCGCCACAAGTGGGTAGGGCTGAGCGGCCTGGTGCTGGTGGCGGTGCTCACCGGCTGGCTGGCCAAGCGCACGCCCTCCGGCTTCATTCCTTCGGAAGACCAAGGCTTTGTGGCTATTTCGATGTCCTTGCCGGCCGGCGCGTCGCTCGACCGCACCAACCGCGTAGGCTTGCAGCTAGAGGAGCAGCTGCGAACCATGCCGTCCGTTCAGGAAATCAACCTGTTGACGGGCTTTAGCATCCTGACCTCCTCTAACAGCGCCTCGGCGCTCACCGCGTTCGTCATTCTGAAACCCATCCCGGAGCGGGGCAAGGTGCAGGACATCAACGCCGTCATGGCCATTATCCGCGAGAAGGCGGCGGCGACCATTAAGGGGGCCGATACGTTCGTGTTTACCACGCCCACCGTGCCGGGCTTCGGCAACGTGGAAGGCCTGGAAGTGGTGTTGCAGGACCGCACAGGCGGCGAGCTGCCCAAGCTCGGCCGGGTGGGCCAGGACTTTATCGGCGAGCTGCTGAAGCAGCCGGCTATCGGGGTGGCCTTCACCTCGTTCCGGGCCGACTACCCCCAGCTAGAGGCCGAAGTAGACGAGGTAAAAGCCGCCCAGTTGGGCGTGGGCGTGCAGCGCATACTGCAAACCATGCAGGCGTATTTTGGCAGCGCCCAGGCCTCGGACTTCAACCGTTTTGGCAAATACTACCGCGTGGTGGTGCAGGCCGACAAGGCCAACCGTGCCGACCCCACGGCCCTGAACGGGGTGTTTGTGAAAAACGACCGGGGCGAGATGGTGCCCCTACGCACGCTGGTCCGCCTCAAGCGGGTGTTCGGGCCGGAAACGGCCTCGCGCTACAACCTCTTCAACTCGCTCACCATAAACGCGGTGCCGAAGAAGGGCTACAGCTCCGGCGATGCCATCAAGGCGGTGGAACTGGTGGCCGAGAAGTATTTGCCTTCCGGCTTCACCTACGAGTTTTCGGGCTTGACCCGCGAGGAAATCTCGTCGGGCAACCAGTCGACCATCGTGTTCCTGATGTGTCTGGTGTTCGTGTATTTCCTGCTGGCGGCCCAGTACGAGAGCTACATTTTGCCCTTTGCCGTGCTGCTGTCGCTGCCGGCAGGCATTGTTGGGGTATTCGCAGCCATTGGCTTTGCGGGCATCACCAACAATATCTACGTGCAGGTGGCCCTGATTATGCTCATCGGCCTGCTGGCTAAGAACGCCATCCTCATTGTGGAGTTTGCCTTGCAGCGCCGCCACGCGGGCGAGCCGCTGGTGCAGGCCGCGCTCAATGCCTCGGCTTCGCGCCTACGTCCCATCCTGATGACGTCGCTAGCCTTCGTGGCCGGCATGTTGCCCATGATGCGGGCCCAGGGGCCTTCGGCGCAAGGCAACCATTCTATCAGCATCGGCGCGGCCGGGGGCATGCTCACGGGCGTCGTGCTCGGCCTGTTCCTGATTCCCTTGCTGTTCGTGATTTTTCAACGCCTGAACGAGCGCCTCAGCGGGACGCCCGGCCCCCAAGCACCTGCGGTTCCGG
>JBPBQK010000012.1:0-8457 GCA_050954845.1 Janthinobacterium lividum
AGCGAGTCCTTCCAAGAGGTAGTCCTGGGTGCGGTAGTAGCAGAAAGCGGGGTCGCTGTACTGGTCGAGCTGTTGGTCGAGGTCGATGGCCACCGTGCCCACGCGCTGGCGGTGCAGCGCGGCGCGGGTCGCTTGCGACAGTGCACAGACCTCGGTGTAAGTTTTAGTGAAGAGGCTCAGCTGCACGCGGGCATAATCATCGAGCTCGCACTGCGCCGAGTCGTCGGGCTTTTGGCTGATAACCTGGTAGCAGGCGTAGGGGAACGGCGTACCCTGCGGGGCGCGCAGCGGGTAGATGCGGTACTGCTGGCCTAGCTGCGGGTCTACATAGCCAAGCAGGGCCGCAACGGGTGCGGCCGTGGTGAGTAGAGCGTAGAGCAGGGTGCCGGGTTCCACTACTTAAAAACTGATTTAAACTCTGTTTCAATAATTTCCCGAAAGCCGGCCTTGGCCCCGTCAATCACGGTCGGCAGCGTGCTATCGGCAGCCGGCCGCATGAAAGGCTGCGGCGCAATACCGGGGTGGTGCACCTCTTGGGTGAAGGTGCCGGCGAAGTGCAGCAGCCCATCCGCGGCTTTGGCCCGGATGATGTGCGGGGCCGTGCCGTACTCCAGCAAGTGGGCTTTCTGGCCTTTGTAGCCCCCGCCGCGGCGCGGGCCCACGGTGATGCCGCCGTTTTTGCGGTTGTTGATGATGCCGATGCTTTTGGTGGTTTCGCCCGTCACGTCGGCATTGCTGCTGAGTTCTTTGGCCCGCTTTACCAATGGCTTAGCGGCCTTGGTGAAGATTTTATTTACCACCTGCGGGCCCATTTTAGAGCCGAGGCCTGCCAGCACGGCGTCGAGGTCGTCGAAGCCCTGAAAACCGATGCCACTGCGATTAGCCACGGGTATAGGTCGTTAAGGTGAGCCCGACACGGCGGCCGATTTCAGTAACCAGTGTGATTTCGTAGGTGCGGCCCTGGTACTGGAGCCGCCAGTCTTTCTCCACATCGGTGCGGTGGCGAATCTGCCACACTACGACTTGCTGCGGGGTCAGCTGCTGGCCGATGAACGTCTCGGTGCCCGCGCCCGGCTTCTGCTCGGCCCACACCAACGCCATATCCTGGTAGGTCACGGGCGCAGGCTCGCCGTACCCGTTTTGCGCGGGCGTGATGGGCTGTTGCAGCCATACTTGGCGGTCGAGCTTGCCGAGGTTCATTTTGTTGGGCTTTCGTATTTCTGGCGCACCTCCATTAGAATGGGCTCCTGCAACTCTGGGCAAAGTGCCCAATAGTTGCTTTTATCCACTGGCTGGCCTTGAAACTGAGAAAATCGTAGCTGCGAATGGTCGCCACATCGAGCGCACCGACGCACATCTACTGTCACGGGATTGTAGTAGTAAGGCATGGCTATAGCGTAGGCTCGCGTAAAATCTTCATCAGCGCCCGGCACGTGAGCGGCACCTCCGTCACGTTCAGCCCCACGGCCACGCTCTGGCGGTTCTCGTAGAGGTGGCCCAGTGTGAGCAGCAGCCAGGCCTCGGCTACGCCCTGCTCGTCGGCATTGAGTACGGCCGGGTCGGTGTAGCCCAGCACCGTCGTCGTGATGGTAGCTGGCAACGTGTTGTTGTCGGTGGTTACCAGCACGTCGACCGGCTCATCTGCCGCTGGCCACCGGCGCTTGCTCTCCGTCCGAAACATGCCCACGGCCGCCTTCAGGTAGCCACCCAACAGCGCGTCCTCATCGGTAGCCGATGCGTCGAGCTTCAGGTGGGCCTTGACGGTGGCTAGGGTAAGCGGTGGGGCGGCAAGCGCCGGGGGCGTGAGCATGGTGGCTTAGACTTGAGGGCCGTAGGTGGGGTCGATGGCGGCCACGAAGCAGCGCTGATATTCAGTCGGCAAGTCCTCGAACTTGGGCGACATGAATTCAGTGGCCTCCGATTCGCCACCTGCGGCCAAAAAGCGACCATAAGCAGCGCTGGCGGCTGCCAATTGGGCACCGGTGGGCTCGCCGTACGCAGAAGCTATCGCGGTGCCATCGGCAGCGACTTCCACCGCATACTTATCCGCCACCAACTCGGCAGCCAGCGCTACGGGCAGAGTGGTCGTGGTGCCCTCGAAAGCACCCACACGCGGGTGATTTTTCAGCATTTTCACCTTGGTGCCGGCATGAGCCAGCGCGGGCGTGGTGCTGACCGCCGCAACAGCGTGCAGCAGCTCAGTTGCCTGCGCTACTACGGCAGCAGTGGCAGGCGATGCCTGGCTAGCGGCAGAGGCGACAGATGCCGCGGGGGCTGGGCCGGGCTCAGGTGCACTGTACTGAATTAGCACAGGCGTATCGTGCTCAGTGGCCGGAACGGGGTTCTGCGGCACGCTTTCGGCCTGATTCGGCACGATTTCGGGCGTTTTTTCGCCCAAAACAGGCGTTTTTACGTCCGTTTCGGCGGCTTTAGGGGCCGTAGCAAGCGGGGTGGTGGGGGCTTTTGGAGGCATGGTAAAGCAGTGAATTGGAACGGTTGGCACCCAAAAGGCCCCGGCAGCACAGGGCAACCGGGGCTTTTTAGGCACTAAATCAGCAGCTTAGACTAGCTAATGACCGTATTCACGTCTTTCACCACAGCAAATGCCTTGGCACGCTGCACCATGATGTCGTAGAACGACTGGATGATGATGCGCACCTGGCCCTCGGTGGCCAGCGTGTAGGGGTCGGTGGTGATGTCGAGCCCGCCCCACTGGCCAATGAGCAAATCGCTCCAGTTGCCGAAAATGGCCGCCGAGAGGTTGGTACCAGTTCCCTTGGTTAGGTCGCCGGGCACGTTGGTGGTCACGGCCGTATTGTAGCCCATCAGGTTGTCGCGGCTGTTCATCAGGAACAGGCCCGAGCCTGGGTCCAGCTTGGTGTTCATGAGCGCGGCCATCGTGTTCACGTTCATCAGGAAGCCGGGATTGGTGAGCGGAATGTTGTTATTCATCACCGCCGCCATCATGGCAATCACAGTCCCGCGCGTGAACGCGCCGCCGTTGGCACCCAGCGCCAGCTGGTTCACGTTGGAGTTCTGCAAAATGCCCTGGGGAATAGTCGCCGTGCCCAGGCCGTTGATGGCCGTTTGCTCCAGCTTCTGCACCACGCTGTTTTGCAAGTCATTGCGCAGCATCTGCTCAATCGCCGGCGAGGTTTGAATCAGGAACTGCTTCGAACGAATGGCGAACGTACCCAAGCGGTTCGGCGAGAAGTCGCGCTCAGCGAACTTTTGGTTCGACTTATCGAGCGTTTCCACTTCGCCTTTCCAGGTCGATACAGCGCCGGCCGTCATCTCTGGCATGCCGATGTTACCCACCAGGCCCGTCAGGAACTGCGCACCTAGAGCGCGCAGCACCGAGGGAGCGCGCAGGAAGTCCAGCACGGGCCGGATTTCCCGTTGCACCAGCACGGCACCGTCTTCGGGCTGCGTGGGCATGGTGATGGAGTTGTCACGCTGGGCGATGAGCATCTGCGGGATGCCGACACCCTTCACGGCCTCACCCATACCACGGGCTTCTTTGATGGCCTCTTCGTGCATCTCCTTCTCAATGCCGCCGAGCTCCTGGTAGGAATCGTGGCTAGGGGGCAGCGTCGAGCGCACCGCCTTCAGCACCGAATACTTGGCCAAGTCACGGGCCTCGGTGGTGTTGTGGGTGTTGGTGGTGATAGGCTCGGTGCGGCCGGCTACTTCAGCAGCCAGTTCCTCAGCGCGCTCCTCACGGGTAATGTCCTCTTTCAACACGTCGATTTCACCGAGCAGGTTGTCGTAGAGGGTCTTTTCTTCAGGCGTTAAGCTGCGCTTTTCGCCGCGAGATTTATCCAGAATGCCTTGGGCTTCCTTGATTTTGTTGGCGCGTTTCTCGCGCAGCTCACGAAGGTTCATTTTTGCAGAAAAAAGGTAAGAGTGAAAATTATTGGCGAGCAGTCAGGGCTAATTGTTGACTGAGCAGGGCGATTTCGGGGCAGTCAAACTCCGGCTTGGGGTGCTCCTGCTGAAAGGCATCGTGGCTGCGCTTGGCAGCTGTCGAATCGGAGTAGGCCGGGCTGGTGACGGGGCACACGTCGTACACCTTGGCGATTTTGCTCACCGTGCGCACGTAGAGGCTGCCCCCGTCTTCGGTTTCTTCCTCCTGCCAGCTGCTGCCGTCGCTGGCGCAGGTGAACATGAAGCTGGAGCCTACCACGTCACCCTTGGTGATTTTGCGCATTACCCGCACGTGGTCACTGTCAAGTGGGTCGTAGGCAATGCGGTAACTCAGGCCGCCGTCGGTGGTGCGGGTGAGCTGCAAGGTGCCGCTGCGGGTGTGGCCCAGCAGCACGTCGGAGTTGTGGTTGAACACGCCTTCCACGTCGCTGATATCGGCCCCGTCGAGCGCGGCAGCATCAATAATTTCCACGAAGCGAAAGCCAGGATAGCCCAGCGACACACTGCGCACGCCACACACAATGGCCTGCCCGACAAACGCAACGGGCTCCTGCGCGCCCCCATCGGCAGCGCGGTACTCAATCGTGGGTGGGGCCGCAGCCAGGCGCATTTCGCGCCCGTCGGGCAATTGGGGCAGCTTAATCATTTTCGGGAGCCGGCGGGGGCGTATTGACGGGTTTGGCGTTGCGGGCGGCCAGCGTTTCGTCCATCTTGTCGAGCGGCATCTGGTTGACCTGCACCAGGTGGCGGTCGCCGCCGTCGATGGCATTGCGCTCTTCCATTTCGCGCACCTCGTTGATGGAGTAGATGCCCGCCTGCACCAGCTTCTGGTAGTAGTTGGCGCGGGCCGTGGCGTCGGCGCGCAGCAAAGCGGCCAGGTTGTGCTTGAAATAGCGATTTTCGACCTCGCTGGGCTGCAATAGCTTGAGTCGATACTCCTGCTCGAAATTCAGCAGCCAGGGCATGAGCGTATCGCCCACGTAGTCGAGGCTCTGCTGCTCAATGTTGTTGTTTGTCGAGCGCTCTAAATCGCCTCCCTTGTGCGGCGGGAAACGCAGAATGCTGAAAATGTCGCCCCGCGTGAGCTTGTGGGTGCTGATAAACTCGGCATCTTCCGGGGTGAGGCTGATGGTTTTGTACGTCAACCCCTCTTCCAAAATCAGGGGCTTGCCAGCGTTTTCAACGCCGGTATAGGCTGCGGAAAAAGTGGCTTGCAGGCGCGCAAAGGCAGCATCCGTTAGCAGTCCGTCCTTTTCCAGGGCCCCGCTAGGCCGGGCTCCATTCTTATAAAAGTTGGCGTGGCTCTTACTGGCTGCCAAGCCCTTGCCGAACGTTTCACGGAAATAGTGAATAACCGAAACACCCATCACGCCGTCGAGCGAGAGCCCCCGAAAGTGCAGCACGTCGTAATCGGCGTAGGTTTTGGGGTCACCACTGAAGCGGTACCAGAGCCGGCCGCCCGACTTGAACACATCCGTTTCGTCAGGGTGCTTGAAGTGCACCTGCACGGGCTTGAGCTTGCCGGCGCGCTCAATCAGGCCGTACGAGTTGCCCCGCAGCAGCGTGATGGCCATTGACGTTTGCCGAAACTGAAATGCATTTTGCAGGCCCGAGCTCTTGAGGTTGAGCAGCGGGGTGGCAGGGTGGCCACTCACGCGTTCGCGGCCGGTAGGCGTTTGCTCGAAAAGCTGACAGGGCAGCCCAGCAATATCCTGACTGATGGCATTCACAGCGGCATAGACCGCGGCGATGCTCATCACCGTCTGCTGGTTGACGGCTACGCCCGCAATTCCACCGCCGCCCAGGCCAAGCATAGCCAACAGGCGCGTGTCGTTACTCTCGGTGCTGACCGACTCAGCTACACCCGTACTGCGCTGCTCACGCTCAGCCGACACGGCCGCTTGGAGGGGCGTGGCAGCAGAGCGTGAAAACGGATTAGTCCAGAAAGACACAGCGAGGGGCTTGAATACCTCTCAAAGCTCCGATGCGGGGTAGGCGGGGTGCAATCTTGGGCGGGGAAACGCGGGGAAAGCTAGAGAATCAGCAGCCCGCGTGACTCATAAACGCTTGTTGCGTCATCTTCAAACCCACCCCATGCGCCCACGGCCATAATCAGGGCCACCGGGCCGTCAATCTTATTTTTTGCTTGCTCCTTACGCGGATAGATGTTGTCTTTCGCATCCAGCACGGCCACCACGTTGCTCATCATCCACCCCATGACGGGGCTGCCGTCGTGCACCAACTGGTAATTCGTGGGCTTCTTTTTATCAGCATCAGTAAGCGCATCCTTCGCCATGGCAAAAACTGACTTCATGGGCGCACTGAAATTGGGCACCGTATTGCGGTACTCAATTGTCTCGATGCCTTCCGCCTGTATCTCGCTGGCGAACTTCTTAGACTGCCACGGGTCGTAAGCCAAGCCTTTTATCTGCACGATACTGGCGGCAGCCCGCAAATCATCCTGAATCAGGTTCTGGTCCGTTACGTTGCCAGGCGTCAAGGTCAGATGTCCATCAATTGCCCAGCCAGCATAGTGTGCGCCCTCACCGTTTTCGGCCTCAGTTTCGGGCAAATAAAAGCGGGGTATCACAAAAACAGTATTACCCCTAATGATAATAAAAACGAGGGCGGCAATGTCGGTGGTGTTGGCTAGGTCAAGCCCAACGTAACACTCTTCCCCAACAAAATCTTCCAGGCGCAGCCCAGGGCTGGCGCAGGCCTTCCAGGCAATCATATTCATCCAGGCGGCCTTCGCGTTGCGCCAAACATTAAGGCGCTTAGTTACGAAATACCCCTCCTTGGTAGAATCGGCTTTTGCCTCAGAGGCCTCGGCTGCAAACTTTTTGGGGTCAATGGACACCCCCCAGTTGGGATTCGACTTTGGCCACACGGCCGGGTCGGTCCAGTCATCTTCCTCGTCAATGGTAAAGATGATGGCAAAGTAGTGCTCGGCATCTACTACTTCTTTCAGGATTTTAACGCACAGCGAGCGGGTATTGAAACATACCCCAGCTAGGTTGAAGCCAGCTGTAGTAATCTGAAAAAGCATGGCCTGGGCACGGGCGGCCATACTGGTTTCCATATTTTCCACCAAGTCAGGCTTTGGGTGGGCGTGCAACTCGTCGGCCAGCCCGAAATGCGTATTGATGCCGTCCTGGTTGCCGCCCTTTTCCTTGCTGAGTGCTCGATAGAAGCCGCCATTTAGTTCGCAGTAGATGGTATTGGCGCTGACTTTCACCCCCAGCTCGCGCTGCAAGTCGGGCGATTTCTCTACCATTTTCTTACTGACCTCCCAGGTAATTGCTGCCTGCTCACGCTTGGTAGCCCCCGAGTACACCTGCGGGCCTTCCTCCCCATCGGCGGCCAACATATACAGGGCCAAACCCGAAGCAAGGGCGCTTTTGCCATTCTTCTTGGCTACCTCAATATAGGCCTTAACAAAGCGGCGGTTATTGTCCTCTTTTACCCACCCAAACAGGCAGGTGATGATAAATATCTGCCACGGCTCCAGTATCAGCTTGAGCTTTTTCTTAGCCCACTCGCCTTCGATATGGGGCAGTAGCTCAACAAAAGCGCAGGGCTTGGTCGCTGCTTCCTCATCAAACCAGTAGGGAAACTCATCGGTACCCTCACGTAGCAAGTCGTTGCGTTGCCGCTGGCAGGCCAGTTGCACGAATTCGCAGGCCAGCACCCGCTCGCTAAGCACATCATCGATATACTGATTGGCAATGGCAATGTAATTGCGACTCATTTGCGGAACACGGCAAAGCCGCTTTTAGCGTCGGATTCGGGCTTTTGTGGCGCACTGATGCGCGTGCGGCTAGCGGGACTGAACCCGAACTGCTGACCGATTTTATTTACCTTTTCGGTGGCATCCGATAAAATAGCCACCCAGGGCGAACGCACCTGATGCGAGCCGTTGGCGGTGAAGCGCGTTTCGGTTTTGCCATTCAACTCCAGCTCCTGCTCGGCTTCCAGCATCAGGGCCGTCTGGTAGCAATAGGCCCGCAGCAGTGCCAGGTCTACCGTAGCCAGCATGCCTTTGGCGTGCAGCTCCTTTGCGCATACTTTCCAGCACTGCTGAGCAGCCTCAGGCCGCAAGTCATCTGGCGGGGCTGGTAAGTCACTGGTTGGGTCGAAGTCTAGCGCGCCAGGCGCTTCACGGTCTCGGCGGTGGGTGCCTTCTAAGCGCTTCTGGCGGGCTGGTTTAGGTGGCGGGCCTGGCATAATGCAGCAAAAGCTAGTAAAATACAATTTATGAAAAAACCAGTCTAACCTGACGGCGTAAAAATTTCACTCTGGGCTACGGTCTAGAAGAGTATGGACAGGAGGATTTCGACCCCCTACCCCCCTTTGACCCCTTTTTTGCCCTAAAATGCCCTTTTTTGGGCTAAAATGGCACTTTTTGAGGTCGTTTTACCCTAGTTGGCATGGTATTATTTGCCAGCTGGGTGCTCATGCCGCTCACTAGCGCTCTTGGCCTGGTGGCACGGCCGACACAGGCTTTGGTAGTTGCGCGTGTCCCAGAAG
>JBPBQK010000013.1:0-3272 GCA_050954845.1 Janthinobacterium lividum
GTCGTGCGCTGGCGACGCAAAAGCTTGGTAGTAAAGGATACGGAAACCGAAAAGCGGGCCGCGACCTGATATATTCGCGCGCCAGGTTCGGCGCACGCCGCCGCTACGCGCTCCCGTAAATCGTGTGAATAAGCTTTCATGCAGCTAAATACGGTACACTAACTTGGAAACTGCTCTAAAAGACGAATTCCTCTTTATCCTACCCGATGACCTGGCCCAGGCCCGCTTGCTGGTCCAGCAGGCCGTCCATCTCTACAACGAAGAACAACCTCATCTGGCCCTGAGCTACCTGACCCCGAATCAAGTTCATAAGCCAGCAAAAAGCCCCGCCGGAAAATCCGAACGGGGCCCTTGTCTTATTCCTGTCAACGCTTAGCCGGACGAGACAGCACAAAGCAGTACCGGCGCCTGGCTACGCGCTACGAAAAAACCGTCGTTTCTTTCTTGGCCCTTTGGCACATTGCTGCGGCTCTCGATTGGCTGCGCTGATTGTCCTCACGTCTTAGAACAGCAGCCTCTCATAAGTGTACTAAACGGGCAAGCTTCCCAAACCACTGCGTAACATCAGTAAAGTAAGTTTGCCAACTCTTCAAGCAGCTACTTGCGGATGCGTTCTAGGCAGGCTTGGCACTCCGCTGCAATGTCGGGGTGCAGGGTAGGAGCAATCCACAGCGTAGGCTTTAAATTAATCCAGCGGGGCCGAACAAATTCCGCCAGAGTTGCGGGTTTATGCTCGCCTTCCGCCGAATATATCGACCTAATGGCAACAAAATGGTTCTGGTGTTTTTCGGCTATCGCCTGTAGGCCATCCTCCAATGCCCTCATTTTTTTAGCGACCACTTTTCCGTAAAGAAAGGCGTATATATCCTTCATCTCACTAAGTAACCTGATAATGTATCCAGATTGCTAGATAGAACAAAAATCGCTCCGTACTTTGAAAGTATCTTACTTTGGCTACATAACCAGTATTTTGCGATGTGCCACTGTAGCGTATAATTATTTCTACAGTGAGCCAGGAAACAGGAGATTGTTGTTAGCTTATTACTGCTTTTACGCATTAGTGAGCGAGACCCCACGAACGAGAGCCCAAGCAAAAAAGCTTACTGTAGCTATAGCGAATTCGTGAACGATTAAGCCGCTTTTTAGGCGGGTTTGGTATGATAGCCGCCATGGTCAAACCAGTTCTGGGCGTCTTGGCTGCTAATCCAGTCAATGGCCTCCAGCAGGGCTTCTTTCAGGGCCTCATAGCAACGGGCGGCGCAAGTAAGCACCTTGGTTTTGAGCTTGCTACAGGCCTGCCTGCTCGCTGGGGGAAAAGTCGGGGGAGTAGGGCGGCAGAAACAGCACCTCCACGGCCTGCGCGTTTGGCTAGCCACTCGCGTAGGCCGTGGAGGTGATGCACGGGCAGGTTGTTGAGCAGCAGCACGTCGCCCCGACGCAGAGTGGGAGCCAGGCAGCGGCCCACGTAGCGGGCGAAACTGTGCTTGTTCAGGAGCTGCTTGAGGAGTTGCCGGCCCCCGAGCCCACGCACGGACAGCGTACCAATAAGCGTAAGCGCGGGGCCCCGGCGCAGCAGCACTGCCCCCTGCGCACGTTGTCCGCCCACGGCCCGGCCGTGGGTGCGGGCATAATATAGGCGCAGGCCCGTCTCGTTCAGAGAATGGAAACGGGCGACGTCAGGGCGGGTACCGACCTGTTCGATCTAGTCCTGGCGGGCCTGGCGTACGCGCTTGGTGTCGCGTTCAGCCGCGTGTGGGCTTTTTCTTTCGCCGCAGGTCGTGTTCGTTCAGCACCTGCCAGAGGCAGGTCTGGCCCACGGGCTGCCCACACGGGCCTGCCAGGCCTGGTTTAGCTCGGCCAGCGGGGCGTCGGGGTGTTGCGCCACGTAGGCCACCAGCCAGGCTTGGGCGTCGGCGTCGAAGTAGGCGGGCCCAGCCGCTACTCGCCGCTTTAGGGGTCAGCGAGCCGGTTTGCCGCTGCTGGCGGACCAAACCCTTGCCAAAGGAGCGGCTCACGCCGAAGCGCCGGGCGACGGCGGTCTCTTTGGCCCCAGGCTGCTGGCAGGCAGCCGCCACCCGGGTGCGTAGATCAAGCGAATACGGGTTCATAAACGCGATGACAACCAGCGGCTAATAGTGGTTTAGCCGTTTGCGAATTCGCTATAAGTATCTATTTTTTGTGCATTTATTGTGCGGCAGTTATAAAACGAAATGTAACAGCAGTAGTTGCAGAGTGATAGAGCGCAAAAAGATAGCCATCAATACTTTGCTGGATGCGCTATAGCCCAAGTAACTAGCTAGCGCTTAGAGCGGATTCGTAGTCAGTGTACATGATAGCCGCAATGGTCAAACCAGTTTTGGGCATCGTCGGCCGTAATCCAGGCCAGCGCCGCTTGCAAGGCGCTCGTCAGGGCCTCGCGGGTACGGACGGCGGCTGTGCGCAAGTGGGTTTTGAGCTTGCTGAAGGCCAACTCGATAGGCGTGAAATCGGGCGAGTACGGGGGCAGGTACAGCAGCCGGGCTCCGCGCGCTTCGACCAGTTCCGCCAGGCCGGCGGCTTTGTGCACGGACAAGTTATCCAGCACGACTACGTCGCCCGGCTGCAAGCCGGGGCCGAGCACTTGCTCCAGGTACACGGCAAAGCTGGCCGTGTTCACCGCCCCCTCCAGTTCCATGACGGCTTCCACGCCCTGGGCCGAGAGGGCCGCTACGACCGTCACGTTGGGGCCGTTGCGCAAGGGCACGGCCGCGTCTACCCGCTGCCCGCCTGGCGCGCGGCCGTAGCGGCGGGTATAGGTAAGGTTGACACTCGTCTCATCCACGAGCTTGAAGCGCGTAACGTCTTCGTATTGAATAGCTTCCACAAACTCCCGGCGCAGCGCCTTCACCCGCTCAGTGTCGCGCTCGGCGGCGTGCAGACTCTTTTTTTGCGCCGCAAATTGAGTTGTTGCAGCGTCTGCCAGAGTACGGTCTGTCCCACGGCGGGGCTGCCGGCGGCCACCAGTTGCTGGCGCAACTCGGCCAGGGTGGCGTCGGGCTGGGCGGCTACGCAGGCCGCCAGGCGCTGGCGGTCCGCTTCTTGCAGGCGCGGCGCCGGCCCGCCCCGGTGGGGCAGCGCCGCGACCGAGCCGCTCGTGCGCTGGCGGTTGAGTAGTTTATCCACGAACGAAACAGAAACAGCAAATCGGCTGGCTACTTGGCCAATCGTCAACTCCCCAGTTGCGTAGGCCGCCACCACGCGCTCGCGTAAATCAGTAGAATAGGCTTGCATAG
>JBPBQK010000014.1:0-3190 GCA_050954845.1 Janthinobacterium lividum
TGGGGCAACCCCGCCGAGAAAAAGTACTACGACTACATGCTCTCGTACTCGCCCTACGACAACGTGAAGGCGCAGGCTTACCCCAATATGCTCGTAACCACGGGTTTGCACGACTCGCAGGTGCAGTACTTCGAGCCCGCTAAGTGGGTGGCCAAGCTGCGGGCCACCAAGACCGACAAGCACCTGCTGCTCATGCACACCGACATGGAGGCCGGCCACGGCGGCGCATCGGGCCGCTTCAAGGCGCTGCACGATGTGGCGCGGCAATACGCGTTTTTACTGCTCCTGCTGGGCGACAAAATGTAGGGTAAGCTTTAGCTTGCCAGTCGCTAACGCTGGCAAGCTAAAGCTTACCCTACTCTACCCTACTAAAAATGGGGCATAAAAACGGGAAGGCTCGACCTTTGGAGTTCCTCAACTACCAAAAGCGCTCCTTCCCGTGAAGCATTGCCTCATCGCCAAAATTACGACCCTTTTGCACCACGCACCGCTGGTGCAGAATCTAGCTCGCAAAAAGTTCATTGCCCGCTTTGTGGTCGGACTGTTCAAAAGTCGAAACGTACAATTTTGCGAAATAGCCCAGCACCTCAACGACCGGGTAAAGCTGGCCTCCAACGAGACGCGCATCCAGGATTTTTTTCGGGAAGTCCCGCTCGATTACCTGGCCTTGGCCACCTTGCTGGTGCACCTGCTGCCGGGCCAAGGCAAACTGCGCTTGTGCCTGGACCGCACGGAGTGGGATTTTGGCAAATGCCAGGTCAATATCCTGCTCGTCACGGTGGGACGCGGCGACTGCCACTGGCCCTTGTGCTGGGAGCTGCTCGATAACCGGAGCGGCAATTCTAACGCGGACGACCGCACCGCGCTATTGGATTTTTGCCTGCGCGTGCTCGGACCGGACCGGGTAGGGCTGGTGGTGGGGGACCGGGAGTTTGTGGGCCACCAGTGGTTCAAGTACCTGAAAGACAAGGGTCTATTCTTCGTCATGCGCTTACCCAAACACCACCTGCTCACTGACCGCCGGGGCCGGAGCTACGCCGTGGCTGAGTGGAATCTCCAGCCGGGGCAGTGCCGCCGCCTGGCCGAGTGCCAGGTCGATGGGGTCTGGGGCGGGGCGCAGGTCACGGCGCTGGCGGGCGGGGAATACTTGTTTTTGTTCGGCACGGCCAACCCCACTTACCTGGGCCAATTGTACCGCAAGCGCTGGACGATTGAAGCGTGTTTTCAGAACCTGAAAGGGCGCGGGTTTGCCTTGCGCGGGACGCATTTGCAGTGCCGGGCCAAACTCAAAAAACTCGTCGGCCTCGTGAGCCTGGCTTACGCCTTGTGCGTAAGCGTAGGTACCCAACTGCACGAAAAAGTACAACCCATCGACCTGAAAAAACACGGCTACAAACGGGCCAGTTTCAGCCGCCACGGGCTCAACGCCTTGCGGCAATACAGCCGAAGCGGCCACTGGGCTGACAAGGCGTTCACCGCCAGCCTAAACGCCGTCTTACGATGGATTGTACAGCAAGTCACTCTCTATCAGGCAACTAAAATAGTAGGGTGGAGTAGCCGCCCTCAAAACCTTCCTGAACTTTGCGCAGTACGGCCGCCTCAACCAGAACGAGGAAACCGGCCGCGAAACAGAATCGCCGTTTGAGGACGAGGTACTGCGGGCGCTCACGGCGCGGGGCTACACCGTGCGCCCCCAGATTGGCAGCCAGGGCTTTTATATCGACTTGGCGGTGGTAGACCCCGACCAGCCCGGCCGCTACGTGCTGGGCATCGAGTGCGACGGGGCCATGTACCACAGCGCCCGCTCGGCCCGCGACCGCGACCGCCTGCGCCAGCAGGTGCTGGAGGCCGTGGGCTGGCGCCTGCACCGCATCTGGAGTACCGACTGGTTCCGCGACCCCGCGCGCGAAACCGAGCGGGCCATCGCAGCCATTGAAGAAGCCCGCCGCCTCGCCGCCCTCGATGAGCCCGACGAGCCGCAAGAAGAGCTGCTGCCCGAAGCGCCTCCCTCCGGGCTAGCGCGCGAAGCGCCGGCCGAGCTAGCCGAAGCCAGCGCGGCACTGCCCTACCAGTTGGCGCAGCTGCCCGATACCATTCGGCAGCAAGAACTGCACCTGCACCCGGTGGGCCTGCTGGCCCGCTGGGTGGCCGAGGTGGTGCGCGTAGAAGCCCCCGTGCACCCCGATGAAGTGGCCCGCCGCCTAGGCCAGGCCTCGGGGGCTAGCCAGGTGGGTAGGCGCATGCGGGCCAGCGTGGAAGCGGCTATCAGCCTGGCAGTCAAGCTAGCTACCGTGCGGCAGCAGGATGGCTTTTTGTGGAACGCACTAGTGGCTGATACCGAACTCGCCCTACCGCGCGACCGCAGTTCGCTGCCCGTCGCCGCACGCAAGCTGTCGCTCATTGCGCCGCAAGAGCTAGCCCAGGCGGTGCTGCAAGTGGTGCGCCAAAGCTTCGCCATCGAGCGCGAAGCCGTAGCCAATCCGGCCGCAAAATTGTTCGGTTTCAGCCGGTTGGTGGGCGATGAGCCGCGTCAGTTGTTTGCGGCCGCCGTGGAGCAATTACTTGCTGCTCAGCAATTAACTGATACCAATGGCGTGCTTCGGCCAGCTGGATAGGGGTAGGGATTACGTTAGTGGTATTGGAATGAAGCCGTTCTTTCTTACCCTTCTCCTCGCCCTGCTGCCCCTGGCCTTCGGCTTTTGGGTAAATAGTACCGTCCCGCACGCGCCCACCCGCGCCTACGTAGCCGCCCGCTGCACCCGCTACTGCACGGCCCACGGCTGCCGCCACGCCACGCGGGCCAACAGCCCTATGTACTTCCGGCTGCGGCCGCTGTACGCGGCTACCATCGCGGCGCTGGCGGCTGGTGGGGCGGGGCTGTATGCGGCGGCTAACGTCGCCTTTTATTTGGTATGCGTGCCAGGGCTTCTCCTGTGGCTCACTTATGGAGCGCTGCGCAATGCGCGCCTTATCCGACAACTTAGGCAGCGCGTATGAGCACGTTTTTTCATTTGGCCGCCCGCTGGGTACCCGTGGCTTTCTGGTACTGCTGTGATTTTATGGTGAACCTCGGCAACCTTACCCGTAGCAGCTACAACGAGGCTAATACGTGGGTGTTGCTGCTACTTGTTCCGGGGCTGCTGGCGCTGCTGATTGGGGTGCGGGTGGCACAGTGGTTTCGGCTGCGGCA
>JBPBQK010000015.1:0-1942 GCA_050954845.1 Janthinobacterium lividum
CGCAGTACCCGGCCCCCTACCCCACCGAGGGGCCGCTGCTGGCCCGGTTTACCAACTTACTGGATACGCACTACGCCAGCCTGCACCAAGTGAGTGACTATGCCGCCCGCCTTAGGCTGCGCCCGGGCGTACTTAACGAGCAGCTACGGCAGCAAAGTGGCAAGACTGCGGGCACCCTGCTGCACGAGCGCCTAGTGCTGGAAGCCCGGCGGCTTTTGTTTCATACTGGCCTGAGCGTGGCCGAAATAGCGTTCGCGCTGGGCTTCGAGGACCCGTCGTATTTCAGCCGGTTTTTCCGGCGGCTGACGGGGCAAGCGCCCGCCGCGTACCGAGTAACCGCCCGCGAAATGTACCCGTGATTTAGCGAAATGTACCGGAAGTTACGGCTGAGAAGCCCGGAATTTTGCCGGCGCGAAGTGCAGTAAAAGCAGCGCTACCGCCCTGAATCTTTCCCTCCCTCAGCCTTGCTGCCCATGAAAAGTTACCTTGTGCTCTTTCACGAAACCGATGCCCGTACCCAGGTACCCACTCCCGATACAGCCCGCACGCACCAGCAGCACTGGCAGCAGTGGCTAGCTACGCACGCGGGCACTATCAAAGGCGGTCGGCCCCTCACGCTGCTCGGCCGGCAGTTGGCCCCAAGGCAGGCTCCTATCGAGGGCCCGCGCTTCCACGGCCAGGAGTTTGTGGGCGGCTTTCTGCTAATTGAAGCCGCCGACCTGGACGAAGCTACCCAGCTTATCGCGAGCTGCCCCGTATTTGAGGCCGATGGCTTGGCAGAAGTACGGGAGATGATGTAATCTGTCCTTAGACCCTGTATTCATGACCATTACGTATCAACTAGACCTGATTCCTAGCCTTGAGCAGGTCATTAACCTCTACCGTAGTGCGGGCCTAATTCGGCCGCTCGAAGACCCGGCCCGCATCGCCCAGATGTATGCGCACGCCAACCTAGTAGTGTCCGCTTGGGAAGGTGAACTGCTGGTGGGCGTGGCCCGCTCGCTCACGGACTTTTGCTACTGCTGCTACCTATCCGATTTGGCCGTGCGTGACACCCACAAGCGGCAGGGCATCGGCCGGCAACTGGTGCACTTGACCAGGGAGCGCATTGGGCCCGCCACCACCTTGGTTTTAATCTCGGCGGCTGGCGCGCTGGACTATTATCCCAAGCTGGGGATGGCTCCGGCAACCAATGGCTTTATTATCCGACGTACCGAGTAACAAATCTTCCCTATGCAAGCAGTTGCTGACCAATTAGATAACCTCGTCGACGAGGTGTATGCCCTCCTAACCCCGGAGCGGGTACGCGACTGGCACGTCAAGCCCGCGCCAGCCTACTGGTCGAAAGCCGAGGTGCTGGACCACCTGGCAGATAGTGCCTTGAATAACCTGACGCGGTTCGTGCGGGGCACTTATGAAAGTGATTTCGCCCTCATCTACTCCCAAAACGAGTGGGTGCGGGCGCAGCGCTACCAGCAAACCCCGGTGCCCGCCACGGCCGAACTGTGGCGGCTGCTCAACCAGCAACTGGCTCAGGTACTGCGCTACTACCCAGCCGAGCGCCGCGCGGCCCGCTGCAACGTAGGGCAGCAGAGCCCGGTCTGGGCTACCATGGAAGCAATAGCCCACGACTATCTGGCGCACCTGCGGCACCACCTGCGGCAACTGGAACTGCCCATCGCCGATTAAGTAATTAACGAGCTAAGAGCCTGCTCAGTTGACCGCACCCGGCAGGCAACTTCAGTCAGCGCTACTAACTTGATGAAAGACTATGGTGCCAGAGTGCATGGTCAATTCAGCGGCGTGAATGGTGCGCTCGCGCTTCGCGAAGCGCGGGTAACAGCCGGCAGCTTAGGGTTCAGTCCGTAGCGATGGTTGGGCGCATAACTGTGCGGACTGAAACAGCCATAATTGCCTCTTTTCCAGATTTAAGCGGGCCAAT
>JBPBQK010000016.1:0-60143 GCA_050954845.1 Janthinobacterium lividum
AAGCCAACCTGCTCAAGCTCCGCGAGCTGCTCGGCTGGCTCACCCCCGCCGAAGCCACCCGCTGGGCCGACATCAAAGCCACCTTCGCCCGCAACCTGCGCACCAGCAGCGGCGGCCAGCTGCTCCAGGTCCTCACCCAGCTAGAGAATATCTCCGGCGGCATCGGCGGGATACGCGAGGCGCTGGGGAGGGAGTAGGGTAATAACCTTAAGCGCTAAACATTATGGATTTTCAAAGTACTCTAACGAAGTTGTACCTACAGTCTGAGAAAACAAAAGTTAAATGTCTTTGGCCTAATTGTAATAGTTTAGCAATAAACTCTCATTTGCTTCAAAAAAAAGGAATTTTATCTCTCTTATCTGAAAATGGTCATGTTCATAGGTTAGAAAAAAATCCTTTTACAATGAAAACCGATTTCGTTAAAGTGGGCATTAATGATGCTTTGTCATTTAGAGGGTTTTGCAACGTGCATGATACAAAGATATTTAAGCCGATAGAGGAAAAGGTAATAGACTTTTCCACCTATAATTCTAAGATATTGCTGAATTACAGGGCCATTCAGAATAATATTCGTAAAACGCTTTCTGCAATACAGTTTGGTGAGAAGGGTAAGCAGCTTGCTTTGATGCATAATGAATTGTTAGTTATGAAAAATATGATAGACTTTATAGATGCTCAAAAAGAAAAATTAATAAATACAAGAGTTTACGAATCAGATTTATTGAATGAGTTAGATGTGTGTAGTAATAAATTTCACTTTACAGTAATAAAGCTTCAAAAACTTGGTATTGCTAGCTCAGCGGTGCACCAATTAGAAACTCGTTCGGAGGTGCTTAGAAACGAAAGCTTTGGATTAAATCCATTCAAAGTTTCTCTTGTATTTGTACATGTGATACCAAGGGAAGACCATACTTTGCTGGTTTTAAGTTGTAGATTATCTGAATTAAGAAAGGTATCTAAAATTATATTTGAAGCTAATTCAAATCCTCTGAAATTCATTAGTGATACGCTTATAAAAAGAGTGGAAACATGGATTTGTGCTTCATCTGTTTTTTATCAAGAATTTAAAGACAAAAAGCAAAAGATAATTAAGGAGTATGAAAGATATCCTTTGTTCGCAGATGCTGACGAATATATTACGCTTAATCTCTTTGCTAATGCTATATAATTAAAAATTTCAAACAGCGGCCATAAAATGGGTAGATTCTGGGGGTAATAAGCGAAGTTGGGCAAGTTTGTGCTGTTAATGTGGGTCTTGGTTAGCAGTTGATTAGCTACTGCATCACCCCACTCCGCCAAACCTAGCCGCCCGCTAGCGGTTGGAGGAGGCAACTGCTCGTTTCTGCGTGAAACGCCAGTCTTACCCTTCTCCAAACCAAACCACTACCTGCCCAATGGCTGAAGTAAAAGCCCTAGCTGCCAGTGCCGCCCACGGCCAACTCGAACCGTTTAGCTACGACCCCGGCCCCCTAGGTGCCGAAGAAGTAGACATTGCCGTGGAGCACTGCGGCGTCTGCCACTCCGACCTTTCGATGCTCGACAACGAGTGGGGCATCTCGGCGTATCCCTTCGTGCCCGGCCACGAAGCCATCGGCCGCATCGTGGGCCTGGGCGACGTAGCGGCCCAAAAAGGCCTCGAAATCGGCCAGCGCGTGGGCGTGGGCTGGAGCGCCAGCAGCTGCCTGCACTGCGAGCCCTGCCTCCACGGCGACCAGCAGATGTGCACCACCTTGCAGCCCACCATCGTGGGGCGGCACGGGGCCTTTGCGCAGCAGGTGCGCAGCCATTGGGTGTGGGCGGTGCCCATTCCGGAGGGCGTAGACCCCGCCGAGGCCGGCCCGCTGCTGTGCGGCGGCGTCACGGTATTCTCCCCCATCATGGACCACGTGCGGCCCACCGACCGCGTAGGCGTGTTCGGCATTGGCGGCCTGGGCCACATGGCCGTCATGTTCCTCCATAAGTGGGGCTGCGACGTCACCGCCTTCACCTCCAGCCCGCGCAAAATAGAGGAAGCCCACCAGCTAGGGGCCACCCGCACGGCGTCGAGCACGGACACGGCCGAGCTGAAAAAGCTGGCCCGCACCTTCGACCTGCTGCTCATCACGGCCAACGTGTCGCTCGACTGGAACGACATCATCGCCATGCTCAAGCCCAATGGCCGCCTGCACCTCGTGGGCGCCGTGCTGGAGCCGATTCCGGTATCGGTGTTCCCGCTGCTGCTCAACAACCAGTCGCTCGGTGCCTCGCCCACCGGCAACCGCGCCCAAATCGACAAGATGCTGCGCTTCTGCGCCCAGCACGACATCAAGCCCCTCACCGAGCACTTCCCCATGAGCCAGGCCAACGCCGCCATGGACCACCTGCGCTCGGGCAAAGCCCACTACCGCATCGTGCTCGACAACGACCTGTAAACTAGGGTTGTCGCGTGCCAAAAACGGCCTCATCGCATTGCGGTGAGGCCGTTTTTTGTGGGTTAGTTGTATTTGGGGTGGCTCGTCGCTCGGGAGACCCCACCCCCGGCCCCTCCCCTCCGGGAGAGGGGAGCCTGACGCCTGGTTACGTCTGCTCACGTCTGTTTGCGGTCGGCTCCCCTCTCCCGGAGGGGAGGGGCCGGGGGTGGGGTCCCACGAGCGGCGAGCGACCGTATTACGCCGGCTAACTGCTTTCTTCCGGCAGGTCGCTGAGGTCAACTGGGGCAATGTGTACATGGGCTTCCATTATGCTGCGGATGGCGGGCTTGCCGCGCAATAGGTAGGCTTGCAGCGTGTTCGCCGGGCTGAATTCCAAGCCCCGGTCGCCAAAATCCTGTAGTACAAACTGCCCGTAGAGCACGCTGCTTGGGTCGGTAAGGCTCACGTTCCAGCCGCCGCCGAAGTTCTCCCGAAACGTTTCGCCGATATACGACCAGCAATCGAGCTGCCGGGCCACGGCGTTGGCCGATTTATCGCGCCAAGCCAGCGCGGCGGCGTGGTCGCGCAGGTAGCGCTCTAGGTCGGGCAGGGTATCAAGGGTGTAGTCCAGGTGGTAGCCTTCGGCGGCGGCCGCTTCCAGAAAGTCTTCCTGGCGGTCAGGCATCTCAAAAAGCAGTAGCTGGAGGCGCTCGTTTTCGGCGGCGGGGTCGAGGGGTAGGGTAGCCATAAAAGGACGGAAATTAAGGGATTTGCGGGCCGATTTTGTAGCTAGCCCCAATGCGGTCGAGTGCGGTGAGGAAGGGCTTGGAACCGCCTTTTATAGAAGTTAGCTCCCCCGTATCTCATCTTTAATCTCGGCCACAAACTGGGCAAATTCGGGCTCACTCTCCACATCGGGGTGCCAGGCCAGGCCGAGCTGGGCCAGGTTGTACTGGTGGCGGGGGCTGAGGGTGGCGCCGGGCAGCAGCTGGCCGGTATCGGGGCTGCGCTCGGGGGCCAGCAGCCAGAGGCGGTCGGCGAGGGCGGTGGTGGTGGCAATGTCGTGGCTCACGATGAGCACGGTATTCAGCTCGTCCATGGTCGTGACCTCGATAATGATTTTCTTGACCTCGTCAATCATCGCCACATCGAGGCCCGAAAAAGGCTCATCGAGCAAAATTAGGTGCTCGGAGCACAGCAGCTGTTGCGCAATGGCCGCCCGCTGCCGCTGCCCGCCCGAGAGGTGCGCCGGGTACTTGCCCGCGTGCGCCCCCAGCCCAAAGCGCCCTAGGTAGTGCTCGACGCGGGCCTTGGCCTCGGCCGCCTCGTGGTGGCGGCGGGCGGCCAGCAAGAGGTTGTCGCGCAAGGAGTAGTGATTGAACAGCGGGTAGCGCTGCTGCACGTAGCCCACCATACCGGCCTGCACGGGCTCCTGCGCCTCGCCCACCAGCACGGCGCCGGCGCTCGGGGCCGCCAGCCCCGCCAGCAGCCGGCACAGCACCGACTTGCCGATGCCCGAGCGCCCATATATCCCCACCACCTGCCCCTGGCTGATGCCGGGCCGAATCACATCAAGCACCTGCGCATTGAGGTCGCGCAGGATAAGGTCATTGCCATAACGCATCGACACATGGTCGAGCGTGAGGAGAGGGGCTTTGTAGGAATAGGGTAGGGCGGTCATGGTGGTTCGTATTACCCCACCCCCCGGCCCCCTCCCCTCCGGGAGAGGGGGAGCCACGGCGTAGGCCAGCGGTATTTTATGAGTTGTTTAGAATTTCACTTTCTGCAATAGTCAGGCTCCCCCTCTCCCGGAGGGGAGGGGGCCGGGGGGTGGGGTAAACGCGTTAGGCAGCACCCAACCCCGCGTAAGGAAAAAACACCCTCCTTACTCCTTCAAACGCATAATCCTGTGCCACGCCCAAGGCCAAAATCACAAGCTGAATCGCCAGAACTCCATCCAAATGCAGATATCGATTCTGCTTGTACAAGAGCAACCCGATACCGCCTTCTGATTGATAAAGCGTTTCGACCAGCGTTATCAAGGTCCAGATGATGGCGAAATTCTGGCGGACGACTTCGAGCATGTTGGGGAGCTTGCCGCGCACCACCACTTCCCAAAAGCTGCCCCACTCGCCCAGCCCGAGGGTGCGGGCGTGGTCTAGTTCCTCCTGCGTAGTGCCCAAAATAACCTGCGTCATGCCCGTGACGAGGTACACCGTGGCCCCGAATACCAGCACCGTCAGCTTCACCTGGTGGCCCGAGCTGAGCATTAGAGCCATAAAAAACGTGAGCCCCGTGAGCGTGAGGTAGCGCAGCTTGGAGGCAGCAAACGCCAGAGGCCGGAAAAACGGCAGCGCCGTGAGGTACGAAATCAGCAGCGCTAATACCGTGGCGATACCCAGCGCCTGCCACGCCGTGGTGAGGCTGGCCCATAGCTCTTGCAGCAGGCCCTGGCTGGTAATGAGGCTACCCAGGGCACCTAGGACCTCGCCGAGGCGCGGAAAAATCTGGAGCGGGTAGAACAGCCAGATAGCCAGCAGCAGGAAAACCTGGGCCGCTACCAGCGCGGCAAAAGTGGCGCGGCGCGGGTGAGCGTTGGGGATGAAAAGCGAGTTCATTATAGGGTTGTACTTAACCTAAACGTTTGTCATGCTGAGCGTAGCGGAGCGAAGTCGAAGCATCTCTACCGCTTCGTTGCTGGCGTCAGGAGTTAGTTCACCGATAGAGATGCTTCGACTCCGCTCCGCTGCGCTCAGCATGACAGTTCTTGTTCGGCATGACGGTTTCTTATGGCAGAAGCTGGATTAATTGCCCAGCACCACTTCCACGCGGCGGTTTTGGGCTTTGCCGGCTTCGGTAGCGTTGGTGGCTACTGGCTCAGCGGCGCCGTGGGCGTACACTTGCACGCGGCCGGCGGGGAAGGCGCTGGCGCTTTTGGCTTCGAGCCAGTGGGCCACGGCCTCGGCGCGGGCTTCACTTAGCTGCTGGTTGGCGGTGGGCAGGCCGGTGTTGTCGGTGTAGCCGTGCACGGCCACTTTGAGGCGGCCGGCCACTACCAGGTCGTCGAAAAGCTGGCTGAGCTCGTGCTGGGCAGCGGGGGTAAAAGTGCTCTGGCCGGTGTTGAATTCGATGTTCCAGGCGCGCTTGCTCACGCTGCGGCGGATTTCATCATCGGCGGTGAAGTGCTGGGTTTCGGCCGGGGCCAGGGTTTTGCCTTTATACTGGGCTTGCAGCTGCTTCAGGATGCTCAGGTCGAGCATGTTGGCGAGGGGTACGTAGGTGGGCAGCTCCTTAGGGTAGAGGCGACTTTGCACGTCGCCGAAGGTTTTGTACACGGCGGCGTAGATGTTGGTGCCGCCGTTGTCGAGGCCGAACAGCGTGAGGTTGTCGTTGAAATTGAAGGCTTTGCTGCCACCCAGCTCCACTACTTGGCCAGTACGGTCGGCCTCGCTGGTGCCTTTGTAGTACTTCAGCCAGTAGGCAGCGGGCTTGTCTTGGTCGGCGTACACCTGGGCCGAAACGTCCGCAGCGCGTTGCAAGGCTTCGGGGTGGCTTTTTACTTGGTCGCCGGCCACGGCAAAGGCGGTTATCAGGCCCTTAATGGCGGGCTGGTGGGCGTCGTACCAACGTTTGGTGGTCACCATGATATTGGGCATCTGGTTAGAGTAGTCCTTGGTGCTCACGATGTTGACGAGGCCGCCTTTTTGCTTGGCGATGTTCACGTCGCCGGGCGTCCAGGTGGCTACGGCGTCGGCGGCCACGTCCACGCTCACGCCGGTGCTGTGGCCGTTTACCACTTTTTGGCGGCTTTCGGGCTTGCCGGTGATGTACTTTTCGGCAGCCACCAAGAAGTCGCTGGCGGCCATGAAGTTCACGGCTTCGGGGTCGTAGGTGGTTTCGTCGGGGTTCACTTTCAGGCCGTTGTCGGCGCACCATTTCAGGGCGATGTTCTGGTCGCCGTCGCGCAGGTAGCAGGCGATGGTCTTACCTAGGGCCGCTTTGGGGTTGTCGAGCCACTCTTTCGGGCCCATCAGCTTGTCTTCGCCAAAGCTTTTGCCCACCGAGTAGGGGATAATCTGGAGCTGCGTGCCGGCCTTTTCGAGTTGGCTCTGCACGGCCGAGAAGGCGGGCAGCCCATCGCCCATGATGCTCACAATCAGGCCCGGCGTGTTGGGGTTGCTTTGCAGGTCAAGGGCGTTTTTCACGAGGTCGGCCTGCATCTTGCTCACGTCGTCCTGGCGCACTATCTGCATGTCTACCCCATTGGCAGCCAGGGCCGAACCCTGGGTGGTGCGGGGGCCACCGTTGGCGAGCATGCCGGCCATTTGGCTGTTCCAGGCCATCACTTCCCACACCACGGCGGTGCCGTTTTCGGCGGGCGCGGTGCCGGGCAGCGGGGCCAGCGGCACCACTAGGGTAGCGCGGTTGCCGCTGGCCGTGGCGGGCAGCTCGATGGAGCTGAGGAGGACCGATTGGGTGTCGGCTTTTTTGAAGAATCGGTTGCTGGCGACCAGCTTATTGATGCCAAAGTAGGCGAGGGCGAAAAAGATGACGCCCAATACGATTTTACCGCGAGTTGTCATTGGTTGGAGTTGCGCGGACTTTGTAGTCCGCGACTATATATTTTTTGAGAAAATGTGGTGCGGCCGCGGACTACAAAGTCCGCGCAACAGGCTCTCTTTCAGCAGCACGGCGCAGAGCAGCAGGGCTAGGCAGCCACTAATCAAGCAGGCTAGAATAGGCATCATCGGAGCGTTGTTTAGTAGCGGCTACTGAGGTGGAAACGGGGGCTTTAGTGCTGTCCATGAGGGCGTTGAAGTCGCCTTTTTGGTAGCGGTCGAGCAGGCGCTGGCCCTTCTCGCTCATCACGCCGTTCTGGATGTCCATCTCCTTCACGAACTCCTGCGAGTAGCGCATGGCCTGCTTGATTTGGCCGAGTTGCTGGGCCATATCCTGGGCCACGCGGTCGGTGGCGAGGTCGAAGAAGTACTTCTTGTCGGGGTCGCCGCGCAGGATGTTCATGGCGGCGCGCATGCCCGAGCTGGTGCGTTTCACGAGCTCATATTCGTCTTTCAAGAGGCCCACTTTGAACTTGCTGCCATCGATTTGGCGCAGGGCGGCTTTCAGTATTTGGCGCATCACCACGGTCACGTTGGCGGTGGTGGTGGCCATGGGCTGGAGGCGCTGGTTGTAATCCAGAATTTGGGCGGCGCGGCTGGCGTAGGCTTCGGCGGCGTCTTTTTCGCCCTGGCGGGTGGCCGAGTCGGCCAGCGCCAGGTACTCCTTCATCTGGCCTTCGTTGGCGGCGAGCTTGCGCTTCACCAGCTCGTGGGCACCCTCGATGTGGCCGATTTCGCCTTCCATCTGGCGGGCTTCCTTCTCAGTGTTCGCGATGTAGTCCTCCATGATGCCGATGGGGTCGGTGTTCACGAAAATGCCCGCCAGCGTCCGCAAAATCCGCTGCCCGGCGTACCAGAGCCCGGTCTGAATCCGCTTGTTCGTGCCCAGCAAAAACAGCACGAACAGCGCCCCCAGCCCAATGCCCAGCTTCACGCTATTGAACACAATGTCAACGAGGAGGGGCACAATCTGCCCCCAGTAGTACACGACGGCCCCGGCCGCGCCGGCCATCACCACCCAGCCGGCTACTTTTTCGGGTTGTTGCCACTTGGGCAGGCTCGGGTTGAGGTCGTTTGAAAGCAAGGTTTTCATAAGTCAGAAAGACGTTTTAGTTACTTGATTAAGAAGGATTTGGTAGCTTGTTGGTGCGCTTGCAGTTCGGCCGTGGCCGCCGCGTTGGCCAGCTCGTAGCTGGCGAGGGCGGTCTGGGCCTTGGCGCTTTCCTGCTGCACTTGCTGCTGGGTGTCTTGCAGCTGCTGGCTTTTGTCGGTGAACTGCTTGCTGAGGGCGGCCACGTCGGCTTGCAGCTGGGCTTCCTGGTTGCGGAGCTGGGTGAGGGCGCTGGGCGCGCCTTTGAGCGGCACGGTTTCGCCCATTTTTTCGCGGTGGCGCTCCTGCACTTTGGCGCGGTCGTTGGCCAGCTTTTGGGTGAGGGCGTCGGCCGAGGTGAGCAGGCTGGGCAGGTCCTGGCCTGTGACGGCAGCGAAGGCGTTGAAGGCCGTTTGGTAGAGCAGTGGGCCGCTGAGGCCGCTGGCGGCGAGGCTTTTCACCATCTTGGTGAAGGCGTGAAAGTCGCGCCCGTCGCCGGCCAAGAGCTGGGCAATGTAGTCGAGGTGGCGCTGCTCGGGCTGCGTTTGGCCGGGTGCCAGGTCGGCCAGCGCCGGGGCGGGGACAGCGGGCAGCGGCCGGGCGGCAGCCGTAGCGGCGGGAGCAGCGTGGCCTTCTTCGACGAAGAAGTCCTTGACGCCCTTAGCCAGATTATCCAGAATAGTCATTGTCGGTGTGGGCAAGTAGGTAGGTGATGTGTACCTAATGCCAAGACTGATGCCGACTCGGAGGAATAATTCGAATAATTTACATAAAATTCTTTATGTCAATAATTTAAATAAAAAATCCCGTCCGGCGCGGGGCCGAACGGGACGTTATTTTTTCAAAATGGAAAGCCGGTTTTTTCAAAAGAACAAGCCGGCTTGGCCTTAACTCAGGGTTGGCCGAAGCGGTAGCGTAAACCCAGCGCGCTACTGCTCGTGACGCCCTGAATCTGATAATATTGGCTGGAAGCCAGATTGATATCGAATAATAGATTGTAAAACACCTCTAGGTGCTGCCCAAAGCGGTAGCGCACGCTAGGCCCTACGGTAAGCAGCAGCCGGTTGACGGCGTTATGGTCATCGTAGGGCGAAACGACGAGGCTACTTTGCACGCTATCGGCGCGGGTGCCAGCGTCGTGGTAGCTGTTGCGCTCCCAGGTGAAGCCGCCCAGCACGTCGAACTGCAAGCGGTGCTCCGGCTTGCGCGTCAGGGTGTAGCGGGCCAGCAGCGAGGCCGAGGTATTGCGTTGCGTGGAGCGGCCGTTGGAGTCATAATAGTTGCCCTTGAGACTGGTGCTAGGGTAGGTGCGCCCGATGTAGAAATAACTGGCTGACACGCCACTATAGGCCAGCCCGGCCTGCAAAGCCAGCCGGGGCCGCCACTGGTAGCCGGCCGTCACTTGAAAAGGCACTCTGGTGGAGCGGTTGGCACCGCCGCTGAGCGGCTGGTAGTAGCTGCTATAAGCGGCGAGCCCCACATAAAACCGGGGCGTGGGAACTGGGTCGGTGCGTTGGGCATAGCTGGCGAATGGCAGCGCTAGCAGCAGACCGCCCAGCGCAAGTCGAGGTGAGTGCATAAAGGTTGGAACAGGAAGAAGGATAAGCCGCAAATAAGTACCTTTTTTAACTCAAAGCGTTGCAAGCTAACCCTAAGTAAGCCCAAAAAAGCCTCGCTGACAAGCGGGTTTTTCCAACGAATACCCATCCGGTGCAAGGCCTAACGGGATACCGGTTTCGCAAAAAGAAGAACCCGGTGAGTGCACTACTGCTGCTTACTCGGCCTGCTCAAGTAGCCACCTATCTGCAAAGAAGAGGGCCATGCTTACCAAGCCATATAAAAAGGCTACCAGCCACTGCCTACGAACTGCCGCTACAATTCCCAACAGTGCTTCAAGTAAAAAACACAAGCAGGCAAAAAACACGGCAGCCAGCATCACTAGGAAGCTCTCGAACGTTCGGCCGAGGCTAAAAAGCAGCAAAAAGCTGATTGCCATTCCTCCATTGACTACTAGAAAATGGACGTATGGCTTGGTAGACTGTGTAGGTGGCATAGCAAGCCAAAAAGTTGATTGTTACTGCCAAGCCTTTAGCAACCGCCGCACTGTAATAACCTCGCCCGGTGGCCTCGGATAAGTAAGGCTTAGTGGAGGGTATACCAGCCTTTGAGTGGAGAAAGTAGACGAAGCTTCCAGGCGTGAAACTATCTGCTAACGCAAATTAGGCGGCCCTCCAGCAGCATATTAACACATTGCTATACTAATTTTGATTTCGAGAATCCTCGGTAGCTACAGATGCTACTTACTCCATCCTCTTAATTGGTTAGCTGTATGAAAGCGATTATCCTCACGGTGCTTAGTAGCTGGGGAGTTTTCCACGCTGCGGTTGGGCAGCAGGCACCAACCTCCTCTGCCTCTAAAACCACGCAAGCCGCGCCTACCGATGAATTCTACCAACTGCTGGCGCGGTCAAATGGCGTCTGGACGGGACAGGCGACCATGACGTTTTCGCCCACCGCCCCGCCCCTCACCAGTACGTCTACGCTGACTAATAGCATGACGATGGGCGGGCTCTTCCAAGTCTCGGAGATTGTTTATAACATCAACGGCCAGCAAATTCGGGGGGTGCGGGTAACGGGCTACGATGCGGCCAAGAAGATATTTACCCGCGCCATGATTCAGGATGGCGGCAATGGCGTGGCCATGGAAGGCCCCTGGGACCCGGCCACCAAATCTACCACCATGCGCTACCAGCAGCTGAACAACACCACTGGCCAGTACAGCGATATGAAAGAGGTTTATACCTTCATCGATGCGAATACCGAATTGCTGGAAATCTATCGGCGCGATGCCAAAACCAATAAGGAGGTTAAAATCCTGAATGTAAAGTGGACGAGAAACCAGCAGTAGGCGTGCTGCGCAATCTGCTCGCTGGTAAAAATAAACGCTGCAAGACAAGATTTTTAAAGTACTAATGCCAGGCGTACAGCAGTCTTCTTATCAGAATAATCTCGCCCGTGTGGTAGGCCGCGTGGTCGCCAATGAGCAGCGCTTCGCGAAAAATATTCTGCCCGTCGCCGTGCGGCAGCGGGGTAAATAAATCGGTTTGTTTGTCTTCCAATAAGGCAATAAACCGCTGACGGTCTTGCTTAATCTGGGTTAGCGTAGCTTGCCAGCCAGCTTCGTCTACGGCCAGCGACTTGTCGGGCCAGTACTCATCGGGCCACTTGGGCGACTGGTGGCTCGAATCGAGACAAAACTCCACAATATCCCACTGCGCGATGCGAATGTGCTCGACCAGGTGCCAGATGGTATAGGGCACATCGGGCACGGCCTGGTTGCGCAGGAGCGGGGGCAGGTCGGCGATGGCTTGCTCAAAGGTGGCGTGGGCATTGCCGGCGGTGAGCAGCTTAGTAAGCTCGGTTAGGAGGCTGGTGCGGGTTTGCTGGTCCATGCGAAAAGTCGTTGAGGTAAGAAATGTAGAGACGCATCTTTGCGTATCCGCGTTGTTAAGTCCGTTTCAGGAAGCATAGCAAAGCCGTTATTCAGTGTAGAGACGCAAAGTATTGCATCTCTACACTGAAGTTACAAGTCTTCCAGCAGCCCCAACCGGCCCGCAAACACCCGCCCCACATGCAGCGAATGCCGCTTGGCCACCTCCGCTACCGGTCCTTCAAAATGCGCATCTACGGCTTCGTGAAACAGTTCCAGCCACCGCTCAAAATGCTCTAGGCCGATGGGCAGCGGGAAGTGCTTGCGCATGGGAAAGCCCCGGTAGCGGCTGGTGCCCAGCAGGATGCCGCTCCAAAAATCGTAGAGCTGCGGTAGGTGGTGGCTGAGGTCGATATGGGCAAAATCGACAAAAACCGTTTTCAAGAGCGGGTCGGCCAGGGCGCGGGCGTAGAAGCTATCGACCAGCGTTTTGATATCGGCTTCGGTGGTGATGTCGGGCATGGTATGTAAAACGGAGTGGCACTCCGTTTGGCGCAAGGCGAGAAATGAAGCAGTAAGAACAAATGAAACGCGGAAATGGAGTGCCAATCCGTTTTACATTTGAAGCTACTGATGAACGACCCCGAAATCCGCGCCCGGCTCTATCCCTTATTACTGGGTGGCGTGTATATCGACGAGCTGCCCACCGGCAGCACCCGCGCCGACGTGGTGCACATCACCGAAGCCTTCATGCACGGCTACGAGGTGAAGGGCGACGGCGACACCTTGCAGCGCGTCGAAAACCAGCTGCGTTGCTACGCCGAAGTCTACGATTTTGTCACCTTCATCGTCACCGAAAAACACCTGCCCAAGCTGCTGCCGCGCCTGCCCGAGTGGGTGGGCATATTGGTGGCTCCGGCCGAGGGCGAGACCTTGCGCGAGCACCGCCCAGCCGGCTACAATGCCACCGTGCAGCGGGCGCCGCTGGCGGCGTTGTTATGGGTCGAGGAAGTGAAACAATTTCTGCTGGCGCGGGGTCTAGCCGGGGCCAGCACGTTGCGCCAGCGCGAAATCGCCAACTACCTGCGCACCACCCAAACCATTCCCTTGTCGAGCCTGGCGCAGTATGTGCGCGAGCGCCTGATGGCGCGCCTGCCCGAGCGGCTGGCGCTACGCGAAGAGCGCAAAGCCGAGCGCGAGCGGCTAGCCGCCAGTCGGGCGCGGCGGCGTGAGGCGCGGGCCAAGCGGCGCTAAGCTGAACTACGCTTAACTGCCCGTACCGTCGTAACTTCCCACCCAAAATCTGCTATTCCTACCTTATTTCATGCACGAGTACAAATTAGCGTCCACCGCGCTGCCTCAGCTGCCGAAGGCTCCCACCGGCATTGAGGGACTAGACGAAATTACCGAAGGCGGCCTGCCGCTGGGCCGCCCCACGCTGGTGTGCGGCAGCGCCGGCTGCGGCAAAACCCTGCTGGGTATCGAGTTTCTGGTGCGCGGCATCCTCGAGTTTGACGAGCCGGGCGTGCTCATGACCTTTGAGGAAACGGCCGACGAGCTGGCCGCCAACGTCACCTCGCTGGGCTTTGACCTCAAGGCCATGCAGGCCGATAAAAAGCTGCGCGTCGACCACGTGCACATCGACCGCTCCGAGATTGAGGAAACCGGCGAGTACGACCTCGAAGGCCTGTTTATCCGGCTGGGCTAC
Organism: Janthinobacterium lividum; assembly: GCA_050954845.1. GTDB lineage: Bacteria > Bacteroidota > Bacteroidia > Cytophagales > Hymenobacteraceae > Hymenobacter. The sequence goes on from JBPBQK010000016.1 coordinate 13,238, forward strand.
GCCATCGACAGCATCGGGGCCAAGCGCGTGATGCTCGACACGATAGAGGCGCTGTTTGCGGGCTTTCCTAATGAAGCTGTGCTGCGCTCCGAAATCCGCCGCCTGTTTCGCTGGCTCAAGGACAAGGGCGTGACGACCGTAATTACGGCCGAGCGCGGCGAGGGCACGCTGACCCGGCAAGGGCTGGAAGAGTACGTGTCGGACTGCGTAATCTTGCTCGACAACCGCGTAATCGACCAGATTACCACCCGCCGCCTCCGCATCGTGAAGTACCGGGGCACCACCCACGGCACCAACGAATACCCCTACCTCATCACCGAAGACGGCTTTTCGGTGCTGCCCGTCACTTCGCTCAAGCTTGAGCACACCGTTTCCAACGAGATTATTTCGTCGGGCGTGCCGGGCCTCGATGAGATGTTCACACGCCGGGGCTGGTACAAGGGCAGCAGCATCTTGCTGACGGGCACCGCCGGCACGGCCAAAACCACGCTGGCGGCCTCTTTCGCCCTCGAAGCCTGCCGGCGCGGCGAGCGCTGCCTGTACTTCGCTTTCGAGGAATCGCCGGCCCAACTCATCCGCAATATGCGCTCGGTGGGCATGGATTTGCAGCCCTGCCTCGACCAAGGCATGCTGCACATCGAGTCGTCGCGGCCCACGCTCAACGGCCTCGAGCGCCACCTCGTCACGCTGCACAAGCTCATCAAGGACTATCAGCCGCAGGCCGTCGTCATCGACCCCATCAGCAACCTGATATCGGTAGGCAGTGTTAGCGAGGTGCGTAGCATGCTTACAAGGTTGATTGATTTTCTGAAGATTAGCAATATTACGGCGCTGTTCACGGCCCTCATCAGCGGGCGCGATGGGCGCATGGAAATGACCGAAGAAGGCGTGTCGTCGCTGGTCGATACCTGGATTTCGGTGCGCGACCTCGAAGGCATCGGCGAGCGCAACCGGGGCCTGAGCATTCTGAAGGCGCGGGGCATGTCGCACTCCAACCAGGTGCGCGAATTTGTGGTGACGGACAACGGCATTCAGCTGCTCGACGTGGTTATTGGCCCGCTGGGCATCATCACGGGGGCCAGCCGCCTCACGCAGCGCATTCAGGAGCAGGCTTTGCTCACGGCCCAGGAGCAGGAAGTGGCCCGTAAAGACCGCGAGCTTGAGCGCAAGCGCCGCGTGCTCGAAGCCACCATCGCCAACCTGCGCACCGAGTTTGAATCGGTGGAGGAAGAGCTGCGTCGGGTCAACGACGAGGAGTCGTCGCGGCAGCAGGCGCTAAACCAGGCGCGCACCTCGGCCTCGCACGGCCTGAATACCGTGCCGCCGCGCCAACCCAACGCTCAGCCTGAATAACCCGTACACTATAAATTATGATGGATATAAGTGAAGTTGCTACCGCCACCAGCCCTAAAAAGTGGGAGCTACGCCTGTATGTAGCAGGCCAAACTACAAAGTCGGTTACGGCCCTGGCCAACCTAAAGCGCTATTGCGAGCAGCATTTGGTAGACCAGTATTCGCTGGAAGTGATTGACTTACTGAAAAATCCGCAGCTGGCCGAAGGCGACCAGATTCTGGCCATCCCCACGCTGGTGCGCAAGGTGCCCGAGCCCATCCGCAAAATCATCGGTGACTTGTCGAATGAAGAAAAGGTACTGGTTGGGCTCGACATTCGCCCGCACGGCACCCACTAAGGCCGCGCATGCAACACTCTACCGACGCTGATGCTGCTTCTTTACCCGAAGCCGACTATTTACTGCACCTCTACATCACGGGGGCCACGCCCAATTCGATGCGGGCGGTGCGCAACATAAAGGAAATCTGCGAGGAGCACTTGGCAGGGCGCTACGAGCTGCACATCATTGACATATACCAGCAGCCCGAACTGGCCCGGCAAGAGCAAATAGTAGCCGCGCCCACCCTGATACGGGTGCGCCCGCTGCCCCGGCGGCAGCTAGTGGGCGACTTGTCTAACCGGCCGGCCGTGCTAATTTCGCTCGGCGTGCCGCAGTCGGGTGCCTCCAACTAAGTCAATATGAGTGAGTCTGCTGCCCTAAATGCTGCCGAGCTGGCTCGCGAAAATGAAGAGTTGCGCAACCAATTGCGCGAAGCCGAAGAGCTAATCGTGGCCGTGCGCACCGGTGCCGTCGATGCGCTGGCGATTCAGGGGGCCGACGGGCCGCGCATTTTCACGCTCGAAGGGGCCGACCACGGCTACCGCACCCTCATCGAGCAAATGAGCGAAGGCGCGCTGCTGCTCAGCCCCGAAGGCACGGTGCTTTATGGCAATGCGGCCCTGTCCGAGCTACTAAACTGCCCACTGAGCGAGTTGATGGGCCGTGCCTTTATTGATTTTGTGCCCTCCGATTCGCAAGCGCATTGGGCCGAACTGCAATTGCAGGGTTGGGAAAGCCGCGTGCGCGCCGAGCTGCCTCTCCAAACCTGTGAGAGCGCGCAGCGGCCCTGCGTGGTATCGATGAATGGGCTGCTGTTCGACGGGGCGCTGGCCTTGGCGGTGGTTATTACTGATATCTCGGCGCAGCAGGAAATTACGAACATCCGGGCGGCGGTGGCCAAGCAAAACGCGCTGCTCGACCGCAAAAACGAAGAATTGGTGCGCCAGCAAGCCGCCCGCCTGGCCATAGAAAAGGCCGCCGCCGAGGCGAGCCGCGTGCTCGAAGGCATTCCGCAAATAGCCTGGACGGCCGGCCCCGATGGCCAGAACTCCTACCTCAACCGCCGCTGGTTCGACTACGTGGGCGAAGCTACCGCCTCGCCCGAGCAGATAGCCGCCCGCATTCACCCCGATGATATGGCCCCGGCGGCGGCCACCTGGCAGCAAGCGCTGGCCGCTGGCGAGGTGCTGGAGCTAGAGTGCCGCATTCTAAGCGCCAGCGGCGAGTACCGCTGGATGCTGGGCCGCGCCCTGCCCTCGCGCAACGAGCAGGGCGAAATAATACAGTGGATTGGCACCTACACCGACATCCACGAGCACAAGCTGGCGCTGGCCCGCATCGACCAAGCACAGAGTTTGTTGAAAGAAAATAACGAGGCGCTGACCCGCGTGAATACCGACCTCGATACCTTCGTCTACACTGCCTCGCACGACCTGCGGGCCCCCATCACTAATATTGAAGGCTTGGTGCAGGCGCTGGTGAGCGAGCTGCCTGCCGAGCCTGCACCCGAGTCGCAGGTCGGGTATATTCTGCAATTGATGCAGGATTCGGTCGAGCGTTTCAAGCGCACCATCGACCAGCTTACCGACGTGTCGAAGCTTCAGCGCGAGCAAGGCGTGGCCACCGAGCGCGTGGCCCTCGCCAGCGTGGTCGAAGACGTGCGCCTCGACCTCGAGCCGCTGGTGCAGTCGCTCGATGCCGACGTGCAGGTGCAGGTGGCGAATTGCCCGCCCTTCCCGCTTTCCGAAAAAAACCTGCGGAGTGTGATGTATAACCTGCTCAGCAACGCCCTCAAGTACCACGCCCCCGAGCGCCGCCCGCAGATACTGCTGCGCGCCTGGTGCGAAGACAAGAGCCTGATAATCATGGTGCAGGATAATGGCCTGGGCCTCGACCCCGCCGGCCAGCAAAAGCTATTCGGCATGTTTCAGCGCCTGCACGACCACGTAGAGGGCTCGGGCATCGGCCTGTATATGGTGAAGCGCATGATAGAAAACGCGGGCGGCCACATCGAGGTAAAAAGCGAGCTGGGCGTCGGCTCGACCTTCCTGGTGTACCTGCCTCAGTAGGCTTATAAGTACCTTTCGTTCCTTAAAAACCACCCATGACCACTGCCCAAACCATCGAGCAGCTCGAACGCCAGCGCTTCGACGCGCAAGTGAGCAAAGACTTCCCCACGCTGGAAAAAATCTTCGCCGACGACCTGATTTACACCCACTCCAACGGGCACCAGGATAGCAAGGCGAGCTACATCGAGTCCATCCGCACCGGCCAGAGCCGCTACGATAAAGTTGACATCGAAGACTTTACCGTGCGTGCTTATAACGACGACCACACCGCCGTGGTGAATGGGTTAATTAAAATCGACCTCGGCCCAGGGGCCGATGGCCAGCCGGCGTTTACGCGCATTAAGTACGTAGTGGTGTACATTAAAACGGCTGAGAATGGCTGGCAACTGGTGCTCTGGCACGCACAGAAGCAGGCGGCGTAACAGACTTGTAATAGATTGAAAGTCCGTCATGCTGAGCGCAGCGCAGCGGAGTCGAAGCATCTTGGCTGGTGAACTAACTCCCTGACGCTAGCAATGAAGCGGCCAAGATGCTTCGACTCCGCTCCGCTGCGCTCAGCATGACAGAATAATCATTGCTCACGCATTCTATCCATGACTTACCTCCCCAATCCCGCCCGCTACAACACCATGCAATACCGCCGCAGCGGCCGTAGCGGCCTACAACTGCCCGCCATCTCGCTGGGCCTGTGGCAGAATTTCGGCGAAAAAGACACGCTCGGCAACTGCCGCACGCTGCTGCGCACCGCCTTTGATGCCGGCATCACGCACTTCGACCTGGCCAACAATTACGGCCCGCCGCCCGGCGGGGCCGAAGAAACGTTTGGCCGCCTGTATAAAGACGATTTTCAAGCGCACCGCGACGAGTTAATCATCTCCACCAAAGCCGGCTACGGCATGTGGCCCGGCCCCTACGGCGACGGCGGCTCGCGCAAATACTTGGTGGCCAGCCTCGACCAAAGCCTGCGCCGCATGGACCTCGACTACGTCGATATTTACTACCACCACCGCCCCGACCCCGCCACGCCCCTCGAAGAAAGCATGACCGCCCTCGACGCCCTGGTGCGCCAGGGCAAGGCGCTGTACGTGGGCCTCAGCAGCTACTCGCCCGACGAAACCCGCCGCGCCTGCGCCATCCTGCGTGAGCTGGGCACGCCCTGCCTCATCCACCAGCCCAAGTACTCGCTGCTGGTGCGCACCCCCGAAGAAGGCCTGCTCGACGTGCTAGGTGAGGAAGGCGTGGGCTGCATCGCCTTCTCAGCCCTGGCCCAAGGTGTGCTGACTGATAAGTATTTAAATGGCGTGCCCGCCGACTCGCGGGCCGCCCGGCAGCTTGGCAACGGTGCTATTGAGGAGGGCCAGCTATCGCCCGCCAACCTCGAAAAAGCCCGGCAGCTCAATGCGCTGGCTGGCGAAAGAAACCAAACCCTGGCGCAAATGGCGCTGGCCTGGGTGCTGCGCGACCCGCGGATGACGTCCGTAATTATCGGGGCTAGCAAGCCGCAGCAGATAACCGATGCAGTAGGCTGCTTGGCCAAACTGTCGTTTGGTGAAGAAGAGCTGACGAAGATTAACGCTGTTTTAGCTGGATAATTTGCCTCCCGGTCGGACTTAGACAGCGCCAAGCGGCTGCGTAGCTTCTCTTTGTGGCAGCAATTGTTTGCGGCGCGTGCGCACTAAGTAAGTGCCGTTGCGTAAAAACGCGCCTGATTAGTTACCTAGTACCATGCCTATTACCTGCATTGCCGTCGACGACGAGCCCCTGGCCCTGGCCCTTATCTGCACCTTTATCGAGCAAACGCCTTTCTTGAGGCTGGTGGGCCGCTACGGCAGCGGCGTAGAAGCGTTGAAAGGCCTGCACGAGTTGACTGAAAAGGTCGACGTGGCCTTTCTCGATATCCAGATGCAGGAGCTGACCGGCCTGGAGCTGGCGCGGGTGCTGGGCCAGGCCGGCAACCCGCCGCGCATTATTTTCACCACCGCTTTTCCGCAGTATGCGCTGGAAAGCTACAAGGTGGATGCCCTTGATTATCTGGTGAAGCCCTTCAACTACGAAGAGTTTTTGCGGGCCGCCAACAAGGCCAAAACTTACGCCGAGCTAACCACCAGCCACGCCGAGGCCGCGCCAACCCCCGCCCCCGAGGAAGACCATATTTTCCTGAAAGTAGAGTATCAGCTCATCCGCGTAACGCTCAACGACATTTTGTATGTGGAGGGCCTGAAAGACTACGTGAAGGTGCACCTCAAGAGCACGCCCCGCGCCCTGCTCTCGCTCATGAGCTTGCGGGCCATGGAGGAAAAGCTGCCCGCCCGGCGCTTTATGCGCATTCACCGCTCCTTTATCGTGGCCCTGGACAAGATAGAGTCGGTGCGCCGCCTCACGGTGCAGATTGGCTCGGAAACCATCCCGGTAGGGGAGCAATACAAAGAAGCGTTCGGGCAGTTTTTGAGCCGCTGGAGCTAGCGCTGCCTGAGTTAACATCGTTCGTCATGCAGCGCGTAGCGAAGCATCTCGCGTGGTGCAGTAATTCCTAACGTTCGCAGACGTCAGCACGCGAGATGCTTCGCTGCGCGCTGCATGACAGACGTATTCTGCTACTGAAAAAGCCCCTGGCGACTATCGCCAGGGGCTTTTTGCGTCAAGGGATTTAGAAAGCTTATTGCTCCTGGGCTGGGCGCTGGCCACGGCCCTGGCCGCGCTGGGCGCGTTGGGTTTGGTACTTGGTGTACTGCTCGGGAGTCAGAATGCCTTTTACTTTGGCGTCCATGTCGGCGCGGCGGGTTTCCATCGCTTTGCGGTCGGCATCGGAGGGCGGGCCTTGCTGGCCCTGGCGGCCGCCACCATTGGCGCGCTCCTCTTTCATGAGGGCGTCCAACTTGGATTTTTGGTCGTCGCTGAGGTTGAGGTCTTTGTACATGTCACCGCGCTGGCCGCCGCGAGGGCGGTTTTGCGCGGGGGCATCCTGGGCGTGGGCCGCCTGGGCCGCGAGGCCGGTAGTAGCGAGAGTGGCGGCCACCAGGGCCAGCCGCAACGAATGCATACGCATAAAAAAATGGGGTAAAATGGTAAGTCCGCCACCCACCGGGCGGGCGATGCGGCGATGCAGCCAAAACTACCGGCCGGCTTGGGCAATGGGCAGCCAACTCGGCCGCGCCCCGCACTCTGCCGACTAACCCCCCGATTCTATCGCCCCGCTCCCAAAGCCCGGCATGAAGGCCCAATGATGTTTGGCTGCTGGCGTCAAAATTCAAAACCCCAGCCCCCGAAAGCCCGTCTTTAGGGCAGTTCCACGGCTTGGCCGCCAGCCCGGCGAGTTGGCGTGGTTTTCTTTCTCCCCGAATTTTCTATGCCTATTCCTTCTTCGCCCCGCTTGGCTGGGCAGTTTGCCCTCGTCACGGGCTCCAGCTCCGGCATTGGGGCCGCCGTGGCCATCGCGTTGGCCGCCCACGGCGCGTCGGTGGTCGTTAATTATAGCCACGACGAGGACGGGGCCAATGCCACAGTCAAAACCATTGCCGATGCTGGCGGTACGGCCTTCGCCGTGCAGGCCGACGTGAGCAAGGAAGCCGACGTGCAGGCCATGTTCAAGCAAGCTGTTGACCGCTTTGGCACGCTGCATATTGTGGTGGCTAACTCCGGTATTCAGGTCGATGCGGCTTTCCTCGACATGACTCTGGCCCAGTGGCAGCAGGTGATTGATGTGAACCTGACCGGCCAGTTTTTGTGCCTGCGCGAGGCGGCCCGCGAGTTTGTGCGGCGCGGCCCGCAGCCCGAGGTAAGCCGGGCGCTGGGCAAAATTATCTGCATGAGCAGCGTGCACGAAGTCATTCCGTGGGGCGGCCACGTCAACTATGCCACCACCAAGGGCGGCATCATGCAGCTCATGAAAAGCACCGCCCAGGAGCTGGCTCCGCGCCAGATTCGCATCAATGCCATCGGGCCGGGTGCCATCAAAACCCACATCAACCACGAAGCCTGGGAAACTCCCGAGGCTGAGGCTAATCTCCTCAAACTCATCCCGTACAAGCGTGTGGGCGACCCCGAGGACATCGGCAACCTGGCCGCCTGGCTGGTGTCGGATGAGGCCGACTACATCACGGGGCAGACGATTTTTATGGACGGCGGCATGACGCTGTATCCGGGGTTTGAGGCCGGCGGGTAAGAACAGAGTATATTAACCTACGCCTGTCATTGCGAGGAGGAACGACGAAGCAACCTTTCCTTTTACGTCCTCCCTGCGTGAAGGAAAGGTTGCTTCGTCGTGCCTCCTCGCAATGACAGGCGATTTTCATCTCAGTAATTCCTCCCCAAAATTGACCGCTGAACACCAACGCCTGGCCGAAGCCGATGCCAACGAAAAACCCTGGCGGCGCTTTGGCCCCTACCTCGCCGAGCGCCAGTGGGGCACCGTGCGCGAAGACTACTCGGCCAGCGGCGATGCCTGGAACTACACCACCCACGACCAGGCTCGCAGCCGCGCCTACCGCTGGGGCGAAGAAGGCCTCGGCGGTTTCTGCGACGATAAACAGCTGCTGTGCTTCGGCCTAGCGCTCTGGAACGGGCAGGATGCCATTCTAAAAGACCAGTTTTTTGGGTTGAGCGGCGCGCAGGGCAACCACGGCGAAGACGTGAAGGAAGTCTATTATTTTCTGGATAATACGCCCACGCACTCCTACCAAAAGCTGCTCTACAAGTACCCGCAGGCGGCTTTTCCCTACGAGCAGTTGGTGCAGGAAAACGCCAGACGCACCCGCAAAGACCCCGAGTTTGAGCTGCTCGACACGGGCGTTTTCGCTGATAATCGCTACTTCGACGTGTTTATCGAATACGCCAAGGCCGATGCGGAGGACGTGCTGATTCAGCTCACGGTGGTGAACCGGGGGCCGGCCGAGGCCACGCTGCACCTGCTGCCGCAGCTGTGGTTTCGCAATACCTGGGCCTGGGGTTACGACGACCCGCGGCCCACGCTGGCGGCCACGCCCGAGGGCTCAGTACACATTGCGCACCAGGATTTGGGCGAGCTGATGTGGTACGCTGAAGGCGGGCCGGAACTGCTGTTTTGCGACAACGAAACCAACTGCGAGCGGCTGTATGGCAAGCCCTCCAGAACGCAGTTTTCCAAAGACGGAATTAATAACTACGTAGTTGATAAACAGCTTGATGCCGTGAACCCGGCGCGCACCGGCACCAAGGCAGCCGCGCACTACCATCTGGTGCTGGCGGCCGGGGCTACGCAGCAGGTGCGCCTGCGGCTGGGGCCGGTAGGGCAGAAGGAGCCGTTCGCCGACTTTGCCCAGGTGGTGCAGCAACGGCAGGCCGAGGCCGACGAGTTCTACGCGGAAATTCAGCGCGACATCCCCGATGCTGATGCGCGCAATGTGCAGCGCCAGGCCTTCGCGGGTATGCTCTGGAGCAAGCAGTACTACAACTACAACGTGCCGCGCTGGCTGGTGGGCGACCCCAGCGAGCCCGCCCCGCCGCCCGAGCGCCTCGAAGGCCGCAATGCCGATTGGAAAAGCTTTGACAGCAACGACATTATCTCGATGCCCGACACCTGGGAGTACCCGTGGTTTGCGGCTTGGGATTTGGCGTTTCACGCCATTCCGCTGGCGCAGGTTGACCCGTGGTTTGCCAAAAACCAGCTGCGCCTGCTCTGCCACGACTGGTACATGCACCCCAATGGCCAGCTGCCGGCCTATGAGTGGCGCTTTGGCGATGTAAACCCGCCGGTGCACGCCTGGGCCACGTTCCGGGTGTTTAAGATGGAGCAAAAGCATCGGGGCGACGGCGGCGACGTGGCTTTTTTGCAAACCATGTTCCACCGGCTGCTGCTCAATTTTACCTGGTGGGTCAATCGCAAGGACCGCGACGGGCGCAATATTTTCGAGGGCGGCTTCTTGGGGCTGGATAACATTGGCGTGTTTGACCGCTCGGCCCCGCTGCCATTTGGCGGGTACCTGGAACAAGCCGATGGCACGGCCTGGGTGGCCATGTTCGCGCTGAACATGATGCGCATCGCGCTGGAATTGAGCAAGGACAACCCGGTATACCAGGATATGGCGAGCAAGTTTTTCGAGCACTTTCTCTACATCGCCGAGGCCATGACCAATGTGGGCAACACCGCGCTGGACCTTTGGGACGAAGAGGATGAGTTTTATTACGACGCCCTCAACACGCCCGACGACGGCCACGAGCTGCTGAAAGTGCGCACCATGGTGGGCCTTATTCCAATGTTCGCGGTAGAGGTGCTCGACGAGGACGTACTCACGGCCGCGCCCCAGTTTGTGGCCCGCATGAACTGGCTGCTCGCCAACCGGCCTGGCTTGGCGGCGCTCGTGTCGCACTGGCAGGAGCCGGGCAAGGGTGCCACGCGCCTGCTGAGCTTGCTGCGCGGCCACCGCCTCAAGCGGCTGGTGTTTAGAATGTTGGATACGGCTGAGTTTCTGTCGGACTACGGCGTGCGCAGCCTCTCACGGGTGTACCTGGATGAGCCCTACGTGTTCCGCGAAACGGGCATCACGGTGCGCTACGAGCCGGCCGAGTCGCAGACCGACCTATACGGGGGCAACTCCAACTGGCGCGGCCCCATCTGGATGCCGGTTAACTTTATGATAATCGAGGCCTTGCAGCGCTTTCACCACTACTACGGCGACGATTTTAAGGTGGAATACCCGACGCACTCGGGCCAGTACGTGACTTTGCTCGACGTGGCCGATGCCCTCGCGGCGCGCCTCGCCCGGCTGTTTTTGCGCGATGCCGACACCGGCCGCCGCGCCTGCTTCGGCGACAGCGACCTGTTGCAGCACGACCCCAATTTCAAGGATTACCTCTGGTTTAACGAGTACTTCAACGGTGACACCGGCCACGGCCTCGGTGCCAGCCACCAAACCGGCTGGACGGGCCTGATTGCGAAGCTCTTGCAACCGCGAGGTGTAGCATAAGCTTCAGCTTGCGCTACTGCCGATTTTTCAAACTAACCTCTTCTAATGAATCAACCCCTTTTTATCGTCATGGGCGTATCGGGCAGCGGCAAGACCACCGTGGGCGAGCTACTGGCCAAGCAGTTGAACCTGCCGTTTTTCGACGGCGACGACTTCCACTCGGCCGCTAATGTGGCTAAGATGGCGGCCGGCCACCCCCTCACCGATGACGACCGGCACGACTGGCTGGCCTCGCTAGCCACGCACCTCGGCGAGTGGGAGCAGGGCCGCGGCGCGGTACTGGCCTGCTCGGCCCTCAAAGAAACGTATCGCCAAACCCTGCAAGCCGGGGCCAAGGCCCCGCTGCACTGGCTGTTTCTGGACGGTAGCCGTGAGCTACTCGAAAGCCGCCTCGAAGGCCGCACTGGCCACTACATGAAGGCGTCGATGCTCGACTCGCAGCTGGCCACGCTGGAAAAGCCTACGTATGGCCTGCGCATCGAGCTTACCAATGATGAAACCCCCGAGCAGCTGGTGGCGCGCATTATGCCGCAGCTGCCAGCGAGTGCGAAAAGCTAAACAACAGTAACTTGCAGAGAATATGTGTGCTCGATGAATAGGCTGATGAAGAGGTTAAAACTTCAGGCGGTTTCTGCATCGTAGGGGCGTGAAATATTCTCTACATGACCTGTTCTCTACCTGCATTAGCTTGGCCGCGAGGTGTTAGTTGGCTGGCGCTGGCGGCGGCGCTGGCTGCTGCCGCTCCTGGCCACGCTCAGCAGCCCACGGCCGATACCTGCGCGGTTAGCCAGCCGGTGCTAGTGCCGGTACCGGTGCGGGTACCCCGCCTGGGTCTGAGCATTATTCTCGACAATCGCAATTCCTTCGTGCAGGAGTCGGCGGTGCGCATTATTGGGCTCAATGTGGGCGTGGTGCCGCGGGGCAAGCGCTACCGCCTGGGCCTGGGGGCTTACACGCTGCGGCGCAACTACTCGGACCTCTATACCTACTCGGGCAAGGGCAAAAACCAGCGCCTGAAAGACACCCTCACGCCTGCGCTCGACCTCACGTATTTCACCCCCAATTTCACTTATACCTTCTTCAATCGCCGCTTTATCGAGCTAAGTGTGCCGGTCGATATTGGTCTGGGTCGCAGCCACTACACTATCACCGACGAAAAAGGCAAGTTGACCACCGACACCAAAGGCCTGTTTATTCCGGCCGAAATCGGGCTGGGCGTGCTGCTCAAACCCACACGCTGGGTAGGCATCAGCGGGACGGCGGGCTACCGGGTGTCGCTCAAGGAGATAGATTATAAAGAGGATTTTGACGGCTGGTACTACGGCTACCGCCTCAACCTGTTTGTGGGCAACATCTGGCACGACTGCCGGCACTACCAGCAGCGCTGCCGTGCCCAGCGCCTGGCCCGCCTGGCCGCGCCTGCCGCCCCAAAAAGCGCAAATCCGTAGCGCCTGCCGCAAAAAAGCCCGGCGGTATTGGGCCGTGGCCCGCCCGCGCCTGACCTTTGCGGCTGCTATCCGTGCCTTTTTATGCAAAAGAATTATTGGTTTCTGGCGTTGCTACTGCTGCTGAGTGGCGTAGCCAGGGCCCAAGCGCCGGCCTCCGGCGCGCCCGTGTTGCGCAGCCTCAGCCTGACCCTCGACACGACGCAGTATGAGCTGGGCGAGCAGATGGTGACGGTGGCCGACGAGCCGCGTCTCTACTTCTACTACCACCAAGACGACCAGGCCGCCGAGCTGCGCCTGGTGCCCGCGCAGCCCGGCGCCCGCCCGCCGCGCCTGCTGCCCTCGGCCGACTACGTGCTGCAAGACTCCTTGGTGGCCGGGCCCAATGGCGAATACCGCGGCACGCTGCGCTTTCGCAACCTCACGGGCACGCCCTTTGTGCGGCTGGTATTTGTGCCGCCCGTGCCGCAGCCCGACTCGGCGGGCCGGGCCGTAAAAGCCGGATTGCGCCAGCAGCTGGTGAGTTTGTTGCCCCTCACGCGCACCAGCCTCGATGCGCGGGTGCTTGATAATGAATTGTTTGTGGGGGAGGAGAAAGTAGTTGAAATCAGCAGCAATAACATCGCCAACGTGCGCGCCAGCAACGAGTGGACCAAGGGCCAGGATATTGACTACCGCCTGGCTCGCGAGCAGGGCGGCCTGCGCCTGCACGTGGTGCCCAATGCGCTGGGGCCGCACACGTTGGTGCTCAAGACCCAGGCCGAGCGCCCGCGCCTCGATGCGGCGGGCCGCCTCACGTACCAGCTGCCGCCGCTGCGCCTTGACTTTGTGGTGAAGGCCAGCCGCCTGCGCTTCCTCACCGCCGAGCGCAAAACGGTGGACTACGACGAGGAAGGCCGCAGCAAAGGCATCGAGTTTGTGCTGGATGATGGGCACTCGTTTGAGCTGCACCGCACCTACCGCATCGAGGCGCAGCAGGAGCCGGGCGGGGCACTCATTGCCGAGCTATTTACGCGCAGCTACATGTCTAATGACCGGGTGCTGTGCCAGTTGCGCACGTATAACACGCACCGGCAGTCCGACGGCTACCTCTACATTAAGGACGGCGATTTTGCCAAGTTTATCACCAATTTTGATATTACGCCCCGCGCCCATATTGCGGCCGTGAGCGTGCTGCACCGGGGCGGCGACTGGACCAACTCAACCACCATCAGTCCCGGCGAAACGGTGGACGTGCGCCTCGAAGGCGAGTCTCTGCTGAAGGCGCGCTATCACTTCGATGGTGTGGTGGTGGTGCCTTCCGACTCGTCGACGCGCTCCGAAAAGGCGGTGATTTACCGGCTGCAAGTGCCGCTGGGCATTGTGCGGCGGCGGGTTGCCATCTTCGATGGCAGCAACCAAACCGAGTTCAGCCTCAATGTGAAGGAGGCCCAGAAGCCCCATCCACTCAACTTTGTGCAGGTGAGCTACGGCGATGGCGCGCACCCCGCCACCCAGCTCAATGGCCCGGTGCTGTACGACCAAACCATTAAGGATGTGGTGCTGAGCTTTAACGCCAACGCCATCGACCAGGCCCCCAACCTATTTGGCCGCCAATATCTGACGATGGATGTGCGCGTGCTCGACGACAAAGGCAACCTCATTGACCAGCAGCGCCTCGATAACCTCGTCATTTGCCCCGGCGAGTCGTCGCCGCGCTCGGCCTACTACCAGGGCAGCGAGTGCCAGGTGGGCAACGTGAGCCTCAACGCCCTGCTGAGCCGCAAAACCTACGACCTCGAAGCCTGGTACCGCATCATCATCACCATCAAGCACGATGCCCGGCAGTACTCCGACAAGGGCTATTCGCAGCAGGTAGAGCTGGTGCTGCGCCGCCACGTCAACTTCGATATCAACGTCAGCTTTCCGGCCGGCCTACTCACCAAAGTGAGCGGCGAGAGCGGCTACGGCAGCTTTAGCGGCATTAGCCTGGCCACGCTGGCCCAGCTCAGCTTCTACGCCCCTGATAAAATAAACAAGCTGCGACCTTACCGCGTGGGCGCTGGTTTTGTGGCGCTTAATGCCTTCAATCTTTCGCAGACTGCTACCGGTCGCGACCTCGGTATCGTGCTGCTGGGCTCCGTGACGCCGGTGCGCACGGGGGCGCGGCTCACGTTTCCGCTGTATCTGGGGGGCGGATATCTGCTTTCGGCAGGCAAGCCGTTTTTCCTGCTTGGGCCGGGCATTGGGGTAACGCTATAAAAAAACAGGGCCATTTCTGGCCCTGTTTTTTTGCTGTGCAATAGCTACTTCTTCTTGCCCGAATTGGAAGCTGAGGGTGCAACGAGCGTCTTGCCTTTGGGGTCGCGGGTGCTGTTGTGGCCCTGGCCGCCCGAGCTGACGACCACTTTCGTGCTTTCGTCGCCAGTAGGCTTTTTGGTATCTGCGCCGGTACCGCGGGGCTTGGCGGCAGGCTTGTAGTTAGGGGTAGAGGTTTTAGGGTTATTGTTGGCGGCGCTGCTGCTGGTGTTGCTGGCGTTGCCGCTGCTCACGGTGTTGTTGGCGTTGGCACCGCTGCTATTGCCGCCGGTGTTGCTGCCAGCCGTGCCGCTACGCTGGGCGGCGGCCGTGCCGATGGTAACGGCCAGAATGGCTAGGAGGATGAGAGACTTTTTCATAAAGTGGGTAGGGAAGAGTTGCGTAGCTTACGGGCAACCGAAGGCTAGCGTTTGGCAGCAAAGCACAACTAGTCAATTGGTTACTGAGGAGCTTATGCTAACTCCTGTATTGTGCCGCCAGCTAGCAGGCGTAAGCTTAGCGTAGTAGATAAGCGGACGGCCCAGCTAACCTACGGCCCAGCGGGCGTCGTGACGGCTATAATCACCCCAAAATCTCCGTCCGTTTGCTGCCAGTGCTTTGCTGGCAGATACAGCCGCGACACAAAGCCGTCGAGGTACAGCGCCTGGGTGCAGCCGAGGCGCTTGAAGTACGTCGCAAAGTCGTAGAAATTGACCGGTGCGCTGGAGATGGCAAACAGTAGCTTGCCGCCGGGCAAAATACCCACGCCATTGCGCACCACCACATTGGCCGAGCCTTGGGTAAACGCCGGATTAAGCTGGCCCTCAACAAGTAGCAGTGGCCCCGACTGCGTGGCGTAGGCAATATGCTTGCTAGCGCGAAACTGGCGGGTGGGGCAAATGCCGGCCTGCCGGCTGGTAGTGAGATAGAGAACGCCGTTGGGCTTCAGGTAAAAATTGCCTGCGCCGCTGGCCGTATCCAGCGGCGTTATAGTCTTTTGGTTTTCAATGAACAGCCCTTTTGGTGCGCCGCCGGGGCTGTACATGCCGCCGTTCAGGGCAAATGCCAGCGTTTTGTGGCGCGCTGCCAGCCATGCTTGCAGCCGCCCAATGCTGCCGAAGCGCCGGCCGTGGTCGTCCTGGTAAAATAGCTGGAGGTGCTGCTGCTTGGGGTCGACTACGTAGCTGGTAAAGCGCGCATCAAGGCTAGGAGTTGGGCTAAACCCCACTAGAACTGGCAAGGCACAGTGCACCAACGCAACGGATAACCGGCTATACGTGAGCAATATGAGCCATTATTTTAATCAATCTCGACTTTTGTTACCTGCGAAACACCAGCGCCTTGCAACTGCACATAGTACAGGCCCGCCGCCAGGCTATTGCGGGCCCACTGTATGTGGTGCCAGCCCGCCCCCGTCGGGCCCTGGTGCAAGATAGCCACCTGCTGGCCCAGCATATTGAGCACGCGCAGCTGCACAGTGGCCGCACTCGGCAGCGAAAACTCAACCAGCGCCGTCTCCTGAAACGGATTGGGGCTAATGGGGTAGAGCTTGGCCGACAGGCTCAGGTTCTGGCGCAGTATGTGGGTGTCGATGAGCACCTGCTGGCGGGTATAAAACCGCATCACCAGGCTGTCGGGCGTGGCCTCCAGCAGCATGGCCCCGTAGTCGGCGTTGAAGAACTTATGGCTTTCGGCCAGCCGGGGCTTGGTGGTGGTGTAGAGGCTGCGGCCGCCCAGCCCGTTCACGACGTAAGTCAGGCCATCTACCACCAGCCGCTCGTACTCGTGGTCGTGGCCGGCCACCACTACAGAGGCTCCCCAGGCCGCAAACGGCCATTGCAGCGCCTGCGTGCTGCCGTGCGGCCCCGAAGAGTAGGGAGCGTGGTGCAGGTACACCACGTTCCAGCGCGAGGTGGAGGCGGCCAGCGCGGCTTGCAGCCAGCGGCCTTGTATCGAGCCCGGCGAGACGCCATCGGGCTCGGCCGGGTCGCTGTCGAGGGCAAACAGGTGGACATCGCCGCGCACATAGTCGTAGTAGCGGCCATTGCCAGGCAGCGTGAAGTAGTCGCGGTAAGCCTCGCCGTTGCGGGTGTAGTAGTCGTGGTTGCCGAGCGACGGAAAAAACCGGTCGCTATATGTTTTGGGGCCGTAGTGGCCCTTATAGTTGTAGATATACTCGTGGTAATACTGGCCGATGTTCTGGTCGATGGTTGTGGAGTCGCCCACATCGTAGTTGTTGTCGCCCAGTGTGATAATAAAATCCGGGTTCCAGGTCTTGACCATGTCGGCCACATCGCGCTCGGGCGTGCCGGCGTAGCCATAGTCGCCGATGGCGGCAAAGCGCTGCCCCCAGGCACTGAGGCTGCCAGCCCAAAGCAAGAGTAGCAGCGCCAGGCTGCGCCCTTTGAAAACAGCAAAAAAACGGGCCGCTGAGCAAGGAATATAATAAGTTAACATCGGCGTAAAGTGCAACTACAAGGTGTTGATTAAATGAAGCTTAGCGAGGCTGCATTTGGCTGGCTGCCAGGGAAGAGTTTTGGCCAAAGAAAAGCGGGTGTAGGAGGCGCGGTTTAGACTGCTAAATGAAACTGTTTGTCGGGACATAGGCCCCGGTACGGCGATTAGGGCCAGTAGCAGGTAAGTCCGCTTCTATTTTTGCCAACCTCAATATTACCCCGCTATTCTTTTTGACCCGGCCCATGCAGCAGTTTTCCATACTCAAGCACTTCGGGAAAGTTTTAACTTTACTCCTCATAATGCCGGCAGTAAAACAAAGCCATGCTCAGGGAATAGTCCTAGTCGACCCGACTTTTGTACATGTAGATTCGGTTAAGAAAATAGTACTCATCAATGCCCCGCTGCACCTGCTGAATGCGGCGAGCCCAGCCCGCGACTCGACGCGCATACTGGCCGTGGGCAGCCGCCAGTATAAGCTGGCCCGCGCGGTGGCTGCGCTGAGCGCGGCGGCCATGTACAAAGCCACCTCGCAGGCCGCCACTTATACGGTGTACGTGACGCAGGTGCCGGTAATGAAATTCACTACCCGCTACCAGATTGTGGATACGCCTAGCGTGTATGCCCACTTTGTGCTGCTCGATAGCACGGGCGTGCTGGCGCAGTCGGGCACGGGCATCGAGTTTCGGGGCGCGTATTCGCAGACGTTTCCCAAAAAATCATACGAGCTGAGCTTGTGGGCTGATACCCTGGGCGCTACCGACAATGATTTGCCACTGTTAGGCATGCGCGATGACAATAAGTGGAACCTGCAAGCCCTGTACAACGACCAGTTGCGGCTGCGCATGAAAGTAGCCAACGAGCTGTGGCAGGAAATAGACCAAGTGTACTACCAAGCCAAAGAGCCGGACGCCAAAAACGGCATCGACATGGCGTATACAGAGGTGTTTATCAACGACAGCTACCAGGGTATTTATGCCCTGACCGAACGAATAGACCGCAAGCAGCTGAAGCTGAAGAAGTACGCCAACAACACCATTATGGGCGAGCTTTACAAGGGCACCACCGCTGACGTAGCCGATGCGTTTGCCAGCGCCCCCGCCTTCAATAATAATAGCCTGAGCTGGGGCGGCTTTGAGTACAAAGAGCCCAGCGAGCAAACCGACTGGACCAACTTGCATGACTTCGTGGATTTTGTGGCCACCAGCCCGGACAGTGTTTTCTACGCGCAGTACCAAAGCCGCTTGGACCTCGCCAATGCGGTCGATTATTACCTCTTTCTGAACTTGATGCGGGCCACCGACAACACCGGAAAGAATATTTACGTGGCCAAGTACAAGCCCGGCGAGCCGTATTACTACGCGCCCTGGGACCTCGATGGTGTGCTGGGCAACGACTGGAGCGGGACTAACGTGAACATTACCAACGACCTGCTCACGAACGGGCTCTACACCCGCCTCCTGAATGACTACTCAGCCGCCGGCTTTCGGGAGGCGCTGGTGAAGCGGTGGGCCAGCCTGCGGACTTCCATTATTACGGAGGCGCACATCAAGGCCGAAATCGACGCGAACAGCGCGTACCTGCTGCGCAGCAACGTGTACGAGCGCGAGCACCAGGCCTGGCCCGAATACGCGTACGACGCGGCGCAGCTTACCTATCCCGATAACTGGCTGGTGGCCCGCATAGCGTATCTGGACGGCATTTTTTCTGCGGCCACAATGGGCACGGCCGGGGCTACGGAGGCAGAAGCCATGCAGGTATTTCCCAACCCGGCGAGTGGCTACCTGTCAGTTGTCTTCAAGGCGGGGCCGTGCCAGCTCTCTATTCAAGACATGCAAGGCCGGCAAGTGCTGCAAACCACCCTGCTGGAAACCTATACCACGCTGGATATTAGCGCCCTGCCAAAAGGCCTGTACCTGGCGCACCTAAAAAGCCCAACGGCTACGGTGACAAAAAAGCTGGTGGTAAACTAGGCCTGCTTTTTCGGTTTGCGGCCTGGTTTGCCCTGCTGGTCGCGCAGCAACTCGCGCACTTCCTCGTCTTCTGCCTCCGACACGATGAGCCGGTGCTGCTTGCCCACGAGCTGGGTGCGCACCAGCCGGGCGGCGCGCAGCTCTTCGCGCAGGGCATTGAGGCGCATGTACTCGGTGTAGAGGTGGGCCGCGAAGAGCGCCACCGGCGGCCGCAATTCTTCCACCGTATGCAGCGCCGCCAGCCACGCCGCAATGCGCTGGTACCGGCCGCGTCCCCGGCCATTGATGGGGTCTTGCAGCAAGGTTTCGGTGTGCTCCATCACGGCGTCGAGGCAGTCGTCGGGGTGGGTGCGGGCGGCCAGCGTGAGGATTTCGGGTATCGAGCGCTGCCACGTCCAGTTGGTGCGCAGCAGGTAGGGCAGCAGCTCGGTTTCGCGGTTTGCGGCAGTCAGCAGCTCAGCTCCGAATAGTGGGTCGTTGCCGGTGCGGATGCCCTGCGCCGTTTGCTCATCTACAAAGTTCCTCCGTTGGGCTGGGCTCCAGTAGGCTTGCAGTGTGCGGTAGTCGGCCAGGCTTTGGGTTTGGCGGCAGCGCTGCTCCAGGGCAGCCAGGTACAGTGGCTCGTCCTCGTCTGGCGTGAGGTGACTGAGAATGTAGGCGTTGAGGAGCTGTGGGAATTGCGCCCGCTGCTGGTGCAGCACGCGCCGCAGGCTGGCCCGGTCGCCACGCTCGCGGTAGCGGTCGAGTAGCTGCACAGTGAGGGTCGCATCCTGGGCGGCAAAGGTTTCGCTGGTGCGCAGCCACAGCGGGTCATCGGCGAGCACCTCGGCCACGCGCAGCAGCACTCGCGCCAGGCCCACATCGGGCATTGGCACTTCGGCCAGCAGTGGGCGCAGCTGGGCAGCCGTAGCCGGGTCGTGGGCCAGGGCATGCAGCAAGTCGTAGAAATGCGGCGGCAGCTTGAGTAGTGGTGCAGAGCCCATAGGCGTTACCTCTTGCCCGGCCAGCACCGTAGCCCTACTGGCCGGCCCGCGGTAGCGCTCCGTCAGCAGCGACAGAGCGGCCTCGGTTTCGGCAGCGGCAAAAGACTTGTTTTCGAGCAGCTGAGGTATTTCCTGCCCAGCCAGCAGCTCCTGCCAGCGCGCTTGCACGTGGGCCGGGTAGCCCTCGTAGCCAAATAGGTCGTAGTCGTCGGCCTGCGGCGCGGTGGCGGCGGTGCTGCCCTCGTACACGCCCACCCAGCGGCGTAGCGCTTCGGTGAGGTGGCCGTCGTGCAAGGCCTCGGCCACCGCATCGGCGTGCGGGGTTAACACCTCGTCGATGGCCTCGTCGGCGGCTTCGAGTAGGGTATCGTCTTCGTCGTAGCGGTAGTTGGTGTATTCCTTATCGTATTCGCTCAGCAGCTCGTCGTCAAAAGCCAGGTCTGACAATGCCTCATACACCTCCGTGCTGATACTGTCGATGGTAACGGCGGCCGGGGTGCTGGGCGGGCTAGCCGGGGCGCTGGGCCCAATGTGCGTCAGAAATTGCTGCCCCAATGTGTTATCCCGGCGCAATATTTCAGCCAGAAACGCCAACTGCACAGGGGCAGCAGTGTCGCGCAGAGCGGCTTCGAGCGCCGCCGTGCTAAACACGGGCGTGCTAGCCGTTGCTTTGCTGACCGCCAGGCGCGGGCCAAATTCCTCAAGTATGGCCAGCCCCAGGGCCACCGCGTGCTTGCAGATGCCCTCAAAATCGTAGGGGCAGTTGCACTTGAGCTTGGCCCCGCCGGCCTTCAGCGTGAGCTGTACCTTGTAGGGATGGGTGCCGCGGACTTTGGCCGTGAATTTGTCGCCCTCACGGGTGATTTTGCCCACGCTGCCCGCCCGAAAATACTCCTTTCCCCGCCCAAAAATGGTGGCTGTAGCCAACGCTTGCAGGTACTCACGAGTGAACATGGCGCAAATATTGGGTGTGCCTGGCCTTTCTTGGCGCTAGAGCGGCGGCTCTTTCAGAATGCAATTCCAAAAGAGCCGCCGCTCTAGCGCCCTCACCAACGAGCACGCTACCGCCAGCGCCAGCCCACCTGGGCCCCGCCGTAATAGTTGCGCCCCATTGCGGGCTGGAAATACCGCCCGCCAAAGGCATTTAAGTCATTGCCAAGGCTATACCGCCGGTCGCCCACGTTGTCGACGCCGGCATATAAATCAACCTCCAGCCGACCCAAAAGTGTGCGCCGCCACCCGCCGCGCCCGCCAAAAACCCAGTAGCCCGCCGCGTAGTCGGTGTTGGCATCGTTGAGCGGAATGGCGGCCTGGCTGCTCAGCGTAGGGCTGAAATAAAACCCGAGTTGCTCACTGAAATCCAGCCCCGCGCTGAGTGTGTGCGGCGAGGTGCCGGTGAGGCGGTTGCCACCAAAATCCTGCCCCGTGGCCGACGCGTAGCTGCCAAAGCGGAAGTGATTGTAGGCGTAGCTGCCCCACAGCCGCAGCCCGGCCGCCGGGCTGGCGGCAGTGGCCGGGGCGGCGGGCCGCCACAGCCAGCCGCTGGCCGCCACCTCGGCCCCGCGCTGGTGGGTGTCGCCCGAGTTGGCGTAGAGCTGGAAGCCCTGGGCATCGGTGCGCGAGACAATAGTATTGCGCAGCTCAAAATCGAACAGCGCCACGTCGAACGTCAGGCGGCCGCCGAGCAGCGTACCCCGGCTGCCCGCCTCGTAGCTAGTGCCGCGCTCGGCCTGGAGGTCGAGGTTGATGCTGCCATCGGAGGGCCGCAGCTCGGCCTCGGAGGGCGGCGAATAGCCGGTGCTCACGCTGGCATAGGCCGAAATGCTGGACGTGATTTCCTTGAGCAGCGCCACGCGGGGCAGCACTTCGGGCCGGAAATTCTGCGTCACTACGTAGCCATTGGGGTTGGTAGCGGCGCTCGATACGCGGGCAAGGTTGTAGCGCAAGCGGTTGTAGCTGGCCCCGGCCGTGAGCAAAAAGCCGGCTGGCAGCTCATAGTCGGCCTGGGCAAAGGCGAAGCCCGTGCGGGTCGTTAGCTCATCATCGTAGCGCAGGGTGGTAGGTGCGCCGCCCACGTTGAGGTAGCTGCGCGAATCGGTAAACGAGGCCTGAAACTCGCCGCCACCCTGCACCCGCAGCACCCGCCCTGCCAGGGTGCCCCGGTAGTTAAGTGCCGCCCGTGCGCCACCACCCAGGATGGCATCGCGCTCCCAGTCAACCAAATACGGCGTCTTTACGCTGGTAGTGCGACCGTACACCGTGGCCGTCGTGCTCCATTTATTTGAAAACTGATACTCGTCGGTGACGCCCAGCAATACCGTTTGCGAGGCGTAGCTGCCCTGCTGCGCCACCGTGCCGGGTGCCGCCGCCGTGCCCGGCCGCGCCTGCCGCGGGTCGGCTTCGAACTGCGCCCGCGTGAGGCCGCCCGGCAGCTGGTAATACAAGTCGGTGTAGAGCGCGTGCACCGAAAGCGTCTGCTTATCAGAAGGCGAAACCTGACCGTCCACGGCAAATACATCGCGGCGCATGGCGCTTTGCTGGCGGTAGCCACCCAGCTGCTGGTGCGCGTACTGCGCCCGCCAGTAGTCGCCGTTTTTGTTGCTGGTTTCGGCCGAGGCCGCGAAGCGCCGCAGCCCATAGGAGCCCACCGAGTAGCCCGCCTGCGCCCGCGCCTGGCCCACCAGCGGGCGGCGGTTTTCGAGGCGCACCACGCCGCCCGTGCCCGCGCCGTATACGCTGCCCGCCGGCCCCTTCAGCACCTCAATGCGCCCAAGTTGCGCCGGGTCGAGGATGTTGAGCGGCGTCGTGCCGTTGGCCTCCGTGAAGGGAATATCAAAGTAATAGAGCTTCACATTGCGCACTCCAAATGGCGAGCGCAACGTGCTGCCCCGCACGCTGATGCGGTAGCTGGCCGTGGCCCGCTCCTCCAGGCGCACGCCGGGCAGCGTATTCACCGCCGAGGCTAGTGAGTTTTCATTAAACCGCTGAATAATAGTCTGGTCAATAACCCCCACGCCGGCCGCCGTGCGCCGCAACGGCAGCCGCTGGCCGTAGCCCACCACCGTAGCTGAAGGCAGGGCGCGGGCATTGGTGGTGTCGGTAGGGGAGGGGGGCGCTTGCGCCCACAGCCCCAAAGGCCGCAGGCAGCCCAGCGCCAGCAAGTAGCAAAGCCGCATGAATGTGCGTTAAGTGAGCTTCGCAAACGGGCAGAGGGGAGTAGAAGTTTACCCTGGCTGCGCACGGCAGCTGCTAGCCACCCACAGTAGCCACGAGCCAAAGCGGGTCGTCAGCCGCCATTTCTTCCCCAGTCTACTGACTTATTTTCTGGCAATAAAAGTGGGCTGTGAGCCCGCACCCGCTAATTCTGCTTTTTCTTCACGAGCACTGTTTGCCCCACCAGCTTCCACTCGCCACTTACTTTCTCCAGCATTCTGACTTCGGACGAATAGCTTTTCACGCCATTGCTGGCCGTAGAAACCTCGTCGTGGCTAACCCAGGCGTTGTTGCCCGCGATATTCATTTTGTAGTTGGAGTTCACGGCTGAGCCACCCTTGCCTATCAAAGTGGGTGGCGGGTTGAGCATGGTAGCGGGCGGAACATCCAGGACGGTGCCATCGCCGGTCGCAATCAGAATGCGGCTATAAGGCCGAATGGCCCAGCAGTGGGCATGGCCCTGCACATCGCCCGCCCGCCACGTGGCCGGCTCTTTTTCGAGCACCCTTTTTATGGCCACCGAATCGGAAGCGGCCTGGCCGTGGCTACTGACAGCCGTCCCCAAGCCGAGCACTAGCAAGCAGGTGATTTTCATGATGAGTAAGTTATGCAACTGGGTAGGTGCGGCGGGTTGCGCGTGGCTGCGCGGCAGGCGTGAATCTAGAAGAAAATGGCAGGAATTGATAATGGACACTGTAGCTTGGTGAAAGCAAGTGCCTGATAATCAAAATGTATATGTTGAGTATCTCTCTAAAGATATTTTATTTAGAAAATTTCCAGATAATATTTGCCGAAGTAAAACCTAGGTGAATACCTTTGCCACTGTTTAGAATTAATCTAAATAATGGTTCATTCAATCACCCCGTTTGCTTTTCGTGTGTTGCCGCTGGCTTTGCTGGCTGGCCCGGCGCTGGCGCAAAAGGCCGGCACCCCATTGCCCGCCGATACGCTGCGCCGCCAGCACCTCGACGAAGTAGTGGTGACGGCCACCCGCACCGAAAAGAGCCTGACCGATGTGGCCATCCCCGTTTCGGTTATCGGCGCGAAGCAGATAAAAAGCATGGGTTCGCTGCGCCTCGGCGATGTGCTGAGCGAGCAAACCGGCCTCAGCATCGTGAACGACCACGGCCAGGGCATTCAGATGCAAGGCCTTAACTCAGAGTATACCCTAATACTGGTAGATGGCGAGCCGCTCATCGGCCGCACCGCCGGCACCCTAGATTTGACCCGAATTGCCGTTGGCAATATCCAGCGGGTAGAGGTAGTGAAAGGGCCGGCTTCGGCCCTGTGGGGCTCCGATGCGCTGGCCGGCGTGGTCAACATTATCACCCAGAAGCCGCAGCCGGGCCTCAGCGGTGGCCTGCGGGCCCGCTACGGCAGCAACCACACGGCCGACCTCAGCGGCACGCTGAATGCGGGCGGCGAGCGGGCCAGCCTCACGGTTTTTGCCAATCGGTACAGCTCGGCGGGCTACACCTTGCAGCCCGAAAGCGGCTCGCCTTCGGTGCCGCCGTTTGCCAGCTACACCGGGCAAAGCCGCTTTACTTATAGCCTGAGCGAGCGCACGAAATTCAGTCTTTCGGGCCGCTATTTTGTAGAAAACCAAGAGAGTACGGCGCCCACGACCAACGAAAACGGCATCACGGCCAACGTGACGCTGAAGAGCCGGCAGACGGATTTCAACCTCAACCCCACGCTCACGCACCGCTTCGCGGGCGACAAGCTGTTTGCCACGGCGCGCCTGTACTACAGCCGCTACCACACGCAGGAAGATTACACCTACGCCACCGACGGTAGCTATTTTGACGCTACCTACTTCACCCAGACCTTTTTGCGGCCCGAGGGGCAGCTCGACTACAGCCCGCGCCCCAACCAAACCCTGACGGTGGGCGGCGGCTGGCAGCACCAGACTGTGGAAGCCACCCGCTACGACCAGCTGCAAACCATACAGGCCGGCTACGGCTACGCCCAATACGACTGGACGCCCTTCGCCAAGCTCAACCTGATAGCTGGTGCGCGCTACGATGGCCCCAGTCAATACGCTGGCCAGCTGAGCTCTAAGCTCGCCTTGCGCTACCAGCTAACGCCCTGGCTGGCGCTGCGCGGCTCGGTGGGCCGGGGCTACCGCGCCCCCGATTTCCGGCAGCTCTACCTCAATTTTTCGAACCCGACGGTGGGCTACAGCGTGTTTGGCACCAACCAGGTGCAGGCCAAAGTAGCCCAGCTCGCCCAGCAGGGCCAGCTCGCCGTGGACCCCTCCACGGGCCAGCCGATAATCTACCAGGCGGCGCTCGACCAGGCCGGCAGTCTGAATACTGAAAGCTCGCTGGCTACCAACTTCGGCTTTTTGCTGGAGCCCCGGTTGAACAACAGCGACTTGGGTTATCGCCTCACGGTTAATGCCTTTCGCAATGACCTCAGCAACTTGATTGAAACCACCACGGTGGCCCTCAAGAAGAACGGCCAGTCGGTGTTCTCCTACCGCAACGTGACCCGCGCCTACACCCAGGGCGTGGAGCTGGAGAACTCGTTGCGCCTGCCGCACGGCTTCACGGTGGGGGCTGGCTATCAGTACCTTATTGCCAAGGATAAGTCGGTAGTTGATGCGCTCGAAGCCGGCACGGTATTCCGCCGCGATGCCACCACCTTCCAGACCGAGCGCGTGCGGCCCAGCGACTACGGCGGGCTTTTCAACCGCTCGCGGCATTCGTGGAATGCCAAGGTGTTCTACGAAAACCAGTTGCACGGCCTCACGGCCAGCGTGCGGGGCATCTACCGGGGGCGCTACGGCTTCGCCGATGCCAATGCCAACACCATTCTGGATGCTGATAATGAGTATGTAAGCGGCTACCTGCTGCTAAACGTGGCCGCTAGCAAAACCCTCGGCCCCTGGCTGAGCCTGCAAGCCGGCATCGACAACCTGACCAACTACACCGACCCGGCCTACATCAGCACGCTGGCCGGGCGGCTCTACTACGCCAGCCTGGCTATCGAGTTGGGCACCCACAAACGACCTTAATAGCTATTCCTCATCCTTTTACCTCTTACCAATGAGCAACCTGACGACCCGCGTAGCGCTGTCTGCCCTCACTTTGGCCGCCCTCAACCTGACTGCGTGCAAAGACGACAACAACGATGTAACCCCAACGCCTGGTGCCACCACTGCCATAACGATGACTAACCTGGCCCCCGGTGCCGTGACCCCAGTGGCCCTCGCCCCCAAAGCCGTGACCAGCCTGACGCCGCAGCCCAGCGGCACCAGCAGCACCGGCGCGCCTACGCTTGCTCGCCACTACACCTTCTATAGCTTCGAAACCGGCGCGGAAGTGCCCTACACCGACTCGGCCAGCACTAAGTGGGATGTGGCTTTCCGCAGCACCACCATTCTGGTAAACGGCGGGGCCAGCGGCCCCGGCCAGGGCCAGGCCCAGGTAGCAGTGGGCACCACCTACGCCGCCCAGGCCACGGCCCCCACCACCGGCTACACCTCGGACGCGGCTATTGCCAAGGCCATTCCGACGGGCTCGGGCAACGGCTGGTACAACTATAGCTCGACTACCAACGTGATTACGCCCATTGCAGGCCGGGTGATTTTGCTGAAAACCGCTACCGGTAAGTACGCTAAGATGGAGGTAACCAACTACTACAAAAATGCCCCGGCCAGCCCCACCAGCGCCGACCCCAGCGGCTACTACAGCTTCCGCTACAGCATCCAGACCGATGGCACCACGGCCTTGAATGCCACCACGGCCTCCAGCGGCCAGCCCCTGCCCCCCGCGCACTACACGTTCTATAGCCTAGCCACGCAGGCCCCGGTGCCTTACACCGACTCGGCCAGCACCAAGTGGGATGTGGCCTTCAATGGCACCACCATCCTGGTAAACGGCGGCACCAGCGGCCCCGGCCAGGGCCAGGCCCAGGTAGTAGCTACCCTGTTTGAAGACCTGACCACCGCCCCCCCCACTGGCTACAAAGCCGATGCGGCCACGGGCAAGGCTATCCCGACGGGCTCGGGCAACGGCTGGTACACCTACGACTCCAACACGCACCTCATCTCGGCCACGCCGGGCCGCATCATCGCGCTGAAAACCGCTACCGGCAAGTACGCCAAAATGGAAATAAAGAGCTACTACAAGGATGCGCCCGCCGCGCCCACTACCTCGACGCTCAGCGGCTATTACAACTTCCGCTACATCTACCAGGCCGACGGCTCTACCAACCTAAAGTAATCAATTGCCTGCCAGCCGCTAGCGAATAGTTTCTAAGAAGAAAAAGGCGGTACTCGACGACCAGATTGGGCTTGCCCAGCGCTGGTGGCTGACAGGCAACTAGGTAAAAGTCCGGCATGAGCGGTTGGCGCTCTGTGGTTTGGTGAGAATAGTCCTTGTGGTGAGGCTGTTCGGCAAAAACTGTTCGTGCCGGCACTAATTTTTTAGTCTTTTCAAGTTGAATATGAACGCATTGACCTCCTGGCTGAATGTCCGGCTGCTGGCCCTCGGCACGTTGCTGCTGAGCACGCTGGCCGCCACGGCCGCACCCGCGCCGCGCATCGTGTCGCTGAGCGGCACCATCAGCGAAATCATCTGCGACCTGGGCCGCCAAAGCCAGCTCGTGGGCGTAGACGTGACCAGCACGTACCCGGCCGCCCTCGAAAAACTGCCCAAAGTGGGCCACAGCCGCAATATTTCCGCCGAAGGCGTGCTGGCCCAGAGCCCCACGCTGGTAGTCGGCACCACCGAGTCGCTGAAGCCCGAGGTGGCCGCGCAGCTCAAGTCGGCCGGTGTGCGGGTCGAGCTGTTCAAGCAAGCTTACTCGGTAGAAGGTACCAAGCAGCTAATCAAGGAAGTAGCGGCGGCCTTCGGCGCGACTGCCCAGGTGCCCGCCCTCCTCAAAAAGCTGGACGCTGACCTCGCGCAAGTGCGCAAGCCCGCCAAACCGCTCAAAGTACTATTCATCTACGCTCGGGGCACGGGCACCATGATGGTGGCCGGCCAAGACACACAGGTGGAGAAAATAATCCAACTAGCTGGGGGCCAAAATGCCGCTACTGGTTTCGCCGAATTTAAGCCCCTCACCGCCGAAGCCCTCGTGGCCGCTAACCCCGACGTGCTGCTGCTGTTCGACAGCGGCCTGCAAAGCCTGGGCGGCAAAGCCGGCCTGCTGCAAGTACCCGGTATTGCGCAAACCAACGCCGGCCGCACCGGCCGCGTGGTCGAAATGGACGGGCAGCTACTGACGGGCTTTGGCCCGCGCCTGGGGCTGGCCGCTACGGAGCTGGCGAAGAAGCTGCAATAAACTTGTGGAACGGAGTGGCACTCCGTTTCCGTGTCTGAATGCCGTCCTGACGCTGAACGGAGTGCCACTCCGTTCTACAAGCTTATCCAACTTTCCTTTCCCTTATTTATGCCTGCCGTCGCCGAACAAGCTCCTGCTACCCTCACACCCGCCGCCCCGCCCACGCGGGAAGGGCGGGCGCGGGTGTTGCTGGCTGCATTGGCGGTGCTGCTGGTGCTGGCGGTGCTGGTAGGCGCGGGGGCGGGGGCGCTGCATGTGCCCGTGGCCGCCGTGCTGGGCGTGCTGCTGCACAAGCTGGGTCTGAGTGTTAACCTGCCATTTGAGCCGCAGCAGGAGGCGGTGGTGTGGGCCATTCGGCTGCCCCGCGTGCTACTGGCGGTGCTGGTGGGCGCGGCACTGGGTTTGGCGGGCGCAGCCATGCAAGGCTTGTTTCGTAACCCGCTGGCTGACCCGTCGCTGCTGGGTATTTCGGCCGGCGCTTCGCTGGCGGCGGTGGCAGTTATCGTGCTGGAGGAGAAAGTATTTAAGCTGGTAAACGCCATGCCCGGCGCGGCCGGCGCGAGTGCCTACGTGCTGCCGGTGGCCGCGTTTGTGGGCGCTTGCGTGGCTACGCTATTTGTGTACCGCGTGTCGCGCAGCGGCGGGCGGGTGCTGGTGAGTACCATGCTGCTGGTTGGTATTGCTACTAATGGCTTAGCCGGGGCTATCACTGGCTTGTTTACTTATGCTGCCAATGATGCGCAGCTGCGTAGCATTACGTTCTGGGGTTTAGGTAGTTTGGGTGGGGCTTCGTGGCCGACTATTGCCACGCTGCTGCCGTTTCTGGTGTTGCCACTCGTGTTTTTGCCCCGGCTGGGGAAGGCGTTGAATTTGTTGGCGCTAGGAGAGGAGCAGGCGACCCATTTGGGTTTGCCGGTGGCGCGCATCAAGTGGCAGGTTATCGGCCTGACTACCTTGGCCGTAGGCGCATCGGTAGCGATTGTGGGCACAATTGGCTTCCTGGGCTTCCTGGTGCCGCACGTGTTGCGGCTGCTTGGCGGCCCCGACCACCGCTTTATATTGCCCGCTTCGGCGCTGGGCGGCGCGCTGGTATTGTTGCTGGCCGACACGCTGGCCCGCACCGCCGTAGCGCCGGCTGAATTGCCGATTGGTATTCTCACCGCTTTGCTGGGTGCGCCGGTTTTTCTGTGGATAGTGATGCGTGAGCAGCGGCAGCTTAGGTAAATAAATCGCAGCCCAATGTCTAGCTCTACCAGTATTACCGCCATTATTCCTCAGCTGCCAAGCCTCGACCTGGCCCGCACCAGCCAGTTTTACCAGCAGTTGGGCTTCCGCGAAATCGGCCGCTACCCCGCGCTGCTGCTGCTCCAATTTGATGCCCAGGAGCTGCATTTCTGGCTGACTACTGATGCCACGCTGGGAGCCACCAGTTCTTGCTACCTGCGGGTGCAGCATATTGACGCGCTACATGCCCGCTACGCAGCCATGCCAGGGCTGTTGCGAGCCGAACACCAGTTGGCGCCACGGCCCTGGGGGATGCACGAATTCTACCTTATTGACCCCGACGGTAACCTGCTCAAGTTTGGTGAGCCGACGCAGCAAGTAGTACCCCGCACGTAAACCACTTATGCTCAATACCACCAACCTCACCTACCGCGCCGGCCCCAAAACCCTGCTGCAAAATATTTCCCTCACGGCCCAGCCCGGCGAGCTGCTGGTGGTAGTCGGGGCCAATGGCGCGGGCAAGTCCACGCTGCTCAAGCTCCTCAGCGGCGACCTGAAGCCCAGCGGCGGCGAAGTGAAATTTGACGGTAAAAATCTCAGCCAATGGCAGCCCGCCATGCTGGCCCGCCGCCGGGCGGTGCTCACGCAGCAGCACACGCTGGCGCTGGCCTTTCAGGTGCGCGAGCTGGTGCTGCTGGGGCGCTACCCGCACTTTGGGGGCCAGCCTATCGCCCACGACCACGCCGTGGTGGCCGCCGCCCTCGACCTGGTGGGCCTGCGCCACCTGGCCGAGCGCGAGTACCCCACGCTCTCGGGTGGCGAGCAGCAGCGGGCGCAATTGGCCCGCGTGCTGGCCCAGGTTTGGGAAGCCGAAAATGGCTTTTTGCTGCTCGATGAGCCCCTCACCGGCCTCGACCTGCGCCACCAGCACCAAACGCTGGCCGTGGCCCGCCAGCTCACGCGGCGCGGCTTCGGGGTAGTAGCTGTGCTGCACGACCTCAACCTCGCCGCCCAGTACGCCGACCAGGTGCTGCTGCTGCACCAGGGCCGTGCCGTGGCCAGCGGCATCCCAGCCGAGGTTTTCACGCCCGATTATATTCAGCTAGGCTTTGGCATTGAGGTGGAGCTACTGGCGCACCCCAGCCTGGGGCATCCCCTTATCGTGCCTACCGTTAGTACGCCTTTTTGAGCGGTATAGCAAAATCATGCTGAGCGCAGCATCTTGCTCGCCTCGTTGCTTGCGCCTTAATTACTGCGCCACGCGAGATGCTTCGACTCCGCTCCGCTGCGCTCAGCATGACGGACGTTATTCAACTCATAACTCATAATTTCTAACTCATAATTCTCTCAAAATGTCCGTCCTCACCGCACCCGAAACCCTCGCCGACCGCTGGACCGCCTACCAGCAGGAGAACCCCAAAAGCCGCATCCGCGACGCTGCTAAAGCCCTTGGCACCAGCGAAGGTGCTCTGCTGGCCACTCGCAACACTGGCCAGCCCGACTCGCCGGTAGTAGCCCTAGCCGGCGACTTCAAGGAGGTGCTCAAGCAGGTAGGCACCCTGGGCCGCGTGATGGCCCTGACCCGCAATGATAGTGTGGTGCACGAGCGCAAAGGCCCGTACCTCGACATCTCATTTCAAGGCCCAATGGGCCTGGTGCTGGGCGAGGACATCGACCTGCGCCTCTTCATGATGCACTGGCAGCACGGCTTCGCGGTGAGCGAAAACGGCCGCCGCAGCCTCCAGTTCTTCGCCGCTGATGGCGAGGCGCTGCACAAAATCTACGTGCTCGACGGCGAAACCGACCTGCCCGCCTACGAGGCGCTGGTTGACCAGTTTCGTGCCCCCGAGCAGCTCAGCGTGCTCGTTACCGGCCCCACGCCGGCTACTCCCGCCGAAGCCGCCGACGACACCATCGACGTGGCTGGTTTCCAGGCCGCTTGGCGCGGGTTACAGGACACGCACGCCTTCTTCGGCCTGCTGCGCCAGTTTGGCGTGAGCCGCACCCAGGCGCTACGCCTCGGCCCGCCCGAGTTGGTGCGTCAGGTTGCCAATGAGGCGATTGATAAAGCCCTGCGCACCGCCTCGACCGATGACGTGCCGGTTATGATTTTTGTGAGCAGCCGCGGCTGCATCCAGATTCACACCGGCCCAGTGCACAAAATCGTGCCCACCGGCCCCTGGCTCAACGTGCTCGACCCCGACTTCAACCTGCACCTCAAGCTCGAAGACGTGGCCCAAAGCTGGGTGGTGCAAAAGCCCACCGCCGACGGCATCGTGACCTCGCTCGAACTATTTGACAAAGAGGGAAATAACATCCTGCTGATGTTTGGCAAGCGCAAGCCCGGCATCCCCGAAAAAGAATCGTGGCGCGAGTTGGTAGCCGGGCTGTAAGGCGGTAGTTGTTAGTCATTAAATTATTTGTCATTGCGAGGAGACACGACGAAGCAATCGTATCAGGGCGAGCTGCTTAGGGGCGATTGCTTCATCGTGCCTCCTCGCAATGACAAATAGTAGTTATCCACCATCATGTCGCGCTGCCTCCACCACAATACGCTGGGCTGCATAGCCCAATGCCCCGGCCGGTGCTGCCTGCACCTCTACTTTGGCAATGTGGGCCTGCGTCTGCTGCCCCACGAGCTGCGGCAGTGGCGCGGCACCGTGGCCGAAATGTGTACCTACCACCTGCCGCATGTGGTAGATGCCGAAGCGCGCTGCCTCAGCCTGCCCGGCCCCGTGGCCGACCAGGTGTTCTTGTTCTCGTTAGAGGAAATGTTCCTGCTTAACGATTTGCTAACTAGCGCCGGACTGTTGCTGGAGGTAGATAAGATTTTGGAGCGGGCGGTGGATGAATGAGTTAAAAAAGGCTTGTTGAATATAGATATAAGGTGTACTTTGCGTGAAAATCTCGCGTCATGAAACACCGTCTACTTTTTCTGTTGCTGCTACTAGGGCTGGCTCCCGCCGCCCGTGCCCAATCGGCCAATCCGGCCATCTGGTGCCCGCCCGGCGCTACCTGGACCTACGGCTGGGGCTGGTGGCAAGAAGTCGGCACCCTCACGGTGCGCTACGCCCGCGATACGGTAGTGGCGGGCCAGTCTGCGCAGCTACTTACCCGCAGCCTGTTGGCATACGACCCAGCTGGCCCGAGCTCGGCATCTTATACCATTCGTATGTCGAGCGTGGTGACGCGCACCGTAGCCGACCGCGTAGAGGTACTGGCTAATGGTCAGTTTTATACGCTCTATAATTTTGCGGCGCAGCCCGGCACTAGCTGGCTCACGCCCCGCGTAGTGCCTAGTGGGCCGTGCCCGGCTGAAATAGTGCAAGTGACGGTCGATAGTGTAGGCACCCGGCAAATTGGCGGCCGCACCTTGCGCTGGTTTCGGGCACACCTGACTTCGCCGGCCGGTGCGCCCGTGCTGGGCGCGTGGAACGGCCGCACCTACGAGCAGCTTGGCAGCGTGGGGCAGTATATGCAGCCGCAGTCGCCCACGTGCGGCGGCACCGACCCCGGCTATATGGGGTCGCTCACTGGGTTTCAAGCCACGGGCTTGCCATCCATTAGCTATAATGCAGGCACCGGCGCCCTGCTGGGCACGGCGCAGAGCCGCGCCGCTGCCGCCGGTTTCACGGCCTATCCTAACCCTAGTTCGGGCCTATTTACCCTAGAACTGCCGGCGTCGTTAGCTCCTGAGGCCTCTTTGCGTCTGCTCGACCTTACTGGCCGAGTGCTGCGCCAACTGCCTATTCCCGCTAGCCGCCAGCTAGATATACGCGGGCTGCCCGTTGGGCCTTATACCTTGCTGCTGCTGGAGCCAGGCCAAGCGCCGTTGGCGCGGCGGCTGCTACTGGAGTAGCGCTTGCGCAGTAGCGTCTAGCCAACTGCCGCTAATAAAGCAGCGTGGTCCAGTGCAGAAGCTGACCTATAAAAGGCATCGGCTTATCGGCAAAAAAAGCCAGTAGCTCAGCCGTAGTGGCAAAGCCATCGGCCTTGGCCAAAGCTAGCAGCTCAGCCTCGTCGAGTAGCCGCCCATCTACTCGCAGCTCGTTTATATTCAACTCAATGTCTTGAATAGCTAGAATGGGCAGCGGCCCCCAAAACTCGTATTGGTCGGGCTGGTGAGCGCGGGCGCAAAAGTGTGCAACAGCCCTAGCCTGCCACCGCAAGCCCTCGCGGATAGTGTGGATTTTAGCGCCGGATACGATGGCCGGAATGAACGCCTCATTGAAGCCAAGAACCATAAGCAAATAGTAGTAACGAGGGTATTACTTAAGCTAAGAGAGGCGAGGGGTAGAGACGTACTATTTTATGTCTTGTCGTTGCTAAGCTAACGTAAGACATTGCGTCGCTATCCCTACAAGTGCCTAGCTAGCAAAAGCCTCCGGTATATGCACCGTACCTGCTCGCTCTTTTAGCGGCCGGCCCTGCCGCCCACTACGCTGCGCCTGAATCTCAGCCACCACGCACAACGCAATTTCTTCCGGCGTCTCGCTCCCCAAATCCAGCCCAATTGGGCTCCGTAGCCGCTCGCGCAACTGTTCTATTAGCGCCACTGGCGCGGCATCCAACTCATCCAGCAGCCGTTGCGCCTTTAAGCGTGGCCCCAGCAAACCGATGTATGGCGCAGGCGAACCAAGCAGCGTTTGCAGCGCTGCCAAGTCGTAGGCGTAGTTGTGGCTCAATAAAACATGATAAGCCAACGGGTCGGGCGTGGCGGTTTCTAGCTCACGCACGGGCACGATGCGCACAGCAGCTGCCTCTGGGAAGCGAGCCGCCGTGGCCAGGTTTGGCCGGCCATCGACTACCGTAATATGCCAGCCGAGCGACGCGGCCAGATGCACCAGCGGCTGGGCATCGTTGCCCGCGCCATACACCACAAGACGTAGCGGCGGCGTCAGAATTTCGAGCGAAGCCCGCACCGGGCCGGCATCAGTTTCAATATCCAGCACCTGCGACTGACCCTGCGCCAGCGTGGCGCTGGCCGCTGCCGCCAGCGGCGCGGCCAGCAACGGCGTGCCGCGCACTACGCCCGCTTCAGACAGCAACACGCGCTGGCCAACAGCCGCTTTCAAACCGGTAGTATCCGTTTCAAACACCGTGGCCAGCACGGCAGGAACGGGATGCTGCGCAAAGCCCCGCAGAATTTCCAGCGGATTAGCCTCATCGGCAAAGTTCAGCGGTTCCAGCAAGATGCGAACCACGCCCTGGCAGCCGGGGCCGAGGCCATGGCGCGGGTCGTCCTCATCCCGCGTATCGTAGGTGACGAGCGCCGGCTCGCCCTGAAAAATGGCTCGCCGTGCCCGCTGCCGGGCATCGCCTTCGAGGCAGCCGCCGCTGATGGCCCCGGTCAGCTCGCCGTCTTCGGTCACGAGCATGCGCGCGCCGGGGCGGCGGTAGGCCGAGCCAATGACCTCCACCACCGTGGCGAGGGCGCACGGCCGCTGGGCGGTGCGGTGCTGGTCGTAGGCGAGGAAAAGGCGTTGGAGTTCGGTCATGAGTGGTTTGGGCTGGCTTGGGCAGTACGCCCGGCGGCGGGGCGAGGTTATGAGAACCGCCTGGCAGGAAGCACGGTTTTGGGCCGGTGATGTTGTTGTGAGATTATCATGCTGAGCTTGTCGAAGCATCTCCCTCGCTTCGTTGCTTACGCAAGAGATTACGGCGCCACGCGAGATGCTTCGACAAGCTCAGCATGACAATGACCTTCGCTATGCACAGCCACCAGCGTGTACTTTGCCCATTATGAACGCTAATATTCCTGTTTTTCAGCTAGATACCTTCGCCGAGCCGGCGGGAAAGCCGACAGCCTTCTTCTTTCTGGGGCCAAATTCCGCGCCGACCCAACTGCCCATCGACCTGCCGTATCGCAGCGATTATTACAAAATAGGCATCTGTCTGCGCGGCAGCGCCCGCCTGAAAGTCAACCTCGAAACCTATGAGGTTGGCCCCAATTCGGTGATGCTGCTCTCGCCCTATGTCATCAAGCAGTGGCCGTTTATGTCGGCCGATATGGAGGCGCTGAGCGTCTTTTTCACCAAGGAATTTATCACGGCCAACACTGGCCTGAACCTCGATACCTTCTCGTTTTTTGAGCGCGATGCCCGGCACGTTTTTGAGTTGCCCCCGGCGCAGGCCGAGGCCATCGCGGACTCGCTGCGGGCCATCGAACAGAAATACGACGCGCCGCACGCCTACCGGGAGGAAATTCTGCGCAGCCTCCTCCACATTTTGCTGCACGAAATTGCGCCCATCTACAGCGCCCAGCACGTGTCGTCGACTACTATTCAGACGCGTAGCCAACTGATTGCCGCTGATTTTAAGAAGCTGGTCAACAGCCACTACGCCACCGAGCGCAGCCTGGCCTTCTATGCCGATAAGCTCTGCATCACCCCGAAGCACCTCGCCGAAACCATAAAAGAAGCCACCGGCAAGCGCGCCGTAGAGTGGCTAGCCGAGGCCGTGCTGCTGGAAGCCAGCGTGCTGCTGCAAAACCCAGCCCTGACCATCGCCCAAATTGCGGACACGCTCCACTTTGCCGACCAATCGACGTTTGGCCGGTTTTTTCGGAAGAGTGTTGGGGTGTCTCCGGCCACCTACCGTCAGCTGTAGCGCGGACTCTGTGAGTCCGCGACGGAAGTACCTCGCACAACTCCGCTATTCGCGGACTCACAGAGTCCGCGCTACACCCGCACTTTGGCCCAATCTTCCCGCCATCTGGCCCATTCCGCCCGCCCCGGCGCACCCCAACTTTGCCCCATGAAAATCATTCTCACCGGTTCCCTCGGGAACATCAGCCAGCCGCTGGCCACGGCGCTCGTGCAGCAGGGTCACGCCGTCACGGTCATCAGCAGCAAGCCCGATAAGCAAGCCGCCATCGAAGCACTAGGGGCCACCGCCGCTATCGGCTCGGTGGCCGACGCGGATTTTCTGGCTGCCACTTTCGCCGGGGCCGATGCGGTGTACCTCATGGTGCCGCCCAATTTTGCCACGCCCGATTCGCGGGCGTATTACCGCAGTATCGGACGCAGCTATGCCGAAAGCATGCAGCGGGTTGGCGTGCGGCGGGCGGTGCATCTTAGCAGCTGGGGCGCGCACCTGGCGGCGGGCAGCGGCGGCATCCTCGGCTCGCACGATGTAGAGGGTATTCTGGATGCGGTGCCGGACCTTGCCCTCACGCACCTGCGACCTACTTCGTTCTACACCAATATGTTCAGTTTTATTGGGATGATAAAAGCGGCGGGCATCATCGGCGTCAATTACCCCGGCAGTACCCGCGTGGCTTTCGTGCATTACCGCGACATTGCCCGCGCCGCCGCCGAGGAGCTGGCCACCCCCGCCGCCCCCGGCCGGCACGTGCGCTACGTAGCCAGCGACGAGCGCACCGCAGATGAAGTCGCCCACGTGCTAGGCGCGGCCATCGGCTTGCCTGCTCTGCCCTGGGTGGCCCTCACCGATGCCCAAATGCACGACAACCTGGTAAGCCACGGCCTGCCCGCCGCCCGCGCCGCCGAAATTGTGGATATCTACGCCAGCATCCGCAGCGGGGCCTTGGGTGCGGACTACGAGCAGCACAAGCCCGCCCTGGGCCAGGTGAAGCTGGAAGAGTTTGCCAAGGAATTTGCCGCGGCTTTTTGAACTGCCAAGTAGCAGATTATAAAACCAAAAGCGCCCCGCACCTACTAGGTGCGGGGCGCTTTTGTGGAATGGCTAGGTGCGCTGGCGTAACGCAAGTAATACAAAGCGTGTTTGGATTTTGTAAAAAAACGTCCGTCATGCTGAGCTTGTCGAAGCATCTCTACCGCACCGTTGCACGGTTTGGATGAAGCGGTAGAGATGCTTCGACAAGCTCAGCATGACATACGTTTTTCTGATTGAGACAAGTCTAGTACCTAAATAGCGTCCAGCCCCGGCAAGCCGAGCAACCCCGCGGCGCGGCGCGCCACGGTTTTGACACTGGCGACATCCGGGCCGGTGATGGTCAGGTGGCCCATCTTGCGGCCTGCGCGCGCGTCCAGCTTGCCGTAAAGGTGCAAGTGCGTCCCCGGCAGGCTCAGCACGGCGTACCAGTCCGGCTCCCGTGGTTGGCCGTCGGCATCAAACCACACGTCACCCAGCAGGTTGAGCATGATGGCGGGGGAATGCTGGCGCGGCTGGGGCAGGGGCAAGCCCGCCATGGCATGGACCTGCAGGTCAAACTGCGAGGCATCGCAGGCATCAATCGTGTAGTGGCCGCTGTTGTGCGGGCGCGGAGCCATCTCGTTGACTACCAAGTCGCCGTGCTCGCTGCCGTCGTCTACCACAAAAAACTCGACGCACAATACCCCGACATAGCCCAGATGCTGCGCGACGGCCACGGCCGCCTCGCGGGCCCTAGCGGCCAGGGCTACGGGCATATTGCCTGCGTAGGCGTGGGTTACGGCCAAAATGCCCTCGACGTGCACGTTGCGCTGCGGGGCGAAGCTGACGACCTGCCCGTCCCAGCCGCGGGCCACCAGCACCGAGCACTCGGCGGTCAGCGGCAGCATCTTTTCCAGCACGCAGGCCACGCCGCCCAACTCTGCCCAGGCCGCGGCCAGCTCAGCGGCGGTCTTCACGCGGACCTGGCCCTTACCGTCGTAGCCCATGCGGGCGGTTTTCAGGATGCCGGGCAGCAAATCGGCCCGCTCATCCAGCACGGCCTGGAGCTGGGCCGGCGTTTCGAGCACCGCGTAGGGCGCGCAGGTCACCCCCGACACATCGGCGCAGGCCGCGAAGTGGGCTTTTTCCTCGATGCGGTTTTGGGCAATGCCCACCACGGCCGCGCTCGGCGCTACGGGCCGGGTCAGCGCCAGCGTTTGCAGGGCGTGGGCCGGCACGTTTTCAAACTCGGTGGTGATGGCCTGGCACAGCTGCGCCAGTTGCGCCAGCCCGGTCGGGTCGTCGTAGCCAGTCTGGATGTGGTGGTGGCTCACCTGCCCGGCGGGGCTTTGCGCATCGGGCTCCAGCACGGCAGTGAAGTAACCCAGGCGCTGGGCGGCGTGCACAAACATCCGGCCCAACTGGCCGCCCCCCACTACGCCTAGCGTGGCCCGCTGGCCAGCGGCATCTATACTGCCTGGGAAAATTGGGGTCATGGCTGTCACGTGGCTATCGGCGTTCATACAGGCAGCGTCATGGCGCGAGCGGCCTCGGTTTGGGCGGCGCGAAACGCCTGTAGCTTAGTCGCCAGGTCCGGGTCGTGTAGGGCCAGCAGGCTGACCGCGAACAGCGCGGCATTGGCCGCCCCGGCCGTGCCAATGGCAAACGTGGCCACGGGTATTCCTTTGGGCATCTGCACGATGCTGTGCAGCGAGTCTACCCCTTGCAAATGGCGACTGGCTACCGGCACCCCCAACACGGGCACCGTGGTTTTGGCGGCCAGCATGCCTGGCAAGTGGGCAGCCCCTCCAGCGCCGGCGATGATGGCCTGCAAGCCACGTGGGCCGGCCTGTTCGGCGTAGGCAAACAAGTCGTCGGGCATGCGGTGGGCCGATACCACGCGCGCTTCGTGGGCCACGCCAAAGTCCGTGAGAATCTGCACGGCATGCTGCATAGTGTCCCAGTCGCTGCTGGAGCCCATGACCACGCCAACCACTGGCTTGCCTGGGGTAGCGCTGGGGCTGGGGGAATCGGA
This sequence comes from Janthinobacterium lividum, assembly GCA_050954845.1. Lineage (GTDB taxonomy): Bacteria > Bacteroidota > Bacteroidia > Cytophagales > Hymenobacteraceae > Hymenobacter. The sequence continues at coordinate 52,437 of JBPBQK010000016.1, forward strand.
TGTGGAGGGGGTACTCATATGTGAGCCTTATCGTAAGGGGCGGGGCCGCCCTGGGTGGTCGAAAAACGGGATTTTGGACGTAAAAGCAGGCTAAAACCCGCATCCGGACAGCCAGCTAGTGGGCTGCGCCTAGTCCCGCCAGTGCAACGGACATTCGCTCGGAAACCCGTTGCCACGGCCACAAATTTAGGGTGGCAGCCTAAGCAGCAGTCCAAAACCCGGGGCGAATCCTGAAAAATACCTTGCCAGCGAAAAGCAAAACGCCCCGAAAATCTGTGGTTTTGGGGCGTTTTGTATTAGCTTTAAGCACCCAGCCACAATCGCCATGACGCTAAACAAGCAGGCAATTATCGACCGCACCATCAAGGCCATCAACTTGCTTCCCGCCGATAAAGCAGAAGAGATTTCTGACTTCGTTGACTTCGTGAGCAAACGTTACGAAGAGCAACAACTGACGCAGGGAATCCAACAGATAGCTGCCGAAAGCCAAGAGTTTGACTTCCTGAACGATGAGGAAGACTTGTACACCGAAGCCGACTTGAAAGAAGTTTATAATGGATAAGGGCGAAATTGTATCTATAGTCTTTTCCAAGGAAAAATATATAAGCTATACGTTTGCTGCAAAAATACTGTCTACTATTATACTCTCTATTTTACTGCTTTCTTGTAAAACACAACATCTAGGGGTAGTAAAGTTGAATGGTAAGTTTGGATGCATTAACAGGAAGGGGAAACTCATTATTAAAAATGAATGGGACTGGATTTTGCAAGGGTATGGGAGAAATGATTTTTTAATAGAGAAAGATAGTTTGTATGGCTTTATAGACAGGAAAGGCCACTGCTTTATCAAGCCGCAATTTGCGGATGCCGACTTGTTTAGAGAAGGTCTAGCGCCTGTTAGTGATGGTAAAAAGCATGGTTTTATAAATAAAAAAGGTCGAATTGTTATTTCACTTATCTACGACGATGTATTTATGGGATTTCATAATGGGCTTAGTGATGTTGAGCGGAACGACAGCTGCGGCTACATAGACAAAAAAGGAAAAGTTGTTATACCATTAATTTATGAGCAAGCTTATCCATTTATGTCTGCTTATGCGCAAGTGTTGCCATTTAATGGCGATAGGTTGCTTGTTAATAAGAAAGGTGTTACATTCCATTATGATGAGGTGGATAAGTCAAAAAGGCTTTGGGCACCTAGGGAATCATACCCTGGCAGCTTTGAAACTTTAACAGGGCAAGGAAGAAAAAATGGTAGGGGTGAGGTTGTAGTTCCACCTGTTTATAAGGTTACAGGTAATTTAATTGATGGTATGTATATTGTTCAGGATAAGAGTGGTAAATGGGGTGCTTATAATAAAAACGGAAAATTAGTTATTGAGCCAATGTTTGACGAAATGTTTCATTATTATGAAGGATTGGCAAATTTTAAACTAAATAATAAATGGGGTTATATTAATAAGAAAGGAGAGATAGTAATCAAGCCTCAGTTTGATTATGCGGGCAGCTTCGAAGGAAATCGTGCATATGTTGAGGTTGAGAACCGCGTAGGGTTTATTGATAAGTCAGGAAAATTTGCAGTGAAGCCTATTTTTGAAGTTTATAGGTTGGGCGGATTTAGATAATACTGTTATCTTTTGCGGAAAAGAAACTGCTCCGTAGCTACTAGTCCACTTGGCGATTTATTGCGATACTGATGATATCAACCCATACCCATTAAATGGATACTCGCTACGAATCAAATGCCTCAGAAGGTTCTACCACCTTTGAGTTTGTGAGTGAAGGGCCGAAAGGAAGTGTAACGAAAATCGTTCGATACAATGAAATCAATCTGAAAGGCTTTTATAACCTCGGTTTCGGCGATGAAGATGCGATAACAGGTTATGTGAGCGATACCAGCGTCACGAATAACAATGACAGCCAGAAGGTACTGGCAACTGTAGCGGCCACTTTATACGTTTTTACGAACGAGTACACGGACGCCACCGTAATTGCTACTGGTAGCACCGAAGCCAGAACGCGGCTCTACCGCATGGGTATTGCCAACAACTTGGAAGCAATCGAACGCGATTTTATTGTCCTCGGTTTATCAGCGGAAGGCTGGGAGCCTTTCCAGCGAGGGGTTACATATGGCGCATTTTTGGTGCGCCGCAAATCCTTATCTTTACCATCATGAAGCCGAAAAAAGAACCAGCGAAAAAGAAGTTGCTCGCAGGCTTTACCATCAAGCCGGGCTTGGATGAAAAGTATGCCAATCAACCCTTATTTAAGGACAAGGTAGACCGGGCAAATCATATCCTCAAGACCGTCGGCCTACCAGATTTTAAGTTGCTATCGGAGTAGTTTCTAGCTACTAAGTAAACAAAAACCGCCCCGCAGCCAATTGGCTACGGGGCGGTTTCTTTTGCTACCAGCCGCTACTTACAGCAGCTTATCAATCGTCAGCGGCAAATCCCTAACGCGCTTGCCGGTAGCGTGATACACGGCGTTGCAGATGGCGGCGGCTACGCCGAGCATGCCGATTTCACCGACGCCTTTGACGCCGATGGGGCTGGCGATATCGTCTTCTTCCTCCACAAAAATCACGTCGATTTTGTGAATGTCGGCGTTCACCGGGATGTGGTACTCGGCGTAGTTGTGGTTGGCGTAGCGGCCGAGGTCGTGGTTGGTGTAGGTTTCCTCCATCAGCGCCATGCTGATGCCCCACACTGTGCCGCCCAGCACCTGGCTACGAGCAGTTTTGGGGTTCATAATGCGGCCGGCGGCCACGGCATTTACCACCCGCGTGACATGCACGGTGCCCAGGTCCTCATCCACTTTCACTTCCACGAAGGCCGCGTTGTGCGAGTGCATCGAGTACTTCAGCATGTTGATGGGGTTGGGCATGGCTTTGCCATCCGCCTCTATCTTATCCTCGCCGCTGGCCGCCAGAATGTCCGCGATGGCCACCGAGCGGCTGATGTCCTCGTTGGCGCGAATATGGCCGTCTACAAACTGCGCGTCCTCGAAGTCGATGCCGTCGAGGGGGGAGTCGTCCATCTTTTGGGCCAGCTTGAGCAGCTTTTTGCCGACCTCCTGGCAGGCGTTCTGCACGGCCGCGCCCACCGAGTTGGCCGTCCAGGAGCCGCCTTGCACGGGGGCGGCGGGCATCTCGGTATCGCCCAGGTTGAAGGTGACTTGCGCCATGGGCAGGCCCAGGGTTTGGGCGGCCATCTGGGTCATAATCACGTAGGTACCAGCGCCCTGGTCGTTGGTGGCGCTGCTCACGGTGAGGTGGCCGTCGGCCGAGAGGCTGGCCTTGGCGGCAGCTTTTTGCATGGAGGCATCCCAGCAGCCGGTGCCCATGCCCCAGCCTACCAGCAGGTTGCCGTCGCGCATCGAGCGGGGCTCGGGGTTGCGCTTGTCCCAGCCGAAGCGGGCGGCACCTTCGTGCAAGCAGTCGTCGAGGCGCTTACTGCTGAAGGGCTTGTTTTCGGTGGGGTCGGTGTAGGTGTAGTTGAGCAGGCGGAATTCGAGCGGGTCTACCCCGGCCTCGTAAGCCAGCTCATCAATGGCGCTCTCGATGGCGAAGTTGCCGGTGGCAGCGCCGGGGGCGCGCATGTCGGCCGGCGTGTTGATATCGAGGCGGGTCAGCTTGTAGTCAAACTTATAGTTGGGTACCTTGTAGACGATGCCCGACCAGTTGACCACCGTTTCGGTTTCCTGCTCAAACTGCGAGGTTTCGCCCAAGGCGTTGTGCTCCATCGCCTGCAAGTAGCCCTGGTCATCGGCCGCCAGGCGAATGTCCATAACCGTGTGGGGCCGGTGGCCCATGCTGAACATCTGCGAGCGCGTCATCACCACCCGAATGGAATGCTTCAGCTCTAGGGCCGCCAGCACCGCCAGAAACACCTGGTACTGTGGGCGCAAGCCCGCGCCAAAAGCGCCGCCCGTGAACTTCGAGATAACCCGCGCTTCCTCCGTGCTCAGCCCGAAAATCTTAGCGATGTACTGCTGCACGTTGGGCGCGCCCTGCGTCTTATCGTAGATTTTCATCTTCTTGCCGTCGCCCAGCCAGTCCACGGTGGTCCCGAATAGCTCCATCGGGTTGTGGTGCTGCGCCTCGTGGGTGTACTTGCCTGCTATCTTGTGCGGGGCCTCGGCGTAGGCGGCGTCCATGTCGCCCTTGGGCTTGGGCGGGGGCAGGAAGCCGGTTTTGCCCCGAGGAGCCTCAAACGCCTGCGGGCTGGCTACTTCGATATCAGTGTTAAAATCAGCTACATCGTACTCGATGCGCAGCACCGAAGCCGCGTAGCGGGCCAGCTCAAACGTGTCGGCCACCACCAGCGCCACCGGCTGCTGGTTGAACAGGATTTCGGCATCGTGCAGCGGGCGGAAGGGCGAGCCGCCGGGCGCCACATCGTCCTTGTAGTTGCGGTCGAACCAGGCTAGCGAGGGCACGTTTTCGTGCGAGAAAATCTGCTGCACGCCCGGAATGGCCAGCACCTCGTCGGCGTAGATTTTGGTGATTTTACCCTTGGCAATGGGGCTGCTCACGATGTAGCCGTACCACAGCGGGCCGGTCACGCCGAATTCGGCCGCGTACTTAGCCGCGCCGCTCACCTTGGCCGGGCCTTCGGTGCGGCTGATAGGCTTGCCAATCACGTCGCTGTCGAGGCGGACGGTAGGCGGGGTTGCGATAGTCTGACTCATAACAACTTACGGATTAGAATTCAAGAATACGTTAGGGTTGACGACCTGGCTCATCTCGACGGCCTGCTTGAGTGCCCGCACGATAGCGCGCTTGCCCAGCTCAATCTTAAACGAGTTATGCAGCGAGCCTTCGCCGTAGCCCTTGGCCTCGGCAAACACCTTGGCCGCCACCTGCCGGAACAAGTCGGGCGAGGCCGGTTGGCCTTCCAGCATCTGCTCGGCCGCCTGGTCGCGCCAGGGCTTGTGGGCCACGCCGCCCACCGCAAAGCGGGCCTTTTCAATGGTATTGCCGCTCATCTTCAACCCCACCGCCACGCTCACCAGCGCAAACGCGTAGCTGCTGCGGTCACGCAGCTTGAGGTAGGTGAAGTGGTCGGCGTAGCCCTCGGCCGGCAGGTCGATGGCCGTTATCAACTCGCCTGGCTTCAGCGTATTATCCTTCTCAGGATGGTCGCCCGGCAGACGGTGATAATCTTCAAACTTGATGGTGCGCTCCCCATCGGGGCCTTGCACGCGCACAGTCGCTTCGAGGGCGGCTAGGGCCACGCACATATCGGAAGGGTTGGTGGCAATGCAGCTCTCGCTGGTGCCCAGCACGCCGCACACGCGGTTGGGGCCGGTGAGGGCCGCGCATCCGGTACCGGGCTCGCGCTTATTGCAGGGCGCGGCCAGGTCGTAGAAATAGTAGCAGCGGGTGCGCTGGTTGAGGTTGCCGCCGTTGGTGGCCGCGTTGCGCAGCTGCGGGGTAGCCCCGGCCAATATGGTCTGGCTCAGCAGCGGGTAGCGGGCTTCTACCTCGGGGTGCCAGGCCGTGTCGGCGTTGGTAGCCAGCGCGCCCAGGCGCAGGCCGCCATCGGGCAAATTTGTGATGTCAGTCAGCGGCAGCAAGCCCAAGCTGGTAAGGTGGGTAGGCCGTTCCAGGTTGTACTTCATCAAGTCCACGAGGTTGGTGCCGCCGCCCAGGTAGGCCGCGCCGTCGTGGCTGGTAAGGTCGCGCACGGCCTCGTCGGCGGCCGTGGCTTGCGTGAGAGTGAAACTGTTCATAGCGACTTAATTAGCTAACGGAGCTGGATTTGGTGGGCTGCGCGGGGATGGTCACCAGCGTACCGTTGTCTACTGTTACCTGGCCATCGTGCAGCACTTCCATCACGGCCGACAGGATATTGGTATAAGCCCCGCAGCGGCAGAGGTTGCCGCTCATGTGCTCGCGCACCTCATCTTCTGTCTTGCAACGGCCCTCATTGATGAGGCCCTGCGCCGAGCAAATCTGCCCCGGCGTGCAGTACCCGCACTGAAAGGCGTCGTGGTCCACAAAGGCCTGTTGCAGCGGCGAGAGGTTGTGCTCAGAGCCTAAACCCTCGATAGTTTCGATTTTCTTGCCCTGGTACACAGTGGCTAGCGCCAGACACGAGTTAATGCGCTTACCATCAACAAGAACGGTGCAAGCGCCGCATTGGCCGTGGTCGCAGCCTTTCTTGGTACCGGTCAGGTCTAGGTACTCGCGTAGGGCGTCGAGCAGGCTGGTCCAGGGGGCAATCTGGATGGTGTGGTCTTCGCCATTGACGTTCAGCGTCACCGACTGCGGGGGCACCACGGCCGGTGGCGTCTTGTCGAGCGGCTCTTGGGTGAAGTAGATACTCATAGGGTAGGGGAGATAAGAGAAAAGCGTTTTTTCGGAGCCGAAAACGCGTTTTTTGAGTCGTTATTCCCTACGGCTACTGATGAAGCCAAGATGTTTTTAATTGTTCTAAATAAGCTTGTTAGCTTGGGTGTTTGAGTAGGCTAGGCTTTGATTTTCAAATGGTAGTATGAGGAAATGCTAGACAACTTATGACGGGATTTTTTGTGGAAATAAGCCACAAGGTTGTTTGAAGTAACGCGTTGTATATCAAAGAACATAACGTGTGATTTCGCTTAACTCGTCAGAAAGAGTGTCGACGTATCTTTGCTTCGCTCTCGTACTTGTAGTATTTTCCACGATTATGGCTTCTATTACTTCCCTCTCGCAGCTCGACCCCAACGGCGTTTACACCTACGCCGACTACCTAACCTGGAAGTTTGACGAGTTCGTGGAACTGATAAAAGGCAAGGTGCTACGGCCAATGGCGGGTGCCAGTCGTCGACACCAGCAACTGTCGAGGCGGCTGGGATATGCTATTGACACACACCTGAAGCGCAGCCCATGCGAGATGTATTACGCTCCGTTTGATGTACGCCTCACCCGTAGCGTCGGTGTCGGCGATGCGCAGATTCAGACCGTGGTTCAGCCCGATATTTTTGTGGTGTGTGACCAAAGCAAGCTCGATGAGCGCGGCTGTCTCGGTGCCCCCGACTGGATTATCGAAATCGTGTCGCCCGGCAACCTCAAGCACGACACCAAAACTAAATATGACCTCTACGAGGAGGCCGGCGTGCAGGAATATTGGGTGGTATTTCCAGGCGAGCAAACCGTTCTTACATACGTCCTTGACGAAAACGGCCGCTACCAAGTAGCCGCTGAGTATGCTGAGCCCGGCCCCATGTTGGTATCGGTATTGCCGGGGCTGGCCGTGGAGTGGAGCGAGGTATTTGATGCGCTGCCGTAGCGTAAAGCTGGCGCGAGTTTAGCGCAGCGTAACTCGCTGATGATGAGTGGCGTGGAGTTTACAAACTCCACTGCCGCGCAAGCGGCAAGCCTGCATTGAACGGCCCGGCTGGACTGAAAAATACCTGACGTGACCAACGTCATTTGCCGTTGCGCGGCAGTGGAGTTTGGAAACTCCACACCACTTATCGGCGGCGAGTTACGCTGCGCTAAACTCGCGCCAGCATTGCAGCACTAAAAAAATATTTCGCCCAAATTCTTGCAGAAGCCAAATTTTCGCTTCTACCTTTGTGGCATGCTCCTTTACCGGGGCACTTATCAAGAAAGGCGGAGGGACAGGCCCTGTGATGCCTTAGCAACCAGCAGCAATGCGAAGGTGCTAATTCCTGTTCTGAGACGCGGCTTTGGCCAACGCTCAGGAGAAGATAAGT
>JBPBQK010000017.1:0-45276 GCA_050954845.1 Janthinobacterium lividum
GCCGTGGTCAACGTGACCGATGGTGCCGATGTTTACGTGCGGCTTCGACCGGTCGAAATTTTCTTTAGCCATTGTAAAGAGTTGAGAAAAAAGAGGGAATTAAAAATTGAAAAGCAAGTAGGATGGCCCTATCGCAAGAAAAGCGAAACCCAGCTTGGGCCAATTCAGGCTTGAATGCTGCGTATCGCTTTTGATTTGCTGGCCCGGTCCTAACCCATCGCAAAGATAGGTAGTTCCGTAACTGCTGAGCCATTTATGGGATTTGAACCCATGACCTCTTCCTTACCAAGGAAGTGCTCTACCACTGAGCTAAAACGGCTTAAATGTTTTTGTTAAAGTCTTGACCGAGAGCGGGAGACGAGGTTCGAACCCGCGACCTGCAGCTTGGAAGGCTGCCGCTCTACCAGCTGAGCTACTCCCGCAGTTGGTCTAAAACTTTTTCAAATGTGGGGGTAACAGGACTCGAACCTATGAACCCGAAGGAGGTGAGTTACAGTCACCCGCAATTGCCGCTATGCGATACCCCCATTTGCTTAATTCCGATCGTTTACCCGAATTGAGACGCAAAAGTACGGCTTTTTTGGAAAGATGCAAGTGGTGAGCTAGAAAAAAGTTTTCCTTTTCTTCACGTCTAATTAGCCTGATACACCTTTTTCCGTGGTAAAACCTTGACAATTATATCATACCATAGTACGCCTTGAGGCGCTCGTCTTTTTCATTATCCCGGATATCGCGCAAAGTTTCTTTGAGCGCCGGGTTGCTGGGCACCAGCGTGAGCAGCCCTTTGTAGGCTCCGAGGCGCACGTAGTACTGCGGATGCGTGCGGGCTAGCACCTCCAACGTCTTCACGCCCTTCTCGCGCTCGATGACGGGCATCTGCACCATGAAGGCCCCGAACGACTGCAAATACGCGTACAGGTCGAGGTCATTGACATCGGGCAGGCGGCGCAGAAACCACGGGTATTGCTCCATGGTGCCGGCCTTGGCGTAGCACTCAGCAATGGCGACTAGCAGAGCCGAGCTATTGGTGTTTTCCATCGCCACCACTTGCTGGAAGGAGGCGGGCGTGGGAGCTTTGGCAATGGCGGCCACGGCAGCGGCTTCTACCAGGTAGGAGCTATCACGCAGGCCGGCTTGATACAAGGTGCTGAAGTTTTCGCTGGGGAAGGAGGCGAGCGTGGTGATGGCCTGGGCGCGCACGGCGCTGCTGGGGTCGGCGGTGGCGAAGTGCTGGATTTCGCTGCGCACGGCCGTGGGAGCCGAGCCTCGGTAGGCGCGCAGGTGGTCGAGGGCCGAGCGCCGGATGGCGTAGAAATTATCCTGCAAGGCGTTGCGGTACATGCCGCTCACGCCGGCATCAGCGGCTTTGTTGTGGAGCAGTTCCAGCGGTTCGGCGCGCTGCAAATAGTTGCGGGCGTGGTAGAACTGGAATACCAGCTCCTCGGTGCTACGCTCTTCATCGATTTCGCCTAGCAATTGCGATTCGCTGTCGAACTTGACTAAGCTGGGGCGGTCGGCGGCCAGGAAGGAGAAGGTTTCGTCGGTTTTGGTGATGGTGATGCGGTGGTCGTTGGCTTTGTCTTTCTGCCAGATAGTGACCGTGACGGGCAGCCGGTAGATGGGCTGGAAAATGGTATCCTGCATCTGGCGCACGCGCAGCAGTAGTTGGCCGTTGGAGTAGCTATGCGTGATTTTCAGCTCGGGGTGGCCGCGCTGCATAAACCACTGGTCGAAAAACCACATCAAGTCCTCGCCGGTGGTTTCTTCGAAGGCTTCGCGCAACTTACTGATTTCGACGGCGGTGTATTTATTCTTGGTGAGGTAGAGATTGAGCGCCGCGAAGAATGCGTCGTCGCCCACGTATTTGCGGAGCATGTGCAGCACCCGGCCACCCTTCTCATAGGAGTGGCGGTCGAACATGTCCTCCCGGTTCTGGTAGCGGTAGCGGATGAGCGGCTCGCGCTTGTCGTTGGCTTCTTCGAGGTAAGCGGCTAGGTCGTGCTGCTGCACGAGGCCGGCTTGGTCGGGGCCGTACTTGTGCTCGGCCCAGAGGTACTGCGAGTAGTTAGCAAAGCTCTCGTTGAGCGGCAGGTTGCTCCACGACTCGCAGGTGACGTAGTCGCCAAACCAGTGGTGAAACAGTTCGTGCGCGATGGTCGATTCTGAGCCCTCGTACTGCGTGTCGAGGAGTTCGCGGCTGGTGGCTTGGATGGTATTACCGTGGACGGTGGCAGTGGTGTTCTCCATCGCGCCGCTCACATAGTCGCGCACGGCGATTTGGGCGTACTTCTCCCACGGAAAATCAAGGCCGAGGCGCTTGGAGTAAAATTCCAGCATCTCGGGCGTGTTGCCGAATACCGCTTTGGCTGTGTTCTTATACTGCGGCTCGACGTAGTAATCGACCGCCTTGCCATGCCAGGTATCAGACACCACGGCGAAGTCGCCCACGGCCATCATGGTGAGGTAAGGCGCGGCGGCCAGGCTCTGCCGCCAGGTATCGGTGCGGGTACCATCGGCGTTTTTGCGCGAGGCTACGAGCAGGCCATTCGACAGGGTTTTGTACTGATTATCAACCGTCATCGAGATTTCCTGCGTCATTCGCTGGTTCGGGTGGTCGATGGTCGGAAACCAGCAGGAATTGCTTTGCGTCTCGCCCTGCGTCCAGATTTGGCGGGGCTTGTTGCGCTCCTGGCCCAAGGGGTTGATAAAGTACAGACCTTTATCGGAGGTGATGGCGGCGCTGCCACCCTGCGGCAGCTCGTTGGGCTTGGCCACGTAGTTGATGCGGACCTGATAGGTCTGCTCGCGCGTATAGGCGCGGTCGAGGGTGATGCTCAGCTGCGCCTTGTCGTACTTGTAGGTCAGCGTTTTATCGCCCTTCTCCCCTATCAGCTGCACGGTTTTGATGTCGAAGCCTTTGGCATCGAGTAGCAGCGTGCTTTGGGGGTAGAAGTGCGGGCGCAGCGTGAGCACGGCGGTGCCGAGCAGGTACTGTTTGGCCCAGTCGAAGCGCACGTCGAGCTTAGTATTAACTACGTCGCTGAGGTGGGTGGCGGCGAGGTGCACGGGCGCTTCGGGCGGCAGCCACGAGGGCACCGTGATGCCGCTGCTGCTGGAAGTTGTCTCCGTGGGGGGCGAGCTGTTTTTTTTGTCGGCGGCTTTGTTTTTACCACCGGCAGGCTGGCCGGCCGCAGTGAAGCCAAGCAGACAAAGCCCCAGAAAGCTCGCGCAAAAGGAATGTTTCATATAAAAAGCCAGGGCAGGAACGCGGCAGCAAGTTCCGCACGAAACGGCGATTTAACTTACCTTTAACCCCGCTTCGGCTCACATGGCCGGTTCCTGTATGCTTCAAATCAGCGCTGGCCCGGCCCACGGCTGGGAGGTGGACTTCCAAGCCACCAACTCGATAACCCTTAATGGCCAGCCCTTTGCCTGGGACCTGGCCGTGCTTGGCGAAGGCCGCTACCACGTCTTGCTCCACGGCAAATCGTACAACGCCGAACTGGTGAGTGCCGACTACGCTACCAAAACGTTTGTGCTGAAAATCAACGGCCAGCGCGTGGAGCTACAAGCCAAAGACCGGTTCGACCAACTGCTCGACCGCATGGGCCTCAGCAATGCCACGGCCGTTAAAGTCAACGAATTGAAAGCGCCCATGCCGGGCCTTATCGTGGATATTCGGGTGCAACCCGGCCAAGCCGTGCAAAAAGGCGACCCGCTGCTAGTGCTGGAAGCCATGAAGATGGAAAATATCCTGAAAGCGCCCGCCGATGGCGTGGTCAGCAGCATAAAAGCGGAGCTGCGGGCCAATGTACAGAAAGGGCAGGTATTGGTGCAGTTTGCTTAATCATTGCTTTTCCTGCCTACTGCTATGGACGATAAGACCCGCTTTGACCAACTAGAAGAAATAATTGTGGAAATGCTGCATAAGCAGGACCGCACAATTGAGGATGTAGGCCAACTGCGTGAAGCAGTGGCCGCGCAGCAAGTGACGCTGGTACATATGCAAAACAACATAAACCGCATTGAAGCCGATGTGGTAGTTGTGCGTCGCTTAGCTACCGATACCGTCCGTGTACTCAGCAAGAGTGTAGCAGAACTGGCTGCTGCTAATGAGCGCAATAATCGGCTGCTACAAGACACCACCGTTATTCTAGCAGAAAACCGGCTTTTTCAAGATGAAACCCGACAAGCGCTGGCAGATAATCGCACGGCACTGGCCAAAATACTAGACTTACTAACAAAGCCCTAACAACACTTCGCTTTGACCTACCAACGAATTCTACTTAAACTCAGCGGCGAGTCGCTGATGGGCAACCAGCAGTATGGCATCGATGCCGACCGCCTGATGCAATACGCCACCGAGATAAAAACCATTGTCGACAAAGGCGTACAAGTGGCCGTGGTGATTGGCGGCGGCAACATCTTCCGGGGGGTGCAGGCGGCGGCCTTCGGCCTTGACCGCGTGCAGGGCGACTACATGGGCATGCTGGCCACGGTTATCAACTCGATGGCCTTGCAGAGCGCCTTGGAAAAAGTTGACGTGAGCACGCGCTTGCTGTCAGGCCTCACCATTCAGCAGGTATGCGAGCCGTATATCCGCCGGCGGGCGGTGCGGCACTTGGAGAAAGGGCGCGTGGTGATTTTTGGGGCCGGCATCGGCTCGCCCTATTTCACTACCGACTCGGCGGCTTCGCTGCGGGCCATCGAGATTGAGGCTGAGGTGGTGCTGAAGGGCACGCGGGTAGATGGCATTTACACGGCCGACCCCGAGAAAGACCCTACCGCTACCAAGTTCTCGGAAATCTCGTTTGATGAGGTGATTGAGAAAAACCTGAACGTGATGGACATGACGGCCTTCACGCTTTGCAAGGAGAATAACCTGCCCATCATCGTGTTCGACATGAACACCGAGGGCAACCTGGAGCGCTTGCTGAATGGCCAGCCTCTCGGCACGCTGGTGAACATGAGCGGCAAAAGTGACCGCTCGACGGCTACGCTGCCCACTGCCTAAGCTCAGCAAGCGGTAGCGGCCAGGAATTAAAAAGTTGGCGCGTGGCTTTTGCAAGCTGAATTTTGCAGTTCTACCCTGCGTCTCTACTGCTTATCCTTTTTCAACTTTTAACTTTTTTTCTGAAGTGGACGAAGAAATTCAATTTTACCTGAGCGATGCGGAGGAGTCGATGGGCAAGGCCGTGCTGCACGTGAGTGTCGAAATGGCCCGCATCCGGGCCGGCAAAGCCTCGCCGGCCATGCTCGACAGCCTCAAGGTGGACTACTACGGTACGCCCACGCCGCTGTCGCAAGTGGCCAACGTATCGTCGCCCGACGCTCGCTCGCTGCACATCAAGCCTTGGGAAAAAAACATGGTGGCCGAAATCGTGAAGGCCATCAGAAATAGCGACCTGGGCCTTAACCCGATGTCGGATGCCGATGGCGTGCGCCTCAACATCCCGCCCATGACCGAGGAGCGCCGCCGCGACCTCGTGAAGCAGGCCAAAAATGAATCGGAAGCCGGCAAAGTGCGCGTGCGCGCCATCCGCAAGGATGTAAACGAAGCCCTGCGCAAGCTGCAAAAAGACGGTGCCTCCGAAGATGCTGTGAAAGAAGCCGAAGGCAAAGTGCAGAAATACACCGACGCTCACATTGTGGAGGTAGAAAAGCTACTGACCAAGAAGGAGACGGAAATAATGACTGTTTGAGGCCAACAGTGCTTAATAAAAAAGGGGCGACTCCATGCGGAGTCGCCCCTTTTTTATTAAGCACTGTTGGCGGGTGTAGAGACGCATCTTTGCGTCTCGTCGTTGCTAAGCCCGTCTGACGTGAGACGCAAGGATGTGTCTCTACACCCGCTGTTTGTAATAGCCTTGGCTTATAATCTCCTGCTCAACGGCAGGCGGCACCAAATAGCGCATGCTTTGCCCCGCCTTAATGCTGGCCCGAATAAACGTAGCCGACACATCGAGCAGCGGCGCTTGGAATACCTGCACGCGGGGAAAAGCCGCTAAATCGGGTAGCTCCACGCCGGGGCGTGGGTACACGTAGAGGTCAAACTCGCTGAGCAGCCGGTCGGCGGCGCGCCAGCGGGGCAGGCCGGGTAGGTTATCGCCGCCCATTAGGAGCACGAAATCGTGCGTGGGGTGGCGGGCGCGCAGCGCATCGAGCGTGGCGATGGTGTAGCTGGGGCGCGGTAGGCTTAGCTCGACATCCTCGGCGCGGAGGCGTGGGTTATCGGCTACGGCTAGTTGCAGCAGGGCCAGCCGAGCGGTGTCGGGCAGTAGCTCCTCCCCTACTTTGAATGGGCTTTGGGGCGACACGACCAACCAGACTTCGGCCAGGTCGGTGCGCGTGGCAAAGTACTCGGCCAGAATGAGATGGCCAGTGTGCACGGGATTGAACGAGCCGAACAACAACCCCACGCGCTTGCCAGCCGTGGGCGGTGCAGCCCCAGCTAGTAGCTCGGCAGCTGGCTGGTTCATACCGCTTCGGTTTCGGGGCTGATGAAGTTGCGCACCAGGCTTTCGGCGTGGGCCACGGCTTCTTCCAGCTTATCGTTCACCACCACTTCGTCGAACTTATCCTCGAAGGCAAGCTCGAACGTGGCTTTGTACACCCGCGAAGAAATACTGGAAGTGGAGTCGGTGGCCCGCGCCGTGAGGCGCTGGGCCAGAGCCTCGATGGACGGCGGCCGCACGAAAATCGCCAGCGCCCGGTCCTTGTAGAACTGTTTGATGCTGAGGCCGCCCTTCACATCCACATCGAGGATGGCGTGCTTACCCAGCGACCAGATGCGCTCTATTTCCGACTTCAGCGTGCCGTAGAACGCGCCTTCGTAGACCTCCTCCCATTCCACGAACTCGTCGTGGCGGATTTTATCCTGGAAATCGGCGACCGAAATGAAGTGGTAGTCCTTGCCATTTATCTCGGCCCGGCCCCGCTTGTCGCGGGTGCAGGCCGAGATAGAAAAGCTAAGGTCAGGCACCAACTCCATGAGTCGGTGCACTATAGTCGTTTTGCCGGCACCCGATGGGGCCGAGAATACAATGATTTTGCCCTGCATAGGGCTACAAAGCTAGGCCATTTCGGCGTGCAAGCGCGCCATGATGGCGTGCGAGAGTGCCGCGGGCACCTGCTTTTTGTTCACTTTCTGCTTGAGAAAAGTGACGAACACCTGTTGCTTGGCGATGCTATCGAAGCACGGCGAGCAATCTTCGGCGTAGTTGATGAGGTAGGCGGCGTCGTCTTCTTCGAGCACCCGGCCCTCCAGCAGCTGGTCTAATACAATGTTCACGCGTTCACAATCGGCTTCATTGCTGGGGGCAGCGAGAGGGGCCGAGAAGTTGGTTGTAGTAGCAGTAGCTTCCATAATGGAGGAGAGGAGGGGGTTTAGAAGGTGAAAAATACGGCCGCAGACTTATTCATCGTCTTCGTCCTTGTTGGCGGCATCAACGGCTTCATCTACGGCTTCGTTCCCGTAGCCCATTGAGGACGCGTATTTTTCGAGCTTCTCCTTGAGGAAATTACGTGCCCGGTGCAAGCGTGAGCGCACCGTACCAATGGGGATATCGAGCACCTTAGCCATCTCCTCGTAAGTGAAGCCTTCGAGGTCGCACAAGATGATAACTGTCCGAAAATCAACGGGTAGCGAGTTCAATGCACTAGCTACTTCGTCGCCGATGAGGTCGCGGGTTGACTGCTGGCGCAGGTCGGAGGAGGAGGCCCCGGTATCGGCGTCGCCTTCTACTTCGTCGGGGTTGTAGTAGCCTTCGACTTCGCTGTAATCGACCTTAGCGGGCTGCTTACTTTTTTTCCGAAAATCGTTGATAAACGAGTTTTTCAGGATGCGAAAAAGCCACGCTTTGGCATTGGTGCCGGGCTCGAAGTACTCGAAAAAGCGGTAGGCCTTGAGGTAGGTTTCCTGTACAAGGTCGTTGGCATCGTCCTCGTCGAGGGTTAGCCGGTAGGCAAAATTGTAGAGAGGGTCGAGCACCGGCATTAACTCGGCCTGAAAGCGCCGGTCTTTTTCTTCTTTGCTCAACTTCACCCGTTCGGGGGAGTCACTCATGTGAGGTAGGTGTTAAGGCAGAACGTGTGCGAAAAGAATAGGGCAGTTGAGCAAAGAGCGTAGAGAAACCCTAAGAAAATGAGTAAGATGAATTAGATAAACCTCATCAAAAATTCATTTTAACGGGCGGTTGATTAGTGTGCTCGCACCTTTCAACATTGCAAGTACGCAGTAAACAACTCGTCAGGTTTCAACAAATGGTTGCCAAGTCGCTAAACGGGCTAATACGGTCGACGTTTCGATGGCTTTAATGCACGCGCAAGCGGCCGGCGCAGTGCGACAATCCTGGCAGTCGGGCTTATCAAAAACCAGATATTCGGCCCGCGGCCCCAGCGGACCCCAGCGCCCCGGATGCATGGGTCGAATGGGCGGATATAGCCCCAGCGCGTGGCGGCCCAGCGCGGCGGCCAAGTGCAGCGGCCCGGTGCTGCCCGCCACCAGCCCATCGGCCGCGGCAATGAAGGCGATAAACTCGGGCAGCGGCAGTTGCCCGGTGAGGTCGGCGGCGAGGTAAGCGGCATGCTCGGCGAGCCAATCGGCTAGCTCCTCCCCTTCGGCCGCCGTGCCACTGATAAAAACGCGGTGCCCGGCCGCGTGCAGCCCTCGGGCCAGCGCGCCGAAGTGCGGCAAGCCCCATTCACGGGCGCTGCCTCGGCTGCGCGGGTGCAAAATGATATTAAGCTGGCCGAGTTGGCGAGCTGCTAGTAGCTGCTGCCACTGATACGCCAGTGGCACAGCTGGTACTAGGCGCACTAGCTCGGCCACTTCGGCCAGGGGCGGCGTGGTGGCATAGCCCAACGGAGCCAGCAATTGTAGATTGAGTTGGGCTTCGTGCAGGGGCGAATTGCGGCGACTGAGAGCCACCAGCCGGTTGCAGGTGAGCCAGTGAAACAGGCGGTTGCGGGTGCCGATGCGAACGGGAATACCTGCTTGCTTGGCTAGCCGAGCCAAGGCTTTATGAGGAAAAACGTGAATAATGGCTGTCGCCGCGTAGCTGCGTAACCGCGCCACTTGTTCGGTGGCGGGCAGCTTCAGCAACTCATCTACATTTAGAAAATCATCGGCCCACGGGCAAGCCTCCCCTACCGCCGCTGTATAGCTGCGGCCGATGAGCACCACCCGGCAGCCCGGAAACATTCGCTTGAGTTGCCCCGCCACCGGCAAAGTCAGCACCACATCGCCGATGGCATCGGTGCGCGAGACGAGGAAGGTCTGGCTCATGCGGTGGGCGCGTCTTGGGTGCGGGTTTTCAGCTTGGCAAATTTCAGGAACACGCCGGTGGCCGAGATGGCAGCGATGCTCAGGCCGGCGAAGCCATCGAGAAATCCTAGCCGGAATATGTAGCCGTGCCAGAATTTCCAGAGCGGCTTGAGCACCAAGTGAAACAGCGTGACCTTGGTTTTGCCTTTCAAAGCCAACTCTTGCGCCGTGATGCTGGTGAATTTATTGAGCTGGCTGACGTGCTGCGCGATGGAATGGTACGAGTAGTGCAGGGCATTGCCTTGGAGCTGGCCGGTAGTTTGGCCGGGCTGCACCTCGTAGTGCTCGTGCAGTAGCAGGCCCTGCCAGCGGCCCAGGCGGCGGTCGTAGAGGCGCAGCTTGCGGTCGGGGTACCAGCCGCCGTGGCGCACCCAGCTGCCGCAGTAGTTGGTGAGGCGGGCCAGCGAGTAGGCGGCGTGCTGCCAGTTTTGCTTGGCTTCGCGGATGCTTTGGCGCAGCTCGTCGGTGAGCACTTCATCAGCATCGAGCTGGAGGATGTGGTCGAACTTCGCCTGGTCGGTGGCGAAGTTTTTTTGCTCGACGTAGCCGGCGAAGGCATTTTGCACCACGCGGGCACCGTGCTCGCGGCAGATTTCGACGGTGCGGTCGATGGAGAAGGAATCGACTACCAGCACCTCGTCGGCCACATCGCCCAGCGCCTCTATGCAGCGGGCAATGTTAGCTTCCTCATTGAAGGTGATAATGACGACGGAGAGCTGGATAGGCATTCGGGGGCCAAATATCCGGCTGGCGCGGCGGTTGGCGGTGAAGCTAGACTCTATTTTTGAGCGATGGGGCAGATTGTGCCTTATTCCGGTCAGCAAAATAGCTTTATGCCCACTTCTACGCCTATCCTCCCGCCTACCCCAACTACGTATCGCACAGCCCTTGTCTACCGCATTTTGCTAGCGGTGGTGGTACCGTTAATGACGGTTGGGATTGGCTACGCGGCCTTTGGGATGTGGCGAAAATCGCATGGCGCGCAGGGGATTACTCTGATGTTTATAGCAGGCCTACTATTCGCAATAACCTTCTTAATTTATAGCTTAGTAGCGGCATTTAATAGCGCTTTTGTCGTTGCTAATGAGCTGGTTATAGAAAAAAACGTTTGGCCCTTCACCACCAAAGAATTGCTGCTGCGAGAAATTGCGGGCTTTCGAACTAACGATAAATTTACCACTATTCACCCCACGCAACCCGATTTGCCGACCCTGAAAATCGCCAAATCGATTGAATCTTACGATGATTTGCAGTTTTGGCTGGCCAGCCACTACCCCGACCTAGACCAGGTAGAAGCTGAAGACACCAGAGCCACTTTGCTGGCCGACGAGCAGCTAGGCAGCACCCCCGAGGAACGGGCCAACCGACTGAGGCTGGCCAAGCGAGTGAGCTGGGCGCTGAATACACTAGGCAGCGTAGTGGCCGCGTGGCTGTTTATTCGGCCCCAGCCCTACTCTTACGCCATTGCGGCAGGGATTATCGCGCCGTTGCTGGCCGCCGGGGCACTCTTCGCATTTCCACGGCTAATGCGCCTGGAAGCCGGCAAAAACAGTCCGCACGCGTCTATTTCACTGGCCGTGCTGCTGCCCAGCTTTGGGCTATTGATACGGGCCTTGGTTGATAGTGAGCCTATATTCTACGCTAGTGCCTGGCCGGTGGTGGGCGGCGTGGCAGCGGCTTTTGGCCTGCTGCTGGCGGCTGGTAGCCAGCATTCGCTGCTCGAACACGGCACGCTACGGCGTGGCAGTGGCAATGAATGGCTACTGCTACTGATGTGCGCGGTGGCGTATGGCTATGGGGCAGCCCTTACGGCCAATACTGCCTTCGATGAAAAAGCGCCGACTTTGTACCAAGTGCAGGTGCTGAACAAACATATGACCCACGGCAAAACCACAACCTACTATCTACAAATTACCCCGTGGGGGCCCCACGCTACTAGCGAAGACGTAACTGTCAGCTCCGACTACTATGAGCATATGATGCCCGGCGACTCGGCAACTGTAGCCACCCGGCCGGGCCGCCTGGGTATAGCCTGGTTTGAGATGCTGGAACAATAAGCGCGCTTAAAGCAAAAATATTTTGGCGTAGTCTGCGTATACCTGCGCTCATTCCATTTGCTTTTATGCCTGATTTACAAGACAAAATCATTCTCGTCACCGGCGCTACCTCCGGCATTGGCGAGGTCACGGCCCGCGAGCTGGCCCAGCAGGGTGCGCACGTCATCATCTTGGCGCGCAATGCTGAGAAGGCGGCGCGCACCCAGCGCGAAATCATCGCGGCTACCGGCAACGAGCGGGTCGATACCGTGCTGGCCGACCTCTCGGTGCTGCAACAGGTGCGCGACGTGGCCGCCGAGCTGCACGCCAAGTACCCGCGCCTCGACGTGCTGGTGAACAACGCCGGCCTCATGTTCGGGGCCGAGCGCGAGGTGTCGCCCGATGGCTACGAAATGACGCTGGCCACCAACCACCTGGGGCCATTTTTGCTCACCAGTCTGCTACTCGACCTGTTGCAAAAAAGCCCGGCCGCCCGCATCGTCAACGTGGCGTCGATGGCCTATCGCTTTTCCAAGCCCACGCTCGACGACCTGCAATCGGAGCGTGATTACAGCGCCATGTGGGAATACGGCACTACCAAGCTCTGGAATATCATGTTCACGCAGGAGCTGGCGCAGCGGCTGCGCGCCCACGGCATCACCAACATCACGACCAATGCCCTGCACCCTGGCGCAGTAGCTACCGGCTACGGCCAGCAGTCGGGCGGCTGGTTGTCGGCCGTGCTGGCTTTGGGGCGGCCATTTATGCTTTCGCCCGAGAAGGGAGCCGAAACCAGCATTTTCCTCGCCTCCGATGAAAAAGTGGGCAGCATCAGCGGCGGCTATTTCAGCAAGAAAAAAGCTGAGCCGGTGAAGAGCAGCTTCAACACCGCCAATAATAACCGCCGCCTCTGGGAGCTGAGCGAGCAACTGACGGGCACGCAATTCTTGGATTAAAAGCGCTAATACACTATCGTGAGCGGGCCAGTATAGGCCTTGTTATTGTTATTGCCCAGCGTGATAACGTAGTAGTACGTGCCAATGGGGGCGGGCTGGCCATTAATGGTGCCCTTCCACTCGCTGGCCCGCCCGTAGTTGGAGGCTTCAAAAATCTTGTTGCCCCACCGGTTGAACACCAGCACGTGGTTGTTGGGGTAGGCCGCTATATTTTCGATTTGCCAGGTGTCGTCGTTGTTATCGCCGTTGGGGGTGAATGCATTGGGGATGCGCACGCGGGGCGTCACGGTCACGGTCACCGAGCTTTGGTCGGCGCAGTACCCGGCGCCGGCCGATAGTATGTAGGTGGTCGTGACCAGCGGCGCAGCCTCGGGGCGCAACCGGTTGCTGCCAGCAAAAGTCAGCGTCAGCGAGGGCGTCCATAGCACAGGGTAGTTACCGGTAATCCTCCCTTCGAGCACTACCGACTCGCCCTCCATAATGGTTTTATCCGGCCCGGCATCCACATCGGCGGGCAGGCTGATGATGGTTCTCAATACATTGGAAGTAGCCGCGGTGGGCAAGTTGCAAGCGGTAAGCGTGCGAATAAGTAGCGTTACGGCCTGCCCGGTACGCAGCGTAGTGCTGGTGAAAGTGGTGCCGGTAGCCCCCGCCACATCTGCCCCATCGACCTGCCACTGGTACTGCGGGCTGGCCCCGGCGTTGGTGACTTGGTCGAGGCCGAAGGTAACCGGGTCATTAGCACAAACTGGCAGCGCAGTTTGCAGGCTGATAGCCAGTGTGGGGGGTGGCACCGGCACAAGGCTTACCACGGTGGTGGCCGAAATCGGGCCGTTGGCGCAATAGCCGAGGCTTGGCGTGAGCACCACCTGCACTTGGGCCCCATTGGCCAGCGTAGTGCTGGTGTAAGTAGGGCCAGTGGCCACCGGCACATTATTGACGAACCATTGGTAGGTGGGCGCGGGGCCAGCATTGGCGGGCACTGGCGTGAAGGTGAAGGCGGTGCCCGCACACTGCGCGGGCAGCGTAGGCAACTGCACTGTCGCTAGAGGCCGCACCTGCACGGTCAGTACGTTAGAGTAAGTCGAGAGGCACGTGCCCACGCGTAGCTGCCGCCGATAATACGTAGTGCTGGCCAAGGGGCCGGGGGTATATGCCTCGCTGGCAATGCCCACGATGGCCGTCCAGGTAGTATTATCGGGCGAAGCCTCCCATTGGTAAGCATACGTGCTGAAGGTGCCGCCCGTGCCCGCGGTGCTCGTGAGCACCGTGGGGGCAGTGTTCACGCATACCGTCTGGTCGGTGCCGATAGTATTCAGCACCACCGCCGGATTAACCACCACGACCACTGTGCCAGTGGTGGTGCAGGCAGTTGCCGGGTTGGTCACGGTGAGCGTATACGTTTGGGTTATGGGCGCGCTGGTAGCGTTCGGTAGCGTCAGCGTCGGGTTGGCGCTAGTGGGGCTGCTCAGGCCCGTGGCCGGGCTCCAACTGTAGCTCAGGCCCGCTATGGGCGGCGCGCCCAAGGTCGTAGCCGCGCCCGAGCACACTTCGCGCGCAGGGGCGCCTACGTCAATGGTGGGCTGAGGCAAGACCGTAATCGTCACTTGCGCGGTGGCCCCGCAGATGGTGCCCGTCGTTACCTCCGTGATGGTGTAGGTAGTCGTGGCAGTGGGGCTCAGCACAAAAGGACTTACCCCCGTTATCGGCATAGTGCCCCCCACCACGGTATACGTGCCAGTGCCCGCCACCGCCAAGGTGGTACTGCTGCCCTGGCAAATAGTGCGGTTGCCGGTCACGGTCAGCACGGCCGCTGGGCGCACGGTTATCGTTTTCGTTACCGAGTCGGTCAGGCAGCCGTACTGCGTGATACCCCTGGCTACCAGCGTGTACGTGCCAGCGGCGGGCCAGCTCACTTGCACCGAGCTAGCCGTATTGCTGCCCACAATGGTACCGCCCGCAGCCCGCCAATTTATCACTGGGGCGGTGCCGCCGCTGGCCGTGTAGCTGTGCGCCGTGTTCAGGCCGCACACCACTGCGTCGCCGCTGATGGCGGTGGGCCCCGTGGGCTTCGTGACGGTGATGTGCAGCACATCGGCCACCAGCTTGCCGGCACAGCCGTCGTCCTTTATCAGCAGGGCTACATCGTAGGGCGTGGCGCGGGCCTCGTTGCACCCGGCGGTGTACACCAGCGTGCCTGAGATAGTACCCGTGGTACTCGTCAGTGTAGCTGTGCCCGCTGGGTTGCCTGGTGCCAGCGTGCCCGGGTCACCGCTGAGCGTCGCATTGTAGCCCCCAGGCCCATCGAGCAATACGCTATTGAGCGTCATCGTGAGCGGGTGCCCATCGGCCTGGGAAGACACCAGCGGAATATTCAGGGTGCTGCCCGCTTCCAGGGTGTAGTAGCGCGGAATGGAGGCAGTGGCCGCCGTAGTGGGCAGCACCGGCGGGGTAGTAGGGGGGCAGTTGGCCACTACCAGCTGCAAATCGCGCCGGGTGGTGCCAATCAGCAATTGCTGGCCGCCGATGGTGCGGTACTCATTCACATCCACCGCCACGGTGTACTTGCCGCCCACCACGCTCCCGATGTACTTGGCAATGCCCGTAGCCGGGTTTATGGCCGCATAGCTGCTGCCCCCCGTGCCCAAGGGCGTCGTGGCCGAGTAGCCAGCGCCAGCTTTGTAAGTAAGCTGGGTGGGAGGCGGCAAAAAGTAGGTTGGCAGCGGCGATATACCATACGGCTGCCCAAACGAATACGTCAGCCGGTCGCCGTCGGGGTCTACGGCGTTGTTGAGCAGGTACGTAGTATCACTGGTGCAAATGACGGCTACCGCAACATCCGAAAATACGGGCGAGCTATTAGGTATCGAGGGCGGAGCCAGCGTAGCATACAGCGTCATGGCCTGGCTGCCGGGGTTGAGCAGGTTGGTGATGTCGGTGTTGCGCGCCCGGTCCGTCCACACGGCATAATACCCCTGCGTGGTAGCCGGCAGGCTTACTACACCCACAAACTTTTGCAGCTGAAACGGCTGTGACACGCCCGAAATCGTGCAGCCTAGCGGCACGTAGGGCAATTGGCACCCCGAAATCGACGTTTGCGGAATTGACATTTCTCCATTCGCGCCAGTGGTTGGGAAATTAGTACTGGTTAGCACTACTTGGCTGCCACTGCCTTGGTCATAAAATGCCACGTTTGCGTAGCCCTTGGTAGCCTGGTTGTTACAGTTGTTATAAACCGTCACGGTTATCTCGTAGCGCAGCGGAGCCGTTGCGGGGCCGTTGGCATTCAGGTAACGGTAAGTCATTTCGCCACCCAGTAGGTGCGTTGCTTGGGCCGGGCGCGCCAGCCCCAGCGCGAGCAGCAAAAACACCAGCCTGGGCACTAAATTGAACCGACGAAGTAAAAATATCAGCATGGGTGGGAGGGAAAGAAGCGCGAGTACCTAGTATCATTTTTGCTCCTATCAGCCAGCCCGTATCCTGGGCCGCTGCTGTAGCGTCAGGAAGTTAGCAACAATCCTAGTTATTTAGAAAAAAGTGCTGTCAACAAGCCGGTTAGCCCCAGCTAAAAAGCAACAGCCCGCTGCTGCCTGATAGGGCAACAGCGGGCTGTTTAGTGGGGCAAACGAGTGATTAATTACTCCCTACTTCGCGACAATACTATTTTTCAACGGCGCAAGAATATTAACTACTTCCGTCTGCTGAGCCGTGGGTACCCCTTTGCTGGTCATAGCTTTGCCCAGCTCGGCCACGAGGGCGTTAAACTCGTCGCTGGTAATGTTCATACCCTGGTGGGCAATGGGCATGGACAAGCCTTTGTACTCGAGCGGACCGCCGGCGGCCTGCCCAATCTGGTCGATGAGGTGGTTGCGCAGCGAGGCCACCCGGTACGAGTTGCCCGACTGCACCAGCGGGTCGAAGGTGCGCTTGAGCTTCGAGTTAGAGGTCATGGTCTCGGCCACCACGTTGGTAATGAACTGGTCGACCACGGCTGAAACGGCGGGCAGGCCGCCCAGCCGGTCGTAGAGCGAAGCCTGAGCCACGGGGGCATCTTCGTTTTTCTTGCACGCGCTCAGCGAGCCGAGCAGCGAGGCCGCTAGCAGCACGGCCAACGGAAATTTGCGGGTAATAGTCAGCATAAAAAGGAGAAAAAAGGTAAGACGAAGGCAAAACCCAGCCGGCCGAAGCCAGCCTATGCGTGGTTACTCAGACTTTTACAAAAAGCCGGCGCAGGTTAAGGGCAAAGCGCAGCCGCTCTAGCGCCACGATGTAGCCTGTGGGCACCGGGCACTGCGGCCCCACAATGGCCGCCGCCGGCGCGTGGTATTCCTGCACCCGAAAGCCCGACGCCACCTGCTGCTGCACTTGGGCAGGTGTTATTTCGTCGGGGTGGTAGGTGTAGGCCACGGCCTGCGCGTCGGCACTCACAGTGCAGGCCGTGATGCCCGGCAGCTGCAACAGGCGCGCGTGAAGCGCGGTGGCCTGCGGCCCCGGCTGCACGCCCGCTACCCGAAGTGCGCCCACCGTCACAGGTGCCGGATAATCGTGCAGGTTAGGCTCTTGCCAGTTGGACCATAGCAATAACAGAAACACGCCGCCCAGTGCTACACGACCGTATAAAGCAACCTTCAACATAGATAACAGCTTGATATTATTGACAAAGATTAAAACATTAGTTGAGATTATCCAAGCAAACCCGTTATATAACTATTTTTTCAAGCTGCCTTCCTATAAGTGGGATGAGTGACCAAACAATCGGCTGCCTGACAGCTTATTTAGGCAGCTTTCACTTGACTCTTTTCGTTGCCTATGGAACTTGGCATTAGCTCTTTTGGTGAGGTAGCACCCACCCACGTAGCCGGCGCCGACCATGCCGCCGCCCAACGCATGCAGGAACTGCTGGCCCTGGCCCGCTTGGCCGACGAAGTGGGCCTCGACGTACTGGCGCTAGGCGAGCACCACCGGCCCGACTATGTTATTTCGGCCCCCGAAGTAGTGCTGGCCGCCGTGGCCGCCCAAACCAAGCGCATTCGCCTCTCCAGCGCCGTCACGGTCCTTAGCTCGGCCGACCCGGTGCGCACCTTCCAAAACTTCGCTACCGTAGACTTGATTTCGGGCGGCCGGGCCGAGATTCTGGCCGGCCGGGGCTCATTTATTGAGTCGTTCCCACTTTTCGGCTACGACCTCCAGGATTACGATGCCCTTTTTGTGGAAAAGCTGAAACTGCTGTTGGAAATCAATAAAAACGAAGTCGTAACCTGGAAAGGCAAGCACCGCGCCGACATCAAGGCCCAGGGCGTGTACCCGCGCCCAGTACAGCCCAAGCTGCCGGTTTGGATTGGGGTGGGCGGCACGCCGGCCTCGGTAGTGCGCGCCGGGCAGCTGGGCCTGCCGCTGACTATCGCCATTCTGGGCGGTGCGCCGGCGCAGTACGTGGCCTTCACCGACCTCTACCGCCAGGCCTACCGCGAGGCTGGGCACGACGAAGCCCAGCAGCAAATTGCCATCAACTGCCACTTTCACGTGGCCGAAACCGCCAAACAGGCTGCCGATGAATTTTTCCCGGCCTATGCCGCCATTATGAACCGCATCGGCCGCGAGCGCGGCTGGCGTCCTATGTCGCGCCAGCAGTTCGACGCCCTGTGCGGCCCCGAAGGGCCACTTTTCGTAGGCACCGTGCCCGAGATTATCGACAAGCTACTTTATCAAAAACAGCTGTTCAACAACACCCGCTACCTAGCGCAGCTGGTTATCGAAGGCATTTCGCACGCCAATGTCATGCGCTCGGTCGAGCTATTCGGCACGCAGGTAGCCCCAGCCGTCCGGACCGCAGATTCAAACGGATTAAACTGATTTAACGGATACGCCCGCCTGCGGCGGGCTGGCTAGGCGAACGTTAAAACGTGCCTGGCACGCAGAGAGCACCAAAATAATTAATTGCAGCTACCAATAAAAAAGGCCACCCAGTTGGGTGGCCTTTTTTATTGGTATTAGGATAAACGCAGCAGCTAAACGCTACCAAAAACAGTCAGCCCGCCGAAGGCGGGCGTATCCGTTAAATCAGTTTAATCCGTTTGAATCTGCGGTCTAGTAGCGGTACAGGTCCGACTTGAACGGGCCCTCAACCGGCACTTTGATGTAGTCAGCTTGCTTAGGCGTCAGCTCGTCCAGTTCCACGCCGATTTTGGCGAGGTGCAGACGGGCCACCTTCTCATCGAGGTGCTTGGGCAGGGTATACACTTGGTTTTCGTACTTGTCGGCATCCTTCCAAAGCTCAAGCTGGGCCAAAGTTTGGTTGGTAAACGAGTTCGACATCACGAACGACGGGTGGCCGGTGGCGCAGCCCAGGTTTACCAAGCGGCCTTCGGCCAGAATGATAACCTCTTTGCCATCAATGTTGTAGAGGTCAACCTGCGGCTTCACCGTGTCTTTGGTGTGGCCATAGTTTTTGTTGAGCCACGCCATGTCGATTTCATCATCGAAGTGGCCGATGTTGCAGACAATCGCCTTGTCCTTGAGGGCGCGAAAATGCTCCTCCCGGATAATGTCGCAGTTGCCAGTAGTGGTAATTACAATGTCGGCGCGCGGAATGGCGTTCTCCATCTTCTTCACCTCGTAGCTGTCCATGGCCGCTTGCAGGGCACAGATGGGGTCGATTTCCGTCACGATAACGCGGGCACCGGCGCCGCGTAGCGAAGCAGCGGTGCCCTTTCCTACGTCGCCGTAGCCGGCCACTACGGCCACTTTGCCGGCCATCATCACGTCGGTAGCCCGGCGAATGGCGTCTACGGCCGACTCTTTGCAGCCGTACTTGTTGTCAAATTTCGACTTTGTTACCGAGTCGTTGATGTTGAACGCGGGGAAGGGCAGCGAGCCAGTTTTCACGCGCTCAATGAGGCGCAAAACCCCGGTCGTCGTTTCTTCCGAAGCACCTTTAATGCCGCTGGCCAGCTCAGGAAACTGGTCGAGCACCATGTTGGTGAGGTCGCCGCCGTCGTCGAGAATCATGTTCAGCGGCTGGCGGTCTTCCCCAAAAAACAGCGTCTGCTCGATGCACCAGTTAAATTCTTCCTCGTTCATGCCCTTCCAGGCATATACCGGGATGCCAGCCGCGGCAATGGCCGCCGCCGCGTGGTCCTGGGTCGAGAAGATGTTGCATGACGACCACGTAACATCGGCACCCAGCTCAATGAGGGTTTCGATGAGCACGGCCGTTTGGATGGTCATGTGCAGGCAGCCCGCAATGCGCGCGCCTTGCAGCGGCTTGCTGGGGCCAAACTCGGTCCGCAGCGACATCAGACCCGGCATTTCGGCTTCGGCCAGCCGAATTTCCTTGCGGCCCCACTCGGCCAGGCTCAGGTCTTTTACTTTGTAAGGGACGTAAGTTGTGGGCTTGGTTTCCACCATGATGCTAGACAATTTTAAGATAAAGCTTTCTACTGCAAAGATAGCCCGCTGGTAGCGGAATACGCGTTCTATCTTTGCAAGCTATGGATAACGCAATATTCAACTCTACGAGCGCAACTCGCTGGCTGACACCCTTACTAACAGCTGTGCTTATTGCGGGGTTAGCGGCTCCGGCCCAAGCTCAACAGAAAGCGCCGGCTACCATTCGCCTCTCGCCCGAAGATTTGGAGCGCGGCCTGGGAGGTTCGCAGGGCAATTTCTTCTTTTTGCCGCCCGGCGTGGCCGCCAGCGAAGACAATTACCAAAGCGCCGGTTTTTTTGGGCAGAAGCTGCGTCCATACCTCAAAAGCAGCCCCAGCGCTGTGAGCGACCTCAACAAATACAGCCGCCAAAAAACCCTGTATCTGGTTGACCGGGGCCTGATTCTGGGCTCGGTAGTGGTGTATGCCAGCCAGGTTTTTGGCCACGGCGATGCGCAGTACTTCAATAGTACTCAGCAGGTAGCGGCCGGCGTGGTTGTCGTCAGCCTCATCGCCACGCTGTTCATCAACCGGCACACCAACGACTACCTCAAGCAGGCCGTGGATACCTACAACAGCGAACTACCTAGTGCTAAGCGCGGGGCCATCTGGCCCAAGCTGAAGCCTACTGGCTGGGGCGTGGCTGCTACGGCGCAGGGCCAGCCCGTAGTGGGTTTGCGCTGGCAGCTCTAAACCCAGAAAATGCACCAGACCGGCATTTTTTGCGTTAAGTAGGGCACAATGGAGTTTCCCTTACCCGAGGCGGCCCGGCGCTACGTGGCCGCCCACCTGCACGATGACCCCGCCCACCTGGCCTTGCAGGCCCGCCGCCACCCCAATTTACCCGTGCCCGAGCTGGTGCGCCAGATTCAGGCCCGCCAAAAAGCCCGCGTCAAGCTGCCCGCCTGGGCCGACAACCAGGACCTAATTTTTCCGCCCGCGCTTTCTGTCGAGCAGGCATCCTCCGAGCGCACGGCCACTTATAAGGCTGCCTTGGTAGCGGGCGCAAGTAGCCTAGCTGACCTTACCGGCGGTTTCGGGGCCGATTCGGCATACTTTGCGGCCGAGGTAGCCCAAGTCGACTACGTAGAGCGCGACGCTCGCCTGGCGCAGGTAGTAGCCTATAATCTGGCTCAGCTCAAAGTTGAGAACGTGGCCGTGCATGCCACCGATGCCGTTTCGTTTCTAAAAAGCAGCGCTGCTACGTTCGACTGGCTGTACCTCGACCCGGCCCGGCGCGACCAGCGCGGCGGCAAAACCTTCCGGCTGGCCGACTGCGAGCCCGATGTGCCACGCCTGCTGCCCTTACTACTGCGCCATGCGCCGCGCATTCTGCTCAAAACCTCGCCCATGCTCGATATAGAGCTGGCCATAAATGAGCTAAAGTACGTGCGCCGCCTGTGGGTAATTGCCATCGATAATGAGGTGAAGGAGGTGCTATATGAGCTAGGAGAAGAGCCCGCCGTGGACCCCGAGCGCCTGGCCGTGAACCTGCGCCGCGATGGCAGCCAGCAGGAGTTTCGCGTTAACCGGGCCCGCGAGGCCCGCGCTGTGCCGCGCTATGCCGAGGCCCAGCAGTACCTCTACGAGCCCAACGCCGCCATTCTGAAGGCGGGGGCTTTCAAAAGCATCGGTACTGCCTTTGAGCTGTTAAAGCTTCAGCAGCATAGCCATCTGTATACCAATGCCGAGCTGCGTGCCGATTTCCCGGGTCGCATCTTTCGCATTTTGGCCACTGAGAAGGCCGATGGCCAAGCCCTGAAAGCATACCTGGGACCCGAGGCACGGGCGCACGTCACGACCCGCAATTTCCCCGAGTCGGTAGCCGATTTTCGGCGGCGCACGGGCATTCGGGAAGGCGGCGATATCTACCTTTTTGCGACTACCGATTTGCGCGGCCGCTTGGTGGTGCTAGTGTGCGAGAAGGTAGCCCGGCCTACTACCAACGAAGCTAGTCAGGGTCAAGTAGCTGGGTAAAAATCATGGCTTTGGAAAATTTGGTTGTCTTTTTTGAGTAGCTTTGTCGTCCGCCCGCTCGCGCCTACGTCTGGCTGGGCGGGCGTTTTTTTGTTTGTCTAGCTTTTTCTCATGCCCTATCTGTTCACTTCCGAATCGGTTTCGGAAGGCCATCCCGATAAAGTTGCCGACCAGATTTCCGACGCCATCCTCGATGACTTTCTGCGCCAGGACCCGGCTGCCAAAGTAGCCTGCGAAACCATGGTAACTACTGGCCTAGTGGTAGTTGCGGGCGAAATCAAGTCATCGGCTTACGTTGATGTTCAATCAATTACGCGCGGCGTTATCCGGCGCATCGGTTACACCAAGGCCGAGTATAAGTTTGAAGCAGAAAGCTGCGGCATCCTGTCGGCCTTGCACGAGCAGTCGCCCGATATCAACCAGGGCGTGGTGCGCCAGGCTCCAGAAGAGCAAGGTGCCGGCGACCAGGGCATGATGTTCGGCTACGCCACCAACGAGACGGATAATTACATGCCGCTCGCCCTCGACGTGTCGCACCGCCTATTGCAGGAGTTGTCGGCCATCCGCAAGGGTGGCCAGGAAATGACTTACCTGCGCCCCGATGCCAAAAGCCAGGTAACCATCCGCTACTCCGACGACCACCGCCCCGAGGCCATCGACACCATCGTGGTGAGCACCCAGCACGACGACTTCGACGCCTCGGAGGAAGTGATGCTGGCCCGCATCAAGCAGGATATTATCGATATCCTCATCCCCCGCGTAAAAGCCAGCCTGAGTGCCGAAATCCAGGCCCTGTTTACTGATAGCATCACGCACCACATCAACCCTACGGGCAAGTTCGTTATCGGCGGCCCCCACGGCGATTCGGGCCTCACCGGCCGCAAAATCATCGTGGATACCTACGGGGGCAAGGGTGCCCACGGCGGCGGCGCTTTCTCAGGCAAAGACTCGAGCAAAGTAGACCGCTCAGCTGCCTACGCCGCCCGCCACATCGCCAAAAACCTGGTGGCCGCCGGCGTGGCCGACCAAGTGCTGGTGCAAGTGGCCTATGCCATCGGGGTAGCTAAGCCGGTAGGCCTCTACGTAACCACTTACAACACTACTAAAGCCAAAAGCACCGCTGGCCAACCCCTCACCGACGGCGAGATTGCCGACAAGGTAAACGAGCTGTTTGACTTACGCCCCTACGCCATCGTGGAGCGCTTTGGCCTTCGCAACCCCATTTTCGGCCAAACTGCGGCCTACGGCCACATGGGCCGCACGCCCGGCACCGTGACCGTAAAAATGAAGGATGGCGAAGAAAAAACTTTCGAAACCTTCACTTGGGAGAAGCTCGACTATGTGGATAAAATCAAATCGGCCTTCAATCTGTAATTTCTGATTCCATAAAAAAGCCCCGGTAGCTGCTTAGCTATCGGGGCTTTTTTATGGAATCAAAAAGCCAGCTTTAGTGGCTATTCGTGCTTAATGCAGGTTCAAATGCTTCTCTTTATACTTCGAAATTTGCCGTTTTAGAGCTTCTACCGCCGCGTCGGCAGCAGCTTCGAAGGAGGCCGCGTCTTCTTGACTGAACAGGGTGCTGCCCGGCACCATCAGCTTAATTTCCACCGTTTTATTGGCTACGCCATCTTTGTTATTGAGGCGCATAATAACTTCGCCATCCGTTACGCGGTCGTAGAAGTGTTCAAGTTTATCGAGGCGCTGCTGTATGAAATCGAGCAGCTTTTGGTCGGCATCGAAATGCACCGATTGCATTTGCACTTTCATGGGCAAAAAAGGTTGAGTGGGAAACGAAATGCTTATGCTCTGGGGTGAGCTTGTTCGAATACGGATTTTAGGCGGTCAACGGACAAGTGCGTGTACACTTGCGTGGCCGCTAGGCTGGCGTGGCCCAGCAGTTCCTTAATGGCATTGAGGTCGGCTCCCTTGCCCAGCAGGTGCGTAGCAAAGGCATGGCGCAGCGCGTGCGGGTGCTGGTGCGCCGCCGAGGTCGATACCTGGCTCAAGTATTTCTTAACGGTGCGGTACACCAGCTTTTCGTAGAGCGGCTCGCCCTTATCAGTACGCAGCAGGGGACTGTTGGCCGCCACCGGCCCAAACTCAGCCGCCAAGGCAGTGCCATACTTCTCCAGCACCAGCACCAGCGAGGCATTGAGGGGCACAATGCGCTGCTTATTGCCCTTGCCCGTCACGCGCACGGTGCGGGCGCTAGCGTTCACATCGTGGTCGGTAATGCCTAACAGCTCCGATAGCCGGATGCCGGTGCCATAGAGCATTTCCAGCACCAATTGGTCGCGCACGCCAGCAAAGGTGGGCTCAAACTCGAAGGAGTTGAGCAACCGATTCAGCGATTCTTCGGGCACGAACTCGGGCAGCTTTTTGGCCATTTTGGGCGCCCTGATGCGCAGCATCGGGTTGGCTGCTAGGCGATTGGTGCGCAGCAAATACTTGTAGTACGAGCTCAGGCACGCCACTTTGCGATTCACGGTGCGCGGGTCGAAGTTCTGTCCCATCAAACTAACTACCCAGCCGCGAATGAGCGGGTGCGTGGCTTGAGCGGGGTTTTCCAGCTCGTATTCCTGCTTTATAAAAGCGATAAACTGCGTTAAATCAGTTTGATACGACGTGACTGTGTGCGGGCTAAAGCGCTTTTCGTAACGCAGATAATCCAGAAATTCGTCCATAGGCTTTGGCACCAAAAAGCCCGACTGGCGGGCCGGGCGAAAGGTACTAGCAAATTTCAATTATCGCGCCTGACACACGCGAAAAGCCCGCCCTGCTGTATAAAGCAACAAGGCGGGCTTTCGAAAGCCACTAAAAACAAATAGCGCAGGGGCTATTCGCTGTCGGTACCGTAGGTAGCGAGCTTGTAAACAGCCTTCTGCTTCAGCTTGCGCTTGGTGATGCTGGGCTTTTGGAAGAACGTGCGGCGACGCAGCTCTTTCAAAACGCCGGTGCGCTCGAATTTCTTCTTGAAGCGCTTCAGCGCACGGTCAACGGTTTCGTTGTCTTTGATTTGAACGATAATCATATCGAGAATTGAGGAGTCTTTTTCAGGGCAAACGGGCCGCAAAGATAATAATTTTCTTCTACTTACGCAAGTAGAATTAAAATGGTCAGCAACACAGGGCTAGTACGCGTCACGCTTTGCCAAGTTCAACTTAACTCAAGCGGACGAGCTAAAAGCTAACTCTAAGTTCCGTGCTGAAGCTTGGAGATGCTCAATTGGCCCTGTGCTGCCAATTTTTCACTTCAACAATGTGCGGGCGATTACCAGCTTTTGAATTTCGCTAGTGCCCTCGCCGATGGTGCAAAGCTTGGCGTCGCGGTAGTATTTCTCGGCCGGGTAGTCTTTGGTATAGCCGTAGCCGCCGAATATTTGCACGCCCTCATTGGCCGTGCGCACGGCCACTTCCGAGGCATAGAGCTTGGCCATGGCCGACTCGCGGTTCACGTTTTCGCCCCGGTCTTTCATTTCGGCGGCGCGGTAGGTGAGCAGGCTGGCAGCTTCTATTTCGGTAGCCATATCAGCCAGTTTGAAGGCAATGCCCTGAAAATTACTGATGGACTGGTTGAACTGCTGGCGCTCTTTGGAATACTGAAGTGCGGCCTCGTACGCGCCCTGCGCAATACCCAGGCTCAGGGCAGCAATGCTGATGCGCCCGCCATCCAGCACTTTCAGCGATTGCACAAAGCCATCGCCGACGTTGCCAATTACATTTTCGACGGGCACGCGGCAGTCAGTAAAAATAAGCTCGGTCGTTTCGGAAGCGCGCATGCCGAGCTTGTCTTCCTTACGCCCAGCGGCAAAGCCCGGCGTGTTGCGCTCCACAATAAAGGCCGTCATGGCGTGCGAGTCGCCGACCTCACCGGTGCGGGCGATAACGACAGCCACGTCGCCGCTCTTGCCGTGAGTGATAAAGTTCTTCGCGCCGTTAAGGATGTAGAACTCGCCACTGGCATCGAGCACGGCCGTGGTGCGCATGTTGCCAGCGTCGGAGCCCGTGTTGGGCTCGGTGAGACCCCAGGCACCCAGCCACTCGCCACTCGCCAGGCGCGGCAGGTACTGCTGCTTCTGGGCTTCGGAGGCGTGCTGCAAAATGTGGCCCGTGCACAGCGAGTTGTGCGCAGCCATACTCAGGCCAATGCTACCGTCGATTTTGGACAGCTCGGCAATGGCCGTTACATATTCTTGGTAGCCAAAGCCAGCGCCACCGTACTGCTGCGGCACGAGCACACCCATGAGGCCGAGCTCGCCGAGTTGGCGAAATACTTCGCGGGGAAATTCCTGAGTTTCGTCCCAGCGCATCATGCTGGGTTTAATGTGCTGGGCCCCAAAATCGCGCACCATCTGCGCAATCAGGGTTTGGTTTTCGGTCGCTATGGTAGCTTCCATAAGAAAAATGTGGGTGGGGTGAGGGGAGATAAGAACAGGACACAGGGCAAGCAAAACTGGTTTCCTTGCCCATGCGCCCTCAAAAGTACCTATCCCGGCGCCGGAACCAAGTTGGTAAGCGCTAGGGTTGCAACCCGCGAAATTGGAAAGGCTGCTTTAGATAGGTTACTTTTGAGACTTTTTAGCCCTCGCCAGTCCCAACGCGGGGCGGTGCCCAGCTTCACTTCTACCCTGGCCTTACCGTTGAATTCTTCTATTGCCCGCGCCACCCTGCTCCGCTGCCTAGTGCTGAGCTTGCCCATCTTGCTCCTGTTTTCTTCGTGCGCTTCTACCCGCTACTATAACCAGCGCACACTATTTCGGCTAACGGACGAAAAAGGGAATCGGTTGGACACCGCCAAGCTTCGCGTAGCCGTCAACCGTACCGACCGCAATTATCGCATTCAGCCCAACGATTTCCTAAATGCACAAGTGTACACTAATAACGGTGAGCGCCTTATCGACCCCAACGGAGTGCTAGGCTCCCAGCTGGGGGCACCGACCGCAGTAACCCCCAGCGTAAGTGCTCGCCCGAGCAGTTCTACGGCTACTACCCGTGCGCCTGCTACCGCTGCCCGCAGTACTACAGGTGCCAACGCAGGCCTAGAGCTACTAGTGCAGGCCGATGGCACCGTTTCGATGCCCGTTATTGGGCGGGTGCATTTAAGTGGCCTGAGTTTGCATCAGGCCGACAGCACTTTACAAGTTCTTTACGGCAATTATTATATAGAGCCTTATGTCCAGACCCGAGTTACGAATAATCGGGTGATAATATTGGGCTCGCCGGGGGGCATTGTAGTGCCGCTTACTAACGACAATATGAATCTTTTAGAGGTATTGGCGTTAGCAGGGGGGGTAGACGGTGCCGGCAGCGGGGGCGGCGGTACTTCGGGACTTTATCGCTATGGAGGCAAGACATCTAGTATTCGCATTATCCGCGGTGATTTGAAGAATCCGCAGGTTGAACAGATTGATTTGAGTACTATCGCCGGCATGCGGCGGGCGAACTTACAGATGGAGCCCAACGACATTGTGTACATTGAGCCAGTGCGCCGCCGGTTCCTAGAAGGGCTTACGGATGCCGGCCCGGTATTCGCACTATCGGCTACTCTGCTTAGCACAGTAAGCGTTGTATTTACCCTTATTACTATTTCACGTCAGAATTAACCTAATCCTTAAGTTTATCTTAAGAAATTGGTAAAGATTAGTCTGCAGAGCCAATCTTGAGTATTTATCCCTATGGCATTAAGCGAGAATGCAGAGTTGGAGGAGCTAATCCGTAGAGCTACTGGTGAAACGGCCGGTCAGCTACCTCCTACCACTGGCCCGGTACAAGCTGCCGACCAAGAAGAGCCGGGTAGCGGCCTTGACTTGAGCACGCTGGTGCTGGTGGCGCGGCGCAGCCTGATATGGGTATTGCTGCTGCTAGCGCTGGGCGGCACGGCCTCTTGGCTATTTCTGCGCTATACAAAGCCAATCTATAAATCAGCCTCATTGCTCAAACTAGATGAGCGTTCGGAGGCCGATAATATTGGGTTAGGAGCAATGAAAGCCGTTGAGCAGAGCCGAACTGCAATGAAGCTGGCTGGCGAAGTAGAGCTTATTAAGTCTAACATCACCTATCAACAGCTAAAAGAGCGGTTAGCACTGGATGTCAATTACTATGCTCAGGGCACCGTTTTGGAGAATGAGTTGTATAACGTTGCTCCTTTTCGGGTGCGGTATAAGGTGCGCGACAAGCTATTCTACGGCCGGAAGTTTCAGTTGAATTTTCTTGCCGCCAACCGCTACGAGGTAAGTGTTAAGGCGGGCCAGCAAACGCTCACGAGCACTGCTTCGCTGGGTCAATGGTTGCAATTGCCGGGTATTGACTTATTGCTTGAGCCTACGCTCGGCCGCCCGGCGCTGGCTACAACTTCGCCCCAGTATTCGTTCGTCATTCTAGACGACGGTGCGATAAATGCCTACTTGGACCGGAACCTGGATGTAGCAGTCGTGAGTGCTGACGCTAACACCATTCAGATTTCCTTCACTGACAATAACCCTTCAAAAGCGGCGCACATTGTCAATAACATTGACACCGTTTATCTGCAAGTAAAACTAGCCCGCAAGAAACAAAGCAATGACTTAACTCTGAGCTACATAGACGGCGTGATAGCTGACAATGACGTGCGGCTAAAGAGGGCGGAGGACGACTGGCGCGACTTTGTGCGCCACAATAAAACCTACGACGTAAAATCCACGGTAGAAGAACTTAAGACTCGCCTAGAAAAACTGCAGGAAGGACGCTTAGAGTTAGAAACCAAGCTGCAAGTTTTGGCTGATGTCCGAAACCTGATGGCGCGGGGGCAGCTTACCCGTACCGAAAACCAAACAGTATCTGACAACCTACCTGGACTTGCTGAGCTAGATGACCCCGTGCTGGTAGGCTTGCTCAATGATTTGGACGGGCTGCAAAGACACCTGCGCCTCGACCTGAAATCGCAGACGAGCCGGACGTTGGGTATTCAACTCGAGCAAGCCAGCGTGCAGGAAACTCGGGCTAGCCTGCAGCAGCAACTGCAACGCGACCAGAAACTCCTACAAACTCAGATAGACCGCCTCAACAACCAAGAGGGGACCCTTACTGGCCTGATGCAGGCTATGCCTGAAAAAGCGACCCAGCAGGCCCGCTTGCAACGGCCACTAGAATTGTACGCGGCTGCCTACCAGCGGCTGCTGGACCGCAAGATGGATTTTAATATCCAAAAGGCGGGCACCACGGCTGATTTTCAGATTCTTTCGCCTGCCTCGCCGCCTAGTGAGCCTATTTCGCCAGTGCGGCTGCTGGTGTATGCCATTGGGCTGGCGAGTGGGCTGGTACTGGGCTTGGGCTTGATTGCGACCCGCTATTTGCTGCACAATACCGTCACGAGCGTGCAAGAACTGGAACGCGGCACCCGCGCCTCGGTGCTAGGCGTTATTCCGACGTATGAAAAGGAAAAGTTAGAAGTATCGCGGCTTATTGTCGATAAAAACCCAAAATCGTCGGTATCGGAAGCCATCCGCTCCATCCGTACAAACCTGGATTTTATCAGCCCAGCCACCAAGAAGCGCATTATTTCGATTACCTCGACTATCTCAGGCGAAGGCAAAACCTTTGTGGCAGTAAACCTGGGGGGCATTATTGCTTTATCAGGTCAGCGGGTTATTATTCTGGACTTGGACATGCGCAAGCCGAAGGTCAACCTGGCTTTCGGGGCCGAAAACGTGCGGGGCGTCAGTACCATTCTAATTGAGCGGCACACGCTGGCCGAGTGCATTCAGCACACTAATATTGAGTCGCTGGATTTTATTTCGGCGGGCCCTACCCCACCCAACCCTTCAGAGTTGATTCTGAACCCGCGCTTCGACCAGATGCTGGCCGAGCTACACCGCACCTACGATGTTATCCTGATTGATACGCCGCCTGTGGGCCTCGTGACGGATGGCATTCTCATTATGCGAAAGGCCGATGTGCCGATTTATATTGTGCGGGCCAACTACTCGCGCAAGGCCTTCCTCAAGAATCTGAACCGCCTGATGGGTAACAACCAGTTTACCAAGATGTGCACGGTGCTCAACGATGCGAAGGCGCAAGGGGCTTATGGCTACGGTTATGGGTATGGCTACGGCTATGGCTACGGCTATGGCAGCTATGGCATGGGCTATTACGAAGAGCCTACCCAAGCCAAAACTATGACGGAAAAGATTAAAGGGCTTTTTAGTTAAGTCACAATAACGTATGGCTGGTTTTTGGCAGCGATTGTTTGGTAGCAGCGCCGCTACTCCGGCTAGCTCTTCGCTGTTGGCGCAGCCTTTAGCTGGCCTGCATACCGACATGCACTCGCATTTGCTGCCTGGCCTCGATGATGGCGCCGAGACGCTGGAACATAGCCTGGAGCTGCTACGCGAGCTGCACGAGTTGGGCTTTCGCAAGTTGGTGATGACGCCGCACATCATGGGCGACTTCTACAAAAACACACCCGATGGTATTCGGGCGGCCCTAGTCGAACTGCGAATGGCCGCCGTAGCAGCCGGTCTCGCCGATGTAGAGCTGGAGTGCGCTGCGGAGTACTACCTCGATGAGTGGCTGGGCCGCAAACTGGCCGATGGTACCGAGCTGCTGAGCTTTGGCGGCGAGCGGCGCTATTTGCTCTTCGAAACATCGTATATGAATGAGCCATTCAACCTACATGCCACTATTTTTGAGCTGAAGGCAGCTGGCTACCAACCCGTGTTGGCTCACCCTGAGCGCTATACCTATTTATATGGGCGCTTTGCAGAACTCAAAAAGTTGCGGGAAGAATACGGCGTGCTGCTTCAACTCAACCTGAACTCGCTGGCGGGCTACTACTCGCCGGCCGCCCGCCACGCGGCCGAACAGCTTATTGACGCTCGGCTCGTCGACTTTGTGGG
This sequence comes from Janthinobacterium lividum, assembly GCA_050954845.1. Lineage (GTDB taxonomy): Bacteria > Bacteroidota > Bacteroidia > Cytophagales > Hymenobacteraceae > Hymenobacter. The sequence continues at coordinate 30,594 of JBPBQK010000017.1, forward strand.
CACTGATACGCACCACCTGCGCCACACGGCCACGCTGGCTACCAAAACGGTTAATTCCAGCTACTTTCGCAAGCTGCTGGCTTTGCCGCTGCTCAACAACACGCTGTGAGGCAACCCATGCTCCGGCCCAGCTTCTTACCCCGACCTTAGTACTCAGCATGATTTTCGTTACCGGAGGCACTGGGCTTATCGGCTCGTTTTTGCTGCATGAGCTGCGTGCGCGGGGCCTTGAGGTGCGCGCCCTGCACCGCAAGGCCGTGCCCGCTACCGCCGCCGCGGGGGTAGAGTGGGTGCAGGGCGACCTGCTAGATGCTACGCTGCTCGCCTCGGCCATCTCGCCCGAGGTGACGCACGTTTTTCACTGTGCGGGGCTGGTTTCCTACGCGCCGCAGGATGAGGATGCGCTGCTGCAAGTAAATATGGAGGGCACGGCCACCGTGGTCGATGCCTGCCTGGCGCGGCCAGGCATCCGGCTGGGCTACGTATCGTCGGTGGCGGCCTTGGGGCAGCCCGCTACGCCTACCGATGAGCTAGCGGCCGATGCCGTGCAGCTGGTAAATGAGACGGCTACCTGGGACCTTGGGGCCAGCCACCCGGCCTATGCTACCAGCAAGTATTTGGGTGAGTTGGAGGTGTGGCGTGGCGTGGCCGAGGGCTTGTCCGCCGCTGTCGTTAATCCCTCGGTGGTGCTGGGGCCCGGCGACTGGCACCGCAGTAGCACCCGCCTGCTGCGCTACGCCTACGACGAGCACCGCTTCTACACCCGCGGCCTGCTCAACTTTGTGGATGTGCGCGACGTAGTGGCGCACCTGCTGCGCCTGACGCTCGACCTGCCCGCGCCGCCCACGGCCGAGCGCTACATTCTCAACGGAGGGGCTTGCCCGCTGGGCGATTTTTTGCAGCAAACGGCCGCAGCCTTTGGGCGGCGGCCACCCACCGTGGCCGTGCCCGACTGGGCGGCCGAAATCATTTGGCGGCTCGAGCACGGGCGGGCGGTGCTCACGGGGGCGCGGCCCCTCATCACCCGCGATACGGCGCAGGCAGGGCGGCAGCGCATTCAGTACGATGCCAGCAAAGCTCAGTTAGCCACGGGGTTAAGCTTTCGGCCGCTGGCCGAAACCATCGCCTGGGCCACGCAAAGCTTGAAAACGAACCGGAGCAGGCCGCAGACGGTTGTATCTTAGCGAATCACGGGTTAGGGCAGTTTTAGTAAAGCCAGCTTGGCTTAGGTAAGCAGCAGCCCGTTTCGGCTTAGTTATTGCCTCTTTTGCCAAGTGGTTGGGCGGCGTTAAATTGTTAGCCTAACTCGTATTAATTCGTGATTTTATGCGCATGAACGAATCATTTGAAGACCCCCGGGCGGCTCAGAATACGGTGCGTCGCTATGAGCGCATGGTGGCGCACGACGAGGCCGCTTTTTTTGACTTAGAAGAGTTTGAAATTATTATTGATTACTATGTGACCTCGGCGGCTTTCGACAAGGCGCAGCAGGCGTGCGAGGTAGCGCTGGGTCAGTATCCGTTCTCGACGGAGCTGCTGATTGACCGGGCCCAGATTTCGGCTATGCGCGGCGACTACACCGAGGCCGAGCGCCAGATTTCCAGCGTGGCCAGCCTCGACCCCGACAACGCCGACGTGGCTGTGACGCGGGGCATCATCGCCACGCAGCGCGGCGAGTTTGACGAAGCCGTGCGCTTTTTTCAGGCGGCGCTGGAGCAAAACCCCGACCGCGAGGACATTCACTTCAACCTGGGTTTAGCGTACCAGAGCTGGCAGAAGTATAAGAGCGCAGCCCGCCACTACAAACACAGCCTGCGCTTGCACCCCGACAACGAGACGACCGTGCAGGAGCTGCTCAACTGCCTCGAAGCCAGCAACCGCCTGCCCGAGCACGAAGAGTTTTTTCAGCGCTTTACCGATGACGACCCGTACTCGGCCGTGGCGTGGTACAACTTGGGGCAATATTACTACCGCCTAGAGAAGTATGAGCAGGCCGCAGCGGCCTTCGACTACGCCATCGTTATCGACGGCGATTTTTATGATGCCCACCACTGGCTGGCTGATACCTACGTGTGCCAGCAGCAGTACCAAAAGGCCATCGCCGAGTTTGAGCTGAGCTACCCCACCGGCGAGCCTACCGATGAGGCGCTGTGCAACATCGGCGAGTGCTACGAAAAGCTGCGCGATTGGGAACAAGCCCGCTTGTACTACCGCAAAGCCCTGGAAATCAACCCGGACATGGATGAGGCGTGGTTTGGCCAGGGCGTGCTGCTGCAAGAGCAAGACCGCCATTTCGAAGCCCTGTATTTCTTCCGCAAAGCGATAGAACTGTACGGCGACAGTGGTGAGTACTGGTCGGCGCTGGGCGCGGCCGAAAACCAGGTTGGCAACGTGGTGAGCGCCCTCGAAGCCTACGAAAAGGCCACCGAAGTAGCCCCCGACGATGCCACCGGCTGGGTAAGCTGGAGTGCCATTCTCTACGAGCAAGGGCACTACGATGAGGCCATTGACCTGATAAGCCACGCTGTGGAATTGCACCCGCACGAGTCGCATTTTCACTACATGTTCTGCGCTTATTTGCTAGCGTCGGGCCGCCTGCGCGAAGCCTACCAGGAGCTGGAAACGGCCCTCTCGCTTAATTATGAGCAGCATTCACTATTGTTCGATTACTTTCCGGAGCTCGAAAAACAGCCGGCCCTGCGCCGGCTTATCGACCAGTTTCGTAAGTAGCTAGCCCTTGGCCGCCTGCCAGAAGGAAGGCTACCGCTTATTTTTGTAGCCGCCCGCTCGCTGAGCGGGCGGCTTTTTTGCTGCTTTGGTTTGGTTGCCCGCCGCTGGCTGGGGCGGCTGGGCCGGGCAGAAACCAAACCGTCACCTAGTTAACTTGATGAACTATTCTCTTTCGCAGCTGCCCGAGCGCACCCAAAAACCCCGTGAGCAAGGCTTTACCATGATGATGGATAAGGGCCTCAGTATCCGGGAGGTAGAGGACTTTCTGGAAGTCGGGGCCTTGTATACCGACATTGTGAAGCTGGGCTGGGCTACGTCCTACGTGGTGCCCAATCTGAAACGCAAGCTGGAGGTATACAAGGCCGCGGGCATACCCGTGTACCTGGGCGGCACGCTGTTCGAGGCATTTATCATCCGCAATCAGTTCGACGATTACCGCCGCCTGCTCGATTCCTTCGGCCTGGAGTACGCCGAGGTGTCAGACGGCAGCCTCGACCTGCCCCACGACCGCAAGTGCGAGTTTATTCGGGACCTAAGCAAGTCAGTGCGGGTATTGAGCGAGGTAGGCTCGAAAGACGCAGAAAAGATTATTCCGCCCTACAAATGGATTTCGCAGATGCAGGCCGAACTGGATGCTGGTGCCATTAAGGTAATCGGCGAGGCGCGGGAAGGTGGCAACGTAGGTTTGTTCCGCAGCACCGGCGAGGTACGCTCGGGCTTGGTCGAAGAGATTCTGACCAAAATTCCGTCGGAGCGCATCATCTGGGAAGCACCGCAGAAGGCGCAGCAGGTGTGGTTTATTAAGCTGCTGGGGGCTAATGTAAACCTGGGCAACATTGCTCCAAATGAGATTGTAAGCCTCGAAACCATTCGCCTGGGCCTGCGCGGTGATACCTTCACGCACTTCCTCGATATGGACGCCGTGGACCCCATGTTCCTGCCTGAGGCCAAATCAACTAAGCCCGGCACCTCAATGCCGCGTGGCTAATACTTGCTGCCTCTGGCATATTGGAAAAAGCAAAAAGGCCCGTCTCCTGGTAGGAGACGGGCCTTTTTGCTTTAGATAAGTACGATTAGCGCTTCTGGATGCGTACGGTTTTCACCTCGCCCGAAGGGGACGTAATCTGAGCCATGTAGCTGCCAGCGGCTAGCTGCGAAGCCTGGTCGATGCTCACTTCCGTTACGCCTTTTACGGCGGTGAAAGACTGGGCGCTTACCTGGCGGCCCGTGAGGTCAGTAAGGCGCAGGGTGGCCTGGCCAGCATCAGTCGATTGCAGCGCCAGCTTAATTTCGTCGTTGCTAAACGGGTTGGGGTAGGCCGTAAGCGTAGCCACGGCATCGCCAGCGGCAGCAAAGCTCACAGCGCGCACTGGCGAGTAGTCGTCCTTGCCGCTATAGTCAAGTTGGTGCAGACGGTAGTAGCGGATGCCCGACTTGTTGGCTTCGGTATCGGTGTAGCTATACGCAAGGTGCGTGTTGCTATCGGGCGTGTTGCTGGCTACAAAACCAACCGTGCGGAACGTAACGCCATCGGTCGAAACCTGTACCTCGAAGCCACGGTTGTCGCGCTCCATGGCCGTTTCCCAGGTAATGAGGGCATCGGAGCCTAAACGCTTGGCGTTGAAGGCAACCAGCGATACCGGCAGGGGATTACGCTCATCACCGAGCGTCAAGATATTGAATACTTGTACGTTGTTGGTAGTTACTGTGTTCAGATTGCCATCGCGGCTGGTGAAACCTAGGTTCGTGAAGCTGGTGCCAGTGGCCGAGCGGAAAAGGCTAAGTACGTTGGGTTGAGTGGGGTCGGTAGTGGTAGGGCCATCGGGGATGGTAGGGCCGGTAGTACCGCCAATATTCATCCGGTCGATGTCGAGGTAGCTAAACACCACATTGGCCGTCAGAGGCATTGCCGAGTTGCTGGCGTTGTCGGGGGTTACTACAAAGGAGCGCTTGATACTCACTGCCGAAGGCGAATTGAGGCCAGCCGAATAATAAGAGCCCGTCACGCGCCGCACCGTTACGAATCCTGGCATGTTGGTGCCCGTAAAGGTCAGGCTCAAGCCAATGTTGCCATAGGTTTGAGGAATATTCAGCAGCGTTTGCACTCTAGTTTCCACATTGCCCAAAACATAGCCAGTTTCATCTTCCCCAATTAACATTGCGGCCGTAGTGGAGTTTTGGTCTAGCGTTACCGTCGAGTTGGTAGGCGCAGTAGCTACATTGCCTTTGCCAGCTACGTAAGCAGCGCTGCCTACCACTGCGCTACTGCCAAACCGCAGTGAAGTAGTAATTGTCATATCACTGGAGATACTTTTTGTACCACCGCCCGCTATTTCAACTACTTTAAAGGTACCACCGGTAATGGTTTGGTTATCACCACCGAACACCAAAATAGTGTTATTGTCCTGAACAAAGTTATTGTAGGTATTTACAAGATTGCCATAGATAATCAGCGTACCAGTAACTAACTCGGCCTGGGCCGCGCCCGCCGAAGTGCCTCCAAAGCTTATGCTTTGCACTTCAGCTATACCGTAAGGAGTACCCGTTGTATTGTTATAAGTAGGGCCAGTGTAGGGGTTGGTAGTACCTGGGTTGTACTGTGGCAACTGGTAACGGCCATTCGAGTAGATTTTGGGATACGAAGCTCTGGAATTCGGGGCTGGATACTGGATGTAAGCATCATCCGTTTTAGTAGGTACCCGGCCTTTGTCCCAGTTTGCCGCGTCAAACCAGTTATCACTAATTTCTCCGGTCCAGGTAAGGGTGTTGAACCGAGCGCCTATAACCGCAAAGTTGGTTTGGTAATTGAGGCTGGGAGGGCTCAATCTATCGTAGTTAGTAGTATTGCCATTGCTAGTAGCATATGTCACTTGCAAGTACATTTCGAGCGTGTAATTCCCAGCGGCCGAAACCCCGGCAATGAGGTCAACCCCTGGGGTATTAGAAGCAACACCCGCTACCGAAGAGAACTGGCGGGTAGTGGTAGCTCCATCAGAACTAACCGTGCTGGTAACCTCAGGCAAGTCAATCGTATTGAAAATGGTAGTGCCCGCATTGTTAATGGGAAAAATGCGATAGACCAGTTGAGCGGACGTAAACCGCGCAGTTGCTGAAGTTGGCTCAGTGGTGTATATCTGACCACCGTTCAAAATCAACTGCTCCGGAATATTATTCGCATTGCTCAAAGCATACGTGCCTAGCTGCGTGCCACTCGCCGATATAGCAGTACCAGTGCCATTTTGGGCAGCATAGATGGTATTAGTGCCGCTGCCAGTGTGGGTCTGGTCGATGTATATCTGGTCGGGGCCAGTAATAGTTTGTGCTAGGCTGCTAAAGCCCGTAGCCACCAAAAGGAAAAGCAATAGTAAGCGGCCACCCCACGGGCGAGCAACTAGGCTATGCTGAAAGAAAGTACGTGTATACATGATGCAAAAAATGAGGGTGGTGAGCGTGGTAAGGAATAAAAAAGCGAGAAGAGGACCCCGGTATCTAGTAGGGATATGATGCGTGTCCGCACTGCCCAGCTAGCATGAGGATGCCAGTACGATACACAAGTTACCAATGTTATATTCTGTGTAGATATTCTACTATCAAACACCCGGCCAACCCCTGCCTTATTGCATCATTTATTGATTTTAGTGCATTAGGAGCTAGTTAGGGCAAAAAAAATGTCACTTGTAACTGCTACTTTTTTTTTGCTTTTATAACCTCTTCTTTCCGGCCTTCAGACTTGCTTCAGAATCACAGCTTACCAAAAAAGCCGGCTCTCCTAGGAGGCCGGCTTTTTTAGCGATTCTATCGCATCGCGCATGTCCAAATGAGTAGTCAGAAATCCTGAGCACGCTTAGCTGACGTCCGCTTGCATTGGTGGAACAGACGGTAGTAGCGCGAGCTAGTTTTACTAGCTTCAGTAGCAGTAACAGGTCAGCCGAGTTATTACAGTCTGTGCGCCGAGCTTAAAGAGCGTATAGGCAACTGTAAAAAATACCAGTGGCTTAAGTCACCAAATGAGCTGTGGCTTTTTTATCCAAGTTATTGATAATTAACTATTTATACTTATCATAAAGAATGAAAAGACGCTCCAAATACACGTCTTTCATCTAAGATTTTATTTAGCACTGCTACAGCTCGCAGGCAAATAATGGCCGTAAATGCGTCAAAAAAAGCGGAGCGTTTTGCCCCAATCCAGCGGGTAATTGGGCTTACTCGGAAGGTGGCTACTTACTTTGCGCCTTAATTACCTCTTCACATGGAGCTTATCAAGCACTTCTTCGACCTTATTCTGCACCTCGACAAAACGCTCGTCAACGTGGTGCACGACTATGGCAACCTCACCTATCTGATTCTGTTTCTCATCATTTTCACCGAAACAGGGGTGGTTATTTTCCCCTTCCTGCCCGGCGATTCGCTGCTGTTTGTGGCTGGGGCGCTGGCGGCGCAGCCCAACCCCACCACCGGCCAGCCCCTCCTCAATATATTCTACCTTATCCCGCTGCTGCTGGCCGCCGCTTTCCTGGGCGATAACCTCAACTACTTTATTGGCGACTACCTGGGGCCGCGTGTATTCCGCGAAGACTTCAAGCTCTTAAAACGCAAGTACCTCGAGCAAACTCAGGCCTTCTATGCCAAGCACGGCGGGCAGACTATCATCATGGCGCGCTTTGTGCCCATTGTGCGCACGTTTGCACCCTTCGTAGCGGGCGTGGGCACCATGACGTACCGCACCTTCGTTTCGTACAGCATTGCGGGGGCAGTGCTGTGGGTGGTGTCGCTCACGTTGGCGGGCTACTTTTTGGGTTCTATCCCGGTGGTTAAGAATAACTTCACATTTGTAATTTACGGCATCGTGCTCTTCTCAGTATTGCCGCCGCTGTGGCAGTTTTTGCGCAGCAAGCTAGCCAAAACGCAAGGCTAATTCCCACCGTGTTACCCTTCCTGGCACCCCCTTATTTGTAGAAGTCATGCGCACGTTTGGGCTTATTGGTGAGTCGCTTTCGCATTCGTTTTCGCAGACGTACTTCACCCAGAAGTTTTACCGGCTCGGGCTGGATGACTGCCACTACGAGCTGTTTGAGCTAGCCTCGGCGCACGAGCTGCCTGCGCTGCTGGCCCGGCAGCCCTACCTGGCCGGCCTCAACGTGACGATTCCCTACAAAGAGCAAATCTGGCCTTACCTAACCGACGTAGCCTCGTCGGCCGCCCGCGTGGGCGCGGTCAATGTCATCGAGATACGCCCCGATGGCAGCCTCATCGGCCACAACACCGACTACGTGGGGTTTCGCGAGTCGTTGCGCCCCTTTTACCTGGCCCGTGGGCCCGAGGCGCGGGCCCTGGTGCTGGGTACTGGCGGCGCCGCCAAAGCCGTGGGGGTAGCCCTGCGCGAGCTTGGTATTGCCTACTGGCTGGTGTCGCGCGATGCGCTGGGCCCGCACCTCACCTACGCCGAGCTCACGCCGGAGGTAGTGGCCGCGCACCCGCTCATCATCAATACCACGCCGCTCGGCACCTACCCTAACATCACCACCTGCCCGCCATTTCCCTACGCGGCCCTTACCCCCCAGCATTACCTCTACGACCTAGTATACAACCCTGGCGAAACGCTGTTTCTCCAAAAAGGCCGCGAGGCCGGGGCCCATACCAAAAACGGCTTCGACATGCTGGAGCGGCAAGCCGAAGCAGCGTGGGCCATTTGGAATAGTTAGGAAGTGAATAGGTAAGGCGATAGCATTGTCATGCTTCACTGCGTTCAGCATGACAATGCTATCGCCTTACCCTAAAACATCTTTATTTCCCCGAAATTTTCTTGGCGATATCGGCCGTATGGCGACCCTGGAAGCGGGCACCTTCCAGCTCGTTGGCGCTGGGCTGGCGCTCGCCCTGGCCGCCGGCCACGGTGCTAGCGCCGTAGGGCGTACCGCCGGTTACCTCAGTGTGGCCCATCTGGCCCTGCCAAGCGTAGGGCAGGCCCACGATAACGAAACCGTGGTGCAGCAGCTCGGTGTGGAAATTGCGAATGGTTTCCTCTTGGCCGCCGTGCTGGGTAGCGGTGCTCACAAAGGCCCCGCCTACCTTGCCTACCAGCGCGCCGGTGGCCCACAGGCCGCCCGTGCTGTCCATGAAGGCCTGCATCTGGCCGCAGAGGTTGCCATAGCGGGTGGGCGTGCCGAAGATAATGGCATCGTAGTCGGCTAGCTCGGCGGGCGTGGCCACGGGCACGTGGGCAAAAGCTTGCTGCGCACCGGTAGCGCCCACTTTGTCGAGCACTTCTTGGGGTAGCGTTTCGGGCACGCGCTTTACTACTACGTCATTACCAGCTATTTCGCGGGCACCTTCGGCCACGGCTTCGGCCATCTTCCAGACGTGGCCATAGGTGGAATAAAACAAGACGAGGGTTTTCATACAAGAAAAAAATGAGGAAAAAAGGGTGAAATCTAGTGCCATCTGGCAGTACGGATGCCGGGCCAGTAAGAGGGTAGTAGTTGAAATAATACCCTCTTAATGCACCTACATTGTATGTAGGTACATAATTTAAAGGAAGCGACTTTTGCTTATAACAAGCTTATTTACAAAATCTTACTTCTAAAATATTTATTTACACAAGGGCCATGCAACGCTTACCCCCGGTCGGGGCTTCTTAGGGGCAGTCGGGTTTGTGGAGACCGCCGTTTTTCTTGCCTACCTTTCTAGTACGTCGTGTTGTCTATGTCGAATAGAATACCTGCCGGCCGGGCCCGGAGCCAGCCATGAGTGCGATTGCCTGGCCCGCTACGTTTGGCCAAGAAGACCTCCCTGCCCGCCCGGCTGGCCTCACGGTCAGCCACACCGCCGCACGCGCCGTGCCCACCGAAGACGAGTTGATTGAGGGTTGCCTGCGCGGCCAGCAGCTGGCGCAAAAGCAGCTCTACGACAAATACGCCGCCCGCATGATGGCCGTGTGCCTGCGCTACGCCCAAACCACCTTCGAGGCCGAAGACGTGCTGCAGGAAGGCTTTCTGACAGTGTTTCGCACGCTGGGCAGCTTCCGGCGCGAGTGCCCGCTGGAGTTCTGGATTCGGCGCGTGATGATAAACGCCGCCCTGCGCCAGCACCGCCGCAATGCCCCCCTGGTGGCCGTGAGCGACGGCGAATACCCCGAAACCCTGGCTAGTGAGGAGTTTACTTTCAGCAGCTATGCCTACGCCGAACTGCTGGCCGTGGTGCAGGAGCTGGCCCCACGCTACCGCCTGGTATTCAACCTCTACGCCATCGAAGGCTACACGCATAAAGAAATCGGCGAATTACTCAGTATCTCCGAAGGCACCAGCAAATCACAATATTCCCGCGCGCGGGTAGTACTCCAAACTAAATTAGCGCGCCTGTCTGGGCAGGCGCGGCCCCTATCTTAATTGTCCGTTATGCACTCCCAACCGCCGCCCAAGGGCAGCTTAGAAGAACTATTTCGCCACCACTTGCTAGAAAGCGAGGCGGCCGCCGTGCCCCCGCGCCCGCTGCTCTGGGACCAAATTGATAACAGCCTGCTGCTGGCGGAAAACGAGAAATACCGCCGCCGCCTGCTGGTGCACCGCTGGGGCATGGCGGCCAGCCTGCTGCTGGCGGCCATGGCCGGAGGTGGCTGGTGGCACAGCCAGCAAGCGGCCGCCCCTACCCTGGCCAGCGCCCAGCCCCAGCGCGAGGCTGCCCGCCGCGCCGTGGCCGGGGCCGTGCCCACCGCCAACGCCACTCGCGGCTCGGTAGCCCTGGCCACTACCACTACTTCAGCCACTGCTTCTACTTCAACTCAGCGCGATGCTGGCGCTATGGCAGCCGATGCTGCTACTACCGGCCAGGCAGTGACTGGCCGGGCAGCAACAGCTACAAGCAGCAATACGCTGGGCACTAGCCTTGAGCAGGCAGCCAGTCAGCCGAAATCGACCCGGCTGGCACTAGCTCACCTAACCGGGCACGGGCACGGCCACGCGGAGCCAAATGCTGGCACACTAACTTATGCCACGGCCGCCCAAGGTGCCGGCCGGTCAACTCATCGAGGCCATCAAGTAACTGGCGCGATGCCGGCGCACACTGCTACCTTTTCCTCACCTAACGCGGACGCTATTGCTGCTACCACTACTTCATCGTCTGTTGATTCACCCAGCACTTTAGCGGCAGTTGGCCAGCCCGGCCTGCGTGTTGAGGCCGCGCTGCCCGAAGCTGATTTTGCCGAAAACCCGGCGGAGGTCACGCTGGCAGATAGCCGCATGGGTGGCGAAGCCAACCTATCTGGGCGCTTGGCCACGCTGGCCATGGCCCCGACCGCTGGCCTGCCCGCCGAGCTGGCCTTGAAGGAACTCCCCGCCCCCGTGCCTACGCTGCGGCGCAACTGGCGCTACGGGGCCGAGTACGCCATCAGCGCCTTCCAGCCCAATATTGACTTCAACCGCAGCACGGCTGATTACAATACGGCCCTGGGTTTCAACACTGTGAGTTTGACGCGGGCCGCGGCGGCCGAGTACCGGGCCAACCTGCGGCCGGGCCTGAGCCAGCGCCTGACCGTACGCGCTACGCGCTGGCTGGGTGGGCACTGGTCGTTGAGCACCGGCGTGGAGGTAGCGCAGCAAGAAGCGTATTCGGCTACTTCGGCAGCCTTCACTGGCGAGCAGCTGGCTGACTTGAGCAGTTTTGCTACCGGCCCTGGCGCTGGTGCTAGCCCGTCTTACGCCTCGCGCGATTTGCACGACTCGTCGTTTCGCTACCGCTCGATGGGCATACCCGTTGAGCTGCAATATGACAACCAGGCCAAGGCGGGGCTGTCGTTTTATGGGCGGCTGGGGGCCATTGTGAGCGCGCTGCTGAGCGTACGCAGCGAGGTAGCCGGCAGCCCCGAGGCCACGCGCACCTACTCCTTCGCGTCGGCCAGCACGCCGTATCGCCGCATCACGGCCTTGCTGCGCGGCAGCGCTGGGGTGCGCTACCGCCCTGCTGGCCGCACCTGGGGCCTAAATGTGGGGCCCACCGCCGAGGCGGGCGTGCAGTCGCTGAACGCCGAAACTGACCGTAGCTTTCTGCAACAACGCCGGCCTTACAGCGTAGGCATTGAGGCGGGCATCGAGTTTGGGGGTGGCCTGAAAGTAGTGCAATAACGAGCAACAGTTTAGTACGCTAGCCAGTTGGCGACGGCATTTGTCACACCTTAAGTGGTCTTTCTTATGAAAACGCTTTTAGTTATGCTAATCGCCGGCGGCGGACTGCTGGCCTGTAAGAAGGACGATGCCACTGATAAAATAGCCGGCACCATAGGCCAGCCGTTTGACCTGACTGAGACGCAAACAACAACCTTGCCCGTGAGCGGGGGCAGCGCGCTGAGCGTCAGCCTGACTAAGGTGCTTGATTCGCGCTGCCCCATCACGCTCCAGTGCATCACGGCCGGCTACGCGGCCGTCGATGTGCAGCTGTCCGATGCCACTACTGCCCCGCAAACCGCGCACCTTAGCCTGGGCACCAGCGGGGTGCCGGGCTACACGCGCGACTCGGTTTCCGTCACGCTGAGCCTGCAGAAATACTGGCTGCGGCTGCTCGATGTGAAGCCCTACCCCAACGGGAACAGTGGCCAAATCAAAACTGCTACATTGCGCCTGCGGCCGTACTAAAGCGATAAGGCGCGGGTATTTTGCCAGTGGCAGAAACCCAAGCTGGGCGTTTGCGGTTAGGTTAGTTGGCCTTTTTCCGGCCGCTTTGCTTGCCTTCGTATGTCTACGTATCAGCTTACCTCCGAATTTAGTCCGACTGGCGACCAGCCCCGCGCCATTGCCCAGCTCGTGCAGGGTGTGAATGGCGGCGAGCCGGCGCAGGTGCTGCTCGGGGCCACGGGCACGGGCAAAACCTTCACGATGGCCAACGTGATTGCCGAAACCGGCAAGCCGGCCCTGGTGCTGTGCCACAACAAGACGCTGGCCGCACAGCTCTACGGCGAGTTTAAGGCGTTTTTCCCGCAAAATGCCGTCGAGTACTACATCAGCTACTACGACTACTACCAGCCCGAGGCCTACATTGCCAGCTCTGACGTCTTCATTGAGAAGGACTTAGCCATCAACGAAGAAATCGAGAAGCTGCGGCTGCACACCACATCTACCCTACTCAGCGGGCGGCGCGATGTGGTAGTGGTGGCCTCGGTGTCGTGCATCTACGGTATTGGTAACCCCGAGGAGTTTGGCAAGAACGTGATTTTCCTGGCCCCTGGCCTGCGGGTATCGCGCAATAACCTGCTCTACCAGTTCGTGCAGATTCTGTACTCGCGCACCGAGATGGAGTTTACGCGGGGCTCGTTTCGGGTGAAGGGTGATACCGTGGACGTGTTTCCGGCGTATGCCGACCACGCGTATCGCATTTATTTCTTTGGCGATGAGATTGAGGCGATTCAGAAAATCGACCCGGCCAGCGGCAAGAAAATCAGCGACGAAAAGAGCATGACCCTCTACCCGGCTCAGCTTTTCGTGACGGGCAAGGAAACGCTGAACACGGCCATCAAGGAAATTCAGGATGACATGGTGGCCCAGAATAAATACTTCGAGAAGGAAGGCCGCGACGTGGAGGCGCGCCGCATTCAGGAGCGCACCGAGTTTGACCTGGAAATGATACGCGAACTGGGCTACTGCTCGGGCATCGAAAACTACTCGCGCTACTTCGACCGCCGCGAGCCGGGCTCGCGGCCGTTCTGCCTGCTCGATTATTTTCCCGACGACTACCTGCTGGTGGTGGACGAAAGCCACGCTACCATTCCGCAGATTCGGGCGATGTGGGGCGGCGACCGCTCGCGCAAGACGGCTCTCATCGAGTATGGCTTCCGGCTACCCTCGGCGTTTGATAATAGACCGCTGACCTTCAACGAGTTTGAGAGCATGTACCGGCAGGCGGTATTCGTGTCGGCCACGCCGGCCGACTACGAGCTGACCCAGGCCAACGGCGTGGTGGTGGAGCAAATTATCCGCCCCACCGGCCTGCTTGACCCCGAAATAGACCTGCGGCCCAGCATCAACCAGATTGACGACCTGCTCGACGAGGTGGATGAGCGCGTGAAAGCCGGCGACCGCGTGCTGGTGACGACCCTCACCAAGCGCATGGCCGAGGAGCTAAGTAAGTACATGGAGCGCTTGGGCATCAAGGTTGAATACATTCACTCGGATGTGAAGACGCTGGACCGGGTGGAGATTCTGCGCCGCCTGCGCTTGGGCGAAGTCGATGTACTTATCGGGGTAAACCTGCTGCGCGAAGGCCTTGACTTGCCGGAGGTTAGCTTGGTTGCCATTTTGGATGCGGATAAAGAAGGATTCCTGCGCGACCAGCGCTCCTTGATTCAGACCATGGGCCGGGCCGCCCGTAACGAGCGCGGCAAAGTCATTCTCTACGCCGACCGCATGACGGGCTCGATGCAGCGCGCCATTGACGAGACCACTCGGCGCCGGGCCACCCAAATGGCTTATAACGAGGAGCATGGCATCACGCCGCGCACCGTGCGCAAGAGCCACGCCCAGATTATGGGCCAAACCGACCTGGCCGACTACCGCACCGTGGAGGCGCAGGCCCCGGCCAACGCCTACGCCACCGGCGACGGGACTCTGGCCATGGCCGCCGAGCCGGTAATCGCCATGATGAACCGTGCCGAGCTCGAAAAACTTATCAAAACCACCGAAAAGCAGATGGAAGGCGCGGCCAAAGAGCTGGACTTTTTGCAAGCCGCCAAGCTGCGCGACGAGCTAGGCGCGCTCAAGCAAATGCTGAAAAGCAAGCGCGACTAGCGGCAACAGCCTATTTTTGAAAGGCACTAACCTCCTACCCCGCCATGCTGAAATTTTTGCCGGCCCTCTTAGAGGGAATAGGGAAATAAAAGGGCTATGTAAGTTTGTTCTATGTACCGCGCCGCTTACGCTACCGATTTAACCGATACTGAATGGCAACTAGTTGAGCCTTACGTGCGCACCAG
>JBPBQK010000018.1:0-21751 GCA_050954845.1 Janthinobacterium lividum
CTTGGTGATACTGAATCACTACCCGTTGCCACTGACCGATGCCAAAATTCCTTACGCTGGCGTTGCTGACCGACTGCCCATCCACATACAGGTCACAGGCGTACATCTCGGTCGAGAGCACATACATGTCGCTCGTGTAGCGCGTATCGAACAGGTAGTAGAAGGTACTCACCGGGGCGCTACGCACTTTTACCCACAGGCACAGCGCCCACTTGTCAATCGTGGCCGGTTGAATAGTGGCGAACTGGGTGGCCGAACTGTTGGCGTTAAACACCAGACCGGCGGCCGGCGGCCCGGGCAGCGACGCGGCTGAAGCCGCCGCAAGCAAGGCCAGGTGGTGGGCGTAGAACATGAGCTAGAGTTGCGTGATAACTACCTGAATGACATCGCTGCACACGTAGAGCGAGTAATTGAATTTCTTGCCGGCCACGTAGCTGCCTACCACCTGGTACGGCAATGCGCCGGCAGGCGTGAGGAAGTTAGGCGGATTGGCCCCGCCACTGAGGCCGAAGCGCGCACCTTTACCTGGCACGGCCCCGGCCGGGTCTACCGTGATGGTGCCACTGGCGGCGGTGCCGTAATCAACTGGCGACTGCTCGGTGAGGGTTACGGTAGTGGTGCCGGCCGCAGCCACGCGGCCCAGCTGCGCGGCACGAGCCTGGGCATCGGTGTAACCGTTACCTGGCTCCACGCGGCTGTTGGCCAGCACGGCGTAGCTGGCCACGGTATCGTTGTTTGGGGTGCCTCGGGTGATTTTTACGATCTCCAGAAATACCACGTAGTCCCGTGGCACCTTGGTGTAATAGGTAGCGGTTGTGTCGGTGGCGAGCGTGGCCTGAATGGTCAGCGCAGCCTGGGCCCCGGCCCCGGCATAGTGGTGCAGCACCAGCACCTTCCCTAAGTCGTCGAGGGTGGGCGTGGGCAGATTCAGCACGCTATCCTGGGTGGTAACCAGGCGTATAGACTTACCAAAGTAACTGCGGGATAAGTTGTTGGCAGCACCATAAATAGGTAGCAGCACTTGCTCAGTTACGGCACCCTGCTTGGTGGCCAGCAACGCATCAGCCTGGGCCTTCGTGTAGGCATCGACGGTGCCCTGCACTTTCCAGGTGCCGGCCCCAACGTTCACCTCCGTTACGGCCGTGCGCACGCCGTTCACCTCCAGCGTGCCCGTGGTGTCGAAGCAGTTGTTGCTCACGCCGCGCACGGCGATGGTTTGCGTCACGCCGTTGGCATCAGGCCCGAAATCAATCAGATAGGTGCGGCCAGCCACTACCTGGTCGTTCTCAATGCCCTGGGCCTGCAAGAGCGTGATTTCCTGCGAGAGCGCCGTGGCCGTAGTCGGGCCGGGCACCACTTTCCAATCCATCGGATTAGCCGGGCCGGGTGCGCCGAGCACGCCAGCCTTGAGCGAGTAGTAAAACGCCTCCTGGCCCCCGGCCGGCGTGTAGCGCACCAGCGTGCCCTTTTGGTAGGGGGTGCCTGGCTGGTAGGCGGGCACGTTGGCTACGGTCACGCCAAACGTGGCCACGATGTCGGTCGAGAATTCGCGGAAGGTGCTCTCGCGAATATTCTGAAACTCGTTATCTGCGAACTTGAGGTTCCACTTTCTAGTGAAGGCGTCGAGCTGGGCTTGCGTAGGCATGTTAGGGTTTGATGCTCAGCGTGACGTGAAAGCCGCTGCTGATAGTAACGTCCTGGCCGGCGCGGGCCGTGCCCATGAGATTGCCGGCGCGGTCGAGGATGCGCACGGTGCCGGTGCCGGCAGGTGGCGCGCCGGTGCCAGTGCCCCCGCTGGCCAGCGGGAAGGTGCCGGCGTAGAACAGCGCCGGCTGGAGGGTGCTGCCGCTCAGCTCCAGCTTGTAGCCGTTGCGGGGCGTGACGCCCTGCTGGGTGTCGAGCTGGTAGCTGAGCTGATACCAACTGGTGGCGTCGCCGGCCAGCTTGAGCCGGTCGTTGCGGTCGCGGTAGAGCACCACCAGGCGCTGGTTGCGGTAGCAGCGTAAGGCCTCGGCTAGTTCGGGCGTGTCCTCGGCCAGCTCACCTTGCAGCCGGCCGACGTGCAGGCCCTGGCTGCGGTCCTGGGTAAACGACTCGTCGAAGCCGGCCGTATCGAGTACGGCGCGCAGCGGATACCAAACCGCGCCGGGGCGCAGGGCCAGGTTGCCCACGATGCTGGAGCCACTGCGCACCGGTGAGCGAAGCAGCGCGGCTTGGGGTAAGAGGTAGACTTCCTGCACGCCGCCCAGGTTGTCCCCCACCGGCTGGCCGAGGGCGGCCAGCACGGGTAGCGGGTCGGTTGCACTTAGCGAAGGCATGCGAAAAATGTGAAAAAACTAGGGGACAAACGGAAACAAGATTTCAGTAAAAACAAGGGGCTTTTCTCAAGCCGCTATTCTTTGCTGGGGTAGGGGACAAACGGAAACAAGATTTATACTATTTGCCGTCGTGACTGGCTCACTCTTGTAGCGCTGCCAGGCCTTCTTCAGCGTATCGTGGCTCATGTCCTCATCTTGAAAATCGTACTTCTCCCGAAAGGCCTGAATGGCCCCGTATTGGCTCATACCGAACTCGTGACAGTTGGCTACCAAGCCGAAGCACTCAGTTTTAATAATGCCCTCTACAAAATTGTTGAAATCAATAATCGATTTCGAGGTGAGCGTGCGTAACCGCTTCTGCAATATCAAATTGCCTTCTACGCTAACGCCAAATTTTGCTTTGTAGCGGCCTAGGTGCTTATCCCAATCCTTCTTTTCTGGCTTCAGTTGAAGCAGCATTTTCAGGCACCGGCCGAAGGCATCCAGCTGGGTAAGCTTGTAGCCCTGACCCAGGTGAAATTCGAGGTATTTGCGGACGTGCGGCTTGACGGGAACGGTAAACGTGTGCAGCATGAAAAGGAAGGCAGAAAAGAGACTTGAAAGTAGCGCGTACTTCCCCACGCATTCAAGGACGGGTAGGCACGGCTACTGCCTGGGTTAGGCCCCTGGCAACGCTGGGCCTGGCCGGTATAAGCACAAAGCCGCCTCTAGCTCCCTTTGCCATTCAGGCAGAAGAAACTAGAGGCGGCGCAGGTAAGGAAGCGCAGCAGGCGCTGCTAGGGTTGTAGCTCACTGGCTACTTTCACAAACCGGGTACTCTTACCCGTCGCCAAGTCACGCACGAAGTACACGCCACTGGGCAGGCTGCGCACATCCAAGGGCTGCGCAGTAGCGCTCGTGACGTGCTGCCACTGCCGGCCCAGCTGGTCGAAGATGCCCAGCTGCGTTCCCACGGGAGCTACTACGGTTAGTTGCGTAGTGGTTCGGGTTGGATAGACCACCAATTCCGGCGTGGCTGGCGTCACTTCAACCGTTACAACGGGGCTGAACACTTCGCGGCCGTCAAAGTCCACTTGCCGCAGGCGGTAGTAGGTTACCCCACTAGCTCCTGCGTCCTGGTAGTGGTAGTGCTGCGCTTGCGTGCGGCTACCAGTACACGGCACCCGGTCGATAGCAGCAAAGGCTCCAGGCGTGCCCGTGGCCCGCTGCACCTCAAAATAATTCGCCTGGTATTCCGAGGCGGTGGCCCACGTCAGCGCTACGCCCGTCGCCGTAGCGCGCCCCTGAAAGGCCGTTAGTACCACAGGCAGCGGCGTGGCCGTGCCGAAGGCATTAAACACATCGATGTTGTAACGCAAGTTGAGCAGGTCGCTGGCCGTGATTTCTACCTCATCAAAGGGCATACCTACGGGAAACGTGAGCATCGTTGTATCGGTGCTGAGCGTAGTGAGCGTCAGTAGGGTACTAAGTGAAAAGCTTTGCTGTGGCGTAGTAGACGAGATGGCCGTTTGGTAGGTGCGTACTATGATGCTGCTTAAGGTAGCCACATTGAGTGTCTGACCAGACCGTATCAGTAAACCGGCTTGGGAGCCCTGGGCTACATTGCTCCCGAAGCCCATCCGCAGGTTGGCGTCACCAGCTAGCAAGGAGGGGGAGAGCCTGGCGGCTGTGCGCGGGGAGCTATCAACCGCTTTTGTTGGGTTTGCGGTATTGCTAAAGGAAACAACTTTCGTGGCATATTGCAATTGCCCTAAAACTGGCTTGTTGCCTAGCAGTACCAGAAATAAGCTTAGGCAGAGCAGGCGAAAGGAGACGTAAGCAGCGTTCATAACTTTAAGAAAGAGAAGGAAGAAAAATAAATCTATGGTCCTGTTACGTAGCGAATGAATAAACCGGATGAACGGTGAGTAAGGATTTACTTACTTTAGCAAATTTTCTTAGAATTATCTATTATTTACTTTTTGCCGTACCAAGAAAGATGCGTGCAGCCTGGGGCTAAGTTGCCGGGGGAAAGCGTACCCACTGGGCGAGGTTGAGCGACTTCTGTTGAAACTTGCCCACAATGCCGGCGAGTTGCAGGTTCTCCTCGACCGAGAGGTGGCAGTAGTAGAGCGCACCCTGGCAGTGCAGCAGCGCGGCCAGTTGGTCGCAGGGCACGCGCAAAAGCCTGGGCTTGGGTGGCCTGCGGCCAGGCTTGGCAGCGGTCAGTTGCTCGCGCTGATGCAGCTTGAGCAGCGCCCGGCCCAGGGTGGCCAGGGGCACGAAGGTGAGGATTTCCACTAAGGGCACCGGGCGCTGGGCGTGGGTCACGTCGCGCACGAGCACGGCCAGGGCGCGGGCCAGCAGGCCGGCCTCGCCGCGCGCCAGCAGTACGCGCTGGTCGAGGTGGGGCAGCAGCTGCATTAAAGCCAGGCTCCGTTTTTAAAGCGGCGGATTTCCTCCCCCGTGTGCTGGTCGTAGAGCAAGGCCACTTTGATGTGCTCGGCGGTTTTAGCCACGTAGCGCTCGTGGCGCTTTACTTCCACGGCGCGGGGGGCGGCCGCCAGGCGGCCCTCGGGCAGGTGGTTGCGGCCGTACCAGGTGCGCACGCCCCCGTCGAGGTAGTAAACGAGCAGCTTGGTGTGGGCCTGGGCAATGAATTGTTGGACGGACGTGGAACGAGGAGTTGCCATAAAAAGCTGATAATTAGCGATTCGGAATAGACGTAAAGGCGATGCGGGTGGGGTCGGGCATGCTCGGCTGGGCTACCTGGGCGTAGTAGCGCTGCAAGGCCTCGGGACCGAAGGCTTTGATTTTGGTTTCGTGGTAGCGGAAAAGCTGCACGTTGGTTAGGGCCTGGGTGCGCTTGGGGGCAATGCCTAGCCGGTGGGCCTTGAGCTGCTGGCGGGCCTTGAGCAGCGCCCGAGCGATGTTGCGCTGCCGGTTGTTGGCCTCCTGGCGCACCAGCCAGGCCTCGGTGCCGCAGAAGCCGCGGGTGTTTTCGGCGTCGAAGTAGCCAGTGCCCTTTACAAACTCGGCAAAAGGGCTGGGTGCGAACTTGTTGGGGTGGCGCTCGAAGTAGGCCGCGGCCAGGTCGATGCGCTGGAGTACCTGGTCGTGGTAGCGCTGCCACTCGGCCTCGGTGGCGGCCTTGCCAAAGCCAAAGTAGGTACCGTACCACATGGCTTCCAGTGCTTTGCCCTGCTCGGCTTCGTCAAAGTGGCGGGAAGGGTAGAGCCGTTTCCAGGCGTAGTGCCAGGCTTGCAGCACCCAGGCCAGGCGCTCGGCTTGCCGCTCGGCCGGCGCGCCGCCCCCCTGCCCTGATTTCGTCGCCTGGCGGGGCGTGGCAGGGGGCGTGGGGGCCGGTTTGGAGCCTGCCTGCGGCCCTGTGTTGCCAGTCAAAACGTCCGAGGGCGTTGCAGAAACTAACTTTTCCACCTGGCCGATTTCGATTTCCTTTTTATCCTGTTTTTCCAGTGATACAAAAGGCGGAACTTTTGTCGCGGGGGCCGAGGCCGCCGCGGGGGCATATTGGCGCTTTTTAGGAGCTTCTGGGGCCAGCTGCGCCACTTTCTGCCATACAAACTCCGGGGCTAAGCAAAGCTCAAAGTTGGCCTGCCAGCCGTGGTTCGTCTTGCGGGTGATGAAGCCGATTTTGAGCAGTTCCTGCAAGTGGTCGCGAATGGCGCGACTCGACACATTGCGGGCGCGGGCCAGCGATTCGTTGTTGGTGGAGATGGGCGGCGGGGTGCGCTGGTGCGGGGCCTCGTCGGTGGCGGCCTCCAGCAGCAGGGGCACGCGGCGCAGCTCCTCCACGGCGTGGATGGCGTAGACCAGCAGCAGGCGGGCCGTGGCCTGTGCGCCGTCGCTGATGGCCTTGGGGCGCACCAGGTAGTGCTGCACCTGGCCCTTGACGGTGCGGGTGCGCAGCTGGGCGGGCAGCTCGCTTTGCAGCTTTTTGAGGTAGGCGGCAAACTTGCCAAACGCCGAGCGTTGGGTGTTGGGTAGCGGCAACAAGCGAGGGGCGAGTTGAAGAGTGGGAAAAAGAAACGTGTGGCCAGGCGGGTATGGGCAGCCCAAAATCCACGCCTGGCCGAACCTGCGTGCAGGCCCTGTGCGCCCCGGCCGGCCGCGAGGCCAGCGCGCGCGCGCCGGATTCCCACCCAGGGCGCGCTCCTCCCACTTGGGACGGGGCAGGTAGTTGTGTTGTCGTGCGGTAGCGGGGCCGGGCGGCACCCTATGGCTAGGTGCAGCTCAGCGCCGCCACCAGGGCAGCGAGTAGGGCGGCCCCGCTCAGGCGGGCCAGCCACCAGTGGCGGCCGGGGCTCATGCCAGCGCCGGCTGGGTGGCCAGCGCCTGAAGCGTAGCGGCCACGGCCGCCAGCCGCCAGAGCGTCACGTCCAAATCCGACAGCAAATCGGCCTCTCGGCAGGCATCGGGTAGCCGCAGGCCCTCGCGATACTGGCTCAGCGTCCAGCGAATGGTGCGCTCGTCTTGTTGCAGGCCCGCCAGCTCGAGGCGCAGCGAAGCCCGGCGCGCCGGCAGCGGCGTCGGCAGCTGGCCCAGGGTGCGCAGCTGGTAGCCCTTGGCCCGTAGGGTCAGCGCCAGGTCGAGCACGGGCGGGCAGGCTTGGGTAGAGGTATAAAGGATAGTGCAGGCCATAGCGGGTAACAGAGGGAAAAGTGACGGGACTAGGCCACGCGCAGCGCCTGGGCCGACGCCACGGCCGCAGCCGGTTTTTGGGTTTTCTTGGCGGGCTTCACGGGCTGGGGCGCTTCGCCGGGCAGGGTAGGGGCGAGCGCGCCCACGCTGAG
This sequence comes from Janthinobacterium lividum, assembly GCA_050954845.1. Lineage (GTDB taxonomy): Bacteria > Bacteroidota > Bacteroidia > Cytophagales > Hymenobacteraceae > Hymenobacter. The sequence continues at coordinate 7,112 of JBPBQK010000018.1, forward strand.
CCCGAAGGCCAGTACGTCGGCACGCTTGAAGCGCAGGCGGCCGCTGAAGGCATAGGCGGGCAAATACACGCGCTTGCCTTTCTCGTTGTAGTCGCCCTCCTTCACCCACTTCTCCACCGTTTTGCGGTCGAAGTGGGTGTACTTGGCCACGTCGAGCACACTCATAAGCTGCTCCTCGGCCGCGAGGGCCGCGGGCTGGGCGTGCAGAGCTAGCAGCTGGTCGAGCTTGGCGGTGAGGGGTTCTAAATCCTGACGAGTAAGCAGGTCAACAAGGGACATAACCGAGCGTAGATAGGACGGAGAGTAAAAGCTGCGGTGCACGAGACTAGGGATTAGCTGTCACCGTATTATGTGAAAAATTGTGTAGCTTTGGCGCAGGAAGCACTAGCTTTTCAACTTCACTATGGCAGAGGGAGACAACCTCCCAGACGTGGCAGAAATAGTGCGGCAGTATCTGGCTATCGTGCTGGCTGCTAACGGGCATCAGCCCGTGCACTGGGCCTATGCCGAGGGGCTGCATTATATGGCGCGGCGCGTGCTGGAACGGCGCTACTTTTACCATCCCAATCTCCCCTCCGCCGAGGAAGCGGAGGTCTTTGCCGCCCTGGAAGAGCTGCACAAGTGCCCGCTGGGGCAAATCGGCGTGCCGAGCTCTTGGTGGCAGGTGCAGATGCGGCTGCGGCGCGTAATGCCACTAGTGCAGCGGCTACTGGCAGTGTAGCACCTGGCGCAGTGAAAAAGCAGACTTCCATCTAGCTTAGGCGGCTTGTTGCAACAGGCGAAACTCTCTGCGGCAGTCGGTGAGGTCGATTTCCTGGATGCCGGCGGGCAGCTCGGCTACCAGCCAAGTTTCCTGGTCGGTGCGGCCTTCTTCGGCGGCCGAGCGCAGGGCCAGGGGCGTTGGGCCGCTCACGTACACCGTGAGGTGGCCCGCCTGGTAGGTGTAGCCCAGGATGGGCGCCGGGGGCGGCACCGGCACCAGGGCCGCGCCGGGCAGCAGGCACGAGACGCGCACGCGCTTGCCGGTACGGGCATCGGTGAGCGAGACGCGGGGGAAGGTCAGCACTTTGGGCATAGCACTAGGCGACTTGCATTTGGGTGACGGACGCCGCTAAGTGGCCGCTCAAGCGCTGGCGGCGCTGCTGCTCCCAGGCCAGCACCAGGGGCGTTTCCTCGCGGTACTGCGGGTGCGTGGCGTTGATTTCGCGGATGCGGCGCTTGAGCTGCTTGAGGGAAGTAAGCTGCACCAGCGCTGGCACGAGCAGCGTAGTGGTGAGGCGGTGCAAATCGCGCAGGCAGGGCTTGCGCGGTGGGGCGGTGGGGGTGGTGTTGAGGTGCATGAAAGAGAAGGTGTTAAAGGAGAAGAGCTAGTGAAAGAGTGGGGTGGTGACGGGCGCAGCTACCTCATCGGGCAGCAGGTGCGCGGGTATCTCGTAGCCCGGCATGGAGTAGCGGATAAGCGCTACCAAATCGGGCAGCGAGGCCACCTTGCCCTGCTTGACATGGTGCAGCCGCGTGCTAGCCGACTTATGCTCCTGGCCGTAGCCGGCCCGAATGGCGCTGTCCACGGCCGAGGAGGGCATGGCTTCGCAGACCTCCCCGAGGAGGTGGTAGTATTTCTGCTTATCCGTCATGGTGTTTAGGGAAAAAGGCGTAGGTTTGGCAATCGTATATATGCTCCTTGCTTATGGATTTTACTAGTGCTCGCAACAATGTGGAAGGCATGTACTCGACCTTCCTCGAAAGCGGAGGCATCGACACAACGGCCTTAGAAATGGGAGCTCACAGTGCCTGGCAGGCCCTGCGCAACATGTCTGCCGCGCAGGTAGAGAGTCTCAAGCCCGAGCAGCAGCGGGATTGGGCCTATCTGGTGCAAGCCTATAATAATCTTCCAAATGGGGTAGATGGGCAGCGGTGGCAGCGTCGGTGGTTTGAAGCAGCCCATGAATTGCTGCTTCGTGTGCCGGATTAGCGTGGGCCTGCTGCAAGCGTACGCTACGCTGCAAAAGCCAGCGCAACTCCTCGGGCGTGTCTACCCGCATCCAATGGAAGAGCCGAAAGGCCCACTCCCCGTTGCGCTTGCGCATAAGCCCAGCGTGGACTTTGCCGTCTACCAAGGCCAAGTCGCAGAAGTAATACACCTGCGGCGCGGGCTCCCAGGTGCTGTAAAGGCTGGGGAGGCTAGTCGGGGCCCAGTCTTCGACTTGGAACCCTTCGGCTTGCAACACCGCCGCGTAGGGCGCCAGAGCAGCCGGGGTAGCAGCCGTGGCAACGACATAAGGAGCTTGCTCTTCCATCGTGTTTGACAGATTTCGCGGCCCGTTTTGTTACTTGCCGCAGTGGTCGTACAAACATACGATTATGCGTTTCCATTTTGATGCACCATAATGGAAATTATTTACCATTATGACACAAACGACTATCAACCAGCGAATAAAATTTCTAGTTGATACACTCAGCCCTAGTGCTCGCGCTTTTAGTGAAGCGATAAATGAGAGCCCAACCAACACCTTTAACTACATAGGTGGACGCTTAGTAGAACCGCGAGCTGAGTATATAGAAAAGATTATTCGCCACTTTGGAAACATAAGTGCTCATTGGCTCATCACTGGCGAAGGCGAGCCATTCATTGGTGAAGTGCCCCCAGTGGTCAACACCACGACGACCCGAATAAAAAAAGTTACTGGCGGCGCGGTGCACAGCGGGACGGGCAATCAGCTCATCACGTTGGAGGCCTGCCAGCAGGAGTTAGAAAGCACCAAGCGCGACATGGCTACCGCCCAAAAAGAAATTACGCTCCTCACCAGCCAGCTGGCTGATAAGGAGCGCACGATTCAGATACTGCTGAAGCAGGTTTCTTGAATTGATACACACCACCATTAGCTAGCCAATCTATCACACTTAAGTTTGAATATTATGGCTGTTAGCAGCAAATCAATTATCCATTATACTGAAAACTTGGATACTCTTAAAAGTATTATCAGTGATGGTCATTTGCGTCTTAAGTATTGCTTAGAAGAGCTAAAGCTTTTCGGTAAAAGGTCAATGAGCGGGGCTTATCCAATGGTTTGTTTTTGCGACTTGCCTCTAACGATGGCGAAAGAGCATATTAAGAAATATGGTTCCTACGGCATTGGTTTTTCTAAGGAGTGGGCGCGTACTAATCAACTTAATCCGGTATTTTATTTGGAAGCTAATTCTAATATAAACAAATACATTACAGAGCAATCTGATGAGTACATAAAAAATGTAGATGTAAAGAAGGTGTCCAAAGAAGAATTAGCAAATAACTTTAAATTAGAACAAGAGTTTGCTCGTCTAACCGCATTTTGCAAAAACCATGAGGGTCCTCTCATTAGAAAGGGAAAACCCACTATTAAAAATTACACTTTCTATGATGAGAGAGAATGGCGCTATGTGCCTGACTCATCACTCTTAGGTCCATTGAGACTAGCGCTAAACGCTGATAATTATCTTGCGGATAAAGAGCGGTACAATCAAGGTCTGCAAGCTCATAATCTTTGTTTCGAACACTCGGATATATCTTATATTATCGTAAAAAACGAGAGTGATATCGACGCGGTATCAATGAGTCTTACCGCTAAATATGCCGAGGATTTAAACTTGCGTATCATGCGTAAACTTCTTACTAAAATCATATCAGTTCAGCAAATAGAAGATGATTTCTAAGTAATATTAGTTTTAATAAGTTCAATTAAATATTTTTAACATGCAAGAAAATTTTCTTAACTAAGCAAATTTATGGAAACTATAAGTCACTGGGCAATCAATATGCATTATACTTGGGAGAAAAAGCCCATCGCTAAAGATGCTAAAAAAGTTAAAGTACTCGTCACTTCAACGCTTGATAACTTAGGTTTTCAAGAGGATGATTCGTGCCTGCTTTTGGATAAGTGGGGCACACATGTAGAAGAAGATAAATTGCCATATGCTTTTCAAAAACAAGGTAAAATTATAGGATTCGACGATATTATTCTAAAGCCGCTCACTGATGTAGAAGTTGAAGATAATAAAGTAAAAAAAGCATTAGGCAAACCTGTCAAGCCTCAGTATATACATGGCATCGATATTGAAATTCTAAATACGATACAGCGCCCTGTTTTTCTTGATGATGTTGCTCTTAGCTTAGTTTCAGTCTATCGATACATTCATCCAGAAAAACATTTTCAACAGCAAGTCAGGAGATTGCCAAAAGAAGATTTTGAAACTATTGTAAAAAACTTGGTTTATGTAGCTAGGACAGCTTTCGGAAAGATTGCTAATGCGCTTCCATATGAGAATAAACTTGATTTTGCATTGTTAACTATGGATAGATATAAGACAGTAGACTTTAAATCCATAAATTTTATGGAAGGATTGAGGTTTCTGTTTGACTATGTACACGATAATATTATAAGTCAAGGTGAGCTACTAATTGCTACTGATGACTTATTAAATGCTTTTTTTAAAGGCTCTGAGCTTGACGTCAAAGAAATCGGCTTAATAGAGTTAGATAGCGTTGATGAGTATGGTGAACTTAAAGAAGCCAAGCCTAATCTAGTTTCGACACAAGCAGAACTTTTTCGGCGTCTTATCAATATTGACAAGAAGTCTGATTTTGTGCATGATATAGAGATGGCAATTAAAGAAAACAGTGAGGTCGAAATCCGTTTTCATAAAATTTTCTCAAAAGCCTCTTGGCCAATTGATTTAACAGTATGAGTGTACCAGAGATTTTAAGCGAAATAAATGACTATGCCTCCGCCCTTGAGACCGCAGCATTATGGCACAATAGTAAAGAGAGTATCGATAGAGTGAGTCATAAGCAAAAGATAAACAACGGGGAAGATTATATATACGAGTTTTACTGCTACGTTAGAGTCCTTGTCGATTTAATGTACCATTACAAGGTTGTGTTCAAAGCTGGCACTGGTAAGAATGCAATGAATTTCCCTCAGGCTCCTTGCCCGAAGAAAGGGCGGCCTTATTTCATGGTGAAAGACAAAGAAACCGGAGTTGATTTGTTCCAAGTCTGTGCTGGAACGCAGATAAAGACTCTTTTCCCTCCGATGCAAGCTGCGCCTGATATTTCGTTCCAAAAGCCAAACGCTTCCGATACGCCTGACCATACGGAGGTTTTTGCCATATTTGATGCCAAATTCAACCGAGGCAAAACAAAGAGTAAGGTCAGTCAAGGGCAACTGAGTGAGGTGACAAGCATGATTGCCAATTTGCAGTTAAATACTCCTGTCGTCAATAATATCAGATTTAAAAGGCTCGCAGGTTTAACAAAGAATTGCCTCTTGACTAACGGAAAGGCACATTTTGATAACTTGGCATATCATCAGCATCATAATTTACTGGAAATAGAGAGTTTTACAGTTAAGGAAGTATTTACTATAGTAGGCTAAGCATATTACTTCTGCTCTAGTATTTAACACCAAAGCGCCCCTGTCGATACCGGCAGGGGCGCTTTGTTGCTAGAAGCACAAATGAAGCAGCGCCAGCACTCCCAAAGCCAGCAGGCCCAGGATGTACCCCGCGATAGTGCCAGCTTGCCAGCCCGCTAGGTAGTCGTCGTCTTTGTTCATCGCCGTAGCATAGTTAAGGTGCTGATGATAATAGCCGTTAAACTGTTGACCAGGGTCAAGCCGTTGAGAAAGCCCATCCAGTAGGGCGAGAGTGGGCGCAGGCGCAGCCGGTATTGCATGCTGCAAAATACAACCAGGTCGCTACACCGCTGGCTAGCGGGCAGCACCGCCCAAATTCAGCTCACTAGCTGGTGGGAGGGCAACCACCTGCGCCTGGGCACCGGGGTAGCCGTGAAGCCTAGGTGGCAATAGGCAATTGCAGTTATCTAATAAATAGTTTATGAAGTAGTTACTTGGTAAATTGCGCAGTTTAATTGAGTTTCCACTCGTCTTGACCTTGCGCATGAACCTGCACTTGCTTTGCCAAACCACCTGCCTCACCGCGTACTACGACCCCAGCAATGACTGGCTCTATTTAGACTGGCACGGCGAGGGCACCTTGCCCGCCGTGCAGGAGGCGTGCCTGGCCCTGGCCGACTGCTACTTGCGCCGGCCGTACTCGCACATTCTCAACAATAACGAGCGGGTGACGGGCGTAAGCTGGAGCGTGGCCGCCTGGCTGGCTACCGATTTTCTGCACCTGATGAGTTTGGCGGGCATCGAGCACGTGGCCTGGATTGCCTCGCCCGCCCTACCCGGCCTCACGATGGTGCAGTCGGTGTTGAATTGGTTGCCCACGTCGCTGATTACCAGCTTTCACGACCTGGCCGACGCCGTGGACTGGCTTCAGCACACCCGCGCCGGGCAGCCGCGCCGGGTGGGCCTACCCCGGCGCATGCCCGACGTGCAAGCCAAGCTGGTGCTGGAAGTGCAGCGGCTGAACGAGCGCGTGGTGGCCAAGCAGGGCAAGCTTCAGCCCGCGTAGCGCGCCGCGGCCTGTTTAGCCGTTTCAGTCGCCGGCCGCCTACCTTGCCGGCCTATGAAAAGCACCCACCAACTGCGCCTCGACCGTTTGGCCGCCGACGGCACTGCCCAACTTCAACTCACTTTCTGGTGGGAGGGCCACCACCTGCGCACCGCCCCCACTACTACGGCAGCACGAAGGAGCGCAGCAAGTCAAACAAGTGATTATCCGAGTAAGACAAGCCTACCGTATTTACCGGGGCAGCGGGTGAGCCCAGGTAGCCCACCACGTCGTCGAGCTGCTGCGCGGAAACCGGCTGAAACGCCATTACCCAGTCGGCAAAGGCGCGCTGCGCAACGGGCTTGTCTACAAAGGTGATAAAATTGCCGTGGCGTGGGTCACGCCGAATGAGCGCGTACAGCTCCTGCACCAGTTCCTGCTCGCCTTCGAGCACTTGCAGAAAACACTCATTGCCGTAGAGTAAAATGCCCGTAATGGCGAGTTCGGTATTGCGCCGACGGGCGAGCGTCAGCAAGCTTTGTAATTGCTCATTCGTAAATGGAAAGGTGGCCCAACTTAAGTAGATGATGTGATGCATAGCTGAAAAAAGGAAGAACGATAGGGCAGTGCCCTGGCTAAGCAGAACGTAAACAAAACGGCCTTGCCGTGCATAATTTGTTGGTTATATATGAAAATTACCCGCCAGCTGCGCCTCGACCGCCTGGCCAGCGACGGCACGGCCCAAATTCAGCTCACCATCTGGTGGGAAGGCAACCGCCTGCGTCTGGGCACCGGTGCCGTGGTGAAACCTGAGCACTGGGATGAGGAGCTGCACCAGGTGCGCGCCCAGCGCGGCACGCCCCACGCCAGCGTGAACCCGCGCCTGAACCGCGCCCACGAAGCCGCCGAGGCCGCCCTGGAAACCGCCCGCAAGCAGGGCCGCAAGCTGCCCAAGGAAGAACTCAAGGCCGCCATCGACCAGGCCATGCAACTCGCGCCCGTGGCCGAGCCCGCGGCCCCGGCGGCCCAGCAGGCCACCGACTTCGAAAGCTTGCAGCGCCAGTGGATACAGGAGCAGCTTCATACGCCCCGCGGCAGCACCGGCCGGCCGATGGCCAAGACCACCGAGCGCGGCCTGCTGGCCACCATGCAGCGGTTGCTCCAGTACGAGGTGGCCCGCGGCATTGCCCTGCGCGTCGAGAACCTGGATTTAGCCTTCTACCAGGACTTTCGCACCTATGTGCTAGAGGAGTTGGGCCAGAGCATCAACACCTTCGGCAAACACATCGTGCGCCTCAAAGCGTTTCTGGCCTGGGCCGAGGGCGAGCTGGATTTGCCCGTGCACCGGCACTACCGCAAGTTCACGGTTACCCAGCGCCGGGGCCAGGTCGATGCCCTCACCCAAAAGGAGCTGCTGCAAGTGGCCGCCCTCGACTTTCACGACCCTGCCCTGTACGCGCGCCTGCTCGAGCTGCGCACCGAGTTGGGCCGCAGCACCGGCCAGTACCAGGGCGAGACGTCGGTGGGGGCCTGGATAAGCCACGTGGCGCTGGCCCGCGACAAGTTCTTGCAGTGCTGCTACACGGGCCTGCGCATCTCCGATGCCGACCGCGTGGCCTGGCAGCACGTGCACGGCAACATCATCGTGCTGCACCACACCGTCAAAACCGATGTGACGGTGTATGTGCCCTTCTACGACGACGACCTGTTTCAGCCCGTAGCTCTGGCCAATCGCTACGAGCACCGCTCGCCGGCCGATCTGCTGGTGCCTGAGTGCTACCGGGCCAACGAGTTTCTGAAGGTGGTGCAGCGCCTGGTGGGGCTCACGCGGCTTAACCTCACGACCAAGGTGGGGCGCAAAACCTTCGTCACGCTCAAGCTCTACCAGGGCGTGCCGGCGCGCCTTATCATGCAGGCCACGGGCCACCGCACCGAGGAGGCCTTCAACCACTACGTGGGCGTAGACCAGCTCCAACTGGTCGAAGAGTTTATGCGCAAGTCCACGCGCCGGCGGGCAGCGTAGGGTGGCGATTTTGGAGGCGGTTTTTTGGGGCTTTCCTCCCAGGCCTTCCCAGGCTACGCCACCAAAACCCGCGTAGCGCCTAGCACAGGCTGGATAGGATAGGAGGGAGTCGGAGGGCATAGTACGAAAAGTGCCCTAACGCGACCACTCTAAACGCCTCATTTTCAGTTGAAAGTGAGGCGTTTTCTTTTGAAAAATCGCTGAGCCTGGTGCCAGACATGCGGCTAATGTAGTAGCTGCGCAGGCCGTTAGGACTGCTCGGAGCGGCGGGCCAGCACCACTAGCAAAATCACCTGGCTGGGGTCTTTAGGAGAAAGTTTATTTTCGAAACCATCTAGCTCATAGCCTTTTGCCAGCCATTGCTTCACTTCTGGGAATGCGAGTAGCTCGGTTTTGGTGAACGGAATGGGTGCTGTGGTTTGTCCGGCTTTTTGGGGCTCAGACAGAAAGGTTAGCAGCTTGGTAATAGGAAGCTCGTTGGATTGCATGGGGTGCGTGGGGGCTAGTGCCAGGTGCACTGGCCCTAGGTGAGTAGGAGGGTAGGTGAGAAGCAAAGACTTGGCACTTGCTGGCCATAGGCCGTAGTATACGGGGAAGTGCGCTGGCAAAGTGGCGCAGCCAGCCGCGTTTAGGGGAGCGCTAGTTAGCAGAACTGTCTAGTGGCTAAGGGCGGAGAAAGATGAATTTGGGGTAGCCCTTTTTGGGCCGTGCCCGTATAGGCGGACACAAACTCTTCTGTTTCTTCTTAATCTTTTCTGACCATGAACACCAAGATTCTCTTCGCCGCTGCTGCTCTTTTCGCTGCCACTGCCGCCCCCGCATTTGCCCAAACTGGCATGGACAACGACAAAACCAAAAATACCGTCGATGGTATGAAAACCAAGACCAAAATGGCCCAAGACGGTAAAATGAAGGTGAAGGGCAAGGATGACGATGGCAACACCATGAAAGCCACCACCAAGCCCTACAAAGGCAAGATGGCCCGCGAAATGAACGGCGACGCTAAAAGCGACACGAAACACCACGGCATGAAGCACCACAAAGGCATGAAAGGCGACTCGACCAAGAGCGGCAGCATGTAGCAAATGCGGCATTGCCAGCAATGCATACTGGAAAACCGGCCTGGAAAGGCCGGTTTTTTTGTTGTCGGCCAGCGCGCTAAAAAGCAGGCGGCCGCTCCCTAAGCCTACTTTTGCGCAGCTATGAGACTCGCCGTTGACATTGTTTTATTTGGCTATGCCGAGCAGCAGCTGCATCTGCTGCTCATCCGGCGCAGGTATGCGCCCATTGCCTGGGCCCTGCCAGGCGGCTTTGTGCTCGAAGACGAGGACCTCGACACCGCCGTGGCCCGCGAACTGCGCGAAGAAGCCGGCGTGGCCGACGTGTACCTCGAGCAGCTCTACACCTTCGGGGCGGTGGCCCGCGACCCGCGCCGCCGCGTAATCAGCGTGGCCTACTACGGGCTGGTGAAGCCGGAGAAATTTACTCTCGTGGCCACCGCCGACAGCGAAGAAGCCAAGTGGTTTCGCTTCGACAGCCTGCCCGAGCTGGCCTTCGACCACGCCGAGATAATTCAGGTGGCGCACCAGCGGCTGCGCGCCAAGGTGACGTACCAGCCCGTGGGCTTCGAGCTGCTGCCCGACAAGTTTCTATTCTCCGACTTGCAGCGGCTCTACGAAACGCTGCTAGGCCGCGAGCTCGACCGGCGCAATTTTCGGAAGAAAATCCTTTCCTTCGGCATTGTGGAAGAAACGGGGGAGAAGCAGCAGAACGTAGCCCACCGCGCCGGCAGCCTGTTCCGCTTCAACAAGGAACAGTACGAGCAAATGGTGCAGTCGGGATTTTATTTTGAGTTGTAAATCAATGGGTTGAAAAATAATTGTTGCAGATACGAGAATTATAATCACCTTTGTGTAAAATATACGTTAAGTAGTTTAAGCAGCTTAGCAAAATGGCTGCACCCTCGCTTATGGCAACGCGCATTGGAGTAATAATTGGCCGGTTTCAGGTGCCGCGCCTGGCCTTGCACCCAGGCTACCGGGCGCTGCTGGCCCACGTAGCCCACGAAAACGACGAGGTGCTGGTGGTGCTAGGGGAGGCCCCGCAGCCCGGCCCGCGCAACCCGCTCTCGTTCCGGCACCGGGCGGCCATGTTTGCCGAGGAATATCCCACCTTCCAGGTGCGGCCGCTGCCCGACGAGCCCAGCGATGCCGCCTGGGTACGCCACCTCGATGCGCTGATAGCCAGTGTGCTACTAACTGACCCTAATGCCACGGTACAGCTCTACGGCGGCCGGGGCAGCTTTCTAGAAACATACCACCGGTACGGCGGCCAGTTTGCCACCGCCAACTTGCCCGACCTCATCAGCCCGCATCATTGCGCTACGGACATTCGCCACCGCATCGGGCAGGAGCAGCGCAGCTCGGCCGATATCCGCACCGGCCTCATCCAAGCCTGGGAAGCCAGTGTAGCATAAGTTTTAGCTTGTGCGTGCCGTAATTGAAACAATTGATTTTTAACGCAGTATCATATCGCCATGGAAACGCTCACCGCCCCCGACCAATCGGCCCTCATCGCTCAGCTGCAAGCCCAGCTGGCCCACCTCCAGCAAGCCCAGACCCAGCGGCCCAACATCCTGCTGCTGTCCGATGCCTACAAGTACTCGCACGCCAAATTTTACGAGCCCGGCACCACGCGCATCTACTCGTATCTGGAGTCGCGCGGCCACCGCGACAAAGTTTTTGAAGCCACGGTAGTAGCTGGCTATCAGTACTTGCTGAAGAAATATTTGAGCGGCCCGCTTTTCACCCAGGAAGAATTGGACTACGCCGCCGACCACCTCAAAGGCGTATTTGGCCGCGATGATGTTTTCGACAAAGCCCGCTTTCAGCAGTGGCTCGATGAGTATGATGCCGTGGCCCCGGTTCGCATTCGGGCGGTGCCCGAGGGCACGGTAGTAGGCACCCGCAACGTGCTGATGACCATCGAAAACCTGGACGACCGGTATTTTTGGCTGCCTAATTTTCTGGAAACCTTGCTCTTGCAGGTGTGGTACCCCATCACGGTAGCCACGCTCTCGCGGGAGGTGAAGAAGGTAGTGCGGCACTACTTCGACCTGACTTCGGATGCCACGAACCTTGATTTTCAGCTCAATGACTTCGGTTTCCGGGGCGTGTCGAGCGTCGAGTCGGCCCAGATTGGCGGCATGGCGCACCTCATTAGCTGGCTGGGCTCCGACAATACCACGGCCGCCGAAATGATACGACGCTACTACAACACGGAGGAGGTTTTTGCCAAATCCATCCCCGCCACCGAGCACAGCATCATGACGCAAGGCGGTGAGGCTGGGGAGTTTGACGTGATAAAACGGGTGCTGCGCACCTACCCCACGGGGCCGGTAGCCTGCGTCTGCGACTCGTTCAACATCCTGCGGGCTGTGCGCTACATCGGCACCGAGCTTAAGGACGAGGTGCTGGCCCGGCAGGGCACGCTGGTCATTCGCCCCGACAGCGGCGACATCATCAAAACGCTGGAAGCCATTTTCGATATTCTCTTCGAATGCTTTGGCTACACGCTAAGCAGCAAAGGCTACAAAGTACTGCCCGCGCAAGTGCGCGTCATCCAGGGCGATGGCGTCAACTACGACTCTATCAAGCACATGTATGAGGTGCTGGCCGCCCGCGGCATCGCCGCCGAAAACCTATTGCTCGGCATGGGCGGCCGCCTGCTGCAAGCCGGCATCGACCGCGACACGTTCAACTTCGCCTTCAAAGCCAGCTACACCGAAGTGAATGGCGAAGGCCGCGACGTGGTAAAATCGCCCACCGAATTGGATGCCGAAGGCAATATCCAAAAGTCCACTAAACAGTCGAAAAAGGGCCGCCTCAAACTGGTAAAAACGGCCGACGGCTACCGGACGCTCACCTCGGGTGATGCAGGTTTTGAGGAAGCTGAGGACGAATTGATAACGGTGTACGAGTGGGGTAAAATGACGCAGGAAAGCACGTTTGAGGAAATCCGGGAGCGGGCGCGCCTGAGCTGAGCTAAGCGGCCGAGTAAGAAACTGACGTTGGATTAGCGGCGCTGATTTAGGCGCTTTTTCCCAAAACGGTGAATTGATTGCTCAGGAAATTGAAAAGGTCGCACGAGTTGACCACCTTAAACAGCGGTTTCTATGCAATAACGACGCTTTATGGAATCACTAAGGTGCCGGCTTGGCGGCTGGTTGCGCCTAGGGCCTGCACCCGATATAGACCTGCTCGTAGTCCAGAGGTGGGCAGCGTATATTGGCTGGTGCCGGGGGCTAGCGTCTGCTGCCGCACTAGCTGCCCAACAGCGTTTACGACGCGCAAATCGGTGGTTTCTGGGGTGGCTTGCGCAAAGCTGATGGTTACACTGGCCCCAATGGCTGGCGTCGGATACACCGTTAGGGTAGAAGCAGACTCTGCTGGTCGGCTTGCTAAAGCTGTCGCCCCAATTTTGGCCACGAATAGATTAGCCAGCATGGCTGTACTATTTGTGAGCATGAAAGGGCCAAAATCAGCCTGCCCACCGAAGTCACCCGTGATGTAGGCAGCCCCTTGGGCATCGAGGCTCACGCTATAGCCGATGTTGGTATTGCCGGCGGGCGTAGCCGTGATGGTGCCTGCCCGCCCGGCCCACACTACTGCGCCCTGCGGCGAATAGCGGGCCACGTAGGTTTGGTTGGAGCCGCCGGGTGTGCCCAGCGTCAGCTGGTCAAACGTTATGCTTTGGCTGTAGGTGCCGGTAATGGTGGCGGTACCATCAGCTTGCACGGCCAGGTCATAGCCATTGGAGACCAATACGGTATTGGGCGGAAGACTACCCGCCATTTTAGCCCAAAGGACGGTGCCCTGCGGGTTGTACTTAGCCAGAAATACGTGTGCAGAACTGGCTTGGGGCAAGCTAAGTGTTATGGTTCCCAAGGTCAGATTGGGCCCAAAGTCGCCTAGCACGTACACATTGCCGCTGGCATCTACCCCCACCGAATTCAATAAGGCATAATCTTGAAAAGAGGCCGGTACTGTGGCCTGGCCCCAGAGTGGTTGCCCCTGCGCACTGTACTTGAGGATATACGTGTTATAGTTATTCACTACGGAGCTACTAGCGGAAGGAAACACGATGCTGCCAAACGTAGCGGCGGCGTTGTAGCCCCCAACGATGTACACACTACCTGCGGCATCGACGGCAATATCGGTGGCATAGTCACGGCCGGTGCCGCCGCCTTGCTGCGCCCATTATACTTGTCCTTGCGCATTATACTTGACTACCAGTACATCGGTATTAGTGCCCTGGGCCGTGAAAGTAGCCGTGCCTCGCGTGACAGTGTTGCGAAACCAACCGGCAGTATACAAATTTCCTTGCGCATCAAGCGCGAGGTGCATATTCTGGGAAGCAAGCGGAAAATACCGCGTTTTAAATAGATAATCGTAGAAAAACGGTGCTAAGTCGCTGTAGCGTTGTCCCCAGAGGGGAGTGCCTTGCGCCGAATATTTCACGATAAATTCGTCCCCATCACTTTGGCTTTGCAGCAGGCTTCCAGCTACTTGAGCCTGGCCGCGAAACATGCCCGCTACGTAGCAATTGTCATTGGCGTCGGCAACTACTTGGCACCCTACCCCCTGGCCAGAGCTACCAAATTTCTGGGCCCATAGCACCTGGCCCCCAGCCGTGTACTTGGCCACGAAAGCATCGGTTGAATCGGTGGTGAGCGTGGTAGCCCCCAGCGTGAGCGTGTGCGTAAAGTAACCAGTTACGAAAACGTTGCCACTTGGTGCCACCACAATGCCACGGCCCCCACTAGCCACCGCACTGGGGCCTTGCTGCACCCAATTCCAGTTTGGAGAGCCTTGCGCCCAAGCGAGCGCAGGAAGAAAAAAGCCTAAGCTCAAAACCAGCAGGCGGAAACAGGTGTACCGAAAAAGCATAAGGCTAGCAGGATAGAGGTGAAACTTAGCAAGAAGCAGTCTGGGATACCCACGCAAAACCCCGCGTCACAAACTGGGTGAGGAGTAGCGGAAGTGACGCGCCAGAATACTGCTATCTTACTATTATAGCGGTTTCAAAGTCAGTGTACGGGTTATTTTAGGAGCATGAAAGCTTATTCGGACGATTTGCGCCAGCGAGTGGCTGCCGCCTGTGCCACCCCAGGTCGGAGTCTG
>JBPBQK010000019.1:0-11339 GCA_050954845.1 Janthinobacterium lividum
TTCTACCGCAGCCTCGAATTTGGCACCGGCGGCCTGCGCGGCATCATGGGCGCGGGCTCGAACCGCATGAACCGCTACACGCTGGGCATGGCCACCCAGGGCCTCAGCAACTACCTGAAGCAGAGCTTCCCCGACCAGGAAATCAAGGTCGCCATCGCCCACGACTCGCGCAACAACTCGCGGCTGTTTGCCGAAACGGTAGCCAATATTTTTTCGGGCAACGGCATCACGACCTATCTCTTTGAAAGCCTGCGCCCCACGCCCGAGCTGTCGTTTGCCATCCGGCACCTCGGCTGCCAGAGCGGCTGCGTTATCACGGCCTCACATAACCCCAAGGAATACAACGGATTCAAGGTGTACTGGAACGACGGCTCGCAGGTAATTGCGCCCCACGACCAGAATATTATCGTGGAGGTCAACAAGATTACCAGCCCCGATGAAGTGAAATTCCAGGGCGACCCAAGCCGCATTCATAGCATCGGCCAAGCGCTGGATGATGCCTACTTGACCGAGCTTAAAAAACTGAGCATCAACCCCGCCGCAATCCTGCAGCAGCACGACTTGGGCATCGTGTACACGCCCATCCACGGCTCGGGCATCAAGCTGGTGCCGCCCAGTTTGGCCGCTTTCGGCTTCACCAACGTGAGTGTGGTAGAGGCCCAGGCCACGCCTGATGGCAACTTCCCCACCGTGCAGTCGCCCAACCCCGAGGAAAAGTCGGCCATGCAGCTGGCCCTCGACCAGGCCAAAGCGCAAAACGCGGACATCGTGCTAGCTACCGACCCCGACGCCGACCGCGTGGGCGTAGGCGTGAAAAATGGCGCGGGCGAATGGGTGCTGCTCAACGGCAACCAAACCGCCGCGCTGCTCACGCACTACATCCTGTCGGCCCGTGCCAAAGCCCACAAGGCGCAGCCTAACGACTTCATTGTCTACACGATAGTAACGAGCGAAATCCTCGGCGACATTGCGCACCACTATGGCGTGAAGTATTACCGCACGCTCACGGGCTTCAAGTACATCGCCGGCCTCATCCGCGAGCTAGCGGGCCAGGAGCAATATATCTGCGGTGGCGAGGAAAGCTATGGCTTCCTCATCGGCGACTTCGTGCGCGACAAAGACGCCATATCGGCCTGCGCGCTGGTGGCCGAAATGGCGGCAGTGGCCAAAGACCAGGGCCGCACCCTCTACGAGGAAATGCAGCAGATGTACGCCGAGTATGGCCTCTACGTCGAAGACCTTATCTCGCTGACTAAGAAGGGCCAGCGCGGCGCTGAGGAAATCAAAGAGATGATGGTCGAGCTCCGCAAAAACCCGCCTACCACCCTGGCCGGCTCACCGGTAGTAGAAGTCCGCGACTATGACAACGGCAAAATCACGCACCTACGCACGGGCGTGGTGGCCAGCACCGGCGTGGAAAGCTCCAACGTGCTGCAATTCATCACCGAAGCCGGCGACAAAATCTCGGCTCGCCCCAGCGGCACCGAGCCCAAGATTAAGTTTTATTTCAGCGTGAAAGAGCCGCTGGCTTCGATTGCCGATTATGAAACGACGCACAAGAAGGCGGAGGCGAAGATTAAGAGCATCATTGAGGAGATGCAGTTGAAGTAGGCGGGCTCGCCGAGGTGGGTGACCCCACCCCCGGCCCCTCCCCTCCGGGAGAGGGGAGCCAAACAATTTCAACACAAAAAGAGCCTTTAGCGCATTGCTGAAGGCTCTTTTTAGTTAATATCAATCTTTAAGAAGCTCACAGTCGGCTCCCCTCTCCCGGAGGGGAGGGGCCGGGGGTGGGGTGTTACGCCCGCTGCAACTGCATCGTCTTCACCTGCTGGGTCAAATCCAACACCATGCTGGCGAGGTTTTCCAACGTCACACCGCCGATGGGGAACGTGCTGCTGATGTAGCTCTTCGCTTCCCAAATTTCCAGCACGTCCTCGGCCTTCACATCGTAGGGCGAGAACATGGGGTTATCAGAGTGCAGGCCAAATAGAGCATTCTGTTTCAGCTTGTTATAGATGCGCTTGAAGACGATACCATCCTTCTGGCTCACCACGATGCAGGGCGTGCCGTCTTTGATGGCGGCCCAATCGTCGACGTAGCGGCCAACGATGGTGGTACCGCTGGTGAGGGGCAGCATCGAATCGCCGGAAATCTCGAAGGCGCGGTAGGTGCCGGTGCCGGGCAGCATGGGCAACCGGAAGCGCGGCAGCTCCTCGATAAACTCGCGGTCGGCGTAGCCATTGAGGTAGCCGGCGGCAGCTTTAAGAGGTACTAGCTCGATATTTTCTTTTTCGTCGGGCCCGACGGTGAAGGCCAGCACGCGCAATGGTTTTTCGTCGGAAGGCTCGACCAAGGGGCCAGCTTCACGCAGGGCGGCGGCGGTTTTGGCGTACTTCTTTTTGGTGAAGTCGGTGGTGGCCAGCGAGTCGAGCGGGATGTTGAACAGGCGGGCCATGTTGACGAGCGTAGCCAGGCGCGGCTCGGCACGGCCTTCCTCGTAAGCGCCTACTAATGAGCGCTTGATGCTTAGTTTATCAGCTAGTTGCGCCTGTGTCAAGCCCAGCTCGCGGCGCCAGAATTTTAGGTTGGTATTAATCATGGTAAATAGGAAGGCAAGGGTAGAAAATGCCCAACGCGACGGGCCGGCGGCGCACACTATTTCAGCAACACAGGGCGCAAGTTACTAATTCCATTAGACTTGCCAACGAGCTTGGGGCAAATTTGTTGGGCCGCGAAAAAAAATGTGCGTTTTTACCCAAAGAATGCCTATGCACGTAGAAAAAGCAACTTCTTAAGAATTCAAAAAATCACGTTTCGTCATGCTGAGCGAAGCGGAGCGTAGTCGAAGCATCTTGGTTGGTAAACTAACTTCTAGCGTCAGCAACGAAGCGGCCAAGATGCTTCGACTCCGCTCCGCTACGCTCAGCATGACGAAATGTAACCTTATTTTTCTTCTACAAAATGGCTAAAACCGGAGCCGACCTACTGGTCGAACGTTTACTGGACTGGGGCGTGGATACCATTTTCAGCCTGCCAGGCGATGGTATCAACGGCATTTATGAATCGCTGCGCACCCACAAAGAGAAAATAAACCTGGTGCTGGTGCGCCACGAAGAATCGGCCGCTTTCATGGCGGCGGCCTACGCCAAATTCACGGGTAAGCTGGGCGTGTGCCTGGCCACGGGCGGCCCCGGCGGCATTCATTTGCTCAACGGCCTTTATGATGCCAAATATGACGGGCAGCCGGTGCTGGCCATCACGGGCAGCGCGGCGCACGACCTCAGCGGTACCTACTGGCAGCAGGACGTGGATTTGGTAAAACTCTACGAGGACGTGGCCGCCTGCAACGAGCGCGTGATGGGTCCCGAGCACGTGCAAACCATTACGGACCAGGCCATTCGCACGGCGCTGGGCCAGCGCACGGTGGCGCATATTTCCTTCCCGAAAGACCTGCAAGACTGGACCACCAGCGACGACAAAGTATCGGCCCAAAACGTGGAAGGCCACACTAAGCCAGTGCAAGTGAGTTACGAAGTGGCGCCCGCCCAAGCCCAATTGCAAAAGGCTGCCGACGTTATTAATGCCGGCAAAAAAGTGGCTATCCTGGCTGGCCGGGGTGCCCTCGACGCCCGCGCCGAACTAACGCAACTGGCTGAACTGCTGGGCGCACCGGTAGCCAAGGCTCTCTTGGGCAAAGCCGTACTACCCGACGACTCGCCCTATACCACAGGCGGCCTGGGGCTGCTGGGCACCTCAGCTTCGCAAGACGCAATGGAGGACTGCGACACGCTTATTTTGGTGGGCACGCACTTTCCCTACCTCGAGTTTTACCCCAAGCCTGGCCAGGCGCGCACGGTACAAATTGACCTCGACGCCACCCACATCGGCCTGCGCACGCCGGTGGAAGTGGGTTTGCTCGGCGATAGCAAAACTGTGCTGCAAGCCCTGTTGCCGCTGCTCACGCGCAAAGACGACCGCTCGTTCTTGGAGGAAGCTCAGAAGAATGTAAAGACCTGGCAGGAGGTACTGGCCGAGCGCGGCACGCAGGAAGCCTTGCCGATGAAGCCGCAGGTTATTCCGCACATCCTCAGCCCGTTGCTCAATAGTGACGCCATCGTAACCTGCGACTGCGGCAACAACACAACCTGGGCCGCCCGCTACATTCAGATGCAGGACAACATGCTGTTTTCGACCTCGGGCCTGCTGGCCACGATGGGCGCGGGGTTGCCCTACGCCATCGCGGCGTCGGTGGCACACCCCGGCCGGCAAGTGGTGGCACTGGTGGGCGATGGCGGCTTCACGATGCTGATGGGCGAGCTGGCCACGGCCGTGCGCTACAAGATGCCCATCAAGGTATTCATCTTCAATAACCAAGCGTTGGGCCAGATAAAATGGGAGCAGATTGTGATGGAAGGCAACCCCGAGTTTGGCGTTGACTTGGAGGATATTGACTTCGCTAAGTATGCAGAGGCCTGTGGCGCGGCGGGCTTCACCATTCGCGAAACCAAGGACGCCGACCGCGTTATCCGCGAGGCGCTGGCCCACGACGGCCCGGCCGTAGTGAACTGCTACGTGGACAAAAACGAGCCCGCCATGCCCGGCAAGGTGAGTACTACGCAGGCCATCGAGTTTACCAAAGCGATGGCTCGCGGCGAGCGCGACACTAGCGAAATCATTAAGAACGTGATTAAAGACCAGTTTCGCGAAGCGGTGGCGACCAAGGGCAAGAGCTTGCTGAATGTGATTCCGGGACTATAGCGCTAGCATTTAGCTTTAACACAAAAACAGCTGCCCTCATCGGAGCAGCTGTTTTTGTGTTAAATGCAAAATGCTACTTGCTGCTGGCCAGCGTGCCGGGCGAGTCGGTCCACCACTCATCGTTTTCCCAAAACTTATTCCAGCCAAGCTTTGCGTATTTTGGGTTGATGCTCGGGTCACGCTCACCGATGAAGAAATCACTGGCTATCTGCGGCCCCTGGTAGTTGAATAGATTGGCTACCCAAGTGGCAGGCTTGCGCTGGCCGGTAGATAGGCTGGTCCAAGTGCCATCGAAGGTCGTCATGCCGCCTTTCGACAGGCTGTCGGATAGACTTTCGCCAACCGGCCGCCCTTCGTAGAGCATCATATCTACCGCGACGCGGCCCCGAAATACCCCCGCGCCGTGGGTAGTCGGGTCTTCACGCAGTTCGTAGGTGCCCGACACTGCGTAAGCCTTCGTTACCTCTGGTTTGCCATTTTCATCAATCACGGTTTGCTGCCGCACTCGAACTTGCGTCAGGGTCAGTGAGCCAGCCAACGGCGTAATCACGCCTTTATACCGGTCTTTGCCTTGCACCAGGTAGTGGTTGGGGTGCTGCGGGTCGCGCTCCATGCGCAGCAGCGCTACTTCGAGGCGATAGTGGTCGGGGCCGTAAAACCCGTTCATTGCCTCTACCTGGCCTTCGGGCTGCCCTTCTTTATTTTGCAGCAGGTCGGCCAGGTCGTAGCGGCGCAGGAAATCGGCTGATTCCGCATCGGCCGGGGCGGCAGTGGGTGCGGCGGTAGGGCTAGCGGTTTTCTGGCTCACGGCCACCACCGGCGGGCCGGCGGCCGGGCTACTACGGCTGCTACCATCTGGGTGGCCCGCCTGCTGGCAGGCAGCTACCGCGCTGGCCAGGGCGACTACGGCAAGAAGCTTTTTCATAAAGAAAGGGAGTGACAAAGCAAACGGATAGCTAGTAGTCTGGTAGCTACGTTGGTAGCCGGGGTAAGGATGCGCCAGCCTCTACAAACTAAGTTTAGGCGAGGCAGCCCACCACTCCTCGTTTTCCCAATAATTACCCCAACCCAGCTTGGCGTACTTGGGGTTGATAGTCGCATCGCGCTCCCCAAGCGCAAAGTCTTTTAGCACATCGGGGGCAATACTGAATATGCTACGGGCCAGCAGCACTTCCTTGCGCTGCTTAGTTTTGGTACCCACCCAATGGCCCCTGAACAACAAGCCTTGCCCCCGGGCCGGGCCATCTTCGCCACCCATCACCTGCGCGTAACCGACGGGTGTTTCTGCATCAGGACTTACATAAAAGTCGAGAATGCCCGTGCCCTCAAACTTGCCCGTGCCAGGTACGGCGGGGTCTTCCTGAAAGAGAAAGCTGGCGCGGGCAGTATAGCCCTTCGTCAGCGAGTCGGTGGGGGCCAGGTCTAGGTAGCGGCGGTCTAAATCGGCCAGCTGCTGCACTTTCAGTAAGCCGGCAAACGGCGTAACCTGCCGCTTGTAGCGGCTCTTGCCACTCACATGAAATACTGCGGGGTCGGCACTATCGCGGCGCACCTGCGTGAAAATGAAGGAAATACGGTAGTGGTCGGGGCCGAAGAAGCCATCGAGCACGGCATTACTGGTATCGCGGGCAGTTTGCTGCTCGGGGTTCCAGCCGCTCCACAGGCCTGCCAGGTCGTAGCCGCCCAGCAAGGCCCGCATAGGCGCGGTGAGCGTATCAGCGGGTGCGGGTGCGGGTGCGGCGGTAGGGAGTACGGCTACCGATGCTACGGCCGGCATGGGCACTAGCGCCCGGGCGGTGGGTGGCGTCTGGTGTTGGCAAGCGGTGCCGGCTGCCAGCAGCGCGAGCCATCCAATCAGCTTTTTCATGCGCCCAAGTTACGGCGCAGCTTCCCTATCATCTCCCGCAAAAAGTACCGCCCCAGCCCCATTTCCAGCAGCACTTCGGACACGATTAAGTTGCCCACCCAAGAGAGCCACGTCACGGTGAGGTACGTTTCTATCGGCTTGGTACCGAAGGCGTAATACATGATAAAGCTCTCGCCGCGCAGGGCTAGCGCGGCCAGCGTCACGGCGTAGGAGCGCACCAGCCAGTCGACGTGCCGGGGCCACTGCCGCTGCCGGGCCGCCCGGTAGGCTGCCCACGTGGCGAGCCACCACACCACGCATTGCAGCGAGAAGCCCACCTGCGCCGCCAGCCCGCCATTGGCAAAGCGCGCCAGCACGAGGCCCGACGGCGCGGCCAGCGCCAGAATGCCCACTACGTAGCCATAGCCCAGCCACCGGTGCAGGTGCGGGCCACGCCGGGCCACGAGTGGCAACCATTGCAACAACCCCAGCACCAGCACCACGAGGCTAGTGGTAATGTGCACATAAAACCCCAGCCGAAACCACGGGTTGTCGTTGGTTTCGTCGCTCTTGGTGGTGAGGAAGTTGATACCCTTTTCGAAGGTATAGTAGGGCAGCGTTTTGGTGAGCATCAAGGCCGCGAAGGCGGCGATGAACAGGGCGGCGAGCAGGAGCAGCGGTTTACGCAGCATAGAACCTAGAGATTAGCGCAATATTGCACTGGAACTTACACTCGAGCCGACCTTAAGCGAGCATACCCTTGAAAAAGTCTATCGTATACTTTTTAGCTGGTAGCGCACTGCTTGGCGGCTGTACTGTTTACAACCTTGCTAACACCCCTTCCAGCTATCAGCCGGGACTTTATAGCGCCACCACAGGCCAACGTTTAGTGGGTGACAGCCTGCCAATTGTTTACGCTGGCTGGGCAGACTACCGGGTCATCCATTTCGAGTATAAAGCCTGTCGTGATACATTCAGCTTGCCTGTTGTACACGGACCAGCAGCTGAAATGAAAAGGCCCTATCCTGCTGGCACTGTATGGATTGCTAATGCTACTATCTGGATTGACGAAGCTGAAATCTCGAACCAAGAATGGCGACAATACGAATGGCATCAATTGAAAAATGGTGTGTCCGCTATCACGCTTACTCCTACTACTACTGCTCAACCTGTGGCAGACTACTACACCAGCGGCTTTTACAATTATTATCCGGTGGTAGGAATAAGCTATGAGCAGGCGCAAGCCTTTTGCAAATGGCGTAGTCAGGTGGTAACTGCACTGCTCAATCAAAAACAGCACATTGCCCCGTCTGACACGCTCAACCCAGCCTATGTGCGCTGCCGCTATCGGCTGCCCACGGAAAGTGAATGGGAAACTGCTGCCGCAGTGCAAAGCAACCTGCCTTTCGGGACAACCTGCGCTGTACTGCCTGTACAGGTGGTACCAGAGGCAGCTACTTATCTGCAACAACGGTCGGGCAGCACTAAATCAGAAGCAGAAATCCGAGCCGACATTATTGCCTACAACAAAACTAACCCCACGCTCAATATTATCAATTACGCTCAAAAAGCCCCTTATTTCATACGTACCCCCACTCCTGGCTACGTCTATCAAAGGCCAGTAAATTACTATGGTCTTTATCAGATGCTAGGTAACGCTGCTGAACTTGTACAGGAAAAAGGCCTTACAAAGGGTGGCAGCTACCTTGATACGCTGGCCGACTGCCGCATTAAAGCTCGTGGAACTTACACTAAGCCTGCTCATTACATTGGATTTCGGGCAGCAGCCGTAGTGAGCAGGCCTAACCAACAGCCTGTCCCTTAGCCTTATTCCTACCGCCCCCGTTGCGCCTGGATGCTCGCCAGCCGCAGTTGAAAATAATCGTACTTCTCGCGCAAGTGGTCGAAAAGGTCGCGCAGGCCAGCCTCAGCACCGAGTTGGGCGCGGGCGGCAGCAATGGCCGCTAGGTCAGAATCGCTTAGAAACTCTTCGAGGCGCAGGTCGCGGCCTTTGCTGTAAGCGCGCTCCAGGTGCTGGCGCATAGTGCCCACGGCCAGGCCACGCTGCTGCGCAATCTGCTCGATGTTAAGGCCTTGGCGATGCAGCTTAAAGGTCTGCTCCTCAGTATCGTTGAGGTCGCGGTCGGCGGCTTTCTGGGTGCTGGAGCGGGGCGCGGGCGCAAAGTCGTCGGAGAACGGCGGCACGCCGGGCGTGTCGTCTTCGGCGGGCACGGCGCGGGGGGTGCCGTGCTGTAGGATGGCTTCGATAAACACCTCACCGTAAGTCTCAAACTTCTTCATGCCCACGCCCGATACCGAGAGCATAGCCACGCGGCTGGTGGGCTGCTCGCGGGCCATTTCTTGCAGCGTGGTGTCGGTGAATACCACGTAGGGCGGCACGCCCTGCTCGTCGGCAATCTGCTTGCGGAGCTGGCGCAGGCGCTCGAAGAGGCGGGCTTCGGGGGTGCCGGCGCCGGCCGCCGCAGCTTCGGCAGCGGCTTTTTTGCTAGCGCGAGTGGTTTTGTCAGCCTTCTCGGCGGGCTGGAACTTCTTGAGCGAAACCGGCAACTGGCCTTTTAATACCTGCTGGCCGCGCTCGGTGATTTTCAGCGAATACCCTTCTTCGTAGGCAATGTAAAACAGGCCATCGTTGAGCATCTGGTGCACGTAGCTGTACCAGTCGAGATAGGGCAAATCCTGGCCGGCGCCATAGGTTTTGACTTGGTCGTAGCCGTGTTGCAATACGGCTTGGTTGCGCATACCGCGCAGGATATCAATCAATAAATTGATGGCTACGCGCTGCTGGGTGCGGGCGCTGGCCGAAAGGGCTTTCTGGGCCAGCAGCGTGCCATCGAAGGTGGTGGGCGGATTGCGGCAGATGTCGCAGTTGCCGCAGTCGTGGCCTAGGTCTTCGGAGAAATAATGCAGCAGGATGCGGCGGCGGCAACTGGCGGCTTCCGCAAATTGCTGCATGCGCTCCAGCTTGGCGGTGTTGAGCTGAGCCTGGCGGGCGGGCACATCTTTGGTCACCATTTCGCGCATCGACATCACGTCGGCGAAACTGTAGAAAAGCAGCGCGGTGGCATCGGTACCGTCGCGGCCGGCACGGCCGATTTCCTGATAGTAGCCCTCGATGTTTTTGGGCAGGTTGTAGTGCATCACCCAGCGCACGTTACTCTTGTCGATGCCCATGCCGAAAGCAATAGTCGCCACAATCACCTGCAAATCGTCTTGCAGGAATTTTTCCTGGGCGTCGGCGCGCTGGTTGGGCGTCATGCCGGCGTGGTAGTAGCCGGCTTTTATACCTTTTTGCTGAAGCTTTTGGGCTACGGCTTCGCAGGTTTTGCGCGAGAGGCAGTAGATGATACCCGCATCGTTGGGATGGCGGGTTATGAAATCGAGGATTTGGCCGAGGCGGTCCTGGCCGGGGCGCACGACGAGGTTGATATTGGGCCGGTCGAAGCTGGAGAGGAAAACCTTGGGCTCGTGCAGGTTGAGCTGGGTTTTAATATCACGCTGCGTGAGGCGGTCGGCCGTGGCCGTGAGGGCGATGATGGGCGTGCTCGGAAAGTGCTGCCGCAACACGCCGAGCTGTGTGTATTCGGGCCGAAAATCGTGGCCCCAGCTCGAAATACAGTGCGCTTCATCGATGGCAAACATACTGACGTTGACCCGCGTCAGGAACTGCAAGAAGCCTTCGCTCAGCATCTTCTCAGGACTCACGTAGAGCAGCTTCAAATGCCCGCTCAAGGCGGCCCGCGTGATGTCAGTGGACTCGCTCTGGCTTACGCTGCTATTGATATAGGCCGCCACAATACCGTTGGCTTTCAGAGCTTCAACCTGGTCCTTCATCAAGGCGATGAGGGGCGACACGACCACGCACACGCCTTCGCTCACCACGGCCGGAATCTGGAAGCACACCGACTTGCCGCCGCCGGTGGGCATGAGCACTACCGTGTCCTGGCCACTCAGGATGCTTTGGATAATGTCGCCCTGCATGGGGCGAAAATTATCGTAGCCGTAGTAGCGCTTGAGCGCTTGGCGGGCGGCGGTGAGAGCGGGGGCGGTGGTGAGTGCGGGCATGGCAGGCGGGGGAACCTCACCCCCCAGCCCCCTCTCCAAAAAAGAGGGGGAGCCGGACGATGCTGTTCCCTGGGCAATTTGACTAGGGAAGTGAGCTAAATGCTGCTGAATGGTGGCCAAAACCTGAGGCATTTGGTGCAGCACTTGTTCATTGGGGAAACGAAGTTCGTGAAAACCTAATTCCTTTAGTACATGGGTGCGGCCTTGGTCATATTCGGCTTGGCTGCTATCTTGGTGAATATCACCGTCAACTTCAATAATAAGTTTGTGACTGAGGCAGACAAAATCGACAATAAAAAAATCGATGGCGTGCTGTCTGCGAAATTTAGCACCTAGGCGGTCGGCTCGCAACTGCTGCCAGAGGTGGGCTTCGGCTGGCGTAGGAGCTTTGCGGTTTTCGCGAGCGTAGGTTTTGGCTTCGTCCCAAGTCCGCACGTCGGTGGTGTAAATGTGCTCGTGCGGGGTGCTGAGGTTGGGGACGTCGCTCATGGGTGGCAAGGTAGCGCGGCTGGCCGGGGGAACCTCACCCCCCGACCCCCTCTCCAAAAAAGAGGGGGAGCCGGACGAGTTTTACGAGAACAAAAAGAGCTTCCAGCATAGCTGGAAGCTCTTTAAAAAATTCACGTTTGCTAGCAGTCGGCTCCCCCTCTTT
>JBPBQK010000020.1:0-7681 GCA_050954845.1 Janthinobacterium lividum
ACCACGCTTACGGCCAACGAGCAGGCTGAGCTAAAAGCGATTGTGGAGAAGGTGACGGCCATCATGCCGGCGGCCGGCCAAGGCCTCGACGACTACGGCAACTACCTGGGCCTGGCCACCACGAAAGCGCGCGAGTTTATCACCGCTAACCAGGGGCTGGAAAAGGCCATCGCACTTCAGAGCCTGCCCACCCAGGTGGAAAAGCTCAGCGAGCTAAATGAGCAGTATAACCAGCTCGTCGAATACCGGGACGAGCTCAACAGCAAAGGCACCTTTCGCGGGGCAAAAGCCGAGGACCTGGGCACCCAGTTTCTAATCGACTTCCGTCAAGAGCTGGCCACGTCGGCCACGGCCCTGGAAAAGCAGAAGCAGCTGGTGGCCGAGCTGGGCGGGGCCGCTGGCATAGCGGCCGTGCAGTTCGATGCGCTGGCCGCCACCTTCCCCGGCCTGGCTGCTAATCTGGCCAAGCTGGGCACGCCGTTCCCGCTGGCCAACTACGCGGGGGCCAATGAGGCACTCACCAGTCAGGTGCGCATTCTGGAAACGCTGAAAGCGCGCCTCAAAGAAGTGCAGGAGCAGCGTGATAAGGAAACGACCGTTAAGGCCATCAAGGTTGATAACACCGAGATTATCAGCCTGCAAAAGCAGATTGCCGCCCTCGAAGGCACCGACAAGGCCGGTAAAAAGGCGACGGATGCCATCACCAAGCTGCGCCTGGAGCTTAGCCGACTCACGGCGCTCGACAACCTGTTGGGCGATACCCCCAGCCAGATGGCCGTGCTGGAGCGGCGCTCGGATACGCTGGCCAAGGGTCTGAAAACGTTGGTTGCTGACGGCGTGAGCACTAGCTCGAAAGCGTTTCAGGGCTTTGCCGTAGACCTCTACAACACCGGCATCGCGCTGGCCAAGCTGCAAGCTGGTAGTGGTCAGCTTAACCTCAAGCCGGTCAGCGTGAAATCGCTGATTCCGCAGACCATTGGCGACACTCTGCCGCAGGACGTGGCCCGGCTGCTGGGTGAGTACGCAAAAAAGCCAATTGAACTGCCGCTGCATCTGGAAATTAAGCCGATTATTGACGGCTCGATTGTGGGTAGCATTCAGGACGGGTTGCTATCTGCCGTGAAGGGCATCGATGTCACCGGGCTCGGAGCGCCTTTGGTTCAGTATGGAAAAGACCTGCGTAACATCAGCGACCTCACCAAGGCGTTTGGCAGCAACACAAGCGCGGCTTTCGCTGGCTTTGATACCGCGGCGGCCAAAGTAGATGCCGCCCGCGCCGCATTGCAGAGCCTGCTGGCCAATGGGTTTAATCCTTTGAGCCCCGCCGTCAGGATGGCAGCCGAAGATGTGCGGAATTACACTATCGCCTCCGAAAGCTCCCGTATTGTGACCTCGGGGCTGCAAGCCGGCTTTGAGGCCCTCGGCTCAGCCATTGGCGAGTCGGTGGCCAATGGTGGCAATGTGTTAGAAGCTGGCGGCAAGGCAATTCTAGCCGCCTTAGCTAGCATCGGGGCGAAGTATGGCGCATTCCTGATTGCGCTAGGTATTGCCGATGTGGCAACCGGTTTTGGCGCCGCCAAGGGCGTGCTTGAAATTGCGGCTGGTGTCGGCTTGATTGGGGCATCCGCGGCACTGGGTGCTGTCGGTGGTGGCGCAGCGAGCACGGCCAGCGGTGCTTCAGCTAGTACACCCAAGGCGAGCAATTACGGCCAGAACAGCAACCAAACAACTGTCAAGGTGCTGGCTGAATTTCATCTGCGTGGTAAAGATTTTATAGCCTTTGGCCAGCAAAAGGACTATCGTTCGAAGGTTGCTGGCTAGGGCTTTCCCCGCGTTTCCCCGCCGCTGCCGGCACCCCGCCCAAGCCCGGCCGGAACTTCGGGCATGGCTTTGATTCAACTGCGGCGTAAGATTTTCCCAAACGCCCTCAGCGGCGCGCCATTCTACGCGCAGCTGGTATACTGGGACTCCGATACCCGCACGCCCTACCGTACCCAGGTCGACAGCCAACTCAACGACCCGGCTGAACTGGCCAAGGATACCGTAGTGGACCGCTTCGCCGTGCGACCGGGCAAAGAGTTGGTGGTGCGCTACAACGGCAAGGGCAGCGTCTACACGGCGCGCGCCCTGGGCGCCGTCACCAGCGATGTACGAGTAAAGCTCGGCCTGCTGCCCGCTTACACCAGTAGCGCCGGCGCAGCCGACGCCTGCGTTGATATCACTGGCCAGTATGGGCTGCCGCCCTATCTACTGACGTTGCGCGGCCTCAGTGGTGCAGCAACGGGCTACTTAAATACGGCCGTACCCTCGGTAAGTGAGCTGTTCCCGGTGCGCTTCTACAACCTGAAGGAGGGCAACTACGAGGCTACGGTACTCGACCAGCTGGGTAACGCCCAAAGCCAACTGCTGACTGTCACTGCCGGCCAGGGCTACCCGCGGGGGGTGGGCCTGCAAGAAGTGATGACTGCGGTGCAAAGCGTGGGCTTCCAGTGGCGCTACAACAACCAGGACATCGTAGCGCTGACGTATGGCCCAAAAGTACCCAGCCTCTATCAGCTACCCTACGGCCAGCTGGTGGATGGCTACCTGTACGGCACCAACTCCAACTGGCGGCGCGTGTACTCGGATGGCGTGGGGGGCGTGTACTACACCGACCAGCTGCTGACCGACGCCAGCACCCTGGCGCTCGACAACCTGATTGTGTTTCACCCCGACACGCCGGCCGAGCAAAACGGTGGGCTGGTGGTCGAGATGCGCGCCGACCACCAGCCGCTCACCTACCAGCTCAGCGACTCTGGCGGGGTGGTGACCACCAACCAGACGGGCCACTTCGATAGTCTACCGGCCGCCACCTACACCGTGCTGGTTACCGACCCACTAGGCGCAACGATTACGGTTAGCTATGAGCTAAAAGACCGCTATGGTAAGCGCTGGCTGTTCGAGTACAGCGACGCGGCGGACGTGCCCTGCCGCCTGGAGCTGTGGACTGCCGGCTACACTGGCGCCGTAGAGCCCATTATCGGCCAGGACGACCCAGTGGTGCTGAATTCGGACGGGCTCAGCAGCAGCATTGGCGGGCAGGGCGACATCGGCCCGGTGGTGGCTACCTCGGCCGACCTGAACCTAAAAGTCACCACCGAGACATTCGAGGAAATTATTACCAGCGACCGCTATTGCCGCGCCGATTGGTACTACGATAATCAGCTGTATTTCCGGGGCTTCGTGGAGGCCAGCACCTACGATGCGCCGCTGCTGCCGGGCTTGCAGCCCGTGCACCTCACGGCGACCGACGGCTTGTCGGGCCTAAAGGACCTGAATATGACCGGCCACGAAGGACAGCGCCTGCTTGGGCACCGGCCCTGGCTCAACACGCTGCTGCACTGCCTTTCGCGCTGCGATGTGAGCCTGCCCGTGCGCATCTACACGAATCGGCGCGACGAGGCCATGGCCGACGACGAGGCACCTGAGCAGGCGGCCACCTCCAACCGCACGGGCTACTACGACGAAGAGAAAAAAGCGCCCCTCACCCAGCGCGCTACGATTGAGGCCGTGGCCCAGGCCGCGGGCGGCACGTTGGTGCAGCGCGCAGGGGCCTGGGAGATTCGCAACATTCTGGAAGCAGCCGAGGAGGCCGAAGGGCGGGCGTACCTGCCCGCCGGCACCCCGCTGCCCGCCGTGAGCGCGCCGGCCCCGACTGCCAACGTGCTGCCGCCCACGCGGGGGTTGCTGCACTGGGACAATCGTAGCCAGGCTATGCAGATACGGGCGGGGTGGAAGTCACTTACCGGCCAGACCGATGTAGGCTACCTGAAAAATGCGTACCCGGCCGGCCAGGTGTTTTCGGATGAGAACGCTTGGCTCGATGACCAACGCCAACTGCTGCCCGCCAGCGGCTGGCGGCCGCTGTTCGGCGTGGTTTTCCCGCTGGTATTCGGCCAGCTTGGTGAAAAGGGCACTGACTACACTACGCGCTGGCCGCGCTCCAGCAGCTACGCCACCCTGACGCCAAGCCAGTATTTGCAGGGCCCCGCGCTGCCGCTGGCCCCCGGCCATGAGGCGGTGCCCGCGGCGCTGACGTTGACCGGCCGCCTGGTGCCGGAGGAATATTATCTGGACGGCGATGGTAAGCAGGTGGTAGCGCCCACCAACGCCCAAACCTGCGTGCTGTCCTATGAGCTGGTGGTGGACGGGCAGGCCGCTGGCGTGCAGCAAGCCATTTTTGAGCTGGCTGACAGCGACACAGCCAAGGACAGTGTGGTAAGCATTCCGCTGCCCGAGTTGCCGACCGGGGCAGTGGCAGCGGAATTGCGGCTTTACAGTTGGTACGCGGCCGATACGGGCCTGCTGGATAGCGCACCGGTGCTGAGCGTACCGGGCTTGCAGGTCTTTAAAACGGGGGAAACGCTACGTTACGATTTCGGCACGGGCACCTATCGGCTGTTTGTGGCCCGGCAGGATATGGGGCTGGGGGTAACTGGCGCGATATTCTTTGCTGGCAACTGGGCCGACTATTTCACGGAGCTCACAGCCACCAATCGCGCACTAGGCAAGCTTTACCTGAGCGAAGTCGGCGTGCAGCTTACGCCGCAAAACGCCACCTGGGAAGGCGAGGATAATTTTCGCGCCGATGCGGCCGGCGGTAGTATCCGGCCAACGGACGCGCTCGATGTGTTCCACGCCGATGTACCGTTGCCGGCTGGCCTGTACGGGGGCAACCTACATGCGTTCGCCAAAGCTGTGGGGCTGGCCGACGGTACGCTCAGCACCAGCTGGCGGCGCGCCATTGACCTGGATGCGGCCCCGTTGTTCGAGGCCAATATCTACGATGGCTTGGCCCTGCGCGACGGGCCCAGTCGTTTACTAACTGGCACGCTCATGCACAAGGGCACGGCACCCGTCCTACTGCTTGATACGCTGGATTTACCCTATGAGCCCAGCGGAGTGCGGGCGCACCGCTTTTGCGTGTGCAGCACGGTCTGGCACACCAAGCACGCCAAAACGGAGGTGAGTTTGGTGCAGAACGGGCTCAGCGCCCTGGCCCCGGACCCCTACGATTTCGAAGGCAAGGTGCTCATCGTCGATTCGCTCTATGCCTACGCGCCCGGCCAGTACGTGCCCTACGCGCTGGGTACGGACGATGGCAGCTTGCTGAGCTGGGAGTAGGCGCTTTCCCCGCGTTTCCCCGCCCACGCTGGTAGGTGGGTGGACGCAGGTCGGAGCTTTGGGTATGCCAACGCCTCTACTCAAGCGCATTAACCAGCTGCCCAGCCTGACCACGCCCATCACGCAGCTGGCGGGGGGCTACCTGGTTTGGGATGTGCCGCTAGGCCCGGTGCCCGGCGGCTACAAAAGCTATCGGGGTACTGCTGAGGAGTTGGCGGCCTACCTGCGCGCCCAGGGGTTACTTGGTAGCGAAACGGCGGCCCTCATCTCGACGGACGCTGCCACGGGCATCCTCACGTACGAAGCGCCGAAAAACCTCACGACTGCGCAAGTTGAGGCGCTGGGCTTTGCTATCACCACGGCCAGCGGCACCACGCACGAGCTGCTGGTGAACGTGACAACCGTGTACGACTCGGCCACGGGCGAACTACTCATTACGCTGCCAGCGGGCACCGCCCCGGCCGATGTGGTGAGCGTGCACTTGTACCGGCCTACGACGGGGCAAGAGGTGATTCTGGCGGCGGATTTATTCCCGTTTGGCGGGGCGGGCGGCAGCGCCCCGGTGGCGCTGGAGCTACCTATCGCCCAGCAGTACCTCCAAAACCAGCCCCCCGACCCGCAGCCGCAAGCCGGCACGTTCTACGTCATCACCGGCCTTTGGAACGGCGACCCCACCAACACCACGGTGTGCGTGTTCGGGCTCTCGGCTACGGCGTTTGCCTCCACGGGCTGGGTGCTGGATGGCAATGGGGTAGTGCAGGCGGTGAGTGTAGATGTGGCGGCGGGCACGTGGGAGCCAATCGTAGACACCAATGCCTACCTGCAAGGGGATGCGGATGGCAACATTCTTATCGGCCTGCGCGGCAACGGCAGCAGCATTGCGGGCGGTGTGCAGGGCTTGTTGGTAGGCGGCGAGGATAACCACGTCGTAGCTGGCCTGTACAACGCCGTATTCGAAGGCAGTGCCAACCAGATAGAGGGCGGCTCTTACAACCAGATGTTCGGCTGTCAGGCTTGTAGCATTCCGGCCAGCTGCAACAATGTCACGCTCATCAACTGCCAATCATTTGTTGCGCCATCGGGCGCGCAAAACGTCACCTACATCGACAACCAGCCGGCCGGCACCGGGGCCGCGGGCTACACCGATGCCCAGGCTCGTGCCGCGCAGCTCAACCGCGTAGCCCTGGCCGGCACCACTACCGTCACGCTCACGGCCGAGTCGCCGGTCGATTACGGCACCGCCGCCAGCGGCACCATCACGGTAGACCCGGCCGGCGCAGTGCCGGGCAAGGGAGCCCGCTTCGGGGTGGGCGCTGGCGCTACCCAGCCGCAGCTACTCAGCCCGGCCGGCAGCTTGCCTTACCAGGTGATAGGCAGCTACGTGGCGGGCAAGAAATTCAACTACTCGCTTTTCGTCTTTCAGGACGTGATTCAGGTGGTGATTAATCCGCTTTAGCATGTCCTTCTTCGCTCACCACCAAGCGTTATTGGCCGCCCTCTCTGGGGCCCGCCTGCCCGGCCCGCCCGTGGCTGGGCTGCGCTTCAACGCCACCCGCTCAGTCAATCAGTTTGCCACTATCCAGCTCGCCGGCTCGGACGTTGAAAACTGGGCCTGTTGCGTTTGGCTCAAGGTGCGCAGCCCGGCCGTCGACGTGTTTTATTACCTCTTTGATACGCGCTACGTGGCCAACGCTTACGTGCTCTCGACAGAGAGTTACGCGGCGCAGCTCTACGTCGATGGCGTGCAGAAAGCCACTGCCGCAGCGAGTGGCTTTGCACTGGGGCAGTGGCAGCGGGTGGTGATTCAAAACGTCAACGAATCGAGCCTGGGCGGGAGTACCCTGCTGCACCTGCTGGCCAGCAGCGGCGAAAGCCAGGGCTTCTTTGACGTGGAGCTCGGGCCAGTCTCCCTCTGGCAGACCACGTTCACGCCCGCCCAACTGGCTGACAATTCGGCCTATCCCGCTACGACCGAATTGCTCGCGCTGTGGGAGCCCACGCCCACCCCCGGCGCGGCTTTACCGCGCACTACTGGCACACTGGATGCCCTCTTACACGGTTTTTAATTTCTGCTGCCATGCACCTAATCGCTCCGCGTCAACACATTCGCATTCTGCTGCCAGATATCAGCCTAGGCGGCACCACTGTGAAGCAAGTCGGCTATGTCACCGAGCAAAACTGGACCCAGCCACTCAGCACTGGTGAGGTCAGTGGCGTAATTGTGGTGCACGTAAAGCGCTACGCGGTCGATGCCACCCAGCCCGATGAGCTAGGCGTGGAGCTAGTGGAGTTCAACCCCCGCCAGCCGGTGCGCCTGATTGGCACCAATGACACGCTGCTGGCCGCCGACACGGGCGAAACGGTAGCGCAGCGCACCACCGAAAACCCAGCCGACTGGCAGGCGCTCGTGCAAGCCAAAGCCGACGAATTACACCCCCGCCCGGTGATTTTGCAAGGCGACGGGCTGGAATTACTTCGCAAGCAGGCCATGGTGACGGAAGATGAAATCCGCCGCCAC
>JBPBQK010000021.1:0-3512 GCA_050954845.1 Janthinobacterium lividum
CACGCTGGCAGCCGCCTTCAGGTCGTTCATCGACGCGCCGGCCTGCTGGCCACTGGCCACGAGCTGGCGGTTGGCCTCGGCCAACTGCATCGCCTCCAGCCGCAGCTCGTGCTCCGACTTCACGACGTCGTTCATTTCGGTCTTGGCTTCCGCCATCCGCGCCTTCAGCTCCTGGTAGTCCTCGATAAGCTGCTCGCGGCCAGGGTCATCGCCCGACAATTCTTCGAGTTGCTTTTCCAGGATGCCAGCCGCGTCCTTCATCTCACGGTACGAGGCGGTCTGTTTCTGGCCCTGCTGGATGGTTTCCGCGTTCGTCTGGGCTAGCTTTTCGGCTGCCTGGCGAAGCTCCTCCTCCGACTTAGTATAGCCGTTGACTTCGGCCCGAGCCTCCGCCACGCGCGCTTTTAGCTCCTGAAAATCCTTCTTCAGTTGCTCCCGACGCGGGTCGTCCTGGCTCATTTTAGCCAGTTGGTTGTTCATCAGGGCCACGCCAGCCGCCATGTCTTTGATGCTGGCGTTGGCCTGCTGGGCATTGAGGATTATCTCAACCTCCCGCGTTTCTTTATTATCTGCCATCGTCAGCGCGGATTAGAAGGTAAAACCAAGCGTCCCAAAGTGCTGCACACCTTCCCTGAGCAGCGTAAGCTGACCCTGCAAAGTGGCAAATTCCGTCACCAGGGCGGCGCGGTCCGGATGGTCCATCCGCATCAGGTTCAATCTCCCTCGCAGGATTGCTACTTTAGTCGCAAGCTGCTGAACACTATCGTACTTGTTTGGATTAGTAGGCTGCAAAAACATAGCTCCTTAGCTTAAAAGTTAATAGTAGTTTCGCCGGCCACGTCGGTGGCGGTGGTAATTAGGACCTGGCCGTATAGCTCCAGCATGAGCTCGCTCAGGCGTTTGGTTTGGTAGCCCATCTCGCTGGCGTACCAGTTGCGCTTTTTGCGCGCATAGCGGCGCAACTGGCCTCGGTTTTTGCGAATGCGGTCGTAGCCGTCGTCTTTTTTGGTAACACCCGCGCCCATGCCCCGGCCCACGCCCATGTCGACAAACTTGCCGTAGAGGGCGTAGCTCAGGCGCAGCTGCAGGCGGCCCTCAGCCGAGCCTACGACTTGCTTCTGAAAGCTGGCCATGAGCGCGCCCGTATCCTGGATGCGCAGCTTGCGCATGTTCTCTATAAAGCGCGTGATGGTAATGTCGAGCCACTTTTGGGCTACCTCCAACTCGCTCACTAATGTTGGGTTAGCGGTCATTATTAATGTCGTAGGCGATTTGCCTGTTTCTTAAGGTCTTTGCGCTGCCGAGCCAGAATGGCTAGCAGTAGCACTGTATTAGAGGGAGAATAGGGCAACGGGCCTGGCTGGCTAAGTAGCCACGCTCCTAGTCGTTCAGCCTGCTGCCGCTTGGCTAGCGCTCGCTTTCGATTTCGCCAGCGCCAGCTGCGATACCATTGTCTAATAAATTGGCTCATAAGCGGCAGTAGCGGTAGGTGTAGTCGGCCGACTCCAGCGGTCGGCCGGTGGTGCTCAAGCTCAGCGAGACTTTCTCCCAGAGGTACTTCTTACCCTCGACCAGTTCCTTGCGGGCCGCATCAAGCGTGAGCAAATCGCGGATGCCGAACTGCATGGTGCGCTCCTTCGTGGTGGCCCGGCTCAGGAAGTCGAGCCACGTGGCGTGCCAGGTGGCGTAGAGGCCCCAAGACCCCTCCCAGTGCAGGGTGCTCTGGCCCACGGCACGGTCCCAGTAGTCGACCAGGTCCCAGGTGGCCAGCGGGTAGGGCTGCAGCACGTTGTCGAGCTGCATACCCCGGTCAAAGAGCAGGCGCAGGCCGCAGCGCGAGTCGTCGCCCTGGTCGAAGGCCGGGCTCGCCCCCTTTACCTCCACGGCCGGTACCAGCCACTCGCGGCCCTGGCTGAACGGGTCGGCCTCGCGCACCACGTGGAGCGTGCCGGCCGCGGTGCTGATTTCCTCCTGGCCGTTGCCCACCACTAGCTTAGCCCAGCCGGTGTCGAGCGTTTTATTCAGCTCGTCCTCTTCCTCCAGACCCATTGTGAGCGTGTAGCCGTCGCTGGTCACGGCCGTGGTGCGGCCCAGCCCGCCGGTGCGGGCCACGTAGCCCTGGTCGGCCAGCACGTCGCGCAGCGCGCGCACCCGTACCTGCCGGCGGATGGGGTGGAAATCGAAGCCCAGGCCGAAGAACTTCTGCAGGGCCAGCAGAAAATCGGCCACCGGCAGGTCGGGCACGTGCCGGTTCAGGGCAAACGAAATCAGCACGTTGCCCTGGGCGTCTTCGGCCGCGCGGTCGGAGTAGATAATAACCTGCCGCACCTCGGGCAAATCGAGCCAGTCGCCCGTCAGCTCGTAGTCCAGGGCCGCAAATACGCGCGTGAGCAGGGGCACCAGGCGCAGGAACGGCACTACGGGCGAGTGCTTGCCGCCCTGGCTGAGCGGGTAGCCACCCAGCACGTAGTAGTTGATTATCTGGCCGTAATTGGTCACCTTATCCTCGTCGTAGAACAGGGTGTTGCGCACGGGCGGCAGGGCATACAGGGCCGCGTCGGGGCGTAGCTCCAGCAGGGTTTCGCCCAGGTCCAGTGCCGGCAGCGATACGCCGGCAATGCGCGTGGCCAGGTCAGCCGCGTCGGCCACGAAGTTGTACTCATACACCTGCTTTTCCTCGTCGCAGCTCAGGTACACCAGGCGGCCCACCCAGCGCAGCAGGCCGTCGAGGTAAAGCCCTACCGGCTCGGGGGCGATGGTCTCGCCCTGGTCCGCGCGCACGTGGGGGAAGTTCAGGCGCTGCCCGTTGCCCGGCGACATGGCCACGCCGAACGGGTAGCTGATGGTGCCGGGGATGGTGTCGGTCGAGAAGTACGGGCTGCTCACCTCCAGCGAGAGGCTGCCGCTGGCCAGCTCCAGCCAGCCGGCGGCTACTTTGAGGCCAATCATAGGTCGGGGGTGTAAAGCGTTTCGGTGGTCTGGGTGAACTCGAACTCCTGCACCTGCACCAGCTTGCTCTCGTCGAACAGGGTCACGGTCTTGGCCTTGAGGAAGCCGGGCACCCAGCGGCTGCCGCGCAGCAGCAGCACCCGGCGCGACAAAAGCAAATCCTGGCTGGTGAGCAGCTGGGCCTGGGTGCGCACGCCCGCGGCCACCTTCACCACGGGCCGCAGCTGGCGCTGCTGCACCAGCGTGTCGCCCTGCTGCGGGTCGTAGTCGGGCGGCAGCGTCAGGGTCGCCTCCTCGCCGGTTAGCTCCACGTCCTGCTGGGCCTCGCCCAGGGCTGCGTAGGTGGCCATGCCCCCGAGCGAGGTCTGGTAGAGGAAGTAGCGCCGACGCGGGGCCGGCCGGCGCGCGCGCACGAAGCGGCGCGTTTCGCTCAGCAGCGTCAGCCCATCGGGCGAGGCCACCCACACCTCCCACCAGGCAATGGTCAGATTCAGGCCCGCGAAGCCGGCCAGGCCCAGGGCCTGGTAGCCCACCGGCAGGCAGTAGACTTCCGCGTTGGCCAG
>JBPBQK010000022.1:0-2027 GCA_050954845.1 Janthinobacterium lividum
CTGCCGAAGCATCTTGCTCGCGCCGTTGGATTAGTAATCTAACAATGCGGCAGAGATACTTCGACAAGCTCAGCATGACGGACGTTTTATAAGTAGCTGAAGTTAGAAGAGCCATCGGCTGGCATCCTGCTCGGCCGCCAGCTGCGCCAGAAACTCGTCGCGCGATACTTCCTCCGCGCCCAGCGCCGCCATGTGCGGCGTCAGCTGCTGAATATCGAACCAGCCAGCCCCGCGCTCCCGCAGGTGCCCAGCCAGCGCCAGCACGGCCAGCTTCGAGGCATTGGGCCGGTGGTGAAACATACTTTCGCCCGCAAATACCCCTAGCACGGCCACGCCGTAGAGGCCGCCCACCAGCTCGTCGCCCGCCCACACCTCCACGCTGTGGGCGTGGCCGGCGGCGTGCAGCGCCTCGTAGCCGCGCACCAGCTGCGGCGTTATCCAGGTGCCGTCCTGGCCGGGGCGCGGCTGGGCCTGGCACGCCCGCATCACCGGTCCAAACGCGGTGTCGAAGCTGATGCGCCACGGCGACTGCCGCTGCGCCCGCGCCAGGCTGCGGCCCACGTGCAGGCTAGCCAGCCGCAAAATGCCCCGGCGCGGCGGGCAAAACCAGGCTAACGGCCACCCCGGCACCGGCCACGGAAAAATGCCCTGCGCATACGCCGCCACCAGGTTTTCGACGGTGGGCTGGCCGCCGAGCAGCAGCAGGCCGTCGAGGTCGTCGCGCGCGGCGGTGGGTGAGGGGAAGGTGAGGGGCATTAAGCTGTTGGATGATGCTTTAATTCTTGGGCTAGCTGCATGATTGCTCTTAGCCCGTCTTCCGTGTAGTCCTCGAAAGAGAGCTTGTTCTGGTCGTATCGTCGGATGAAATCTTTTACTTCTTGGTCTGTTTCACTCAGGAAGCTTTTTGCTGCTGCGTCCCATCCTTTCTGGGTACACCACCAGTTCAGGTTTACTTCACACGCTGGCAAAACTTGTCGTGCTTGCTCGATGGGAAAAGTAGGTTGAGCCAGAATATGCTGCACCAACTCGGTTGGTAGGCGTAGGTTGTGCTTTAGAATGTAGTGGATTAATCCTTCGGGCCAACAGTAAGTGCCATCGGTCAAGTCGCCGGCTCCCATTGCACCCTGAGAAATACCGCACCGAAAACGGCACCAGCTGAAACCCATCCAACTGACGAATGAACGCCCTTGACGCAAATAAGCGGCTACTCGCTGGCGCTCATCCATGGCCCACGACGCATCGACAAACCAAGCCGGGTCAGGCAAGCTGGATGCATACAGACTGCGCCAATAGCCAAAGCCAATAAGCTCACGCATAATTTTTGAAAAGTAAAGCACTGCTCAGAGCCGAAAATTACGCCATTGCCGACCACCTTAACTACCCCAACCTCGCCCGCCGTACTTTTGCCTGCTATTAATCAATCCGATTTCGCTCGCCACGCGGCCAATTAGCCAGCCTGCGCAGCAGGCGTATCCGCGAAATCCGTTAAATCCGTTTGAATCTGTGATTGCCAAAACTTATTCGCCCGCCGACGTTGAAGCCAAATGGTACCAGCGCTGGCAGGAGCAGGGCTTTTTCCAAGCCAAACCCAACCCCCGCAAGCAGCCCTACACCGTGGTCATTCCGCCGCCCAACGTGACGGGCGTGCTGCACATGGGCCACATGCTCAACAATACCATCCAGGACGTGCTCGTGCGCCGCGCCCGGATGCAGGGCAAGGAAGCCTG
The DNA here is from genome assembly GCA_050954845.1 of Janthinobacterium lividum. Lineage (GTDB taxonomy): Bacteria > Bacteroidota > Bacteroidia > Cytophagales > Hymenobacteraceae > Hymenobacter. Next base: position 1,728 of record JBPBQK010000022.1, read on the forward strand.
CTGGGTGCCCGGCACCGACCACGCCAGTATCGCCACCGAGGCCAAGGTAGTGGCCATGCTCAAGGAGCAGGGTATCAACAAGAAAGACTTGAGCCGCGAAGATTTCCTGACCCACGCCTGGGCCTGGAAGGAGAAGTACGGCGGCATCATTCTGGAGCAATTGAAGCAGCTAGGGGCTAGCTGCGACTGGAGCCGCACGCGCTTCACGATGGAGCCCAAGCTGACCGAGGCCGTGCTGCGCGTGTTCGTGGACTTGTACCGCAAGGGCCTGATTTACCGCGGCGTACGCATGGTAAACTG
>JBPBQK010000023.1:0-155602 GCA_050954845.1 Janthinobacterium lividum
GTAGTGGGGGTGGTGGCGCAGGCGGTGCCAGTGGTCCTGCATCCACTGCGTCAGGCGCGGCAGGTGGTCGCAGGGAAAGCCGTCGTCGTCGAGCACGTCGGTGCAGACGTGCAGCATTTCGTCAATAATCTGGCGCTCCTCATCGAAGAGAATCAGCTTCTTATTGGTTTTGCCAATATCAAAAACGGCGTATACAGATTTCTTCGTTGCCATATTCTAGAGGCCCGTTGACAAGCTGAATTTGCCGCGTTGGGCGATAAGCTGCTGCCGCACGTTGGCGGCGCGGTAGGCGGCCACCGGGCGCAGGGCCCCGCCGCTCTGGCGGTAGGCCTCGGCCACGAGCGGGCGCACATCGATGAGGAAGGCGTCGCGCAGGAGTTCCTCGGCCCGCACTACGTCGTTGGCCGCTTGGGCTTCTTGCAGGGCAGCGCGGTCCACGAGCAGGGCTTTGGCGTAGGCCCCCAGGATGTTATCCACCGATTGCAGCAGGTCTTCGAGCGGGTCCTTGGTGTTGTGGCTGGCGTCAATCATGTAGGCCACGCTGGCGGCGGCCAGGCTCGTGTCCTGGTTGGCATCGACCAGCTCATTGAAAATGAGGAAAAGCTGAAAGGGCTTGGCGCTGCCCGTGGTCAGGTCGTCGTCGCCGTAGCCCGAGCCGTTGAAGTGGAAGCCCCCGAGGCGACCGAGCTGGCGCAGGCGGCCCACAATCTGCTCGATGTTGGTGTTGGGCAGGTGGTGGCCCAGGTCCACGAGCACCTGCGCCTGCTGGCCCAGGCTCTGGCAGAGCGAGTAGGAGGTGCCCCAGTCGGGGATAACCATGGAGTAGAAATTGGGCTCGTAGGGCTTGTACTCAATCAGCATGGTCCAGTCCGAAGGCAGGGCTTCGTAAATGGCGGCCAGGCTTTCCTGGGTGCGCAGGTAGGCGCTGCGCAAGTGGCTCTGGCCCGGGAAGTTGGAGCCATCGGCCAGCCACACCGTGTGCACCTTGGCCCCCACCTGGGTGCCGTAGCGAATGCAGTCGATGTTGTGGGCAATGGCCTGCGCGCGCACGGCGCGGTCGGTGGCACTCAGCGAGCCGAATTTGTAGGTTTGGGCCTGCTGCTGCTGGTCCTGGAAGGTATTGGAGTTCATCGAGTCAATCGACAAGCCCTGTTCCTTCAGCAGCTGGTGCAGGCCGGCAATGTCCTGGGGAATATCCCAGGGAATGTGCAGCGAAATGGAATTGGACGAGCCGTTGAGCTGATTCAGCACGCCCACGTCCGTGATTTTCTCCTCCAGCGAGCGCGGCTCGCCGCCGGCCGGGAAGCGCCCGAAGCGCGTGCCGCCCGTGCCCAGCGCCCAGCTGGGAATGGCCACCTGAAACTCGACCAGCTGCAAAACTACCTGGTGGGCGTCCTGCCCGCGGCGGGCCAGCAAATCGGCCAGGTAGTCAAATTGCAGGTGGTGCTCGGCCAGCAGCGGCTGGTTCAGGTCGTGCAGGTGGTTTTCGGAGAGCATGGGCAAAAGGGTGGGGGGAAAGCCGGATGAAAGAGACTAGCAAATTACTCCGCGTGTCTTCCCCAAACTGTTCTGAACTCTCCTGTAAGCAGGGAAATAGGTTGTCATGGCGAGCAAAGCGAAGCAATGACAGGCCGTTTTACAGCGACCCGCGGCGAATGGTGTAAAATGGGTTATTTACCTTCACCCGCTGCTTTTCCAGAAGGAAGCTCGTCTGCAGGATTTTATTGACCAGTTCTACCAGGTCGGTTTCGCGGATGACGACGTAGGCGGTGCCCTCAACCAGCACCTCGTTCTGGGCAAATTATAGGTCTATAAACCCAGTGGCCAAAAACACAAAACGTCAGGCCGAGTGCGCTCGGCCTGACGTTCACGGCGGTAACTTAAGATGAGGGGCGTAGCGCTAGCGCACGAAGGCCATGGCCACGCCGCCGTCCACGTTGAGCACGTTGCCCGTGGATTTGCTCAGGGAGCCATCCACGAAGACGAGCACGGCCTTGGCAATGTCCTCGGCGAGCAGCTCCTCGCCCAGCAGCGTGCGCTTGGCGTAGTGCTGGGGCAGCTCCTCGACCGTGATGCCGTAGGCCTTGGCCCGGCCGGCGGCCCAGGCCCCCTCCCAGATTTTGGAGCCGCGCAGCACGGCATCGGGGTTGACGGTGTTGACGCGGATTTTATCGGCCCCCAGCTCGGCCGCCAGCAGGCGGCTCATGTGCATCTGGGCCGCTTTGGCCGTGCCGTAGGCCACGTTGTTGGGGCCGGCCACCAGGCCGTTCTTGCTGGCGATGTTGACGATATCGCCGCCCAGGCCCTGCTGGCGCTGAATGGCCACCGCCTGCTGGCTGACCAGAAACTGGCCTTTCACCAGCACGTCGTTGAGGATGTCCCAGTCGGCCTGCGTGGTGTCGGCCAGGGGCTTGCTGATGCTCAGCCCCGCGCAGTTGACCACGATATCGACGCCGCCAAATTGCAGCACCGTCTGGCGCAGCGACTCGGCAATGGTATCGGCGTCGAGCACGTTGATGGCCGCCGTCAGGGCCACGTCTTTGCCGAACTGCTGGCGCAGCGTTTCCTGCGTTTCGGGCAAGCGGTCGCGGTCGGCGGCCACGACGCAGGCCCCGTGTTGCAGCAGCACTTCGCAGATGGCCAGGCCGATGCCGCCGGTGCCGCCGGTCACGTAGGCGATTTTGCCCGACAGGCTCTTGGGCTTGGGCATGCGCTGGAGCTTGGCCTCCTCCAGCAGCCAGTACTCAATGTTGAAGGCTTCCTGCTCGGCCAGGCCCTGGTACTCCGATACGGCCTCCGCCCCCTTCATCACGTTGATGGCGTTGGTGTAAAATTCGGCGGCTACGCGGGCGGTCTGCTTGTCTTTGGAAAAGGAGAACATGCCTACGCCGGGCCACAGGATAATCACGGGGTTGGCGTCGCGCACGGCCGGCGAGTTGGCGTGCTTGCTGCGCTCGTAGTAAGCCACGTAGTCCTGGCGATAAGCCTCGAACTGGGCTTCCAGGTAGGTTTTGACGCTGGCCGCGTCGCCCTGCATCGTCTCGGGGTCGAGCACGAGGGGGCGGATTTTGGTGCGCAAAAAGTGGTCGGGGCAGCTCGTGCCTTTCTGGGCCAGGCGGGCCAGGTCGTTCGAGTTGACGAATTCGAGCACGCGGGCATCGTCGGTGTAGTGGCCCAGCATGCGGCGCTGGCTGCTGGCCAGGCCACGCAGCACGGGCATTACCGCGGCAGCCAGGCGGCGGCGCTCAGCGGCCTCGGGGCCGTTGGTTAATTTCACGCCCCCGAAAACGGGCTTGTTCTTGCCGTAGTTAGCTTCCAAGTAGGTGGCCGCCATCTCAATCACCTCCAGCGTGTTCAGGTACGACTCGTAGCTGGTGTTGCCCCAGGTGAACAAGCCGTGCCCGCCCAGAATTACGCCGCGCAGGCCGGGGTTGTCGGCCACTATTTTCTCCAGCTGCAACCCCAGGTCAAAGCCCGGCTTCTGCCAGGGCAGCCAGCCCATGGTGTCGCCCCATATCTCGTGCATGATGCGCTCGCCGTCCTTACTGGCAGCGATGGCAATCAGGGCATCGGGGTGCAGGTGGTCGATGTGCTTGAAGGGCAGCAAGCCGTGCAGCGGCGTATCAATCGAGGGCGTGGCGCACTTGGGGTCGAAGAGGCAGTACTCGAACAAGCCCACCATTTCGTCCTCAAATTCGAGGCCTCGGTAGCGGTTCTTGAGCTGGTGCAGCTTTTCTACATACAGGTTGGCGCAGCCGGCTTTGGTGAGCGTGCCAATGTCGCCGCCCGAGCCTTTGACCCACATCACCTCGGCCGGCTGGCCGCTCACTGGGTCGGTAGCCGTGATTTTGCACGAGGTATTGCCCCCCGCGTAGTTGGTCAGGCGCAGGTCGGCCCCGAGCAGATTGGAGCGGTACAGAAACAGAGCCACTTCGTCGCCGGCCAGTTCGGCGGCTTTGGCTTCATCCCATAAATAGCTGACGTGCTGAAAAGTGAGTGTGGGATTCATAGAGGGTTCGGGGTAAACGGCCGTGGATAACCAGACCTCGTGTAGTTTGCGCACAAAAGTCCCCGGCCCGGCGGCCTAAAACCTCCTGTACTCTCCTGCCTGTGCGCAAAAAAATCAGTGCAAAAAAACACTTCGGCGGCCGTGGCTGGCTGTCAGGAGGGAGCAGGAGAGTTACGGCCTTAATGGGCCGCAGCTTTGCCTAGGTTACGTTTACTCAAATCTTATTCCCACCCACGCTTATGGCCGTTATCTGGGGCGTTATTCTGCACGCACTTGGGGGCTTTGCTTCCGGCAGTTTTTATTTGCCTTACAAGAAAGTAAAAGGCTGGTCCTGGGAAAGTTACTGGCTGGTGGGCGGCCTGGTGTCGTGGTTGGTGGCCCCGTGGGTGCTGGGCTATCTTACGGTACCCCATCTGCTCGATGTGCTGCACCAAGCCCCTTCCTCCACTATAGCCTGGGCTTATTTCTGGGGTATTTTGTGGGGCACGGGCGGCCTCACGTTTGGCCTGGCAATGCGCTATTTAGGTCTAAGTCTGGGCATGGCGGTCACGCTGGGATTGTGCGCAGTGTTTGGCACGCTGGTGCCACCAATCTACGAGGGCAAAATGGGCGAGTTGGTCGCGTCGTCGTCAGGCCGATTTATTATGCTGGGGCTGGGCGTGTGCGTGCTGGGCATTCTCATTTGCGGCCGGGCCGGCTTGCTGAAAGAAAAAACCTTGACTACGGAGCAAAAGAAAGCCTCCGTTGCGGAATTTGACTTGCGCAAAGGCTTGATGGTAGCGGTGTTCTCAGGTATTATGAGCGCCTGCTTCTCTTTTGGGCTCACGGCCGGGCAGCCCATTGCCAAGCTAGCCGCCGCCAATGGCACCAACCCATTGTTTGTGAACAACGCCATTCTGGTAATTATCCTGGCCGGTGGCCTTACCACCAACGCGCTGTGGTGCATCTACTTGAACGTTAAGAATAAAACGTACACCGACTACCTCAACCCTACGATGCCGGCGCTGCGCAACGTCATTTTCTGCGCGTTGGCGGGCACTACCTGGTATTTTCAGTTCTTCTTCTACGGCATGGGCGACAGCCAGATGGGCGCGTATCGCTTCTCGGGCTGGACACTGCACATGGCCTTCATTATTGCCTTTAGCTCGATGTGGGGCTTGCTGCTGCACGAGTGGCGCGGGGCCAATAAGCTGACGATGCGCACCGTACAGCTGGGTATCCTGGCCGTAGTGCTCTCGACGGTGGTGGTGGGCTATGGCAATTACCTGGGGTCAGAAAAACCGGCTGCCGCGCAGGTAAAAGAAGTGCCCGTGCGGGCGGTAGCAGCGGAGTAGTCAAGTCACAAAAACGATTGTCATTGCGAGCGTAGCGAAGCAATCGCACCTGGGGAGCACTACCGCTCCGGTGCAATTGCTTCGCTACGCTCGCAATGACAGTTGTCGTTAGGTAAACATTCTGCTATGTCTAAGCTCCGCCTGTTGCTGGCGTTCGGCGCGCTGCTGTGTTTCAGCGCCTTCCTTGCCAAGCCTAAGCCCGTTCCCACCCTTTACCTCATCGGCGACTCGACGGTGCGCAACACCGGCGCGGGCCAGCTGGGTTGGGGGCAGGCCCTGCCCGTTTTTTTCGATACGACACGGCTGCACATCATTAATAATGCGATGGCTGGGCGTAGCACGCGCACCTTCATCACGGAAGGGCGCTGGGCTAAAACCATCGCCGCCATCAAGCCTGGTGACTATGTAATCATGCAATTTGGCCACAACGAAGGCAGCCCGCCCGACACCACCAAGGCTGGGCGCCGGGGCGTGCTGCGCGGCACCGGCCCCGAAACCAAGAGCCTCGTGTGGCCCGACGGCCACCCCGAAACCGTGAATACCTACGGCTGGTACCTGCGCAAATTCATTCAGGAAGCCAAAGCCAAAGGCGCCACGCCCGTGGTGTGCTCCATGATTCCGCGCAACGAGTGGAAGGACGGCAAAGTGCAGCGCGCCGACCAGGATTTTGGCAAGTGGGCCGCCGAAGTAGCCCAGCAGGAAGGCGTAGAATTTATCAACCTAAACGACATTACGGCCCGCAAATACGAGCAGCTCGGCCCCGAGGAAACCAAGAAGTTTTTTCCTGGCGACCACACGCATACCAACCCGGCCGGCGCGCAGCTCAATGCGGCGTCGGTAGTTGATGGCATTCGGGCCGATAAGAAGCTGGCGCTGAATAAGTACTTGCGGCCCGCTACGCGCTAACGTATGGAAACCATTGCTAAAAGGAGCCCGGCGTTGCTATGGCTACTGCTACTCAGCGGAGCTCATAGAGCCGGGGCACAACCTAGTAAACCGAGCTGGAAGTTTGATTTTGGGCCGGGTAAGGCGGCGGCTGGCTACCAACAAGTGCTGCCTACGGCAGGATATTCGGCCGAAACTGGCTACGGCTTCGACTTTGGTACTACCGTGACGGGTGTAGACCGGGGCGGTAAAAACGCGCTGACGGGCGACTTCATAACCAGTCGGCAGCCGTTTTATTTTTCGGCCAACGTGCCGGAAGGAAATTATAACGTGACCGTAACGCTGGGCGATTTAAAAGGTGAGTCGCGCAACTTCATCAAGGCCGAATCGCGGCGGCTGTTGCTGCAAACTACTAGTACAAAGCCCGGCCAACTCATCACCCAAACCTGGACTATCAACGTCAAAAACCGCCGCATCAGCACCGGAGGGCAGGTTTCACTAAAACCCCGCGAGTTGAAAAAACTGGATTGGGACGATAAGCTGACCCTGGAGTTTGACGGCGAGCCCACCGCGCTGGTGGCGCTGGAAATAGCGCCTGCCCCCGCGGCCACGACAATTTTTCTGGCGGGGAATTCAACTGTTGTCAACCAGGATGACGAGCCTTGGGCGGCCTGGGGCCAGATGCTGCCGCAGTTTTTCAAGCCTGGGGTGGCGGTGGCCAACCACGCCGAATCGGGCCTGAGCTTGGCGAGTTTTCTGGGCTCGCACCGGCTCGAAAAGGTGCTGAGCGTAATGAAGCCGGGCGACTACTTGTTTATCGAATTTGGGCATAATGACCAGAAGGAAAAGGGCCCCAACGACGGGCCGTTTCTGGCTTATACCGAGCGCCTAAAGCTGTACATCAGCGAAGCGCGCAAGAAAGGTGGCATTCCGGTACTGGTGACCTCGACCAGCCGGCGCTCCTTCGGGGCCGGGGGCAAAATCGAGAATAGCCTGGGCGATTTTCCGGCCGCCGTGCGGCAGGTGGCGCAGCAGGAAAACGTGCCGCTCATTGACCTCAACGCTTTGACAACCACGCTATACGAGGCGATGGGGGAGGAGGAATCGAAAAAAGCCTTCGTACACTATCCGGCCAATACCTACCCCGGCCAGACCGAGGCGCTGGCCGATAACACGCACTTCAACCCCTATGGGGCATATGAAGTGGCTCGCTGCGTAGTCGAAGGCATGAAAACCGCCAAGCTGGCCTTGGTGAAGTATCTGCGGACTGATATTCCGCCTTTTGACCCCGCGCACCCCGATGCGTTGGCGCAGTGGCATTGGTTTGAAAGTCCCCGCAGCGCCGTGACCAAGCCGGACGGGAATTAGGAAGCTCAGGCGCGTTAACCCTACCCCCGGCCCCTCCCCTCCGGGAGAGGGGAGCCGACCGCGAGCAGACGCAGGTACACATAATTCAGTCGTCAGGCTCCCCTCTCCCGGAGGGGAGGGGCTGGGGGTGGGGTTAACGCGCCTTCAATCGCACGTAAGTTGGCTGGTCACGGTCGCAGGTGAGTTGTCCATTATCGTAGTGCAATTCCACCACTTGGATAACGCTGCGCTTGGCCGCGATGCTGTTGGCGGGAGCGGGGTTGCTTTTGGTACGGCCGGGGTGCGTGAAGTAAAATAAATAAGCGCGGTCGCCACTCACCACCACATCAGCGTGGCCGCCGATGGCCTGGTCATCGCGGCCCTGGCCGGGAGCTTCGAGCAGGCGCTCGGGCTGGGCAATCCAGTGGAGTAAATCGGTGGAGTGGTAGGCGGCCAGGCCTTTCCACGGGTCCATGATAAGCCAGTATTGGCCTTGCCAGCGAAATACTTTGGGCCCTTCGCCGCGCTCGGCCAGGGCCAGGCCGTGGTCGGTCCAGTGCGCGAGGTCGGGGCTATCGGCGTAGTAGGTGTACTTATGGTCGCGCTCGTTGTTGTACCACAAGCGCCAGGTGCCATCGGGTAGGCGCAGTACGCTGGCGTCGATTACTTTATCGTTAGCTAAAGGCAAGGTGTTCACGTACTGCCAATTGAGCAAGTCGGGACTGGTGAGGTGCACGATGGTGCGCGGGTGCTGCCAGTCGGTGAATACGCCCGGCACGTAGGTCAGGAACATGTGGTACTGGCCGTTGGCCTCCACCACATCGGGAGCCCAGAAGGTGTAGCCGGGCTGCGGGCGGTAGTTAATATTGGCCGTGTCGCGGTAAATCCAGGTAGCGCCGTCGCTTGATTCGGCAATGCCGATGCGCGTGCCGTGCACCCAGGTTACGCCCGTGGCGGCGGTGTCGGTAGCGCGGCGGTTGGTATAAAACATCCACCATTTCTTGGCCTTTTTGTTCCAGATAATGACCGGGTCGGCGGCTCCATCGTACACCGGGTCGTGGTATAAAGGTTTGGGTGCCAGCTTGCCCGCTGGTTTTTGGGCGGCGGCAGTGGTGGAAAGTGATAGCAACGCCAGCACGAGTAGCAGGCAGGATAAAAGCAGGCGCATAAGCAGCAGCGAACGGGTAGGAATAACGCAAGCACACGCCGCCGGGCGCAGTTACCCTCCTGTACTGTGGGGCGCGGCCGGCGCTGGCAGGAGAGTGCGGAACGGCCCCGGCAACCGCACCAGCCGTACTTGCCGCCTCAAAGTAGCCTGCTCGTTGCGGCTCCTTTTACATTGCCCCATCCATCCCACCCACATGCCTATTTCCTCATTGCGCCGCCAAGCCTGGCCACTGCTAGCCGCGCTGATTTTGCTGAGCGGCTGGCTGCTCAGCGCGGCGGCCCCCAAGCCGCGCCCCACCCTCTACCTCATCGGCGACTCGACGGTGAAAAATGGCCAGGGCCGCGGCGACGGCGGCCTCTGGGGCTGGGGCAACTACCTGCCCGCCGCCTTCGATACCACCCGCCTGCGCGTGGAAAACGACGCCCGGGGCGGCACCAGCACGCGCACGTTTCGCAGCCAAGGTTTGTGGGATAAAGTGCGGATGAAAATCCGCCCCGGTGACTACGTCATGATGCAATTTGGGCACAACGACAGCAGCCCGCTCACCGACTCGACGCGGGCGCGGGGCACTATCAAAAGCAATTCTGACGAAAGCCAGGAGGTATTCAACTACCTCACCAAGCAAAAGGAAGTGGTGCACAGCTACGGCTGGTACCTGCGCCAATTTGTGGCCGAAGCCAAAGCCCAGGGTGCCACGGTCATCATCTGCTCGCCCATCCCGCGCAACGAGTGGGCCAGCGGCAAAGTGAAGCGCAACGCTACCGACTACGGCCAGTGGGCCGCCGCCGCTGCCCGCCAAGCCGGCGCTACTTACATCGACCTTAACCAGCTGATAGCCGACCGCTACGACCGCGCCGGCGAGGCCACCGTGCGTGCCACTTACTTCAATGCTACCGACCACACGCACACCATTGAGGCCGGCGCGAAGCTTAATGCGGAGGCCGTGGCCGAGGGCATCCGGCAGCAGAAGGCGCTGGCGCTGCGCAAGTATCTAAAGGGTAACTAAGGCAGTTTCATCGACCAACCTGATGAGAAAACTAGCCATCTTACTAGGGCTGCTAAGTGGCCTTGGCTGCTTATTGGTGCAGGCCCAAACGCCCGCCGCCCGGCCCGCGCCGCTGCCCGCCACGGTCATTATTCCGGCCTCCGATTTCATCCAGGACGTTCCCAAAGGCAACGTCATTGCCGATGCGGCCACGCTGCACGCGCCCTGGATTTTCAACAACACCGCGCTGGTGCTGAACTCCAAAACCAACATGCAGGTGCGTGTGGCGGTGCCAGAGGCCGGCAGCTACACGCTGTACGTGCGCAGCCAGGGCAGCCCGAAAATGGGCTTCCGCGTGGCGGTGAATGATAAGGTGACGGCCACCGACTTTGGGCACGGGCCGCTGGGCTGGCAGGTGGGCGGCACGTTTGACCTGCCCGCCGGCCCGGCCTACGTGAAGCTCACGCGCATCGAAGCGGGCGCAGCAGTGGACGTGCTGGTGCTGAGCAAAAACGCCAGTTTGCAGGAGGAGAGCATTCGCCCTTACCAGCTGCCGGCCGATGTGCAGCTGCTGCGTCAGTACACTATCCCAGCATCTAATGCCGTGAAATTTGGCGATGTGACTGGCGACGGGCAAACCGATTTTATGGTGCTGGAGCCCGATTTTTCGGCCCATGTGTTCGACAACAGCGGGCGCGAGCTGTGGAGCTACAAAGCCCCGGCCGAGTACACCAAGGAGCGCGCCGAGTTTGAAGCGCCAGGCGTGCTCTGGGATTTTGACCACGACGGTCGGGCCGAGGTGGTGCACTGGCGCTTTGCCGAAGGCAAGGAGTGGCTGGTGATGGCCGATGGCCGCACCGGTAAAATCCGCCGCCAAGTGCCGTGGCCTACCCAGCCGCTGCCGCACGCCTACAACAATTTCCGGCTGGCCATTGCCAAGCTGCACCCCGGCGCGCCCAACGACCTAGTGGCGTATACCGACATGGGCGGCACGGTGAACATCAACGCCTACACCGCCGACCTCAAGTTGCTGTGGCAGCACACCGAGCACCGCAAAAAGGATAATCTGGGCCACTATATCTACCCCATCGACCTCAACGGCGATGGCCTCGACGAGGTGCTGCTGGGTTCATTGCTGCTCAGCACCCAGGGCAAGGAAATCTGGAACCGCTTTGACCTGCTGCCCGATAACCATGACCACGCAGATAGCTACAAATTCATCGATATGAACGGCGACGGCCGCCTTGACATCGCCACCGCCAACAGCGAAACCGGCGTGTTTGTAGTGGAGGCGCTGACCGGCAAAACCATCTGGCAAAACACCGCCGAGCACAGCCAACAGCTAGCCGTGGGCAACTTTTTGCGCGGCGTGCCCGGCCCCCAGGTGGTAGTGGGCGGCCGCACCTACGGCAACCGCGCCATAGGCGAGCCTTATTTATCGAGCCAGCTCTACTGGTTTGACAACGCCGGCAACCTGCTAAAGAAATGGCCCGGCAACCCGCTAAACGGCAACCCCGATTTTGTGCGCGGCAACTGGCTGGGCGATGGCCGCGTGGCATTGTTCTGGTACAAGTTCCGGCTGAATGACGTGGGTACCGGCGAGCTATACTTTCCCGACCCGGTTTTCCATCTATTCGACTTCACTGGTCGGGGCGCGGAGGAGGTAATTACCCTCAGCCAAGGCCGGCTGTGCGTGTATGGCAGCCGCACGGCCACGCACTCTGGCAAGGACGCTAAGAAAGACGCGGAGTATTTGCGGAGCACTGTAGTGAACCACACGCATTATTAGCAGGGCACGAACTAGAAAGTTCGCCCTACTGTCCGGCACAGTACAGGATGCCATTTATGGCAAGTAAGCGCTTACTTCATACCTCACCCGTTTTCTCGTTTTGGCTACTTTTTCGCGTCGCACTTTTCTTACTGGTATAGCGCTGGCACCGCTGGCGCGGGCCTGGGCTGGCGTGCAAACTGCCCGGCTCATTGACTACCCGCGCGGCAGCTTTGCCAAGTTTGGCAAGCACCTGAAGCCGGTGGGGCGCATCCTGGAAATGCCGGGCTACTATGTGTGGTGCAACAGCCCGATTTACGGCCCCGATGGCAAAGTCCACGTCTTTTTCTCGCGCTGGGTAGCCAGCAAGGGCATGGGCGGCTGGCTCAACGGCTCCGAAATAGCCCATGCCGTGGCTGACCACCCCGAAGGCCCCTACCAATACGTAGAAACGGTGTTGGCTCCGCGGGGGCCGGGCTACTGGGATGCTACTACGTGTCACAATCCTAGTATCCAGTTTGTTGATGGAAAATATTGCCTATTCTTCATGGGTACTTCCAACGGCAAAACCGATACCAAGCGCATCGGCTTGGCCACCGCACCCACTCTCAATGGCCCCTGGACGCGGCCTGACCAGCCCCTGCTGCTGCCCGGCCCGGCCGGTGCCTGGGACGACCACTGCACCACCAACCCGGCCTTCGTAAAGCACCCTAATGGGCAGTACTGGCTCTACTATAAGTCGTGGAATACTGAAGAGTACGATGCTGCCAAAGGCCAGGAAATCAGGGGAAACCGCAAATACGGGCTGGCTATTTCGGAGAAGCTGGAAGGGCCTTATAGTAAGGACGCGGCCAATCCGGTTATCGACTTTTCGAAGCAGGGGCACAATGCCCAGTTTGAGGATGCCTTCGTGTGGCGGCAGCACGACAAATTCAACTTGCTGGCCCGCGATATGGGCGTGTACAGCCAGGAAGTGGGCCTCTACCTCGACTCGAAGGATGGTAAGACGTGGGCGTTTCCCAAAATCGCCTTCCTGCCCCTGCGCGACTACGGCGTGCAGCAGCCCCCCGCGCCAAAAGGCCTCAAGCGCTACGGCCGCCTCGAGCGGCCGCAACTGCTTATGCGTGAAGGAAAACCTCAGTATTTGTTTTGTGCCTCGCAGGGTGGAGCGGCGGGCACCGCCTCGGGGTTTGTGCTGCGAGTAAGCTAAAGCGAAAAAAAACTGCAGCCAGTAGTCTACAGGAGAGTACTGGGAAAACAATAAGGTAATATTGGTCAATAATAAGTGAGTTTTTCATCACTCACTATACGGTTCTGTCTTTATAACCCCACCCTTTTTTCCATGAAAAAACATTACGCTTGGCCCCGCCGCCGACTGCTAGTGTGCTGCCTGCCCGTGCTGCTAGCGGGTATGGCCCCAGTGGTAGCGCTGGCTCACGCCACCCACCCGACTTCTATCAACGACTGGCAGCTAACTGGCCGCGTTACGACTGACAAGGGCGAAGCCCTGCCGGGCGTAACAGTAGTGCTGAAAGGCACCACCAAAGGCACCAGCACCGGGGCCGATGGCTCGTTCTCGCTGCCCGTGCCCGAAAAGGGCGGTACCCTGATATTCAGCTTTGTGGGCTACAGCACCCAGGAGCGCAATTTCACCGGCACCAGCGTTATCAACGTGAAGCTGAGCGACGATGCCAAAAGCCTCGACGACGTGGTGGTGGTAGGCTACGGCACCCAAAAGCGCGGCGACGTGACGGGGGCCATTTCCTCCTTCAACGCCGAGAAGCTGGAGGAGCGGCCCATCACTCGCGTCGACCAAGCGCTGGTGGGCCAGCTGGCCGGCGTGCAGGTGCAGCAGACCTCGGGTATTCCGGGTCGCGCCTTTTCGGTGCGGGTGCGGGGCGCGGGCTCCATCACGGCGGGCAGCGAGCCGCTGTACGTAATTGACGGCTTTCCGCTCGACCAGGCTGCGCCCAACGGCGGTGGCCGCTACTCGACCGGCAACCCGCTCGATAACATCAACCCTAATGACATTGAGAACATTGAGGTGTTGAAAGATGCTGCCGCCGCCGCTATTTACGGCTCGCGGGCCGCCAACGGGGTGGTGCTCATCACCACCAAGCGCGGCAAAAACGGCAAGCCCCAAATCAGCGTTAATGCCTTTGCCGGTATTTCGCGGGCTGCCAAAAAGCTTGACTTGCTGAACGGCGACGAGTGGGCCGCCCGTGCCACCGAGATTATCAACAACGCTTGGGTAAAATCGACGCTGGGCAACGGCACCGTTCACACGGCCAACCAGAGCACGGCCGACCGCCGCGCCATTTTGGGCCTCACGGGCAACAACGTGAACCCCGACCTGATGCTGGACGACCGCTGGGCCATACCCGGCCACCCCGGCTTGCAGTACATCGACTGGCAAGACCAGCTGTACCGCACCGGCGGCACCCAGAACTACCAGGTAAGTGCCGCTGGCTCGACGCCCAACGTCAACTACTACGTATCGGGCAACTACAACCGGCAGCAGGGCTTCGCCATCGGCACCGACTACACGCGCTACTCGGCCCGTGCCAACGTGGAAGTAAAAGCAAGCGACAAATTCAAGTTCGGTCTGAACCTGACCCCGACGTACTCCATCTCCGTCGACCCCGGCATCGAGGGCAAGGACAACCGCTTTCACCAGCTGCTTTCCGAAACGCCCATCGTGGAAGACACGGCCGGCGTGAACACGGCCTACGGCAAGAACGAGGCCTACCGCTGGGGGGTATCGACGGCCAGCCCGATTTCGGTTATCAAAGCCTACCAGGGCGATAGCCGCAACTTCCGCACCTTGGGTACGGTGTATGCTGAGTATCAGCCCATCAACGGCCTGCGCGTGCGCTCGACGTTGAACCTCGACAACAGTGATGTGACCTCGAAGTCGTACGCGCCGCCAACCCGTAACCTGGTTACGTCGCTGGCCACGGGCTCGTACAGCGCGTACCATCGCCGCACCTTCACCAACGAAAACACCGCTACTTACAACAAAGTGTTTGGTAAGAGCGACCTCACGGTGCTGGTAGGCCAGTCGTATAACTACTCGAAGATTGAAAACGATGCCACACTGGCTTCGTCGGGTGGCTTTATCAACAACACCGTTACCACGCTGAACGCAGCCTCGGCCCTCGTCGTGTCGGCGGCACCCACCGAGTCGCTAAGCGTGCTGCTCTCGTACTTCGGCCGCGTGCAGTACTCCTTCGATGGCAAGTACCTGATATCGGCCAGCCTGCGGCGCGACGGCTCGTCGCGCTTCGGGGCCGACGAGCGGTCGGGTATTTTTCCGGCCGTATCGGCGGGCTGGCGCATCTCGCAAGAGAAGTTTATGGAGCCGTTTGTCAACACGCTCAGCGACCTGAAGCTGCGGGCCAGCCTGGGCTACTCGGGCAATAACAACATTGGTGACTACAGCAGCATTGCCACCTTGGGCTTCTACAACTACACGTTTGGCGGCAACGCTGGCGTGCAGTCTACCGGGCAGGCCCCCAACAAGGCCGCCAATGACTTGCTGAAGTGGGAGCGTAACCGCACCGTCGACTTCGGGTTGGATTTTGGCCTTTTCCAAAATCGCATCACAGCATCGGCCGATTACTACACCAAGACCAGCCAAGACCTGCTGCTGAACGTGCCCGTGCCCTCGGGCGCCGGCTACACCAACTACCTGCGCAACATCGGCGAGGTGCAGAACAAAGGCTGGGAAGTAGAAGTAACGTCGCGCAACCTGCAAGGTGCCTTCTCCTGGACTACTTCGCTCAACCTGAGCCACAACGAAAACAAAGTGGTGCACCTGGGCCCTGGCGATGGCACCATCGAAGTGCCCAACGGCCTTGATACGCCCAGCAACATTCTGCAAGTGGGCCTGCCTATCTACAGCTTCTTCGTAGTAAAGCAGAACGGTATTCTGAGCCAGGCTGACATCGACAACGGCGCAGCTAAATTTGGTTCTGAAACGGCTGGCGACCCCCGGTATGAAGACTTTAACGGCGACGGCATCATTGACAGCAAAGACCGCCAGGTAGTAGGCCAGCCCAACCCCAAGTACACCTGGGGCATCACCAACACTGTTCGTTACAAAGGCTTTGACCTGACCTTCTTGGTGCAGGGCCAGAACGGTGGCAGCATTTACTCGACCCTGGGCCGCGCTATCGACCGCACCAGCGTAGGCTACAAGGAAAACGCCCTGGGCCGCGTGCGCGACCGCTGGTACTCGGCCGATAACCCCGGCGACGGCGTAAAAGGCAAGGCTACGGGCAGCTTCGGCTTTATCCGCAACACCGACTGGCTGTATTCTTCCGACTACTTCCGCGTCCGCACCATCACGCTGGGCTACGACCTGGGCCGCGTCATCAACAAGCGCATTGCGCAGGGCGCCCGCCTCTACGTAACGGCGGAGAACTTCTTTGGCCACGACAAATACTACGGCGGCCTGAACCCCGATGCCGTGAACACCAGCAACACCGGCAACTTCGTGTCGGGCTCCGACTACGGCGGATTGCCGCTGGCTAAGTCCTTGGTAATGGGTCTTAACCTTTCTTTCTAGAATTCCCTATGAAGCGTTTATTTCTCCTCATCACGGCCGCGTGCGGCCTCGCCCTGAGCGGCTGCGAAAAAGACCTCGACCAAGCGCCCATCTCGAACGGCTCGGTGCTGACGTTTTACAAAACGGCTACCGACTTCGACCAGGCCATGTCGGCCGTGTACAACACCTTGCGTGGCTACCCCGACCGGGAGATTATCCTGTCGGAGCTGCACTCCGATAACATATACGGTGTTAGTAGCCTCAATTCGCGCGACTGGGACCCTGTTAACAATTTTGCGGCGTCGCTGCTGGTTATCAACCCCTACGTGGCCGATGCCTGGGCTTCGGACTACCTGACCATCTTCCGGGCCAATACAATGCTTGACCAGCTGGCCAGCAATGGCGCGGTAACGGGCTCGCTGCGCACTCGCTACGAGGGTGAGGCCAAGTTTATCCGGGCCTTCATGTACCTCGACCTGGTGCGGAAATTTGGGAAAGTGCCGGTAATTTCCGCCGCTCTCGGGCCGCAGGACGTGGCTTCCACCCCGCGCAGCGACGTATCGAAAGTGTATGACCTTATCTTGGCCGACCTGCAAACGGCCGTGGCCAACCTGCCCACCACCTACACGGCGGCCAACCTGGGCCGGCCCACCAAGTACGCCGCCGAAGGGCTGCTGGCGCTCACCTACCTCACCCGCTCGGGCCCTACCTACGGCATCAACGGGGCTGGCCTGGCCAGCAACGAGTATAACCTGGCGCTGCCTTTGCTGAACGACATTATCAGCAGCGCGCGCTACTCGGTACTGCCGAGCTACGCCAACGTATTCGCCTACAACAACGAGGATAACGCCGAGGTGGTGTGGGACATTCAGTACATCTCGAATGCCTCACTGGGCTTGGGCGGCTCGTTTCCCAACATCGTGATTCCAGACGCGTTCTACACCCTGAATGGCGTGCCATACGCGGCCGGCTCGGTCGAAATCAAGCCTTGCTCTAACGACCTGGTAAACACCTCCTACGCTGCTACCGATACCCGCAAGGCGTTCAACATTCAGCAGGGTTACACCTACGCAGGCATTACGGAAACTCGGTCGTTCTATAAGAAGTATTTCAGCGCTGCTGGCAAAGGCGCTAGCCGCACCGACTGGCCCATCAACTACATCGTGATGCGCTACGCCGACATCCTGATGATGAAGGCTGAGTGCCAGGTACGCGGCATTGGCGGCTCGGCCACCGACGCGGCGGCCCTGCTCACGCCTATGCGCACCCGTGCCGCCCAGCCAGTCTACACTACTATTGACCTGCCTGGCCTCATGGAAGAGCGTCGCCGCGAGTTTGCCGGTGAAAACCTGCGCTGGAATGACTTGGTGCGCTCGGGCCTGGCCCTGACCGTGATGAACGCCTGGGCTATGAAAGATGACGCTGGCACCAGCCCCAAAATCACGCGCCCCATCACGGCCAACCTGCTGCTCTACCCCGTGCCCCAGGCCGAGCTGAGCGCCGCCCCCGGCCTCTACGACCAGAACCCAGGGTACTAAGGATTAAGCAGTAAGCAGAAACACAAAGCGTTGCACCCGGTGCCGGCTCCTCCAGGTAATACTGGCGAGGCTGGGGCCGGGTGCAACTGCGTTTGGGCTATGCCGCAGAGTACAGGACAGTAGCCCCATGAGCGACTGCTTCTTTTACGACTCCAACCTCCTCCCTTTCCCACCCTGATGCCGCGAATTGCTAACCCAAACCGCCGCCCTGTGGCTCGCCCTTTGCTGCTAGCGCTTGGCTGGTTGGGTTTGTTGCTGAGCAACTTGGCTTTGTCAGCGCAAGCCGCCGACCCGATAGCGGGCCGCACGAAATATAATTTCAACCCCGAGTGGCGCGTACTGGTAGGCGACCCCGCCGGGGCCGCAGCCGCGGGCTTCGACGATAAGAGCTGGAAAAGCGTGACGCTGCCCTACGCCTGGAACGAGGACGAGGCCTTCAAAAAGGATATTAAAGACCTGAGTACGGGTGTAGCCTGGTACCGCAAGCACTTCCGGCTGCCAGCCGGGGCGGCGGGGCAGAAGGTATTTATCGAGTTTGAGGGCGTGCGGCTGGCCGGCGAGTTCTACCTGAACGGCCAGCGCCTCGGCTTGTCGGAAAATGGCGTGATGGCGGTGGGCTTCGACCTGACGCCCTTTCTAAAGTCCGCGCCGGCCGACAACGTGCTGGCCGTGCGCACCGACAACGACTGGGACTATAAGGAGCGCGCCACCGGCCAGGTATTTCAGTGGAGCAACCGCAACTTCAACGCCAACTACGGCGGCATTCCGAAAAATGTGTACCTGCACGTAATGAGTCCGTTGCACCAGACACTGCCGCTGTTTTCGGCGCTGGGCACCACGGGTGTGTATGTCTACGCGCAGGACTTCGACGTGGCGGGCGGCGCGGCTACGGTGGTAGCCGAGGCACAAGTGAAAAACGAGTTTTCGACAGCCTGGACTTTCAGGTTTGAAGCGTCGGTGGCCGACGGTGCGGGCAAAAATGTCGGCACTTTGCAAGGCGGCGAAACGACCTTGCAGCCCGGCGAAACCAAGACGGTAACGGCGCGCGCCAGGCTAAGCGGGCTGCATTTCTGGAGTTGGGGTTACGGGTATTTGTACACCGTTTCGACCCGGCTAGTAGTTGATAAAAAGGTGGTTGACGAAGTGTCTACGCGCACCGGCTTCCGCAAAACGGAGTTTGCCAATGGCCTCATCAAGCTGAATGACCGGGTGCTGATGGTGCACGGCTACGCCCAGCGCACCAGCAACGAGTGGCCCGCCGTGGGCCTGGGCGTGCCCGCCTGGCTCTCCGACTACAGCAACGGCCTGATGGTAGCCAGCAACGCCAACCTGGTGCGCTGGATGCACGTGACGCCTTGGAAGCAGGATATCGAGAGTTGCGACCGCGTGGGTCTGCCGCAAGCCATGCCCGCCGGCGACGCCGAAAAAGACGTGGCCGACCGCCGCTGGGGCCAGCGCACCGAGTTGATGCGCGACGCCATCATCTACAACCGCAACAACCCGAGTATCCTGTTCTACGAGGGTGGCAACGAGAGCATTAGCGCCGAGCACATGCAGGCGCTCAAGGATATTCGCAATCAATATGACCCGCACGGCGGCCGGGCCATCGGCTCGCGGGAGATGCTCGACATTGCCCAGGCCGAATACGGCGGCGAAATGCTCTACATCAACAAAAGCGCTGGCAAGCCGCTGTGGGCGATGGAGTACTCGCGCGATGAGGCGCTGCGCAAATACTGGGATGAACTTTCGCCGCCCTACCACAAGGACGGGGCCGGCCCGCTCTACAAAGGCGCCAATGCCGCCGAGTACAACCGCAACCAGGATTCGCAGGCCCGCGAGGACGTGATTCGGTGGTATGAGTACTGGCACGAGCGGCCCGGCACCGGCACGCGCACCAGCGCGGGCGGCGTCAATATCGTGTTTTCGGATACCAATACGCACTTTCGGGGCGAGGAAAACTACCGCCGCAGCGGCGAAGTCGATGCCCTGCGCATTCCTAAAGACGGCTTTTACGCCCACCAGGTAATGTGGGATGGCTGGGTCGAGCCCGAGCACCCGCACACGCACATCATCGGCCACTGGAACTACAAAACGGGCGTGGTGAAAAACGTGGACGTGGTATCGAATGGCGAAAAAGTAGAGCTGTTTCTAAATGGCAAATCGCTGGGTTTTGGCCAGCGCGATTACCACTTTCTGTTCACTTTTAAGGATGTAGCCTGGCAGCCCGGCACCCTGCGCGCCGTGAGCTACGATGCGGCCGGCAAGCAGGTAAGCGAAGCTGAACACCAGACCGCTGGCCCCGCCGTGGCCCTGCGCCTCACGCCCATAACCAGTCCTGCCGGCCTGCACGCCGATGGCACTGACCTCGCGCTAGTGCAAGTCGAAGCCGTGGACGCCCAGGGCCGCCGCTGCCCCACGGCGCTGAATATGGTTAATTTTGCCCTCAATGGCCCGGCCGAATGGCGCGGCGGCCTGGCGCAAGGGCCTGATAACTACATATTGGCCAAGAGCCTGCCGGTGGAAGGTGGCGTAAATCGCGTACTCATTCGCACCACTACGCAGGCTGGCAAAATAATTCTCACGGCCACGGCCGACGGGCTGAAATCGGCCACAGTCAGCTTGAAATCGGAGCCGGTGGTGGTGAAGGATGGCTTGGCGACCCGTCTGCCCGGCCACGACTTGCCGGTGAGCCTTCGGCGCGGGCCTACGCCGGCCGGGCCATCGTTCACAGTTTCGCGAGTGGCGGTACCGATTACGGCCGTGGCGGCCAATTCCAATGCCGCCAACGCGGCGCTGAGCTACGACGATAACGAGCTGAGCGAGTGGGTTTCAGATAAGAAAGAAGCGAAGCCGTGGGTTGAGTATACGCTAGCCCGGCCCGCGCCCATCAGCGAGGTGGCGATGAAGTTGACGGGCTGGCGCACCAGCACGTATCCTATTCGTATTCTGGTCGATGGGCAGCAGGTATTTCAGGGCACCACCGAGCGCAGCCTGGGTTATTATACGGCCACCTTTGCCCCACGCACCGGCCAGAAAGTACGCATCGAGCTCACTGGCACCACGCAAGCCAATGACGCTTTCAATATCACCGAACTTGAGGCACCAAAGGTGCCCACCGCCGCCACCGACAAGCCGGGGCCGGCCGGTACGCTAGGTTTGGTAGAAGTGGAAGTGTATGAAAAAGCGGCGGGTGCGCCTACGCCATAAGGCTGCATGATGAAGACTAATAGATACTTAAGTAAGTGGCGTAGTGTAGTGCCTATAGCTCAGGTAGTGCTGGCTGCAATAGGCATGGCCCAGGCGCAGGCTCCAGCCCCGCCGCTCTGGCACAACCAGTCGCGCACGCTGCGCTACCGCCCCGAAGGCCAGGATTTTGTCATAACCAACGGCACGCGGCGTTTCAACCGGGCGCTGTATGGCACCAATACCGCTTTTCGGGTCGAGGCCGGCGACCTGCCTGAGTTTGCCTTATACCTGCCTGGCATGGGCGGCAATCTGAAGTTTGGCCTACTAGTTAATGGACAGAGCAAGTGGCTGATAGCTGCCGATAATATCACTGCCCGCTACCGACCGGGCGCGATGCTCTACGACATCACCGACCCGCTCCTCGGCGCTGGCCGGTTGCACCTCGAAGTACTGGCAATGGCTGATGCCGAAGGGCTGTTGGTGAAAGCGCAGTTTGAGAACGTACCCTCAAAAGTCGAGTTGTTATGGGCCTTTGGAGGCGCGACGGGTAAGAAATTCAGCCGCGACGGCGACATCGGAGCCGACCCTGAATCCAGCTTTTACTTAAAGCCGGAGTATTGTCAGGGCAATACTTTTGAGTTGAAAGCCGATGCGTTCGCGCTCACGTATGGACTAGGAGACAAGCCGCCGAAATTGCCAACGACGGTGGCCGCTCCGAAAGAGTTGATTGGCGTGATGCCTCCCACCTCAAAAACTCATACTGCTGACGCCACCCAGCAGGATTCGCCCGCGCAGCTGCGAGCCTCTGGGGGCTCGGCCGCGCCGGTGGCCGTAGGCATAGTTTCGGTGCGTAGCGGCGAGGCGCTGTACTTCGCGGTGCAGAAGCCAGCAGATAAGAAGGCGTTGTTGTATAAAGAGTTGCCGGCGGCCTTTGCCCGTGCCGAAGCTGCCCGCGCTACGCTGGCCAGCCGGGTGCAGGTGAGTACGCCCGACCCGTACATCAACACGCTGGGTGGGGCACTGGCGGTGGCGGCCGATGCCATTTGGGAAGCTCCGTCTTACATGCACGGCGCCGTTGCCTGGCGCATTCGGCTCAATGGCTGGCGCGGCCCCTACGTCGCCGACCCGCTGGGCTGGCACGACCGCGCCACGGAACACTTTCGCGCTTATGCCAAGTCGCAGCTGACCTCGCCGGCCAGCGGCCCGGTGGTGCCCGACACGGCCCTGCACCTGGCCCGGCAGCTTGAAAAGCTGGGCACTGCGGTATTCAGCAGCGGCTACATAGCCCGCAACCCCGGCGGCGATTTCCGCGCCCACCATTACGATATGAACCTAGTGTTCGTGGATGCCCTGCTGCGCCACCTGCGCTGGACCGGTGACCTTGCCGAAGCCCGCGAATTGTGGCCCGTGCTCCAGCGCCACCTAGCCTGGGAAAAGCGCAACTTCGACCCCGACGGCGATGGCCTCTACGATGCCTACGCTGCCATTTGGGCCAGCGACGCCCTCCAGTACAGCGGCGGGGCCGTGACCCACGCTTCCGCCTATAACTACTACGCTAATAAGCAGGCGGCCGAGCTGGCCGAGCTTTTGTACGAAGACCCCGCGCCCTACCGCCAGGAAGCCTCTCAAATTCATCAAGCGCTGCAAAGCCGATTGTGGCTGCCGCAGCAGGGCTGGTACGCTGAATATCAAGATGCCTTAGGCTTGAAAGCGTTGCACCCGGCCGCCGGCATTTGGACTATCTACCACGCCTTGGATTCGGAAGTGCCCGATGCGTTTCAGGCCTACCAGGCCACGCGCTACCTCGACGCCGAGATTCCGCACATTCCGGTGCGGGCGGCGGGGCTGCCCGATGCGGGCTATTACCTGCTTTCGACTACTAATTGGCAGCCCTACGACTGGTCGTTGAACAACGTGGTGATGGCCGAAAACCTGCACACCGCGCTGGCTTACTGGCAGGCCGACCGCCGCAATGCTGCCTTTCTGCTCTGGAAAAGCGCCCTGCTCGAAAGCATGTACCTGGGCAGCAGCCCCGGCAATTTTCAGCAGATTTCCTTCTACGACGCCAACCGAGGCGAGCTGTACCGCGACTTTGCCGACCCCATCGGCATGGCCGCCCGCTCGCTGGTCGAGGGTCTGTTTGGCATTCGGCCCGATGCCCTGCACGCCACCTTGCTGGTGCACCCCGGCCTGCCCGCCACCTGGGATTCGGCCCGCCTGGTGGTGCCCGATGTGGCGTTTCGCTTTCAGCGGCGGGGGCAGCGCGAGGTGTATACCGTAGAGCAGAAATTTGCTAAGCAGTTGGCCTTGAAGCTGCAAGTGCCCGCACGCGCAACTGGTGTAGCGGCCGTGACTGTGAACGGCCAGCCCGCCGCCTGGCACAACCTGGTGCCCGCGGTGGGGCAACCGGTTATCGAGCTGGTGGCCGCGCCGGCGGCCCGCTACATAATCGAAATTCAGTGGCAGGGCAAGTTGCCCGTGGCCCCCGTAGTACTACAGGCTGAGCCGGGCGCGAACCTAACGGTTTCATTTGCCCCCGCCGAAGCCATTGCGGGCGGCATCTACGACCCCCAGCAAACCACCGCCACTGCCCGGCTGACCGGCAGCACGCTCAGCGTGCGTGCGCAGGAGCGGGGCCACCGCACGCTGTTTGTCAAGCTTCGGCAAGACAGCCTACTTTGGTGGCAGCCCGTGGATATAGAAGTGAAGCCGCGCCCGGCGCAGCCAGTAGCTGCGCCACCAACTGCTGCCCGCTGGGAAACCATCGACTTCGCCGCCTTCTTCAACGACCAGGTAACTCATATTTTTCAGCAGAAATACCTCACGCCCCGCGCCGAAACGGCTACGCTGGAATTGCCCACCCAAGGCATCGGCAACTGGTGCTATCCGCTCATTCAGGCCAACATCGACGATAGTGGCTTGCGCCAGTTAGCGGGTGCGAAAAACGAAATCCGGCTGCCTTCCGGCGTACCATTGCGCACGCCTGGCGCAGCTGGAGCGAAGAATATTCTGTTCGTTTCGCAGTGGGATAATTATCCTAAACAAGCCACCGTGCCGCTGCGGGGCCGCGCCCGCCACGCCACGCTGCTGATGGCCGGCAGCACCAACGCCATGCAAAGCCAATTCAACAACGGCGAAGTAGTGGTGACCTATACCGATGGCACCACGGCCACGCTGCCCCTGCGCAACCCCGGCACCTGGTGGCCCATCGAGCAAGACTACGTAGACGATGGCTTTGCTTTTCAAACCGGCGCGCCCAAGCCCCTGCGCGTGCATCTCAAAACCGGCCTCATTACCGATAAGTTTGACCAGTACACCAGTATCAAAGGCTTTAGTACCAAGGCGATTGATGGCGGTGCAGCCACCGTGCTGGAACTGCCGCTCGACCCGCAAAAAAACCTCAAGAGCCTGACGGTGCGGGCGCTGGCCAATGACGTGGTAATCGGGCTGATGAGCGTGACGCTGGCCCGCAATTAATTTTGATTAGTTTATGAAAACTACTGGCTTTCTGCTTCCGGGCTTCCTGGCGGCCGCCGCGCTGCCCCTGGCCGCCCAGCAAGCGCCCATCAACCGCCAGGCCGTGGTCGAGCGCCACAAAGTCGTCGTCACCAATACCGACTCGCTCAACTCACTCACGGTTGGCAACGGCAAATTTGCCTTTACCACCGATTTCACCGGCCTGCAAACCTTCCCGCAGCACTACGAAAAAGGCATTGCGCTGGGCACCGAGTCGGAGTGGGGCTGGCACCGCTTTCCCAACAAGGAGGGCTATAAATTCGACCAAAGCCTGCGCACCTACACCCTCAACGGCCGCCCTGTGAGCTACTCGGTGCAGGTGAAAACGCCCGGCAACAAGGACGCCGTGGACTACTTACGCGCCAACCCGCACCGCTTGCAGCTGGGTAATTTGGGCTTCATCATTTTAAAGAAAAATGGCCAGCCGGCTGCCGTGCCGGATATCAAAAGCATTCGGCAGGAGCTGAACCCCTGGACGGGCGAAATCCAGAGCCATTTCACGGTAGAAGGCACGGCGGTCGATGTCGTCACGGTGGGCCACCAAACGCAGGATGCGGTGGCGGCCAAAGTCACGTCGGAACTGCTGAAAACCGGTCGGTTGAAAGTGCTGCTGCGCTTCCCCTTTCCCACGGCTGCCTGGGCCGATATGGCCACCGACTACTCGCACGCCGAGGCGCATAAATCGGCTATTGCGGAGCAGAAACCCGGCCGTGCCCTGCTCACGCACCAGCTCGATACGACCAAGTATTTTGTGGCCCTAAGTTGGGCGGGTGCCGCCACGCTGGCGGCAGGTCAGCCACACGAGTTTGTGCTCACGCCAGGCCGACAGAGTAATTCGCTGGAAATATCCGCCCTTTTTTCGCCCAAGAAAACGGCTGCCGCGCTCACCTTTGCCGCCACCCGCGCCAATAGCCAGCAGCAGTGGGCAGCCTACTGGCGCAGTGGTGGCGCGGTCGATTTCGGCGGCACCACCGACCCGCGGGCGCAGGAACTGGAGCGCCGTATCGTGCTCTCGCAGTACCTCACCAAAGTACACAACGCCGGCTCGCAGCCGCCGCAAGAAACTGGCCTACTGCTCAATAGCTGGTACGGCCGCCCGCACCTCGAAATGCACTGGTGGCACTCGGCCCATTTTGCGCTGTGGGGCCGCCCCGAGATTTTAGAAAAAAGCCTGACTTGGTACGCCCGCCCCGATGTGCAGGCCACCGCGCACGGCATTGCGCAGCGCGAGGGCTACGCCGGCTGGCGCTGGCAAAAAATGACCGACCCCTGGGGCGAGGAAGGCCCCTCGTCGGTGGGCGCGTTTCTCATTTGGCAGCAGCCGCACACCATCTATTTTGCCGAGGAGGTCTACCGCGCTCACCCCAACGCGGCCACGCTCAAGCTGTATCAGGAGCGCGTAGCGCAAACGGCAGAATTTATCGCGTCGTACCCGTTTTTTGAAAAGGAAAAAGACCGTTATATCCTGGGCAAAGGCGTAATTCCGGCCCAGGAGCGGTTCAAAGCAGAGGATACCTTCAACCCAACATTTGAGCTGGTGTACTGGCATTGGGCCTTGGAAACGGCCCAAAAATGGCGCGAGCGCCAGGGCCAGCCCCGCAGCGCCAAGTGGGACGATGTGCTGGCCAAGCTCGCCAAATTGCCGCAGGCCAATGGCGTGTACCTGGCCGCCGAAAGTGCCCCCGATTCCTACACCAACCCCGAGTATAAAACCGACCACCCCTCGGTGCTGGCTGCGCTGGGCATGATGCCCGCCACCGGCCAGGTCGATGCCGCCACCATGCGCCGCACCTTCGACCTCGTCTGGCGCGACTGGAGCTGGGACAAAACCTGGGGCTGGGACTTCCCCATGACTTCCATGACCGCCACCCGCCTCGGCCTGCCCGACAAGGCCGTGGACGCCCTCCTGATGAAAGTGCAAACCAATACCTATCTCCCCAACGGCCACAATTATCAGGAAGGCCGTCTGCCCCTCTACCTCCCCGGCAACGGCGGCCTGCTGGCGGCGGTAGCCCTCATGTGCGCCGGCTACGACGGCTGCAAAGAAGCCAATCCTGGCATTCCCAAAGACTGGAAAGTGAAGTGGGAAGGCCTGCAAAAAATGCCGTAATTCGGCTTCGACTACAGTATTCGTCATGCTGAGCGCAGCGTAGCGGAGTCGAAGCATCTTGGCTGGTGAACTAACTCCTATTTCGTTAGCAACGAAGCGGCCAAGATGCTTCGACTCAGCTCCGCTGCGCTCAGCATGACAAACGTTTTTTAATTCCATGTTCCGCCATCTCCTCATCTGCCTCTCCTTCAGCACCGCCGCCCTGGCCCAAACCACCGCCCCTAAGCCCTACTCGCAGCGCATGGCCGATAGCTTCATGCGTTGGTACCCCGATTCGCTGGGCCTGGCCCAGAACAAAGCCGCCCGCTGGGGCTACGAGCAGGGCCTGATGCTGCTGGCCATCGAGCGCGTGGGGCAGCGCACCAGCCAGCCGCAGTACCAGCGCTACGTAGTGCGTACTATCGACTACTCGCTGCCTGGCGATGGCACTATTGTGGGCTATAAACCAGATGATTATAACCTCGATAACATCAATACCGGCCGGGTGCTGCTGGCGCTGAGCGAGCAGCCTTTGCCGCGCGAAAGCACGTATCAAGAGGCAGCGCGGCTGCTGTATAAGCAGCTGGCTAAGCAGCCGCGCACCACCGAAGGCGGCTACTGGCACAAGAAAAAATACACCAGCCAGATGTGGCTCGATGGCCTCTACATGGCCGAGCCCTTCGCCGCCGAGTACAGTAAAGTATTCCGGCAGCCCGACGGACTCGACCACGTAGCCCAACAGTTTGCCCTGGTCGAAAAACACCTCGTAGACCCCAAAACCGGCCTGCTCTACCACGGTTGGGACGAAAGCCACCTCGAAAAATGGGCCAACCCCAGCACCGGCCAGTCGCCCAATTTCTGGAGCCGGGGCATGGGCTGGTACGCGATGGCCTTGGTCGATGCGCTCGATTATTTTCCCACCGGCCACCCGCAGCGCATCCAGCTTATCAAAGACTTGCAGCGCCTGGCCCCCGTGCTGGCCAAATACCAGGACCCCAAAACCAGCTGCTGGTACCAGGTAACCGACCAAGGTCAGCGGGCGAAAAACTACGTCGAAGCCTCGGGTTCGTGCATGTTCGTCTACACCCTGGCCAAGGGCGTGCGCAAAGGGTACCTCGATAAAAAATACGCCGATGTGGCGCAGCGCGGCTACGCGGGCATCCTCAAGCAATTTGTGAAAACCGAGCCCGACGGTTCGCTGGCACTGAATGGCACCGTAAGCGTGGGCGGCCTGGGCGGCTCACCCTACCGCGACGGTTCGTATGCCTACTATCTCAGCGAGCCGCTTAAGAAGAACGACTTTAAAGGCGTAGGCCCATTCATCATGGCCAGCCTGGAAATGGAAAGCAAGTAGCTTGGACTTTGTAGTCCGAGCGCTCGCGCAGCGAGCATACCGCGTCTGGGTTGTCCTAACGTAGATGCTCGCTGCGCGAGCGCTCGGACTCGCAGAGTCCAAGCTACAACTCGTTAAAACAAGTCGTTTTTCACCGGCACCACATATGGCTGCGGCTTGCCGGTCGTCTTCGCAATCCCGAAGAAGAAGTACAGTGTGCGCTTCGTAATCCCACCCAAGTGGTTCGTCTCGCTCAAAGGCCCCAGATTCTTCGTGTTGTTATCGAGGTTAAGCGCCAGCTTGGTGCCAATAGGCGGAATGGCATCCAGAAACGAGAAATTACCGGCCGGCAGAGCTGGCGCGGGCACCACGCCCGAAAGGCCGTAGAAATCGAATAGCCGCACAAACAGTCCCTGGTCGGGGCTGGCGACCAGAAATTTGCCTTCTACCGTGTTCAGTTCCAGCCACGCCACGTCGGCAAAGTAGCCTTTGAACTCGGGGTAAAGCCAGGGCGCGGCCCCGGTCTGGGTGTTGTTATAGGGGTTTTCCCACACGTTGAGGGTGGGGCCGGCGAGGCGGTTTTTCCACACGCGGTAGGGGCCTTTGCCGAGCCACTTGGCCCCGAGTACGTAGTTTTCGGGGTAAGTAAACGTGAGGCCGGCGGCCGGGTAATCGCCGGTGGGCAGTTCGTAAGCATAGTCGAGGCTCAGCCAGCCATCGGGGCTCATTTTCCAGCGCACGCTGGTGAGTGCGCCTTGGTAGCGCACGTCCACTACTTCGCCATCGGGCTCGGCGTGGTGCGCCAGGCTCTGGAACGTGGCCGTGCCGCCCACCAGCACCGGGCCATTGGCGAAGGAAAGCTTGTCGCCATTGTTGCCTTTTATCTTGCCCAGTTGGCCAGTCACTTTGCTGAACGTAACCGTAATGCCACTGGCTTGCAGCGTCAGCAGGCTATCGGTTTCGGCCACCGTGACGGCGGATAGGGTAGCGGGCGCAGCGGGCTGCTTGGTGGCTGCGGGAGCCACGCCCGGCAGTATGTCGTGCAGCAGCGCCGTGTTAGAGTCAGTTTTCCAAGTCCATTGGTACACTAGGTTTTTCTGCGGGTCGAAGGCTGAGAGCAGAATGGCGTCGTAATTCTGCCAGTCTTTCGGCAGCTTCAAATCGAGCTGACCGGTGGCGAGCGGGGCCACGCTGGGGCTGGCGATACGGCTTTTCTGTAGCGTCGAGTAGCCAGCGAACACCTCGCCCGGCTGACGGTATTTCACCAGCTCCCACTGAAAAAAGCACTGGCTAAGGTTGGTAAAATGGTAGCGGTTTTCGACCGGCACGCGGCCGTTGAACTTGGCTGGCAAGTCTTTCAGCGTGATGTGGATGGGCGAGAAAATCTCCCGAATAGCGAAGAAGCTGCCTTCCTTTTCGCGGTGCGGGCCGAGCACGCCGTCGGGTGCATTTACGCCGTTCACGTCGATGATGCCGCGCTGGTCGGTGCGCATGATGCCCTCATCGACCAAGGCCCAGAGGAAGCCGCCGCCCGAGCGCTGGGCGTGCCAATGCAAGTCCCAGAGGTCGGCCAGGGCCGCGCCGCCGCCGCCATCGTCCTGCGAGTGCAGAAACTCGGTGGGCATGTAGATGAGCGAGTCGGCGAGTATCTGCTTGGTGCTGTAGTAATTCTCGTAGTGGTTGCAGTCGATGCCGCTGGCCGCGTTGCCTGGCCGGTGGTGCGGGTGAATTACGGGCCGGTTCGATAAGTCGTAGCGCCCAAACTCGGCGTCCAGCTCCTTATTGGTGCCGCCCTCGTTGCCGTTGTCCCAAAAAATGATGCTGGGGTGGTTCACGTCTTTGCGCACCATTTCGCGCACCAGTGGGCGGCCGGCTTTGGTGCTGTAGGCCTTCTGCCAGCCCGCCAGCTCGTCGAGCACGTACAAGCCCAGCGAGTCGCAGAGGTGTAGAAACTCAGCGTCGGGCGGGTAGTGCGACATCCGTACCGCATTCATATTCATTTCTTTGATGAGCTTCACGTCCATCAAGTGAATGGAGTCGTTGAGGGTGCGGCCGGTTTCGGGCCACCAGCTGTGGCGGTTGGTGCCCTTCATTTTCACCTGCGTGCCGTTCACGTAGATGCCTTTGCCCCGCCGCACCTCAATGGTGCGGAAGCCGAAGCTTTCGGTAGTCTGGTACAGCGGCTGGCCGCTCGCTTGCAACGTGAAGCGGGCGCGGTAGAGGTGGGGGGTTTCGGCGGTCCAGGTCAGGGGCTGGGCTACCTGGGTGCGCAGCTGGGCCAGCGTGTCGCTGGCATTGGCGCGGCCTTGGGCGGTGCCTACCACGCGGCCGCTGGCATCTAGTATTTCGGCCTTGATATCAGTGGCTTGGGTGAGGCCGTGCAGGCCCACATTCACGGCAAAAGCCCCGTTGGCTTTCGCGTCGATGGCGGTGTAAGGGATGAACTGCTTGGGCGTAGCCTCCAGATAAACCGGCCGGAAAATGCCGCCGAAAACCCAGTAGTCAGCCAGGCGCTCGGCGTTGTTCACCGAGGCATCGGCCGACATTTTGCTCACCGTTACTTCCAGCAAATTGGGCTGGCCAAATTTTAGCAGCGGACTGATATCGTACTTAAACCGGTAGAACGCGCCTTGGTGGATGGGGCCGGCCAGCTGGCCGTTTACCCGCACTTCGGCATCGGTCATGGCTCCTTCAAAGACGATAAAAACCGCTTTTTCGCGCCAGTCATTCGGCACCGAAAACGTGTGCTTGTACTTGCCCTGCTCGTCGGCAAAGCGAAAGTTCTTGCCATAGGTTTTGTAGTCGCGCCCGTAGTTGTAGGCTCCAAAACCCTGCTGCTCCCAGCACGAAGGCACCTGAATAGTAGTCCAGTAGCCGCTTTTGCGCCCGCCCGTGCAGTAAAAGTCCCAGGTGGCCGTGCGGGTATTGTCGCGGCCCGAGAGGTACTGGATTTGCTTTTGGGACGCGGGCTGGGCAGTAGCAGAAAAAGCTAACAGCAGGAAGCCGAGCAAGGAAAGAATAGCGCGCATGGTGGTGGGCCGAGAAGGATAGGGCAGCAAGCTAGTGCCACGTTTAGCGCCGATTACCCTGCGCTCTCCTGCCCGGCAGTTACCGCGCGCTTACAGCGGTAGCCCAGCGAGCTCCTTTTTGGTGATGCGCAGCACCGTGCCGTGGCGCGTGCCCGCCGGAAACTGCACCTGGTCCGAGATATCCGTCCAGTGCTCCAGGTCGGTCGAGGTCACGGCGCCGTACTTGTGCTCCGTGTATTTATCGAAGTACACCAGCCACTTATCGCCCAGCTGAATGGCCGTGGGGCCCTCGGCCCAGTACTGGCCCGTGATGGGGGCCGAGGGCGCGCCATACGGCCCGGTAGCCTGGTCGGCAAAAGCCAGGCGCAGGTTTTTCTGGGCCGGCTCGCGGGTTTCGTCTTTCAGAAATAGTACGTAGCGCTTGCCGGCTGGCTGCACGGTGGCATCGATAACATTAAAGCCTTTGTCGTATAGTACTTTAGCTGGCGTGTAGGTTTTGAAGTCTTTGGTCGTGACGTAGTAAATGCGGTGGTTATAGCCATTGTCTAGCTTGGACTCGCCCGCCGGGAAGCGGCCCGGAATGGTAGTGGCCCAGTAGATGAGGTACTGCTTTCGCTGGGCGTCGTAGGTGATTTCGGGGGCCCAGCAGTTGCGGGCTTCCGGCTCGTGGGCCATCACCGGAATTTCCTGCTGCTCGCTCCAGTGCACCAAGTCTTTAGAGGAGGCGTAGCCAATGCCCCGGTCGTGCCAGCTCGTGGTCCAGACCATGTGAAACTGGCCGTCTTGCCCCCGAATAAGGCAGGGGTCGCGCATGAGCTTGTCCTTGCTCACCGTGGGCGTCAGCAGCGACTTATCGCCGTTGAGCGCCGTCCAGCGTAGGCCATCGGGGCTGGTGGCCAAGTGTAGGCCATCTTCGCCGTTGCCTTTGAAGTACGCAAATAGCAGTACTTCTTTTTTAGCAAGGGGCTTCTGGGCCTGACAAGCCAGCGCAAACACCAGCGCACCAGCGGCCAATAAAACAGTTCGCATGAAAGAGGAAAATGCAGCAGAGCTAAGTGAGTAGGTTTCAGAGATAATATCCCAGCTATTTCTCTGCGTTTTACGCCAAATAAAACACCTGCTGCAAGGGCTGCGCTACGGGTGAATTATCGGGATTGGTTTCCATTAGGTCGGCCATGTAGTCCCACCAGCGGCGCATAATGGGCAGCGAAGGCAACTCGGCGGCCGAGTTGCCTTCGGCCAGGTTTTGCACACCGAATAGCAAGCCACTGCTGGGCTCCAGGAAAATGTAATAGTCGCTGATGCCAGCGGCCGTAAGCGCCGCCGCCAGCTCGGGCCATAGCTCGTCGTGGCGGCGCTCGTACTCCGCGGTGTGGCCGGGTTTGAGGCGCATGAGGAAGGCAGCTTTTTGCATAAAATTGAGGAGAAAGCAGGTGAAAGAATGGAGTTGCGGCGGAGTCAAAAGTAGTGCGTGATACGCTGGGTAAACACTCGCGGCTCCTGCCGGGCTAGGGCGGGAGCTGCAACAATAACTAATGCTGCCCGGCTAGCCGAAAGATTAAATTCTATGCATAGCGATTCCTGTGCTTCTACCTTTAGCTGACTTTCTGTGCCACTGCGCCCCGCAGCCGCACGGGGTAGTTTTATTTCTGACCTTTTCCCCACCTATGCACTCCGTCTTTTTCTCGGGCAAAAAGCTGTTGCCCTTGCCGCTGCTACTCTTGTCAGTTAGCTCGTTGTGGGCGCAGTCGGCCCCGCCCAAAGCCAACGACACCACCACGCCGCTGCACCTGCTAAAGCCCGACTACCCGGTGCCCTACGGCCAAGCTACCGCCGAAAACGTGCGGCAAGTGCTCGACCGCGTGTATGGCTACCTAGACGCCGCCACGCCCGCCGAGCTGGTTGATAAAAAGACGAATGCACCCATTACTGACCGCCGCCAGTTCAACCCCGACGCCATCATCAAGCCAGGCGACTTTCGGCTGACCAGCTATGAGTGGGGCGTGACTTACGCCGGCATGCTACGGGCCAGCGAAGTCACCGGCGACCCCAAATACGCCGCCTACACGTTCAGCCGGACGAAGTTTCTGGCCGAGCTGGTGCCGTATTTCCGTGCCTACCAAACGGCGCACCCCGAGGCCGCTACGCCCGTGCGCTCGGTACTCCAACCACACGCCTTGGATGATGCCGGGGCTATTTGCGCGGCCATGATTAAGGCGCAGCGCGCCGGCGCAACGGCAGATTTAAAGCCCATGATTAACAACTTCATGGACTTTATCATGACCAAGGAATACCGCCTGCACGACGGCACCCTGGCCCGCAACCGGCCGCAGCCCAATACGCTGTGGCTCGACGACTTATATATGAGCGTGCCAGCCCTGGCCCAGATGGGCAAGCTCACCGGCGAGCGCCGCTACTACGACGAGGCCGTGAAGCAAGTCACGCAGTTTGCGCCCCGCATGTTTGATGAAAGCAAGGGCCTCTACCGCCACGGCTGGGTGCAGGACATGGCCGAGCACCCCGAGTTTCACTGGGCGCGGGCTAATGGCTGGGCCATCCTCACCAAAGTAGAGCTGCTCGACGTGCTGCCCGCCGACCACCCCGGCCGCCCCGCCGTGCTGAAGCTGCTGCGCGCCCACGCCCGCGGCCTCGCCGACCGCCAGGCCGGCAGCGGCTTTTGGCACCAGCTGCTCGACCGGCCCGACTCGTACCTCGAAACCTCGGCCACGGCCATCTACTGCTACGCCATCGCCCACGCCATCAACCAAGGCTGGCTCGATGCCAAAGTGTACGGCCCCATGACCCTACTGGCCTGGAACGCCGTGAGCACCAAGGTCAACGCCCAAGGACAAGTCGAAGGCGTGTGCGTGGGCACCGGCATGGGCTTCGACCCGGCATTCTACTACTATCGCCCCGTGAATGTGTACGCCGCCCACGGCTACGGCCCGGTGCTGCTAGCCGGGGCTGAGATTTTGCAGCTTCTTAAGCAGCATCCGTATGGGATTAATGACAGCTCGGTGCAAATGTTGAAGTAAGCAACAGAAATGGAGGAATGACTGAAGCTCGTACTTTGGTATCTTATGATTAAACCTTCTAACAAGCGCAAGTTTGAGATGTGGGCAGCGTACACAGATGCATTTGGCGTAATCCTTAGCAGTGTATTTGGCTACATTACACACACTGGGCTATTTGACCAGCATCGAGAGAAGCCTGGAACACCTGGCCAAATTGCAGTAGTAATTGGGTTCTTATTAGCCCATGCTTTCTTCGTGTGGAAAGGAAAAGTATGGGCTAAATCACTCATGCTGTTCTTCATCATAGGCGGTGCAGCATACTCATTTTATGCTGCCAACACAGGGCAGCACCCATCTACCGACACCGCTTATAATGCACACAATATAATACAGTGGATTATCCAAATTGCTACGGCAATTTTGCTGATACTCAGCTTTCAAGAAGCAAGGACCAGTAATGATGGCTCTGTACAGGTAGTGCAATAAGTGTAGCGCGGATTTTTAGTCCGCAAATGCCTGACGTACTCACTCGTGGACTAAAAGTCCGCGTTACTTCTATGCTCCGCTCCGTCCTTTTCCTAGCTCTTCTCCTGGCCAACCTCGCTGCCCACGCTACCCCGCCCGGCACCTACAACGTGCGCGCCTACGGAGCCAAGGGCGACAGCGCCACCCTCGACACCGACGCCATCAACCGCGCTATCAGCGCGGCGGCCAGCGCGGGCGGCGGTACGGTGCTATTGCCGGCGGGCCGCTACCGCAGCTACTCCATCCGGCTGCGCAGCCATGTAGCCTTATACCTCGACCAGGGCGCGACTATTCTGGCGGCCGCGCCGGTGGGTAACGTCGGCTACGACGCGCCCGAGCCGGCGGACAACGATAAATACCAGGATTTTGGGCACAGCCACTGGCACAACAGCCTCATTTGGGGCGAAAACTTGGTGGATATTTCCATCCTCGGCCCCGGCACTATTTATGGCCAGGGCCTAACGCGGGAAGGGCCGCACCAAGCGCCCGTCGGCAATAAAGCCATTGCGTTGAAGCTGTGCCGCAACGTCATTTTGCGC
Organism: Janthinobacterium lividum; assembly: GCA_050954845.1. Classification (GTDB taxonomy): domain Bacteria; phylum Bacteroidota; class Bacteroidia; order Cytophagales; family Hymenobacteraceae; genus Hymenobacter. The sequence continues at coordinate 34,815 of JBPBQK010000023.1, forward strand.
GATTTTACCATCCGGCAGGGCGGGCATTTTGCCGTGTTGGCTACGGGCGTCGATAACCTGACCATCGACAACCTCAAGCTCGATACCAACCGCGATGGCCTCGATATCGACTGCTGCCACAATGTACGGGTATCAAACTGCACCGTCAATTCACCTTGGGACGATGCCATTTGCCTGAAAAGCTCCTACGCCCTGGGCTACGCCCGCGCCACCGAAAACGTCACCATCACGGGCTGCCAGGTGAGCGGCTACGACCGGGGCACGCTGCTCAATGGCACCTACCAGCGCCGCGAGGCCGACCTGGTGCCCGACCACGAAGGCCCCACCGGCCGCATCAAGTGTGGCACCGAATCGAACGGCGGCTTCAAGAACATCGCCATCAGCAACTGCGTGTTCGAGTATTGCCGGGGCCTGGCCCTCGAAACCGTGGACGGCGGTTTGCTGGAAGACGTGGTTATCACCAACATCACGATGCGCGACATCATCAATTCGCCGATTTTTCTGCGGTTGGGAGCCCGCATGCGGGCCCCGGCTGGCACGCCGGTGGGCACTCTGCGGCGCATCAGCATCAGCAATGTAAACGTATACAACGCTGATTCCCGGTTTGCCACGCTCATCGTCGGGATGCCGGGCCACCCCATTGAGGACGTGCGCCTGAGCAACATCAGCATCTGGTACAAGTCCTTGGATGCGGCTTCGGCCAGCAGTATTCAGCCCAATTTGCCGGAGGACGAAAAAGGCTATCCCGAGCCGCAGAAGTTGGGCGTAGGCCCGGCTTATGGGCTATTTGTCCGGCACGTGAAGGGTTTGGAATTACACGATATCAACCTGCACCTATTAGGTTCGGAAACGCGCTCGGCGCTGCATCTGCAAGACGTGCAAGGCACTAATCTGCAACATGTAGTGGCCCAGCAGGCGGGTACCGCACCCTTGCTGGTGCTGAAAGACGTGCGGGATTTGACGATTCTGGACAGCCAACCGCTGAAAAGCCAAACGGTGCGCGCCGTAAAAGCGCAGAACTTGTAGCCACCGGATAGCCTACCCGGAAAATCAACGGTAGTGTACAGGAAGGCTACCAAAGCCAATAAACCTTACTTGGCGGCCTCAATTACGCGCCTTTTCCCACCCGCTTGTGACTTCATTTTTTCGCCTGGCCAGGACTTCACGCGGCCGGCAAGGCCGGCGTCTGGTCATAGTATCAGGGTTGGCAGTAGCGGGCTTGTCGCTGGCTGGTTTGGTTGCCAGCCAATCGGCCCAGGTGCCGCGCCACCTCGAAACACTTGACCGGGGCGTGGTGGCCGTCCACACTGGCAAGCACGAAGTATTTATTAGCTGGCGACTGCTGGGCAACGACCCGAGCGGCCTGGCTTTCAACGTGTATCGCGGCACCACCAAGCTTAACGCTGCCCCGCTTACTGGCGCTACCAACTTCATCGATAAGACCGCTACTAACGAAGCCTACTCGGTAAAGCCGGTGCTTAGCAACGCGGAGCAACCTGCCACGGCCGGCACCCAGGCCTGGGCGCAGCCCTACCTGCGCATTCCCCTGCAACAGCCCGCTGGCGGCACCACCATTGATGGCGGAACCTATACTTACGCCGCCAACGATGCCTCGGCCGCCGACCTCGACGGCGACGGGCAGTACGAATTAATTCTGAAATGGGACCCCACCAACAGCCGCGACAATGGCTCGGCGGGAGTGACCGGCCCCGTGCTGCTCGACGCCTACCGCCTCGATGGTATGCGGCTCTGGCGCATTGACCTGGGCAAAAACATCCGGGCCGGGGCGCACTACACGCAGTTTCTGGCCTATGATTTTGACGGCGACGGCCGGGCCGAAATAGCCTGCAAAACGGCCGATGGCACTGTCGATGGCGCAGGCAAATCCATCGGCGACACTAGCAAGGATTACCGCTCGCTCACCACGCCCACCGACGCACCGGCCGTACCCAGCGCCCGCGACTCGCGCTACGGCCGCATCCTGGCTGGCCCCGAATACTTTACGGTATTTGACGGCCGCACCGGGGCGGCGCTGGCCTCCGCGCCCTACGTGCCCGGCCGCGACCCCATCGATGGCTGGGGCGGCATCGGCGGCAATGGCGGCAACGACCACTACGGCAACCGCTGCGACCGCTTCGTGGCCGCCGTGGCCTACCTTGATGGCCACCTGCCCAGCGCCGTAATGTGCCGCGGCTACTACGGCCGTACCGTGCTCGCGGCCTGGGACTGGCGCGGCGGCAAGCTCACCCAGCGCTGGGTTTTCGACTCGAAAGATGAGAAGAACCCCTACTCGGGCATGGGTAACCACAACCTGAGCGTCAACGATGTAGACCAGGACGGCCGCGATGAAATCGTCTACGGCTCGATGGTCGTCGATGACAACGGCCAGGGCCTATTCACCACCGGCCTGCGCCACGGCGACGCCTTGCACGTCAGCAATTTCGACCCCACCACGCCTGGCCTCGAAGCCTGGGGCGCGCATGAAAACGAGGAGCCCGTGCCCGGCCACCCGGCCGGGCCGGGCGTGGCCCTCTACGCCGCCGGCACCGGCCAGGTGTTATGGAGCGGCGACCAGGGCCGCGACGCCGGCCGCGCCCTAGCCGCCGATATCGACCCGCGCTACCTCGGGGCCGAGCTGTGGGGCGGCTCTTCGGAGGTGGGCCTGCGCTCGATAAAAGGCGAGCGCATCGGCGATGCGCCCCGCTCGGTCAACTTCGCGGTGTGGTGGGATGGCGACTTGCTACGCGAGTTGCTCGACGGCACCCACGTCGATAAGTGGCAGTATAAAACGGCCACCACCACCCGCCTGCTCGACGGCCAGCCCTTCGGCGCAGCCTCCAACAACGGCACCAAAGCCACGCCCTGCCTCTCGGCCGACCTGCTCGGCGACTGGCGCGAAGAGATAGTTTGGCGCACCGCCGACAACCAAGCGCTGCTGGTTTTCACGACCACTATTCCGACCACCTACCGCCTGCCTACCCTCATGCACGACCCCACCTACCGCCTCGGCGTAGCCCGCGAAAACGTGGGCTACAACCAGCCGCCGCACACTGGTTTTTATTTGGGAGAGGGCATGAAGATGGAAGCGGGTCAGCCGGTTAATTAGTTTGGCCTTAACTACTACGCTAATCGTCATGCTGAGCGAAGCGGAGCGTAGTCGAAGCATCTTGGCTGGTGAACTAACTCCTCATGCTAGCAACGAAGCGGTAGAGATGCTTCGACTTCGCTGCGCTCAGCATGACAGACGTTTTTAATGACTGCTACTTTCCCTTTCCCACCCATGAAAACCCTACTCACACTCGCTGCCCTGGCTGGGAGTCTGGCACTCACCAACGCCGCCCAGGCTCAAATTGGCCGCCGCTTCCCCTCCGAGCGCAAAGTGGTGCGCGACCCAGTCACGGGTACCGAACTCACCTTCCTGACCAGCGAGCCCGTCGGCGATTCCAAAATCTACCAAACCCACAACCAATGGACCAGCGACGGGCAGTGGCTCATCTTCCGCTCGGGCCGGGTGAAGGGCGAAGCGATGGCCGTGAATGAGAAAACCGGCGACCAGGTGCAAGTGACAGAAGGCGGCTACACCGGCATGCTCAATGTGGCCCGCAACGCCATGAAGCTCTATTTTATGCGCCAGCCGCCGGGCACCGCGCTCACCAAAGGCGAGCCCGCCACGCTGCAAATCGTGGAAGTAGATTTGGGCAAGCTCCTAGCCGACAGCCAGGCCGGCAAGCTAAAGCCGGCTAAGACTTACCAGCGCGTGTGCGGCACCACGCCCGCCGCCCTGCAAGCTGGCGGCGACATGGCCCTCGACGGCGACGAAAACTGGGCCTACTTCCGGGTGGGCAAGGACGAGGCCGCCCGCCACCTCGCGGCCGGCACCAAACTGGAGCCGGAGTTTGGCCCGCGCCACATGGGGGCTGGGCCGGCTGGTATTGCGGCCATGAACGTGCACACCGGGGCCATTAAATACGTGGTGTCGGTGCCATTTCAGATTGGGCACATTCAAACTAACCCCTGGGTGTCGGGCGAAATAGTATTTTGCTGGGAAACGGGTGGCAAGTCGCCCCAGCGCACCTGGACGGTGCTGGCCGATGGCAGCGGCCTGCGCCCGCTCTACCCCGAGGCCACCTATGAATGGGTGACGCACGAGGCCGTGATTAGCAAGGATGAAGTGGCCATCGCCATCATGGGCCACCGCCAGATACCTGCCTCGACCAAAGAGGTAGCTGCCGGTACGCCCGTGGCTGGTGCCAACCCCGGCCAGGAGGCCGCCTGGGGCCCGTCGGGCACCCGCGAAAAGCCTACCGGACTGGCCATTGTGAACCTGCGCACCCGCGAAATGACCATTGCTGGCCAGACGCCCAGCGGCAGCGGCCTATGGCACGTGAGCGGCTCGCCGGATGGCCGCTGGGCCGTGGGCGACGACTTTGCTCGCAACATCTACCTCATTGACCGCCACACCCGCGAGATGCGGCTGCTCTCGACCGGCCACAAAGCCACCGCCGCCGACCACCCGCACCCCACCATGAGCCCCGACGGCACCCGCATCGAGATTCAGTCAGCCATGCTTTCGGCTGATGGCAAGAACATGAATATCTGCATTATACCGGTGCCGGCCGAGTGGCTGGCGCGCAAGTATGAGTAGTAAAAGCTACGCAAAAACGAGTCATGCTGAACGCAGTGAAGCATCTCTACCGCACCGTTCGAACCCCGTCCGGTAGAGATGCTTCACTGCGTTCAGCATGACAAACGTTTTCTTACTTCTTTCTACTTGTAGGAACAAATCTATCCCATGAAACACCGCCTACTCGCGCTCGCACTCGCCGCCACCATTCCTGCATCAGCCCAAACCAAGCCGACGTTTTTCGACAAAGGCCCGCTGATGTCCGTCGGGAGCTACTACTACCCCGAGCAGTGGCCGCACGACAACTGGGCGCGCGATATTAAGAAGATGGCGGAAGTAGGGTTTCAATTTACACACTACGGCGAGTTTGCCTGGTCGTTTATTGAGCCCGAGGAAGGTAAATTTGATTTTGCCTGGCTGGATGAAGCCGTGGCGCTGGCGCATCAGAACGGGCTGAAGGTCATTATGTGTACCTCCACGCCCACGCCGCCGGCGTGGCTGGCGCAGAAGCACCCCGAAATCCTGATGGTGAACGCCGAAGGCCGCACCATGCAGCACGGCTCGCGGCAGCAGATTTCGTGGTCGAGCCCCGTGTACCGGCAGTACGTGCAGCGCATGGTGGAGGCCATAGCCCAGCACTACGGCAAGGACAATCGCATCTGGGGCTGGCAGCTTGATAATGAGCCCTCGCACTACGGGCAATACGACTACAGCCCGGCCGCACAGGCCAGCTTTCGCCGCTGGTTGCAAGCTAAATACCAGACGCTTGATGCCCTGAACGCAGCCTGGGGCACCGCCTTTTGGAGCATTCGCTACACCGATTTCAGCCAGGTGCTCATCCCCAATTCCAAGGAATTAATAGCCCAGCCGGCCCCGGCAGCCGTGCTCGATTTTAAGCGGTTTTCGGCCGATGAAGCCAATGATTTTCTGAGTTTTCAGTATAAAATCTTGCGCAAGTACGTGCCGGCTACCCAGTGGATTACGACCAACCTCATGCCCGAGCATGTGGACGTGGACCCCACCCGCATTACGGGGCTCGACTTTCTAACTTACACCAAATACCTAGTGGCGGGCTACGACAAGGGCGTGGGCGAGCAGGGCTTTCGCATGGGCTCGTCCACCAGCATTGCCTTTGCCAACGATCTGTTTCGGTCGTTCAATGGCGTGACGGGCGTGATGGAATTGCAACCGGGGCAAGTGAATTGGGGACGGTTTAATCCGCAGCCCCTACCCGGCGCAGTGCGCATGTGGATATGGCACGCCTTTGTGGGCGGCAACAAGTTTGTGTGCAATTATCGCTTCCGGCAGCCACTCACGGGCGGCGAGCAGTACCACTACGGCATCATCAGCACCGATGGCGTCACGCCTAGTACCAGCGGGCAGGAATATATCAAGGTAATCAAGGAGTTGGCTACTGTGCAGCAGCAGTACCGCGCCAGCCCAACCATGCCCGATGCCTACCGTCGCCGGCAGGCCGCCATCCTCTACAACGCCGACAACCGCTGGGAAATGGACAATCAGCCCCAGACCAACCAGTGGGATTTTATGCTCCACCTCAAGCACTACTATGGCGCGCTGAAGCAGGTTGGCGCACCGGTCGATGTCATCACCGAAACCAAGGATTTCAATCGTTACCCGGTGTTGATAGCCCCGGCCTACGAGCTGCTGGACCAGCAATTGGTGGCGCGCTGGCGGCAGTACGTGCAGCAGGGCGGCCACCTCATTCTGAGTTCCCGCACCGGCCAGAAAGACCGCACCGGTAAGCTCTGGGAAGCCCAGTGGGCCGGCCCAATAATCGACCTGATTGGGGCTAAAATTGCCTTCTACGACCTGCTACCCGAGTCGGCCGCCGGTATGCTGGAGAGCGGCGGCAAAAAATACTGGTGGAACAACTGGGCCGATGTGCTGGAGCCGCAGCCCGGCACCGAGGTCTGGGCCACTTACACCAGCCAGTTCTATGCCGGCAAGGCGGCCGTCGTCTCGCGGCAGCTTGGCAAGGGCACCGTCACCTACGTGGGCCCCGACACCGACGATGGAGCGCTGGAAAAAGCGGTGATTCAGAAGGTGTACCAGCGGGCCGGCATTGCCCTCGCCGACCTGCCCGATGGCGTTATTCTTGACTGGCGCGATGGCTTTTGGGTGGGGCTAAACTACTCCAGCCAGCCGTATACCGTGCCGGTGCCAGCGCAGGGCAAAGTGGTTATTGGCAGCCCGGTGCTACAGCCGGCCGGCGTAGTAGTCTGGAAAGAGTAGCTAGCAAACGTAATGAAAATCAACTATCAGCCAGCCGCTTGCTACGTTCGCCTGCTCAAAACCGGGCTGCTGCTTTTGCTAGTCAGCGGCACGAGTTTCGCCGCGCGTGCGCAGGAAGACCGGGGCTATAAGGTGTACCAGTTTCCGGCAAACATGATTCCGCGCATCGACGGCAAGGCCGACGACTGGGTTAGCTTTCCGGCCGCGTATGTGGTGGGCTCCGACCAGCTGCGCGACGACTCGGGCCACTATCCGCAGCTTGACACGACCAACCTCAACGTGAAGGTGCGCGTGGCCTGGGTCAAAGGCCTGAATCGGCTGTACTTCCTCTACGAAGCCTACGACAACTACTGGGATTTCACGCGGCCCGACCTGCACAACGATACCTTTGAGGTCGTGGTCGATGGCGACCTCTCGGGCGGGCCGCTCATTGCCGAGCAGCACCCCAACCAGGAGTTGCCGCTAATGGACCGGTATTTCGCCTTTCATGGCGTGCAGGCCCAGAACTACCACATTTTTATGCCCGCCGTGGGCAAAGACTGGGCGCTGGCCTGGGGCAGCCAGCCCTGGATTAAGCGCCTGCCCTACGCCAATATTGCCTATTCCTACGATTTTAAGCCCGGCCAGCCCGGCAAACTGACGGCCGAATTCTGGGTTACGCCCTTCGACTATGCGGGTGCGGAAGGCCCCAGCCGGGCCGTGGAATCGGTGCTGACCGATAACAAGAAAATCGGCCTCACCTGGGCCGTAATCGACTACGATGACGTGAACGACGAGTCCAAAAAGGGCTTCTGGAACTTGTCGAAAAACCACAAGATGTACGGCAATTCCAGCCTGGGCACCATCTTCACGCTGCTGCCGCTGGCCGCGCAATACCAGCCGGCGCTGGCGGCGCAGTGGTCGTTCAGCGTCACCGATGTGGCCCAGCGGCAGGTCACCTTTACGGATGAAAGCCAGGGCAAAATCACGAAGTGGAAGTGGGACTTTGGCGATGGCACCACCTCTAGCACTCGGAGCCCGGTGCATCAGTACCAGGCCGCCGGCAAGTACATCGTAGTGCTGAATATCGAAGGCCCAGCGGGTACCGCCAGAATGTCAAAAGTGTGGGACGTAGCGGTTAAATGAAAAATCATCTCACAAAATATTGACTATCAATAGCTCATATCCTCACTAGTCGCTAGTAGTAACACCTCACGTAGTAGCGATACCTTACAACGCAATTCTCATCCCCAATCTAGTAGTAGCATGACCACCCGTACTCATCGCCCCTTAGTGGGCCACAATGCCCGCTTATGGCACTATTTCGTGCTCTTGATTTGCTTGTTTGCTAGTGCCTTGCCCGCCCGGGCTACCGATTATGTGATTACCAAATACGGGGCGGGCACCGATAGTACCAAGCTGAGCACGCCGGCTATTCAGCGCACCATCGACCAGGCGAGTGCCGCCGGTGGGGGTGTCGTTGTTATTCCCAAGGGTGTTTTTCTGAGTGGCGCGCTGTTTTTCAAGCCCAATACCCAACTGCGCTTGCAAGCCGGCGCTACGCTTAAAGGCTCCGATAATATTGCAGATTATCCCTTGCTGCCCTCGCGGATGGAGGGCAGAAAACTGCCCTATTACGCAGCGCTCATCAATGCCTATCAGGTCAATAACTTCCGGGTGATGGGGCCCGGCACCATCAACGGGAATGGCTTGCGGTTCTGGAAAAGCTTTTGGGCGCACCGCGATTCGATGCAGCGCGTCGGTAAGTCATCCACTAACCTGGAAGTGCACCGGCCCCGGCTGCTCTTTATCTGGGGCTGCAATAATGTGACTATTCAGCAAGTGAAGCTGCACAACTCGGGCTTCTGGACCACGCACTTGTACCAGTGTACCAACGTGTTGATTGAAGGCTGCGATATCCGCTCGCCTTTCCGGCCGGTGAAGGCCCCCAGCACCGATGGCGTTGACATCGACGTGTGCCAGAAAGTAACCATCCGCAATTGCTACATCTCCGTGAACGACGATGGCATTTGCCTAAAGGGTGGTAAAGGCCCCGATGCCCAAAAACTCCCGGAAAACGGGGCAGTAGAAGACATTTTGGTCGAGAATTGCACCTTCGGCGAAGTGCACGCCGCCCTGACCTGTGGCAGCGAGTGCATCCACGCCAACCGGGTTACGATGCGCAATTGCAAAGTAGACAACGACCGGCCCCTGCTGCTGTTCAAAATGCGGCCCGACACGTACCAGATTTACGAGAATATCACCGTGGAAAACGTGACCGGCCGGTGCGGCACCATCGTCACGCTATCCCCGTGGACGCAATTCTTCGATATGGCTGGCAGCCCCGCCAAACCCTTCGGCATTATCCGAAATATTACGATTTTTAATGTCAACGTAAAGTGTAGCCAATTTGGAGTATTGCAAGGTAATCCAACCGATGAGGTGCACAACTTCGTCTTTAAAAACGTTGAGGCTACCGCTGACAAAACGGATTTCCCGAACAAATATTCGGAAGTAAAATTTGACAATGTCCGGGTTAATGGGACGGTACTTAAGTAGCAGACCCAAACGCGTGCGCGTTTCCTCATTCAGAACACCACTTACCGGTCGAGGGCGGCCACGCGCTATTTGAGGTACTGGTTTTCTTCCTCCCACTGCTTGAGTTGCCGCAGTTCGGGCACGCCTAGAGCGGTTTCGGAATCAGTGTACAGTTGTCCTTGCGAACGTAGCGAAGCAAGGACAACTGTACACTGATTCTAAATTTAATGTAAGCCGCCGTACTTTTTCTTCTAGTGGTAGCAGGCCTTACTATTAAGTAATCAGCTGATTATTAACATGAATTACTCCAATAAAGGCCACTGAAAAACGGCACTTATTAGCGGGCTTGGCTTTTTGTAAGAGATTGCTGCCAAAACAGTTGGTTTGGTGCCTGGGCCGCTGTGAAATGAGGTTCTAGCTTACCTTTGCAGCGGCTAGTGACCGTCTTGTGAAGGCATTTTTCTCTTATCTGCTCATTTCGCTCGTGCTGCTGCAAACGTTCAGCCGCGAAGTGTTGGTAGTAGACTTCACCCTAAACCAAGCCACGGTTACGGCGCGCTTCTGCGTCAACAAAGCGCGGCCGCAGCTGCACTGCGATGGCAAGTGCTACTTCGCTAAGAAGCTCAAGCAGCAGGAAGAGCGGGAAAACAAGGTGCCTAACCCCTTGAAGGAGCAAGTAGAGATGTTACCCGTCGCCTTTCAAAACCTGGTGCCGGTGGCTCCGGTGCGCTGGGCGAGCGCACCTGTAAGCTACGGTCCCTCTCAGTCGGCCTGGGTGCCGGCCAGCGCCGTACAGGGCGTATTTCATCCTCCGCAGGCGTAGGGTAATCACTTAGAGGACAGTTTAGTACCGCTGTGCGATGGCGCCAGGGGCTGACTTATGCGTCACTAACTGGGGTTCCTAGCCAACTACGCCCATGGCTGGCCGCGTGGCGGCCAAGCAATTGCATGGGCTAGCTACAGGGCGAATACCACAGAAAATAGCTGCTCCGGCTAGGGCGGGCTTAGGCGCTAATTCGCTGAATTACGCGTGTGTCGCCGCGCAGCTGCCCATGCACACGCTGGCCCCTGACCACCCCACCCGCCCCGTAGGCTTGCCGTAGCCTACCACTTCATTAAACCAAGTGCCTGCTGCATTGCACCCGGTTTTTCTGGCCCCGTCACTGCGATGAGTGGGCCGTTGCCTCCTTGAATCCAATTTCATGCTTAGAGTTACCTTACTCCTCGTGGGTCTGCTGGCCGCACTCGGCGGCTTAGCCCAGCGCGCCTGGGCCCAAACCCCCGGCACCGGCACGGTGCGGGGCCACATTCAGGCGGCCAGCGGCGCTAGCCTGTTTGGCATCAGCGTGGGGCTGGAAGGCACCGCGCTAGGGACGCCCACCGACGCCCGCGGCGACTTTACCCTCAAGCAAGTGCCGGCCGGTACCTATACCCTGGTTGCTACCGGCCTCGGCTATAAGGCCACCAAACAGCACGTGACCGTAGCGGCCGGCCGCACCACTACGCTAAGCTTGCAGCTCACCGAAAACCAGCAGGAGCTGACGGAGGTAGTGGTGACGGCCCCCACCGCCGACCCGCACCGCTACGCCGAGCCGGTGTCGGAAATCGGCACGCGCACCAGCGCCCGGCTGCTCGATGTACCTCAGGCCATCCAGGCCGTGCCCCAGCAAGTGCTGCGCGACCAGCAGGCCCAAACCCTAACCGAGGCCCTGCAAAACGTGGCCGGCGTGACGACCTACTCGGGCTTCATGGACTACGTGCTGCGCGGCTTCCGCACCAACTTTATCAATGGGGCGAATTTCACGACCAATGGGGTGCGAGGCGTATTCTACGACTTTTCGCAGGTGCCGCCGCTCTACAACGTCGAGCGCATCGAGGTTATTAAGGGGCCGGCTTCGGTGCTGTTCAGCGCCGCCGCGCCGGGTGGGGTTATCAACACCGTGACCAAGCAGCCGCTGGCCCGCGCCGAGTACGCGGCCAGCCTTACCTACGGCAGTTTTGGGCAGCGCCGAGCCACGGCCGATGCCACCGGGCCGCTGGCGGCGGGCGGCCGGCTGCGCTACCGGGCCATTGTGGGCTACGAAAAAGCCAACAGCTTCCGCGACTACCAGCACAGCGAAAATGTGTACCTGGCCCCCTCGCTGAGCTACGTGGGTGAGCACGCCCAGGTCACGGCCGAAGTCAACTACCAGGCCGAGAACGCCACCATCGGCTACGACCGGGGCCTGGTGGCCACCACCCGCCCCGATGGCTCCTACAACTTCGACGCCGTGCCCCTGAGCTGGTCGCGCAACGACCCGAGCGACCACACCAACCGGCAAAGCTTGTCGGCCCAACTCGACTACCGGCAGCAGCTTGGGGCCCGTACCAGCCTGCGCTCGCTGCTGCGCTACTCGCAGTACCACTTTCGCAACTACCAGTATGACAGCTACGGCCCGCCGGTAAATGACTCGCTAACCGACCGCCTCTACGAAGTTTATCCAATTGATTTCTACTCCCTTAACTCGAACACCTTTTTGACCACGCAGCTCCAAACCGGCCCGGTGCAGCACACGCTGGTGGCGGGCTTCGACGCAGGCGTGTATCGCAATCCCTATTCGTACAATATTTACGCGGCCCCGTCCATCAGCCTGTATAACCCCGACCGCAGCTTCGACAACCCGGCCACCTTTCCGCTGACGTACCAGATAAACGTGCGCGACCGCAACGTGGTGCTGGGCGCTTACGTGCAGGACCAGCTCGCGCTGGGCGAGCACTGGAAGGCGCTGCTGGCCCTGCGCTACGACAACTACCGCTACGTGGTCAACTTCGACCAGCGCGTGCCGCCCGCCGCCGAGCAGCGCATCACGGAAAACGCCGTTTTGCTGCCCCGCCTGGGAATCGTGTACCAGCCCACGGCGGCCACGTCGCTCTACACCAGCTTCACGGAGTCATTTAATCCCCAAGCCGACAACTACACGCTCGGCATCCAGGGCGGGCCGTTCAAGCCCGAAAAGGGCGTCCAATACGAGGTGGGCGCCAAGCAGGAGTGGGCCGGGGGTCGGGTCGTTTCAACGCTGGCGGCCTACCAGATTACCAAGACCAACGTGCTCGTGCCCGACCCCACCGACCCGCTGGGCCTACGCCAGAATAGCCGGGGCGAGGCCCGCAGCCGCGGCGTGGAGCTGACGCTGCAAGGCCAGCTCACGAATAACCTGTCGGCCGTGGCCAACTACGCTTACAATCAGGCGATTATTACGAAAGATAACAACCCCGACAACGTGGGTAACGGGCTGCCCAACGCCCCGCGCCACGTGGGCAATGCCTGGCTGAAATACACGGCTAGCCGGGGCCCGTTGCGCGGCCTGGGGCTGGGCGGGGGCGGCAATTTCTCTGGCCGCAAGGTCATCGAAGGGCCGCAGGATTTGAAGCTGCCCGGCTACGTGAGCTACGAGGCCACCATAAGCTACGCCTACGGCGGGGCCACGCTGGCCCTGAACGCCTACAACCTGGCCAACACCCGCAACTTCTCGGGCGGCTACTCGCAGGGCGTGCTTTACGTGCAGCCGCCGCGCAGCTTCCGCCTTCAGCTCAGCTACCGCTTTCAGCCGGCGGCTGACTAACAACTTTAACTATAGCCCTTTATCCCGGCGACTCTATGAGCAACTGCGCCTAGTTTGCCTGGCACCGCTGGCTGGGGCTGGTAGGCAGGCCTGTTCGCCGTTAGCATCAGTTTGATGAGAGCTTTCCTGACTTTGCGCCGGCCCTACGAGCGCGCCGCCGACCGGGCGGCGCTGGTGGTGCGCTGCGGGTACGCGCCTACCCTACGACCAGCTGCTGGCGGCCCGGGCGGCAGGTGACCCAGAGAGGCGTAGGCCGAAATCTGCCTGCCGCCGCCTACCTTACATCAGGGGCGGGCTGCGCACTAGCGCATGCTCCTGGCGGTGCGTCGCAGCAACCAGAACCGAGCAATAAAATTCCCCTTGTTCCCCATCATGAATAAGCTATTATTGCTTTCAGCACTTCTGCTTCTCCTGTTCGCTTTTACGCCTCCCAGAAAATTAAACATCTGGCTAGTAGGCGATTCTACGATGGCTTGGAAAAAGCCGGAACGGGAGCCGGAATCGGGCTGGGGAGAAGGCGTAAAGCTATTTGTCAACCGCAAAGCCCTGGTGCATAATCAGGCCGCCAGTGGGCGTAGTGCGCGAAGTTTCCTAACCGAAAACCGCTGGGCGGCCGTGCGTGACAGTATTCAGCCGGGAGACTATGTTGTCATTTAGTTTGGGCACAACGATGAAAAGCCGGACTCTACCTTGCACACCGACGCGTTCACCTCTTACAAGCAATTGTTAAAGCGGTATATTGACGAAACCCGGTCGAAGGGCGGCATTCCCGTGGTTTGCTCATCAATTGTTCGCCGGCACTTTGCGGCTGACGAGAATTTGCTAAATACCCACGGCGACTATATCCAAGCCTCCCGGGAAGCTGCCGCGGAAAACAAGGCCTATTTTGTGGACATGGAAGCGAAATCCCGCCAGCTGGTCGTGGCGTTAGGCCGCGAGAAATCCAAATTGCTTTTCGTGTATTGTAAGCCCGGCGAATGCCCGCAACGGGTTAAAGGCGTGCAGGATTCTACCCACCTGAACCACGAGGGTGCCCGGCAAATCGCCGGCCTGTTTGCGGCAGATGTAAAACGACAAAAGCTGCCGTTGGCCAAGGTGTTGAAGTAACAAAGCTACTGCTTGTGACTGCCGCGTTATTTGCTGGCTACTAGCTATTTGTAAGGTAATTTGGTCAGTTGGCCTTTTGCTATTAACTGCTTCCTTAAATGAGAAAAGCTACTCTTTTGCTGTCGCTGTGCTGTTACTTGTTGCTCTTACGAGAGGCCAGCGCGCAGAATGCGCCAGCCCCCTTAAAGCTGATAAACTTTGTGCTGACGCCCAGCGCGGCGGATTGGAAGTACACCGTCAACCAGCCGGCCTCGGTGCAGATAACCGTGCTGAAAAATGATGTGCCGGTAGAAGAGGCTTCCATCAGCTATGAATTTGGGCCTGAAATGCTGCCGGCCGACAAAAAAGGCACCCTAAAGCTTAGCAAGGGGCAGGGAAAAATTGACGTTGGCACCAGCAAGGAGCCGGGCTTTCGGCAGTTGCTGGTGAAAACCGAGTACCAGGGTAAAACCTATAGCAGCCAGGTCAAAGTTGGGTTTTCGCCGGAGCTCATCGCGCCCACGGTACCCTTGCCGGTTGACTTTACAGCTTTTTGGGAAACCGCCAAAACTGAGGCCGCGAAGGTGCCGCTGGATACCCGGCTGACGTATTTGCCAGAATACTCGACCTCCACGGTGGACGTATATTTAGTTAACCTACAGAACTATAAGAAGGGCCAGCGCTTGTACGGCTTTTTGTGCAAGCCCAAGGCGGCGGGCAAATACCCGGTCCTATTCTCGCCGCCGGGGGCCGGAATAAAGGCGGCTATTCCGACCACCTTTTATGCCGAGCAGGGCTTTATCAGCTTCAGCATCGAAATACACGGCATTTCGCCACTGCTCGACAGTGACACCTATAAGAACATTAGCAACGCGTTTGGCGATTATCCGACGCAACACCTCGACGACCGGGATACTTACTATTATAAAAGCGTGTACCTCGGCTGCGTCCGGGCTATTGACTATCTGTGCAGCTTGCCCGAGTTCGATAGCAAAAACGTGCTGGTGACGGGCGGCAGCCAGGGCGGTGCCCTGACTATTGTTACGGCCGCCCTCGACAAACGGGTAACGGCGCTGGCGGCCTTTTACCCCGCCCTCTGTGATTTAACCGGCTATCTGCACGGCCGGGCCGGGGGCTGGCCGCATCTGCTCGATGCGCGCTCGGCTAGTGCGAACAACACGCCGGCCAAGCTTCGAACCATTGGGTATTATGATGTGGTCAACTTTGCCCGGCAGGTGGCAGTTCCTGGGTTTTACTCCTGGGGCTACAACGATAACACGTGCCCGCCTACCTCGGTATACGCTGCCGTGAATGCCGTGCAGGCTCCTAAAACGGTCGTTATCATGCCGATTACCGGCCACTGGCGGTTTGAGGAAACCAACCAGCAGTCCGTAGAATGGCTAAAGCAGCAGCTGAAAAGGTAACCGCTATTCTACCTTTCAGCGCTTCAGCGAAAGAGGGTAGGGGGTGCCACCTAGTTGCCCACCACTTCCACTAATTACCACCTGCCTGTATGAAAGCCTTAGTTGCCCTGCTGTTACTCCTGCCCTTTGCGCTTGCCGCGCAGCCAACGGCGCCAACGAGTAAAACCCTTAACATCTTCACCCTAGGCGACAGCAACGGTACGTTCCCGGACAGCTGGCCGACGCAGCTGCAACGGGCGTTGCCCGCTGCGCAAGTGTTCAACCTCAGTAAGTCGGGCCGCACTATCGGCTTCGTCAATAATGGCGATACTACCCTGAACTCGCTGCTGGTAGTTGAGGAGAACCTGCGCAAAGCGGCTGAGTTTACCCAGAGCCGCCCCTTCGATTTTGTGGTGTTGGAGCTGGGTACCAATGATGCCAAAGCCGTTTTTGCGGACCGGCAGGGCGATGTGGCGGCTAACCTGGAAAAGCTCATTCGGGCCATTAAGGGCAGCCGGTACCCGGTTATCAGTCGGGCTAAAATTGTCATTATCTCGCCGCCGCCCTACGGCACCAAAGCCGAAGCTCTCCCCAAATATGCGGGGGGCAATAACCGAGTGCAAGCGATGAGCAAGGCCTTCCGGCAGGTAGCCAGGCGCAACCAGTGCCTGTTTGTGGATGGCTTTCATACGCCGGGGCTGAACATCGAAACCATGACCGCCGATGGCCTGCACCTGGACGCCACTGGCTCTCAGAAGCTAGTGGCCCCCGTACTAGTCCTTATGGCCCAATAAGCAAGTGGTGAGGTGGCCGAGTTCTGCTGCCTAATTCCGGCCGCCGAAATCGGGCGCAACCGGGGCGCGGTGCTGACGCAAAACCCAGGCTACTAACCGGCATCATTGCGCTACCTTCCCCGCCAGATGAAAAAATGGCTTCTTTACCTAGTGCTGTTGGCGGCCGGCGGCCAGCCTGCCGCCGCGCAGCAAAACCCGTCCTCCGTAACCCTGGCAGCGGAAAATGGGCCAGCGGTTTTCCCGCTGGTGCACGCGCGCACTGCCGCAGCCATCTACGTCGATGCGCAGGACGCCGAAGTGGTGCGCGTGGCGGCCGACGCGCTGGCGAAGGATGTCACTAGCATCACTGGCATAACGCCCGCGCTGCGTAGCGCCAGCGAGCCGCTGGCTCCGTACGCAGTCATTGTCGGGACGCTGGGCCACTCCGCGCTGATTGACCAACTGGCTGTTCGGGGCGCCGGCGTAGGGCAGCAGCTGAAGGGCCAGTGGGAAACCTTCAGCATCAGCGTGGTAGACCGGCCGTTTGGGCGGGTGGGCAAGGCGCTGGTGGTGGCGGGTAGCGACCGGCGCGGCACGGCGTTCGGCGTGTTTGAGCTGTCGCGCCGGCTGGGTGTGTCGCCCTGGTACTGGTGGGCCGACGTGACGCCCCACCACCAAAACAACCTCTACCTCACGGCCGGCACTTACCAAAGCGCCCCGCCCACGGTGAAGTACCGCGGCATTTTTCTCAATGACGAGGACTGGGGCTTGCAGCCCTGGGCGGCGCAGAACCTGGATAAGGACGTAAAAGACATTGGGCCAAACACCTACGCCCGCATTTTTGAGCTGCTGCTGCGGCTAAAGTCCAACCTCATCTGGCCGGCCATGCACCCGAGCACGCGGGCCTTCTTTCACTACCCCGGCAACCCCAGGATGGCCGACCGCTACGCCATTTTGGTGGGCACCTCGCACGCCGAGCCCATGCTGCGCAACAACGTGGACGAGTGGAAGGAGCCCACTATGGGGGCCTTCGATTACTTCCAAAATAAGCCCGCCGTGTACACCTATTGGGAGCAGCGCGTGAAGGAAGCGGCCGGCATGGAGGCCATCTACTCGCTGGGCATGCGGGGCGTGCACGACAGCGGCATGCTAGGGGCCAAAACCCCTAAAGAAGCCGCCCAAATGCTGGGCAGCGTGC
Source organism: Janthinobacterium lividum (assembly GCA_050954845.1). Lineage (GTDB taxonomy): Bacteria > Bacteroidota > Bacteroidia > Cytophagales > Hymenobacteraceae > Hymenobacter. The sequence goes on from JBPBQK010000023.1 coordinate 52,271, forward strand.
TCGCCGACCAGCGCGGGCTGCTGCGCCGCTACGTGGCCCCAGATGTGACCCGCGTGCCGCAGGTCTTCACGGCTTACAAAGAAGTGCTCGACGTATACGATGCCGGCCTGAAACTGCCCGATGATGTAACGCTTGTCTGGCCCGACGACAACTACGGCTATATCAGCCGCCTCAGCAACGCCGAGGAGCAAGCCCGCCCCGGCGGCTCGGGCGTGTACTACCACGCGTCGTACTGGGGCCGCCCGCACGACTACCTCTGGCTCAGCTCGACGCACCCGGCCCTGATTCGGGAGGAGATGATGAAGGCGCACGCCTTGAAAACCGACCGGCTGTGGGTGCTCAACGTGGGCGACCTCAAGCCGCTGGAATACAACGTGCAGCTGTTTCTGGATATGGCTTACGCGGCGGATTCTTTTGCGCCGCCCGCCGCCGTGCCGGCCCACTTGCAGCAGTGGCTCCAGGAGGCTTTTGGGGCAGGGCAGGCGCCGGCCATTCGGGCACTGCTCTGGGAATATTACGACCTGGCTTTCGAGCGCCGGCCCGAGTTTATGGGCTGGAGCCAGACCGAGCCGACCACGCCCACGCACCGCACGGCCTACAACCACTTTTACTACGGCGACGAAGCCCAGCGCCGCCTCAACCGCTACGCCAGCCTGGTGCAGCAGGCCCGGCAACTGCGGGCCAGCATCCCGGCCGACCGGGCCGATGCCTTCTATGAGCTAGTGTACTACCCGGTAGTGGGGGCGGCGCTGATGAATCAGAAATTCCTGTACCAGGATAAAAGCTTCCGCTACGCCCGCCAAAACCGCGCTTGCGCCGCCGACTACGCCCAGTGGGCGCAGCAAGCCTATGCGAGTATTGAAGAAGAAACCGCGTACTACAACACCCAGCTAGCGGGGGGCAAATGGCGGGGCATGATGTCCATGCACCCCCGCGACCTGCCCGTGTACAAAGCCCCAACTGCCCCCGCCTTCCGCTTCGACACTACCCAAGTATGGGGGGTAGCCCCCGAAGGCTGGGCCTCCGACTCTACGCTCACCCAAAGCCAGCCTTTGCACTTGCCGACCTTTTCCCCATGGGGCCAATCGAGCTACTTCCTCGATGTGTTTCTGAGTCAGCGGCGGGCCGTGCGCTGGCAAGTGGCTTTGTGCCCTAAGTGGCTGCTTATCTCTGCCAAGGAAGGTGTTCTCACCTCGGCCGTGGGGCAAAAACAGCAACGGCTGCACCTACGCGTGGATTGGCAAAAGCTACCCCGGCACGGCGAGCCAGCCGGCTACGTGACTTTCACCGGGGCTGGCAAAACGTTCCGCGTAGCCGTGCGCGCTATTGCTGACGCCAAGGTACTGGATGGTTACCCCGGCTTCGTAGAAACCAACGGCTACGTGTCGCTCTTCGCCGCGCACTACAGCCGCAAAACCGACCAGCCCGACCGCCACTGGACCTTGGTAGAAGGCCTGGGGCGCACGGGCGCGGGCTTGCAGGCCCAGCCGCTACAGGCCACGCCGCTAGCCCAGCCCAGCAGCCTGGCTACCTCAACTGCGGTCGCCGAATACGACTTCTACACCTTCACGCCGGCCGCGCCGGTGGTGCGCGTCTTCTCGCTCCCGACGCACCCAACCACTCGCGCCGCCAGCGTGCGCTATGGCCTCTCCATCGACAACGGGCCAATCGAAGTGCTCGACTGCAAAACCGTGGGGCGCTCGGAGGAATGGAAGCAAAACGTACTGAGCAACAACGCGCAGCAGCAAGTCAAAGCCCCGGAGCTGCGCCCCGGCCGGCACACGCTCCGCCTCTACCCCCTGGACCCCGGCGTGGTACTCGACCGTATTACCATCGACCTAGGGGGCCTCCAAGCCGCCTACGGCGTCATTCCCGAAACGCGCTGGCCTTCGACCAGCCTGCTACCCCGCCTACCCAACCAGCAAGAGCCCGCGTCACCGGCCGCTGCCAACTAAGGCGCTGGTAAAGCCAAACAACATCGTGCCAACGGAGCGCTCTCAATTTCCATACACCACTTTTTACATGCCCATTTCATCTTCGCGTAAGTCCAGCAATTGTCTATTACTAGTAGGGTTTTTACTGCTAGCCGCCCTGCGGGTAGCTGCCGTGCCGCCCAGCAGCTTTAACCTATTCCTGGCCCCGGGAACAGTAACCGAAAATTCGGTTACTCTGCTCTGGGACAAGCAGTACGCTGAAAAGCCGGTGGTTTATGAGCTTGTGCTAAGTGGCAAAGTCGTAGGCTCAACCAGTAAGACCAATTACACGCTTGCCCACTTAGCGCCTGCTACGCAGTATACCATCCAGTTGCGGAAGCAGTCGGCAACAGCAGTCAACGAAGCGGCTACTATCCGGTTCAAAACGGCGGCGAAGAGTAAAGTGTACAACATCTTGGATTATGGGGCCAAGAACGATACCGCTCGTGCAAATACTAAGGCCATCCAGGCAGCTATTAATGCCTGCACGGCCGGCGGCACGGTCTATATCCCGAAGGGCACCTTCGTGTCGGGCGCGCTCTTTTTAAAGAGCAATATGACGCTGGCCATCGAAAAAGGTGGGGTGCTGAAAGGCTCGACGGCGGTAGCCGACTACGAGCCCATGATTCTGAACCGCTTTGAGGGTTGGGAGCTAAAAACCTATGCCAGCCTGCTCAACGCCGGCACCCTTAACCGGGACGGAAGCTACAACGTCAAAAACCTGCGTATCACGGGTGGGGGCACGATTTCGGGCGGCGGCAAGCGCCTGGCGGCAGCCATGATGAAAGCCAGCGGCATCCGCAGCCGGGGCCGCCTCATTTGCCTGCTCAACTGCCAGAACGTGAGCCTGGATAACGTGACCGTGACCGAGCCACCCAGCTGGACCATCCACTATATCTACAGCGACAACATCACGTGCCACGATGTAACCATCATCACCAACGGCATCCGCAACGGCGATGGCATCGACCCCGACTCATCTACCAATTCTTACATCTTCAACTGCACCTTCGACACGGGCGACGATTGCATTGCCATCAAGTCGGGCAAGAACCCCGAAGGCTTTTTCGTGGCCAAGCCCACCAAAAACGTGCGGATTACGGATTGCATATTCACCCGTGGGCACGGCATTTCCATTGGCAGTGAAATGAGCGGCGGCGTGAGCGACGTGCTGGTGCAGGACTGCCAGGCCGGCGCACTGCTGCACGGCTTGCAGATAAAGGGCACTAAAGACCGCGGTGGCTACGTGCGCAACGTCACCGTGCGGGACTGCCAGCTGCGTCAAATCACCATTTTCTCGGCCGTTAACTACAACAACGACGGCGAGCCGGCCCCGCAGGTGCCCACCTTCGAACACTTTGTTTTTGAGGATATTGATTTGTCGCAAGCATCTAACAAGGAGCCCGTTATTGATATCAACGGTTTTAAAGACCCCGCCCATCGCCTGCGCGATGTCACGTTCCGCAACTTGACTCTGCCGGCTAATGCGAAGGTGACCGTCAACGACGCCGAGCGGGTAAAATTCTCCGCAATTAAGGCGGCTGGCTCATCGCCGGCTTATTCAGTAACCAACAGCACGGATATAACTTACTAATTGAGAGGCTGTTTGCTCCAAGTCGCCCACACTTTAACTGGTGCGGTTCCAGGCGAGCGCGCTAGTTGGGCCGATAAACGGAAATTAAGCTATGGTACTAATGGTGTGTGGCCTCTCGCATAGCCAAGCGCTTATGAAGTAGGTAACAGTTTCACGACCTGACTTGTGGCCTCACTCATACGCACTTGCTCATTGACTCAGATTCTTATGATGAAAACCTTGCGGGCTAACTTTTTACATTGTAGGGCCTTATCTTTCGAACGTCTTGAGAGACAGCTCACAACCTGCTAAACGTCGATGCTATGACGCCGCCTTTCGGGCCGAGGCCCTCTACTTGGCCGCTGAAAGCCGCTCGACCCAAGCCGCGGCGCGCGCCCTTAATATCGACCCCAAACGACTTTGTAAGTGGCAGAAAGAAGCGCTTACACCGGTGGCCGGCGTACTGCGCGGCGGCAGGCTAGCGTTGGCAATGGCTACGTACTGGCTGTGCAGGCAGACGGCAGCTTTTGGGCTGGGAAACAACCAGTTTAGCTAACTTGGCAGCCATGCGGCGGCAGGGCCGCAGCCGGTCACCTGAGTAAGCTAATGAGCCTTTATAGCGCAGCCAGAAACTGCAAAACAGCCTGCGTAAACGCGGCTGGGTTATCGAGATTAGCAACGTGGCCGGCATTGGGCACCAGGGACACTTGCGCGCCTGGCACGAGCTTACTCAGCGTTTCATTGTCGTGCTGGCGAGCCAGCGATTCGCGCTGGCCAGCCAGTAGCAGCAGCGGCACCCGCACCGGGTGGGCCTGAAGCTGGGGCACTAGCGACCGACCAAGTAGCACCCGCGGCTCGATGTGCAACGGCTGCCACATCGACCAGTCCTGCACCATCTGGCGCAGCAAGGAGGCTGACTTAACCGAATCCGGGCCGCTTGATTTCAGCAAAGACTTCAGCCACTGCTTTTTGAAGGCAACGGTGCCGCTTGCTTGCAGCTGGGCTATCTCAGTGCGGCGGCGCGCAATTTCGGTTTCGGTAATGGGCTCCTCGGGGCCGGGCCGGGGGTAGATACTGCCGCTGCACGCTACCACCGACAGCACTTTTTCGGGGTGCAGAGCCATAAAATCGACCGCTACAAAGCCACCGAGCGACAGGCCCACCAAGTGCGCTTTGGGAATATGGAGGGCTTCTAGCAACCGGTTCAGGTCGTCGGCATGCAGAAATTGGGTGCCTTCTACGGGCAGCGAGGAGCGGCCGTAGCCGCGCATATCGTAGCGAATGACCCGGTAATGCTGCGCTAGCTCGGCTAGCTGCGGGTCCCACATGCGGCAGTCGAACGAGTGGCCATGTAGCAAGACCAGCGGCGCACCGTGCCCGGCTTCCTCGTAGTATAACTGCGCGTCGCCGAGGTCGATTTTGCCCTTCTTGATAACTAGAGCGCTAGTTTTGGCTGGCCTTTTTTGGTGCTTTAGGCCTGTCGGCTTCGTTTTGATGGGCTCCTGAATGTAGTACGCAGAGCTGCCATCGCGGTAAGGCTTGCCGCTCAGGCCCACCTCAGCTACCGTGCTTTTTAGATTGACCTGGCCACTGGCATCAGTTTCGATGAACTGCGTCACGACGCCCTGACAGTCCGGTTTTTCGGGCCACGCAGCTAAAGCCTGGGTGCGGGCCCAGCCCGGTAGCAAGGCTAGCGCTGCCGAACACAGTAGGAATTGAAACAAGGATTTTACGCGCAAAGCAGGTGACATAAGTGCAAAAAAAATGGGCCTAACGAGTAGAGTGTAAACCCTTATTTAAGAAAGCGGCGGAAAACAGCGAGTTTTTTAATAAGGTATTTCGGCTCGCGTGCAGGTGAGCTATCTAGCTATTGATGAAGGTAATGGGCCAATGGGTTACGGATAAGGGTTGACCCGCGGCCCGCGGGTGGCCGCTTTTCAGATTCATTACAGCGACAGGGCATGGTGCCTAGCTTGTGACCGGTACCCGGCCGCTTCCAGCCGCCGCGAGCTTCCTCCGTTGAACCCGATTTGCAACGCAACTTACCTTAGCTCACTGTTCGTTTTGACCAGACCATCTCGGCAACATCAAAGCGCCAACGGGGTTGAGGAATAATCTACTCGCGGGCACTCTGAATAAACGCATGGCTAAAGGCAGCAAACGCATTTCTATTCACGACTTGGCAGCGGAATTGGGTCTCTCGATTTCGACCATTTCGCGAGCGCTTAATAATGCCGCCGATGTCAGCGATGCTACCAAGGCGCAGGTGTGGGCGCTGGCCGAAAAGCTTAACTACCAGCCCAATAACTTGGCCGCTTCCCTGCGCAGCGGGCGCAGCAATATGCTGGGCGTGATAGTGCCGCACATCAACGGGGCTTTTTTTCCGGCGGTTGTGCACGGCATCGAGCGCCTGGCGAGCGCTGCGGGCTTTAACGTGATGATATGCCAGTCGAGTGAGGAAGTGGCCCGCGAAAAGAAGCACATCAATGCCTTGCTCAAAGCCCAGGTCGATGGCGTGCTGGTGTCCATGTCCAGCACCACCCACGAGTTTGCGCACTTCGAGCAAGTGCGCCGCAAAGACATTCCGCTCGTGTTTTTTGACCGCATCCCCGAGCTGCCCAACGTGTGCGGCGTGGTGGTAGACGACTACCGCGGGGCCTACCAACTCACGGAGCACTTACTGGCCCAGGGCTGTAGGCGCATCGCGCATCTGGCTGGTCCGCAGCACTTAAATATCACCTTCAATCGCCACGAAGGCTACCGCGATGCCCTGTTGGCGCACGGCCTGCCCTACGATGAGCAACTCGTCATTCCCCTCAACAACTCGCGAGAAAGCGGCGGCGCGGCGGCCATGCGCCACCTTCTCGATGCCGAAGCCCGGCCCGATGCCGTGTTCGCCGCCTACGATTTTGCGGCCGCCGGGGCGCTGCAAGTGCTGGAGGAGCGCGGCGTTCGGGTGCCGGAAGACATTGCGCTGGCCGGCTTCAGCAACGAGCCGTTTACGACCATGGTCAAGCCCCGGCTCACATCCGTAGACCAGCGCGGTGAGCTCATGGGCGAGGCGGCGGTGCAGCTGTTTTTGCAACTGCTGAAGCGTACCGACACCTTTACCGGGCAGCGCATCGTGTTGAAGCCTAAGCTGATGATACGGGAATCATCTTTGCACGGGCAAGAAGCGGTGGCCCCGAAATAACCGCCCCGCTTGCGCTTAAGGCTGCGGCCCTGCCCAGCGCAACATGTTGAACAGCAACTGTTGGCCTACTAAATTGGCCCGGTTGCCGCGCGAGGTGTCGAGCGAAGTCAGGGCCGCGTTTTCGCCATCGCCCTCGGCTTTTTTGCTGGCATTTACGCCGCGCAGGGTCGAAAACATATCCAGGGCGCAGAGGATAATGCGGCCGCGGCCGTGCGGCACCACGCTCAGGGCCGAGTACACCTCCTTTTTGTGGTCGGACACGCAGCCCACGATGGTTTCGCCGTTGAACAGGCGCAAGCCCACGCGGCTACGGTCGTAGGTGGCAAAGCACTGGTACTCCCAGTTGAAGACGCAGGCCTGCGGCAACCCGGCGAAAAGCGGGTGGTTTTTCACGAAGTAGTTGCCGCCGTACCAGCTGGTGCCCAGCTCTTTGGCCCCGCGGTAGTCCACCACTTCTTTGCGGCCCAGGTGCGTCGCCCATTTGTCGATGTTGTTCACCACGATGAGCGTGTGGCCCTCATTCACCCATTCCAAAATGTCCGTCACCAGCGGGTTGCCGGTTTGCTGCGGATTAAACGCACCCACCAGCAAATAATCGCCCTGCGGCCGGCCCGATTTAAACTCCTTGAACGACGTAACGCCGACGGACCGGAGGTAGCCCGCCAGCACGCCGCTGGTATCGGCCACCAGGCCGGCGGCGGGTAGGCCGGTCGTGTTTAGGCGCACCGCAAACAGCTTATCATCGCCGCTCGCCACGGCCTGGCTGCCGCTCAGCAGCTCGGCGCGCACGGTGGTGTAGCCCGCGCTGGCCGGCACAATGGGCAGCCCGGCCGTGAGCAGCTCACCATAGGTGGTGCCGCCGCGGGATTTCACGGGCAGCGTTTTGGCGAATACTACGCGGCCCTGCTCGTCGGTGGCTTGCACCCGCAGGCGGTAGCTGCCGTGCAGGTTTACCTCGTTAATAAGGTAGAAATCAGCGCGGCAGGTGTCGCCCACGCCCAGCACTTTGCGGGGCAATTTCACGGCCACGTACACGGGGCGGTTGTAGCGGGCTATCAGCTGCACGTCGCCCTTGGGGTTGCGGTAGTTGTCCACGATGCCGGAGTGGTTTTCGAGCATCATGCTTTCCCAGCCGTTCACGGCGTAGCCATCGGCCACGTTGTTGAGGCGCACGTTTTCGATGGCGCGGCCCTGGTAGTAGTAGGCGGTGTTGCCCATGGCGGTGGTCAGCGCATCCACCGTCGGGAAAACCTGGCGAAAGCCGGGCGTCTTCGTCAAAAACTGGTCGTAGGTATCGTACCACTGCAAGTAGCTAGCGCTTTCCCAGCCAATATCTTGGCCGGTTTTCAATATTTCATCCCGAATTAATTGCAAACGTGGTGGCGTGCCGATGGCTCCTTCCTCGCCGTAATAAATAATCTCGTCTTTGTGGTCGGTGAAGCGCAGGTACTTGCCGGGGCCTGCGTACAGCGCATTGTTATACACGCCCGGCCCGCCGGCGTGGTGCTGGTCAAACCAGCCGTAGTCGTAAAACTTGGTGTCATACGGCCGCAGGTGCAGCTTAAAGCGCGGGTTAGGCTTGAGCGTGGGGTCGCCGTTGGAGGAATTATACGTCAGCAGGCGGGTTTCGTCGAGGGCGTGGGCGGCGCTCATTTCGGCGCGGTCGGGGGATTCGGGCGGTGCGCCGCGCTCGTTGTGCAGGTTGTAAATGATGAGTGAGGGGTGGTTGCGGTCGCGGCGCACCATGCGCAGCATTTTTTCGGTGCGGGCGGCCAGGTAAAAATCCGTCTGCTTGCGGCCCAGCGAGTCGGTGGCGTTGAACAGGTTGGCCGGGTACGAGTTGCCGCCCGGCTCTTCAAAGTAGAGCAAGCCCAGCTCATCAGCATAGTCGAGCACGTTGGTTTGGCCGATGGTGCGGTGAAAATTGAGCATGTTCAGCCCTAGCGCCTTGGCCGTTTCGACTTGCTTGCGGGCCAGCGCATCGGTTGGCGCAATGCCATTCACCGGCCAAAAGCCCCACGAGATGGCCGTGCGCAGCACAATGCGCTTGCCATTGAGGAAAAACTGCCGGTCGCTGCCCGCCACGTCCCGCACCTCAAACCAGCGGAAGCCAAACCGCTGCTGGTAAGTATCCGAGGCCTGGCCGGCACCTTGCCACGTGGCCGTTAAGTCGTACAAATTCGGATTTTCGACGCTCCACAGCTTAGCATCGGGCACTTTCACCGTCAGGGTTTTGGTGCTCAGGCCGGTCGGCACCTGCGCCAGCGGCACCGCTTGGGTAAACACCGTTTTATGCGCCCCGCCGTGCTCTTTTACTTCGAGTTGCAGCGTACCGCTGGTGGGTTGGCTGGTTTGGTTGGCGGTCGTCACCTGAACGTCTACTTCGCGCAGGGCGGGCTTGTTTTTTATGAATACGTCCTGCACGTACACCAGTGGCGTGGCCACCAGCTCCACCTTGCCCGTGATGCCGCCGAAGCCGTGCGTGGGCTGCGTGCGGTAGCTGCCCCACATAAAATTTTGCGAGTCGCGCCAGTCGAAGTTGCCGTTGGGGTCAGTGATGCGCACGGCTAGCTCATTGGCTTGCCCGTAGCGCACCAGCTTGCTGATGTCAATCTCAAACGGCGTGCTGTTTACCAAATCATAGCCCACCAGTTGCTGATTAACAAATACTTCAGCCCGCAGCCGCACGCTCTCGAAGCGTAGCACTACGCGCTGGCCTTGCAGCGCGGCCGGCACCGCCAGCTTGGTCGTAAACCACGACACGCCCAAGTAATTGCCGCTCAAGCCGAAGCTGTTGCCGTTCTGGCCCCAGTAGTATTGTTCTACCGTGGCGGGCAGGTGCACTGTTTTGCCCTCGGTACCGGCCAGCGCAATCCAGCCCCCGGTGGGCTGGTTCACCGGCAGCCGGGCCACGTCTACGGGCGGGGCATATAGTTGGTCTTTCGCCCAAGGTGCGGCGTTATCCAGCCAAAGGTGCCAATCCTGGCTAGATAAATCCTGCACAAAGCGGCCTTTGTCGGACTGCGCCTGGGCGGTTAGTCCGAGGCTGCACAAACCAGCAAATAACCACTGGCAAAAACGGGTGGGAAAGGTCATAGAGCGAGGAAAAGGCAGGGGAGAAGAAGCCGTAAGGCAAGGGCAAAAAAGAAGCATCGATGTTCTCTCGATGCTTCTTTTTATCTAAATCAGTGTACTCGCTTGTCATTGCGAGCGCAACGAAGCAATCGCACCAAGACGAGCCGTTCGGATGCGATTGCTTCGCTGCGCTCGCAATGACAGGCGAGTACACTGATTCTAAAACCGCCTTAGATGTAGCGGTTAATAATGTTCTCCAGGTACTCTTGGCGGCCGCTGAGGCTGGCTGGCTCACCGTTCTCAGCGGCGTAGTCGCGCAGCTGCTCCAAGGTGAGTTGGCCCTGCTCGAAGGCCCGGCCGGCCCCGGCATCGAAGGAGGCGTAGCGCTGCTGGCGAAGCTGTTTATAATCCGACTTTTGCAGCACGTTATCGGCCGTGATGAGGGCGCGGGCGAAAATGTCCATGCCGCCCACGTGGGCGTGAAACAGGTCGATGGGGTCGGTCGAGTTGCGGCGGATTTTAGCGTCGAAATTGATGCCGCCGCCTTGCAGGCCGCCGGCTTCGAGCACCACCAGCATGGCTTCGGTCAGCTCGTAAATGTCGTTGGGAAACTGGTCGGTGTCCCAGCCGTTTTGGTAGTCGCCGCGGTTAGCGTCCATGCTGCCCAGCATCCCCGCGTCGGCGGCCACTTGCAGCTCGTGCTGGAAGGTGTGGCCCGCCAGCGTGGCGTGGTTTACTTCCAGGTTCAGCTTAAAATCGCCCAGCAAATCGTACTGCCGCAAAAAGCCGATGACGGTGGCCGCGTCGTAGTCATACTGGTGCTTGGTGGGCTCCATGGGCTTGGGCTCGATGAAGAACGTGCCCGTAAACCCGTTGCGGCGGGCGTAGTCCTTAGCCGTGTGCAGGAAGGTGGCGAAGTGCTCCTGCTCGCGCTGCATCTTAGTATTTAGCAACGACATATAGCCCTCGCGGCCACCCCAAAACACGTAGTTTTCGCCGCCCAGCGCAATGGTGGCGTCGATAGCAGCCTTCACCTGCGCCGCGCCGTGCGCCAGCACGTGGAAGTCGGGGTTAGTGGCCGCGCCGTTCATGTAGCGGCGGTGCGAAAATAGGTTGGCCGTGCCCCAGAGCAGCTTCAGGCCGGTTTCCTGCTGCTTCTGCTTAGCGTAGGCCACCATGGTCTGGAGGCGGCGCTCGTTGTCGGCCACGTCGTTGGTGTAGTCCACCACGTCCACGTCGTGAAAGCAGTAGTAGGGGAGGCTGAGCTTGGTCATAAATTCAAACGCGGCGTCCATCTTGCTCTTGGCGCGGGCGATGGGGTCGCGCTCCGCATCCCACGGAAACAAGTGGGTAGGCTCGCCAAACGGGTCGGCCCCGCTGCCATTGAACGAGTGCCAGTAGGCCCCCGCGAAGCGCAGCCACTCCTTCATCGGCTTGCCGGCCACCACGCGCTCGGCGTCGTACCAGCGAAAGGCCAGCGGGTTGTCGGATTCCAGTCCTTCAAACTTGATTTGCGGGATGCTGGAGAACAGGGTTTTTTCGCTCGCGAGGACGCTCATGGGTTGGGTGGTTTAAGAGGTTCTATACTAAAAATAAGTGTGTTTGGCCGTCATGCTGAGCTTGCCGAAGCATCTCTACCGCTTCGTTGAACTAACCTAACGAAGCGGTAGAGATGCTTCGGCAAGCTCAGCATGACGGCCTAGTTGCTGTAGCTCAACTTTAGGTACCAGGTAACTTAGCAGTAGCTCTTTCCATTTTTGATAAGCCTGTTCATACACCGCCGCCTCCCCATTGGGCGCGATGGTTTGCAGCCGCTTCATGCGCTTAAAGGCTGCGGCCGGCGTGGCATAAAAGCCAGCGCCGATGCCGGCCCCGAGCGCGGCGCCCACGCTGCCATCGGTCTGGTACAACTCCACCGTGAGGCCGGTGGCGTTGGCGAAGGCCTGGGTGAAAACCTCGCTCAGAAACATGTTGGTTTTGCCCGCTTTCACCACCGTGGGGTGCAGGCCGTTTTCGCGCATCAGGTCGAGGCCGTAGCGGAAGGCGAAGGCCACACCTTCTTGCGCGGCGCGCAGCAAGTGGCTGGGCGTGTGCACGTTCAGGTCGATGTTGTGCAGGTGGGCTTGCACCTGTTGATTGGCTAGCATGCGCTCGGCCCCGTTGCCGAAGGGCAGGCACAGCAGGCCGTCACTACCCGCCGGCACGGTGGCGGCGCGCGCGTTCATTTCGGGGTAGCTCAGTTGCGGCCCGGCCACACTCTTCATCCAGCGGTTGAGGCTGCCCGTGCCGTTGATGCAGAGCAGCACGCCCAACCGGGTTTGGTCAGCCGCGTGGTTGACGTGCGCAAAGGCATTGACCCGCGACTGCGCATCGACAAACAGCTGGTCGGTGACGGCGTAAATCACGCCCGAAGTACCCGCCGTAGCTGCCACTTCGCCCGGTTCCAGCACCCCCAATGACAACGCATTATTGGGCTGGTCGCCAGCCTTGTACGTAACGGCGATGCCGGGCCGCAGCCCCAGTTCCTCGGCCACTGCCGCCAGCACCGTACCGTGCGCCGCAAACACCGGCTGCACTGGCGGAATCAACTCTTTATCAAAGCCAAAAAAGCGAAACACGTCCTCCGAAAGCTCGTGCTGCGCAAAGTCCCAAAAGATGCCTTCCGACAGCGCCGAAATGCTGGTTGTGGCCTCGCCGGTGAGCTGCATCGCCAGGAAATCGCCGGGCAGCAAGACCTTGTCAATACGCTGGTAGACCTCCGGCTCCTCGGCTTTCACCCAGGCCAGCTTGGCGGCGGTGAAGTTGCCGGGCGAGTTGAGCAGGTGCGCCAAACTGCGCGCCTCGCCTATGGCAGCGAAGGCCTGCTCGCCGTAGGGCACGGCCCGGCTGTCGCACCAGATAATGGCGTCGCGCAGCACGTGCTGCTGCGCATCGACCACCACTAGGCCGTGCATCTGGTAGGCGATGCCGATAGCGCCAATCGCCTGCGGGTCATAGGCTTGGGTGGCGTGAGCTTTCAGAATAGCCTGTCGCACATCGAGCCACCACTGGTGCGGGTCTTGCTCGGCCCAGCCGGGCTGGCGGGCCACTATTTCGCGCTCCGTATCGGGGTAGCTGACCGAGGCCAGGCAGCGCCGCGTGGCAGCCTCTACCACCGATACCTTCACGGAGGAAGTCCCCAGGTCTATTCCGAGCAGCAGCATAATTCAAGAGGTAAAGAATAAGAAATTGGAATTATCGCCGGCCCCACTACTCGATGCGAAACCAGTCAATATCAGCGTTGCCGGCATCATTGAACTTGGCGGTGCGGGAGCAGAACAAGCCGACTTTCGCCCCAATCCACTTGCCTTCCCGCGCCGAAAACTCCGTGCCCAGCGGCTGGAAGTTCTGCCCATCGAAGCTGTAGCTGAACTGGCATTTGGCCCCGGCTTTCACCGCCACGCGCAGGTAGATGGGTTGTTTGGCTGAGGCGGTGGGCACCTCTACCGGGGCCGACGTAGTCTCGGCCGTCAGCTTATCGGCATCCTTGCACACGGTTTGGCTGAGTTGCAGCTTGCCGCCCTGGTTGGTGAGGGCAAGGTATGCGTAATCGAGCCCCATCATCAGCAAGCCCACTTTTTCGCCTTCCACGCGGGGCGTGAAGGTGAGCTTGGTGGTGGCCGTAAACACTTCGGCGGGCAGCTTTTGCAAGAGCAGATTAGGCACCTGCCAGTAGTTTTTGAAGCCCTCCGGCAGCGGCACCGAGTAAAGCCGCAGGTAGCCCTGCGGCCCGTTCAGGTAGGTCCAATAGTCCTGGGGGTTGGCGTGCCACTGCCACTGCAAGCCTAGCTGGTTGCTGCTAAACTCATCGGAAGTCGGTGGGGTGGCCAGCGGCTGGGCGCTGGCCTTGGTGCGGGGCTTGCGGTAGGTAAGCACGGGCTGGCCTTTGCCGTCGCCATCGGGGTCTTCGCCGATGATAGGCCAGTCGTTTTTCCAGACCATCGGCTCCAGGTGCACCACCCGGCCGTAGGGGCCCTGGTCCTGAAAGTGCATAAACCAGTCTTCGCCGGTATCGGTATCGACCCAGGCACCCTGGTGCGGGCCGTTGATAGAGGTTTTGCCCTGGTCCATCACAATACGCTCTTCGTAAGGGCCGTACACGTTTTTAGCGCGCAGCACCAGCTGCCAGCCGGTGGGCACGCCGCCCGCCGGCGCGAAGATGTAGTAGTAGCCGTTGCGCTTATAAAACTTGGGGCCTTCGAGGGTGGGGTGCGCCGCGTGGCCGTCAAATACCAAGGCGTCGGAGCCGGTAAGGCGCTGGCCATCGGCGCTCATCGGGCTCACCGCCAAAATAGTTTTGATGCCGGCCCGCGAGCCCGCAAAACCGTGCACGAGGTAGGCTTGGCCGTCGGTGTCCCAGAGCGGGCAGGGGTCAATCCAACCGCGGGCTTCCTTCACGCAGACCGGGGCCGACCACGGGCCGGCCGGGTTGGTGGCCTTGGTGACGAAAATGCCCAGGTCGGGGTCGGGGTAATAGATATAAAACTCCTTGTTGTGGTAGCGAATGGCCGGGGCCCATACGCCATTGCCGTGCTGGGGCTCGCGGTAGCGGGCCAGCGGGGGCTGTTGCGCAAACACCGCCCCGATAATAGACCAGTTCACCAAGTCTTTGGAATGCAGGATTTGCAGGCCCGGCACGGCGTTGAAGCTGGAAGAAGTCAGGTAAAAGTCGCTGCCCACCCGCACTACGTCGGGGTCGGAATAGTCGGCGTAGAGCACCGGGTTTTTATAGGTGCCATTGCCCAGGTCGGGTACCCACACCTTAGATACCGGACTGGCCGGAGCTTGCGACTGCGCAGCAGCCAGGCCAGGCAGAGCTAATAGGCTGGTTAATCCTAGCCAAATTCTGAGCTGCCAGAACCACGCGTGTCGGCGGTTTCGAGCTTGAGGATAGCGAGTATTTGGTATTGGGAATTCGTTTTTCATCGGAAGAATGCGCTACCTGCAAGGTAACACAACTGACTGCAAACTTAAGGGAATAATTCTATTCGGAAAGCTTTCCGGTAAATCTATCGCTAACCTTTCGATAGTTAGCCGTGCAGAGTTGTTCATTTAGCGTGTTGCTAAGCCAGAAGTAAGCTCATTTAAGTAGCTAGTAGCAAAGCTAGTCACCTATTCACTACTAGTTTTCGGCCTGTAAAATGATTTCAGTAAAAACCAATTTGGGTATAATGCTACAAAACAAGCTTAAATAAGTATTCACGGAGGCAAAAATGCTTAGACGAGTCTAGTGGTGTTGCCACCGTAAACTCGCTTGGCGAAAGTCAGGCCAATGACTGAAATGTTTCCGAGAACGTTACCGGTATCGATTGCATAAATAAAATTTTGCATATTATCTGAAAGTGGTTAATTCATATTCACCTTTAACTCACAATACGAAAATGAGTGACCATTTCGCTTCTCAAACCGGCCTACTTATAAATAGTGTTTATTCTAGATGCTGCTACTAACTAGCTGCCTTTAGAAGCCATTCAGGTAGCATGGTCAGTTAGCAAGCTGGCTTTTACTCTACCCGCCACTACTGCGTTTTCCTTTTCCCACCCGTTGTTTTTTTCAGATGAAAAAACTACTATGCCTATTTCTGTTGCTTACTGGCTTTACACTGGTAGCAGCAGCCCAAAGCCCCGGCCGACGCACCATCAGCGGGGTTATTAAAACTGAGAAGGGCGAGGGGCTGCCCGGTGCTACTGTAGTGGTGAAAGGCACCACCAACGGCGTTACGTCCAATGCCGATGGCAGCTTTTCGCTGGCTATTCCGGCGACGGGCGAGGTGTCGCTGCTCATCAGCTCGGTGGGCTTTGAGAGCCAGACGATAGCCGTGGGCGAACGCACTACACTGAATATCAGCCTGAAAGACGAAAGCAAAGCGCTGGATGACGTGGTGGTTATCGGCTACGAGGCCGTGAACCGGCGTGACGTAACCGGCTCGGTATCATCGGTGAGCGCGCAGCAAATCAAGGACATTCCCGTTAACTCGGCGGCCGATGCGCTGGCTGGCCGGCTGGCTGGCGTGCAGGTAACGAGCTCGGAAGGCGCGCCGGGCTCTGATGTGCGGATTCGGGTGCGCGGGGGGGGCTCTATCACGCAAGACAACTCGCCGCTTTACATCGTGGATGGCGTGCAGGTGGAAAACGCCCTGGCGGTGATTTCACCGCAGGATATTGCCTCCGTAGACGTGCTGAAGGACGCGGCTTCGACGGCTATTTACGGGGCCCGGGGGGCCAATGGAGTCGTGATTATTACGACCAAGAACGGCCGCGAGGGGCGCACGGTGGTTAGCTACAACGGCTTTGCCGGGGTGCGGGAAATTGCCAAGACCCTGAAGCTGCTAAGCCCATCTGAGTTTTTGTCGTACCAATATGAGCGGGCGTTGGGCGTGGGCGCCACGAACGCGGGTGGCCTCAACGACTTCCGCAAGGCCTACGGTTCGACCAACTTCACGGGCGACACGCTGAATGCCGACCGCAACCAGCCGGTTATCGATTGGCAGCGGGAAGTATTTGGGCGGCAGGCGCTTATGCAGACGCATAACATCTCCGTATCGGGCGGCACCAAGGCTACTACCTACTCGCTGAGCTTGACGCGCAACGGAGAGCAGGGCATTCAGCTAGAGTCGGGCTTCACGCGCAATTTGCTCAACTTCCGCTTCGACCACAAGGCCAGCGAGAAGTTTCGGCTGGGCTTTAATGTGCGCTACAACGACCAGGAAATCCAGGGCGCGGGCACGGCCAGCGGCGGACAAAGCAGCTCGTCGCGCCTGCGCAACACGGTGCAGTACCGGCCCTTTCAACCGGCCTACGGCTCGGGCGCTACCATCGATATCGGGCAGCTCGACGATGCCTACTTTGCCCTCAACGGCGGCGTGCTCGACCCCATTCAGGTGGCGACTGCCGAGTACCGCCGCAACCCCAGCCAGACCACCAACCTGAACGGGTACTTCAGCTTCGCGTTCACGAAGGCTCTGCTATTCCGTTCCACAGTCGGGTTTGACAACCTGAGCACCACCCAAAATGCGTTTAACAGCAGCATCACCTCGATAGCGCGGCAGAATGGCAACGCCCCCACGGCCAGCATCACCACGGGCGGTCAGCAGACGCTGAACAACTCGAACGTACTGACTTACAACATTAATAAGGCGCACCACTCGTTGGATGTGCTGCTCGGCGAGGAGTTTTACCAATATAAAAGCAACTCGCAGTACATCGAAACGCGCTACCTGCCCAACGATATTACGCCGGAGCAGGCCCTGGCTAACATCAACCAGGGGGCTTCGCCGGCGGGCTTTGTGCAGCCTACGCCCACCACGGGGCAGTCGCTGAGCCGCATTCTTTCGGTGTTCTCGCGCGTCAATTATTCGTATGATGACAAGTACCTGGTGACGGGTACGCTACGGGCCGATGGCTCTTCCAAATTCAGCACGGGCAACCAGATTGGCTACTTCCCGGCGGCCTCGGTGGCGTGGCGCATCTCGCAAGAGCAATTCATGAAATCGCTCACGCAGGTGTCCGATTTGAAGCTGCGCTTTAGCTACGGCCTGGCGGGCAACAACCGCATCGGCGACTTCCTGTACACCCAGAATTTTCTGGCCAACGGCATCCGCTACGGCCTCAACGAAAACCTGACGCCCGGCCTGGCCGCTACCAACCTGGCTTACCCCGATTTGCGCTGGGAAACTACGCTGTCGCGCAACATCGGCCTGGATTTGAGCTTGTTCGACAACCGGGTGCAGGTGACGGTGGACGCCTACCAAAACACCACTCGCGACCTGCTGATAAACCTGCCAATTACGCCTACTTCGGGCTACACGTCGCAGCTGCAAAACATTGGGCGCACTTCCAACCGGGGCCTGGAATTTCAGGTGAGCGGTACGGTGCTGCGCACCAAAAACTTCTCGTGGACTGCCAACGCCAACATTTCCTTCAACCGCAACAAGGTGGAGGACATCGGGCCGCAGCCCTACATTCTGCAAAACTCGGGCTGGACCTCGGACACCGGGGCCGACTACCTGGTGCAGGTGGGCCAACCCGTGGGGCTGATGTACGGCTACATCACGGATGGCTTTTATAAGATTGAGGATTTCACGGCCACGCAGGGCACCAACGGCGCTTACACCTACAAGCTGAAGGAAGGCATTGCCTCGAACGCCAACGTGCTGGCCGACAACCGCGGCGTGCAGCCGGGTACGCTCAAGTTCCGGGACTACAACGGCGACGGCGTTATCAATACCAACGACCGCACAGTGATTGGCAATGCCAACCCCAAGCACACCGGGGGCTTCAACCAGCAGTTCACCTTCAAGAGCTTCGATGCCAGCATCTTCCTGAACTGGTCGTACGGCAACAGCATCTACAACGCCAACAAGATGGACTTCACGAGCTCGTACTACTCGAACCTCAATATGTTGGATATCATGCGTGGCCGCTTCCGCAACATCAACGACCAGGGGGTGCTGGTGACGGAGCCCACGGCTCTGGCCGAGCTTAACAAAGACGCCACCATCTGGACGCCCACGCGCGGCCGCTACTTGCTGCACTCCTGGGCCATTGAGGATGGCTCGTTTCTGCGCATCAACAACGTGACCATCGGCTACTCGCTGCCCAAGGCCCTGATTCAGCGCCTCAAGCTGTCGCAGCTGCGCGTGTACGTGACGGGCAACAACTTGTACACCTTCACCAAATACTCGGGCTACGACCCGGAGGTGAACACCCGCCGCAGCACGCCGCTCACGCCGGGCGTCGACTACGCTGCCTACCCGCGCAGCCGGGCGCTGCTGTTCGGCCTCAATCTTTCCTTGTAGTTTCCAGCTCTATCTGATATGAATTCCCTGTCTTTTCGCTCTTTCCTGACCATTGCCGCCGGGGCCAGCCTGCTTAGTTTGGCCGCCTGCAAGGAATACCTCGATGTGAAGCCGCTGTCGGTGTACAGCACCGCCGAAACCTTCGCCAACGTTACCAATGCTACTAGTGCCGTGCTGGGCGTGTACTCGCTGCTGGAGGGGGATAATGGCTACGGCTCGCGCCTCTCGACCAGCATTCCGTTCGATTCCGACGACATGATAAACAGCCCCGGCGAGCCCGACGGTGGCCGCCGCGACATTGGCCGCTACCGCATGACGGCCGGCACCACCGAGTTTCAGGCACCCTTTACGCAGCTTTACCAGGGTGTGGAGCGGGCCAATATCTGCATCAAGAATATTCCCTTGATGGACCTCTACACCAACGGCACCCCCGCCCAGCAGCAAACGCTGCGCGGCCTGCTGGGGGAGGCACTGGCGCTACGGGCACAGTTTTACCATGAGATAGTGCGCAACTGGGGCGACGTGCCCGCGCCCTTCACGCCAGCGGAGGCGGGCCAGGATTTTAACCTGCCGGCCACCGACCGCAACGTGATTTACGACCGACTGCTGGCCGACCTGGCCCAGGCATCGCGGCTGCTGCCGTGGCGCACTGCTGCCAATTACACCACCGAGCGTTTCACCAAAGGGGCCGCCAAGGCCCTGCGCGCCCGCCTGGCTCTCACGCGGGGCGGCTACTCC
The DNA here is from genome assembly GCA_050954845.1 of Janthinobacterium lividum. Classification (GTDB taxonomy): domain Bacteria; phylum Bacteroidota; class Bacteroidia; order Cytophagales; family Hymenobacteraceae; genus Hymenobacter. The sequence goes on from JBPBQK010000023.1 coordinate 71,659, forward strand.
TCGCGCCAGGGCCAGATGGTGCGCGCCGCTGACTACCTCACTTTCTACCGCATGGCCCGCACCGAGTGCGATACGGTGATGCAGAACCGCAACCAGCACACCCTGAACCCGAACTTCGAGACGCTGTGGCGCAACATCAACGAGTTTCGGCTCGATGCGACCTACGGCGAAATGATGTTTGAAGTAGCCATGGCGGGCGGCAATGCCTCGAACGACAGCAAACTGGGCTACAACAACGGCCCCCGCCTCGACCAGAACTCGCGCTGGGGCCAAACGGGCGGCGCCATCAACGTGCTGCCGACCTACTACTACGCCTTCGACTCGGTAGACACCCGCCGCGACGTGACTGTGACGCTGTATACGTCCACTTCGGCCGCACCGAATGTCAAGGCCGCCGCCGCGCTTACCAGTATGACCGATGGCAAGTTTCGCCGCGACTGGCGCATGCCGCTGCTGCCCGGCACTGCCCAAACGATAGGCTACAACTGGCCGCTACTGCGTTTTTCGGATGTACTGCTGATGTTTGCCGAAGCTGACAACGAGATTAACGGGGCACCCTCGACGGCGGCCAAAGTAGCCTTTGAGGAAGTGCGCAAGCGCGCCTACGGCACGGCTAATGCCTCCCGCATCGGCGTTACGCCGTCGGATAAAACGGGCTTTTTTAATGCGCTGGTTAATGAGCGGGCCCTCGAATTTGGCAGCGAAGGCATTCGTAAATACGACCTGGTGCGCTGGAATTTGCTGGGGACCAAAATTGCGGAGTCGAAGGCTAATCTGGCCAAGCTGCGCGATGGCGTGGCCCCTTATAACAACGTGCCGCTCTACGTTTTCACCCGGGTCGTGAACGACCAGGCGGTGTATTTGCGCTCGCTCTACCGGCCCTGGACGGCGACTACGACGCCGACCTCAACCGTGCCGGGCACGGTGACTACGCGCATCAACTGGCGGCAGGCGCTGGTGGCCCAGCTCACGGGTACCTCGCCCAATGCCTACATCAACGGCCTGGCCACCTACTACGTGCCTAACACCGGCGACGAACTGTTTCCGTTCCCGCAAACGGTGCTGGACAGCAACCCCAACCTCAAGCAAAACTTCGGCTACTAGCGCCTGAAAACGGAATAAGCGGCGTGCTTTTTGGATGGGACCTTGGGCATTCCGCTTGGGCAATCTTACTTGGTGCTAGCAGCAGCGCCGGGTAGGGTTGCCCCTCGTTTTTAGCGCTTTATCAGCCCGCGCCCGGCGTGGTATGGCGGCTGGCGGCAAGTTTTTTGGTCAACAAAAATTAGCGTACATAATCCGCTTTTCTTTTCCTGATGCCTACTCATTCCTTCCTGAAAAGTGGCCTAGTACTACTGCTGCTTGTGCTATTAACGGCTTTCGCTGCACCCCGGCCGCGCAAGACCAAGCTGTATATGATTGGCGATTCGACGATGGCCAACAAGCCCCAGCAGGTATTTCCCGAAACCGGCTGGGGCATGCCGCTGGCGACCTTTTTTGACACTGCCGCCGTGGTGGTCGACAACCGGGCGCAGAACGGGCGCAGCACCCGCACCTTTTTGGCCGAAAACCGCTGGCAGCCCATCGTCGATGCCTTGCAACCGGGCGACTACGTGTTCATTCAGTTTGGGCACAATGACGAGGCCGAAAACTACCCCGACCGCTACACCCCGCCCGAAGACTACCGCAAAAACCTTGTCAAGTTCGTGACCGAGACGCGGAGCAAAAAGGGCAGTCCGGTGCTGCTCACGCCCATCACGCGCCGCAAGTTTGACAAGGAAGGCCACATCACCGAAACCCACGTAGCCTACTCCAAAGTGACGACCGAAGTGGCCGCGCAATACAAAGTGCCGCTCATCGACCTCGACAAAATGAGCCGCGACCTGGTGCAGCAATACGGCGTGGATAAGTCGCTGCTATTGTACCTGGAGCTGGCTCCTGGCGACCACCCCAACTACCCCTACGGCCACCACGACAACACGCACTTCACTGAGCTGGGTGCCCGCAAAATGGCGCAACTAGCCGTGAGCCAGGTTATTGCCCAAAAGCTGCCGATTCTCTCCGAGCACCTGGCCAAACCTACCGCCAAGAACGCCGTGCCGCCCGCCACCAACACCAACGGCAAAGACGCGCAGCCAACTACCCCTTAGGGCAGTAAGTAAAAGGACAGTCATGCAGAGCGCAGCGAAGCATCTCGCTCGCTTCGTTGCTAACGCTAGAAGTTACTGCACCACGCGAGATGCTTCGCTGTGCTCTGCATGACTGTTTCCAAGCATGTAATCAACTGCCCAAAGACCTTTGTCTAAGTCTCAAATGCTCTTTCGTAACGTATTGCTAGCCGGCAGCTTGCTGCTGGCAACTTCCGCGCTGCACGCCCAGGTGGCTGCCCCTGCCGCCAGCGCTCCCGCCAAAGTAGAAACCTTCCTGGTGCCAATACGCCTGACCGTGGCGCAGGATGGCTCGGGCGACTACCGCACCGTGCAGGAGGCGGTGCTGGCCGTGCGCGACTTTATGCAGGTAACGGCCACCATCTTCATCAAAAACGGGACCTACCACGAAAAGCTGCTGGTGCCCTCGCAGAAAACCCACCTCACTCTCATCGGCGAAAGCAAGGAAGGCACCATCATCACCTACGGCGACTACTCAGGCGATGCCGCCAAGCACAGCACCTACACCTCGGCCACGGTGCGGGTAGAGGCCAACGACTTCGCGGCCGAAAATATCACCTTCGAGAACTCGGCCGGGCGCGTGGGGCAGGCCGTGGCGCTGCACGTGGAGGGCGACCGCGCCACCTTCCGCCACTGCCGCCTGCTGGGCAACCAGGATACGCTGTACCTAGCCGTCGAGAATAGCCGCCAGTACTACCAGGACTGCTATATCGAGGGCACCACCGACTTTATATTCGGCTCCAGCGTGGCGGTGTTCGACCAATGCATTGTCCATAGCAAAACCGATTCTTACATCACGGCGGCTTCGACCTGGCCCGGCCAAGCCTACGGGCTGGTGTTTCTGAGCTGCAAGCTGACCGCCGCGCCCGAAGCCACCAAAGTGTACCTCGGCCGGCCCTGGCGGCCCAATGCCCGCACGGTGTTTATCAAGACCGAAATGGGCACGCACATCCGGCCCGAGGGCTGGGACAACTGGCGCGCCGCGACCAACGAAAAAACGGCTTACTACGCCGAATTTCAGTCTACCGGCCCCGGTGCCAACCCGCAGGGCCGGGTGAAATGGGCGCACCAGCTCACGGCCAAAGAAGCCCGGCAGTACACGCTCAAAACCATTTTTGCCGGGGCCACCGGCTGGGAGCCTTCGGCTAAGTAGGCCGTTGGTTCGTGCTGATGCTTATCGTTTTATCATGAAAATAATTCTTGTCAGTCTGCTGAGTTTGCTGCTCATTCACTGCGGCCAGGCGCAAGCTCCTTTGGCCTCGAAAAAGACCGTGAAGGACTATCCGCATACTGGCGAGCCGCCGATGCCGCTGGTCAAGCCCATTCTGGATACGCCGCTGCGCGACGTGAGCATTTGCCTGGGGCCCGATAAAACGTACTACCTCACCGGCACCATCGGCCCCGATTTTATGGTGGCCAATGAGGGCATCAAAATCTGGAAATCCAAGGACCTGAAAACCTGGGAGCCGCTGGGCCTGGTGTGGAGCATCGAGCGCGATGGCACCTGGCAAAAGCAGTGGACGGTGAAAAACGGCAACCGCCGCCGCGCCCTGTGGGCCCCCGAAATCCGCTACCTCAACCACAACTTTTATTTGGCCTACTGCATCACGGGCCTAGGCACGGGCTTGCTCAAAAGCACCACCGGCCGGGCCGAAGGACCCTACGTAAGCACCAACACGCCCGACGCGCCCCTCACGCCCACTGGCATCGATGCTTCGCTGTTTCAGGACGACGATGGCCAGGTGTATTTCGTGTACGGCAGCGGCAGCATCGCCCCCATGAATGCCGATTTGAGCGCCCTCACCGGGCCATTTGTGCCCCTGCGCTGCGCCGTGGCCGATACCAGCATCGCGCACCACCACCCGGCCCGGCCGTGCGCGCCTACCGAGCTTAACCATGTGGGCTTTGAGGGGGTGTATTTATTTAAGGCTAATGGCCGCTACTACCTCTCGTGCGCCGAGCGCTACTTCGAGCGCTACCACTGCATGACGGCCGAATCGAACACGCTGTTTGGCCCCTATAGCGCCCGTTACGTGTCGGTGCCCTACGCTGGGCACAACGTCTTTTTTCAGGATGTGAAAGGCCAGTGGTGGAGCACGCTATTTGGCAACGACGCCGACGCGCCCGTGCAAAAGCAAGCGGCCCTGGTGCCCGTAGCATTTGACCAGCAGGGCCATATTAAACCGGACACAAAGAGGTAACGAATTGTGTTGGCAGGTCAGTATACTGTATTGAAAATCAACTAATAATCTCTGCCGTGCGCATTTACCTTGCCTGGTTTCTACTATTGTTGCCAGCCTTGTGTTGGGGGCAGCATGCGCGCCTCGTAGTGGCGGCCGACGGCAGCGGCGACTACCGCACCGTGCAGCAGGCCCTCGATGCCGTGCCCGATGGGCAGGTGCAGCTCACCACCATTTTCATCAAAAAAGGCGTGTACCAGGAAAAGCTCACCCTGGCGGCGGGTAAGAATTTTGTGCGCCTGCTGGGCGAGGACGCGGCTACTACGGTGCTCACCTACGGCGACTATGCCCAGAAGAAAACCCCGGACGGCAAGGACATTGGCACCTCCAACTCGGCCAGCTTTTTCGTGCGCGCCACCGACTTTTCGGCCGAGAATATCACGTTTGCCAACTCGGCCGGGCCCGTGGGCCAAGCGCTGGCCATCTGGATTGGCGGCGACCGGGTGAAGTTTAAAAACTGCCGCTTCATGGGCAACCAGGATACTATTTATACCGGGGGCCGCCGGCAGTATTACGACCATTGCTACATCGAAGGAACTACCGACTTCATTTTTGGCAGCTCTACGGCTTGGTTTGAGGGCTGCGAGCTGTATTGCCGCAAAGGCGGCAGCTACCTCACGGCTGCCTCCACCCCCGACACCGTGCGCTACGGCTACGTGTTCAGCCGCTGCCGGATTACGGGCGATGCGCCCGCCAATAGCTATTTTCTGGGCCGGCCGTGGCGGCCCTACGCCAAGGTAGTATTGCTGCGCTGTGAGCTGGGCCCGCACATCAAGCCCGCCGGCTGGCACAACTGGGGCAAGGTCAGCAACGAAAGCACGGCCTACTACGCCGAGTTTGGCAGCACCGGCCCCGGCGCGGCCAGCGCGCAGCGTGTGGCGTGGTCGCACCAGCTGCACAAGGCCGAAGCCAAGCCCTACACCCTGCCCCAGGTGCTGGGCAATTGGGACCCCGGCAAGCCATAACTCACTCAAATAAAGCACTTTTCAATTCATTTCTGCATCCAGCCCCGGCCTACTGGGTGCCGGTGCATGCGCTCCTTCCCCACCCCGATGAACAAACCGCTACTTGCTTTAACGCTAGCCGTGCTGACCGGCTGCGTCTCCAGCCAACCCAGCCAAAATACCACTACCCACACTCCGCCAGTTGCCGCGACTGCGCCCGCAGTCGCGGCCGAGCTGCCGTTTCGCAACCCTGACCTCGACCTCGACCAGCGCATCGATGACCTGCTGGGCCGCCTGACTTTGCCCGAAAAAGTGTCGCAGATGCTAAGCGCCTCGCCGGCCATCGACCGGCTGGGCATTCCGGCCTATAACTGGTGGAACGAGGCCCTGCATGGCGTGGCCCGCACGAGTATGAAAACCACGGTATTCCCGCAGGCCATCGGCCTGGCGGCCACGTTCGACACCGAGGCCCTGCTCCAGATGGCTACCATCACCTCTGACGAAGCGCGGGCCGTGCACCAGGAGTACGTGCGGCGTGGCGAGCGGGGCAAGTACACGGGCCTCACGTTCTGGACGCCCAACATCAATATTTTCCGCGACCCGCGCTGGGGCCGGGGCCAGGAAACCTACGGCGAAGACCCCTACCTGACCGGCCAGCTCGGCTCGGCGCTGGTAAAGGGCTTCCAGGGCGACGACCCGACGTATTATAAAGTGACGGCCTGCGCCAAGCACTTCGCCGTGCACAGCGGCCCCGAAAAAATACGCCATGAATTCAATGCCCAAATCAGCGACTATGACTTGTGGGACACGTACTTGCCCGCCTTCCGCGACTTGATAGTAGACGCCAAAGTGGCCGGCGTAATGTGCGCCTACAACGCCTACGCCGGCCAGCCCTGCTGCGGCAGCGACAAGCTGATGAACGACATTCTCTACAAGCAGTGGCATTTCAAGGGCTACGTCACGTCTGACTGCGACGGCATCAACGACTTCTGGCAACACCACAAAACCGACTCCGACGCCGCCACGGCCGCCGCCAACGCCGTGATGCACGGCACCGACCTCGAATGTGCCACCGGCAAAGGCTTTAGCTACAGCTCATTGCTGGAATCGGTGCAGAAAGGACTCATCACGGAAAAGCAGCTGGACGTGTCGGTAAAACGGCTCTACAAAATCCGGTTTCAGCTGGGCATGTTCGACCCCGTGGAGCGCGTGAAGTACGCCCAGATTCCGCTGAGCGTAGTAGAAAGCGCGCCGCACCAGGCCCACGCCCTCAAAATGGCCCAAGAGTCGATGGTGTTGCTGAAGAACGAGCGCAATACCCTGCCGCTGCGCAAAGACCTGCGCAAGATTGCCGTATTCGGCCCCAATGCCGACAACGAAATAGTGCAGTTGGGCAACTACAACGGCTTGCCTACCACCAACGTGACGCCGCTCGAAGGTATCCGGGCCAAGGTAGGCCCGAATACGCAGGTAACTTACACGCAAGGCGTTGACTACGCCAGTAACACGATTTTTGAGCCGTTCAACATCAACAAAAGCCTGTCCGCTGAGGGCCAGCCCGGCTTCAAAGCCGAGTATTTCAAAGGCACCAAGCTGGAAGGCCAGCCCGTGGCCACCGTGCAGGAAGCTAGCCTGAACCGCAACCTGCGCGAGCCAAGCCTGGAAATAGTGAAGGGCCTGCCGGCCGAAAATGTGTCGGCGCGCTACCAGACCACCTTCATGCCCGAGCAAACGGGGAAAATAGCCTTCCAGATTACGGGCGATGATGGCTACCGCCTCTTCGTAGACGGCCAGCTGGTGATTGACAAATGGGGCGGCCAGAACAGCACCACCAGCCAGCACGAAATGCAGGTGACGGCCGGCAAGCCGTTGGCTATCAAGCTAGAGTATTTTCAGAACAGCGGCCGGGCCATCCTGAAATTTAGCGCAGCCAACGTGGTGCCGTTGAACCTGCCAAACGTCTTGGCCCAGGCCAAAGATGCCGATGCCATCATCTTCGTGGGCGGCATTTCGCCCCGGCTCGAAGGTGAGGAAATGAAGGTGGACGTGGAAGGCTTCGACGGCGGCGACCGCACGAGCATCGCCCTGCCCAAAGTTCAAACCGACCTGCTCAAGCAGCTGCACGCCACGGGCAAGCCGGTGGTGTTTGTGCTGATGACGGGCAGCGCCATCGGCTGCCCCTGGGAGGCCGAGCACCTGCCGGCCATCGTGAACAGCTGGTACGGGGGGCAGGCGGCCGGCACCGCGCTGGCCGATGTCCTCTTTGGCGATTACAACCCGGCCGGGCGCTTGCCGGTGACGTTCTACAAGTCGGAAAGCCAGCTGCCGCCCTTCAACAACTACGACATGGCCGGCCGCACCTACCGGTATTTCAAGGCCACGCCGCTTTTCCCCTTCGGCTACGGCCTCAGTTACACCACCTTCAAATACAGCAACTTGAAGGTGGCTGCCACGGCCCAGACCGGCCAACCCGTAACCGTGAGCGTAGAAATTGAGAACACCGGCCCCCGCGCCGGCGACGAAGTAGCTCAGCTCTATGTGCGCCACCCCGGCGCGCAGGGCCGCGTGGCCCTGCACGCCCTAGAAGGCTTTCGGCGCGTGGCGCTGCAAGCCGGCGAGAAAAAGACGGTGCAATTCACGCTCACACCCCGGCAGCTTTCGCGACTCAATGAGCAGGCGCAACGCGCCGAGCGGCCCGGCCTGGTGCAGGTTTTTGCCGGCGGCGGGCAGCCCCTCAGCCAGTCGGTGGTCAGCGGCAATGTGCTGAAAGGCGAGCTAACCCTGACGGGTAATAGCGTGGCTATTGACTAGGAATATGGCGCGGCCGCTGTCCGGTTGCGGGCTCTGCGGTGAGCAGTCAGCTTGGTAGCCGAAAAACTCGCCGGCCTGGTAAAAGCCCGTTATCAGCTCCATGCTCGTCTCATTGGGATGGTTTAGTAAAAACGGACAGTGAGCTAAAATAGATTGGTTTGAAAGTCGCATTCAACTTGATGCGATGAGCGGTAGCCGAGCGCGGACTCGGAAGGAGTTTGCCGGAGATGGGCAGAAGAAGGTGAGACCTCGCACTGTCTGTTTTTACTCGACTACCTCAGTAGCTGATGCGCAGTGTCGCCAGGCGCTTAGCGTTACTTTTTACTAGGTGAATACTTTCCCCCCGACTAATACTTCCTGGGTGCGCTCGTCGAAGGTGGCCTTCAGGCCAGTGTGCGCGGCCGCAGTGGTCATGATATTGGCGATGGAGTGGCTGTAGCCCGCTTCGACGGGCGCATTGGGGGTGCGGCGGCTGCGCACGCATTCCATCCAGTTGCGGATGTGGTTGGAGGTGAGCAGGTCGCCCCCGGTGTTGGCCGACGCGACCACGGCCGGCGTGCTGGTGAGGCTGAGCTCGGGGAGCAAATTAGGCGGCAGGTGCATGGCGTCGGCAAAGGGCTTTGTGAGGCCCCCGGTGGGCGACACGCGGTTGGTAATCAAATTCAGCTCGCCGCCGTTGGAATAGTAGATTTCGGCCGGGTGTTCGTCGCCGTTGTGCATCCGCGAGGCAAACGTGACCTGAAAGCCGGTGACCGGGTCATTGGCCGGGCCGTAGTCGAAGACGGCCGTGATAGTATCCCAGTTGCGGCGGCCATCTTTCCACGCGTAGATGCCGCCATTGGCCACCACGCTGCGCGGGTGGGGCAGGCCCGTAAACCAATGCACCGTGTCAATCTGGTGGCTCATCCATTGGCCCGGCAGGCCCGAAGAGTAGGGCCAAAACAAGCGGTATTCCAAGTACTTGCGTGGGTCGTAGGCTTCGGCCGGGCGGTTCATCAAAAAGCGTTTCCAGTCTACGTCGGCTTCGCGCAATTGCGCTACTAGCTCGGGCCGCCGCCAGCGGCCGGGCTGGTTTACATTCCAGGTCAGCTCGACCATCGTGATGGGGCCAAACTTGCCCGATTTGATGAACTGCTCGGCGGCCTGGTAGTTGGCCCCGCTACGGCGCTGCGAGCCGATTTGCACAATTTGCTTCGAGGCTTTAATTGCCTTGAGTGCGGCCCGATTGTCGGCCATTGTTTCGGCAAACGGCTTTTCTACGTAGGCATCGCAGCCGGCCTGCACCGCCTCGATGGCGTGCAGCGCATGCTGAAAATCGGCGGTGCCGATGAACACGGCATCCACACTCTTGCTGGCGTATAGCTCGTCGTTGTTGCGGTAGGCGGCCACCGGGTGCCCGAGTTTCTGCTGCCACACGGCGGCCCCTTCGGCCCGGCGCTTGGCCCAGATATCGGACACGGCCACCACGTCAAAGTTCAACTCCTTATAATGGGTTAGAAAGCACGGCATGTGCGAGTTGCGGTGGCGGTCTGAAAACCCAATAACCCCGACCCGCACCCGGTCATTGGCCCCGATAATGCGCTTGTAGCTGCTGGCCGACCAGCTCACGCGCGGCAGCAAAGCGCCTGCGCCCGCCAGGGCTACTTGCTGAAGGAAAAGACGACGGGGCTGCGACATAGGAGGGTAGGAGTTGGGGGTGGGAAAGGATGCGTGTTTTCAGCTATAGAATAGACTTGCTCCTGAATTAAAAGAACATAAAAACGGGTCATGCTGAACGCAGTGAAGCATCTCTACCGCCTCGTTGGACGGCTTGGAGGAAGCGTCCGTCATGCTTCACTGAGTTCAGCATGACGGACGCTCTTAGCAAAATTCTACTTCAATTCCTTGAGCTTGATGCTGCGAAACGATACGCGGTTGCCGTGGTCTTGCAGCAGCAGGTGGCCGGCTGGGGCTTCGCCAAAATTTGGCCAGACGTGATACTTGCTTTGCGCCACCAGGTCGCGAAAGGCAGCCGAGCCTCGCTCGTATTCCAGCACTTTCACCCCGTTGAGGTAGTGCTCGACGTGGTTGTTGGGATACACGACCACGCGGCCCACGTTCCACTCCCCGATGGGGTGCACAAAGCGGGCGGGCTTGGCGGCGGTTTTCAGGTCGTAGAGCGAGGCCAGCGTGCGGTCGCCGTCGCGGCCGAGTTTGGCATCGGGGTGCAGCGCATCGTCGAGCACCTGGTACTCCAGGCCAATGGCCGAGCCATCGGTTTGCTCGGCCAACGTCACGAAATATTTCACCCCGCTGTTGGCGCCCGGCGTTAGTTTAAACTCAAAAGACAGGTCGAAGGCCCGGTACTCGGCGTTGGTGATGATGTCGCCCCCATTAGCCGCTTCCTTGCCTTCGGAGGGCAGCACCGTCATGGTGCCGTCGGCCACCTGCCAGCCTTGCGCGGGAAAAGCTGCGCCTTTGGCGCTGCGCCAGCCCCGGCTGGTTTTGCCATCAAACAGCAGCTGCCAGCCGTGCTGCTGTTCGTAGGCAGTCAGGTAGTTGGGTAGGAAGTTGGCCACGTACACATCAGCCGGAAAGGCACTGGGTTGCACGGCCTTTTTAAGGCGAATGTTTTTGAAATACACTTTCTGACCAGCCTGGGCGGCCTCGGTGATGCCGTGCACTTGCAAGCCGATGAAGCCCGTGGGGTCCACCGCGTCTGCCACGTACGCTACGGGCACGTCGTTAATCCAGGTTTTCGTTTCGTTGCCGAGGCACTCCACTTTCACGTGGTTGTAAGCGCCTACCTTAAAGGCGGTTTTGGCTTGCGGGTGCAAATCGAGCGGGTAGAGCCACTCGCGCCGCGCCTCGTCATAAATGCCGCCCGACCAGCTACGGGCCGAGGGGTCTATTTCGACCTGCCGGCCGTACACCTTCCCCGGCTGGGCGGGCGCATCGAAGTGGCTGCGCGTCTGGATGCCCGAGTTGCCCAGGGGGCTGTCAATCTTGACGTCCAGCTCCAACACAAAGTCGCCGTATTCTTTTTCCGTGACCAAAAACGTGTTGCCCGAGTTTGGCACGGCCGTGCCCACGATGGCCCCGTTTTCGACGGTGTACTCGGCGGTGCCCGCTAGTCGCTTCCAGCCGGTGAGGGTTTTGCCGTCGAAGAGGCTTTGCCAGGGGTCAGCCGCTGCCGCTGGTGGCTGGGGCTGAAAAGAAGTGAGCAACGTACTAGCTGCGCAAGCAGCCAGTAGCAGGGTCTTGCCGGAGGTCATCATGGGTGGGAGAGGAGGTAGCGTAGCGTCGAGCGCTTGTCCTTTCAAAAGTAGCCGCCAGATGCTTACGAAGGTTCATGCCCCTAGTATCTTGGCTTCGAACTTTCCCGCCTGCTAAGATGCCCAAAACCCTGCTTTCCGTCATTCTGCTACTCTTGTTGGTTTTAACCACCCGTCCGGCCACTGCGCAGGCTAGCCCGAAAGCTCCCCTGCGGGTGGGCGTAGCGGGCCTGACCCACACCCACGTGCACGGGCTGCTGGGCCGCGCGCAGCGCGGCGACATCATCATTGTGGGCATTGCCGAGCCCAACCGGGCGCTGGCCGAGCGTTTCACCAAGGAGCACGGCCTGCCCATGAGCCTCGTTTACCCTTCGCTAACCGAAATGCTGGCCAAAACCAAGCCGCAGGCCGTCACGGCGTTCGGCAGCATCTACGAGCACCTGGCCGTAGTGCAGGCCTGCGCGCCCAAGGGCATTCACGTGATGGTCGAAAAGCCGCTGGCGGTGAATATGGACCACGCTCGCCAGATGGCGGCCCTGGCCCAGCAGTACCACATTCACTTGCTCACCAACTATGAAACCACTTGGTACGGCTCCAACCTACGGGCCTACCAATTGGTGCAAGACCACGCCCTCGGCGACATTCGCAAAATGGTGGCCCACGACGGCCACCAGGGCCCCAAGGAAATTGGGGTGAATAAAGAATTTCTGGATTGGCTCACCGACCCCGTGCAAAACGGCGGCGGGGCGCTGCCCGATTTTGGCTGCTACGGCGCCGACCTTATGACGTGGCTCATGCAAGGCGAGCGGCCCCTCTCGGTGACGGCCAGCGCCTTGCATATCAAGCCTGAGGTGTACCCCAAGGTAGAGGACGACGTAACCATCCTGCTTACCTACCCCAAGGCGCAGGGCATCATCGAAGCCTCCTGGAACTGGCCCTACGCCCGCAAAGACCTGGAAGTGTACGGCCAAACCGGCTCGGTACTAGCCCTCGACCGCGACCACGTGCGGCTGCGCCCCACCGAAAAAGAAGCCCCCCAGGACCTAACCGTGCCCCCGCCCCCGGCCCCCTACGACGAGCCGTTTGCCTACCTGGCCGCCGTGGTGCGGGGCACCGCCCCGGAGGATGTGCTCTCGTCGCTGGCCACGAATATGCTGGTAGTGGAGATTCTGGACGCCGCCCGGCAGTCGGCTAAGGAAGGCAAAACGGTATACCTGCCCCGCTAGCTCAGCAGCCACGGTCGCCCTTATTTCGCCGGGGTAGCGCAGGCTGCGAAACGGAAGCTCCCGCCGTGCCGGTGGGGGTGGGAAGGCTAGCGGCGGCGGCCAGCTTTTTGGGCAGCACCGTGCTCATGGTCATACTTTTCATTCATCATGGGCATACTAGAAAACCTGATGTTGGCATCGTGTGTAAGGGAATCCTCTTTATAATAGAGACATACAACCTTGCCAAGCCACATACAATTCTCGCTATACTCGCTGGTTGGAAATCCGGGGCCGTACTGCGCTACAAGGGCCTCTTTAGCTTTTCTGCTAGCAGTTCTGCCCTTGGTTTTGAGGTGAATGGAGTAAAGCTTGCCTTTATAAAACCCATAAACCAACTCGCTGAGCACCGCCTCTCCAAGCTGCATAGCATCACCGGGCTTGGTATAGTACGTGATGTTTTTGTCATCTTCCACCGGCTTCAAAGCAGGGTAACTAGTAAGTGCCTTACCCAAATGGAAGTCGCGGAATCCATTGTTCTTATCTAATTTCCTTTTGGTAGCAGCCTCGGCTTTTGCTTCTTGCTTGTAGCGGCTTAGCAGCCCCTGATTGATGGCCTTATAGGCAGTGAGTAGAGAGTCAATATACGCTCTGTCGCTAAGACGTTTTGGTTGTTGAGCGTGTGCTGCCAAAGCTGCACTGAGCAGGGGCAGCGCTAGCAGTAGGCGCTTATACATGGTGCTGAAGGCAGAGCGGGTTAACTAGCGCCGAGTGTACTCTTTCGGCCTGCGAAGCAGTGCGGGCGTCTTTTGAGGCAATTACATCATCCTTGGCCGAGGGTTGGGCCGGCAGGCGCATAGCTACTCCCTGTGCTTCTGCGCTGTGCAGTTGGTGATACAAAATCAAGGCAAATAAGAATAAAACCTAGCGCAGCTGGTTAGGAAGCGCTAGAGGTTTGGGAAGCTAGTGGGCGCAGCTACGGATGGGCATTCGTAAATACGCCATCCGAAATGAGAGTGGTTGTGTAGTAAATGTTCCGGGCTGCAAAAGTGCCTGAAAAACGGTTGTTGCTGCCAGTGCTCAACGTCGAATTATCCCTGCCAAACGGCATACCGCTAGGGTTGGCGCTGTTGCGTAGCTCTAAGCTAGTTAGCCAATAAGTGCTGTTAGGATATACACTGGGTCGGCCCAAGTACAGGTGCAATACCTCGGGACCACTGGCGGGTTGGGGCGTGGTGGTAAGCTGAACTTCGAGGTAATCATAGGGCGAGCCGCCAGCGTTGGTGCCGGTGCTGAGGTAGGCCTGAGCCTGGCAATTGATGGTTCGGCCGTCGAGCTTATAGCTGCCGGTGCCTATGGGCTCGGCTTCCTCTTCTTTTTTAGAACAGCCTAGCGTGCCAAGCAGTAGTAGGCCAGCGGCTAGCGGAAGGGCAAGTAAGTGTCGTTTCATAGGAAGATTAATTAGGTTGGGTAGACCCGCCACGCAGCAGGTTGATTAGCTCCTGCTGCGTGGCGATTACGATACCTTTCGATTCCGGCAGCGAGGCTACTTGCTGCCAGTACTTAGCACCTGCACGCAGTGGCGCAGGCGGTTGCCCAAAGCTAACAGCAGGAGCTAAAAGAGCAGCTAGCAGCAGGCACTTCCTGCTGTCTTAAGCAAATTTATCGTTTGCTCCCTAGCCGTAAGAAGCGCATCTTTTGTGGCGAGTGGCGCTTGCAGGCGCTCTATCGCCCGCCGAAGCTGTTCGCACTCCGAGTAGGTATTTTTTCCCTCTTACCGCTTTTGCAGCTGCTCAGTAAACCCCGAGGCCAGAATACCCGTGCGGGTTGAAAAGGCCCCTTCCCTGTAACCCAAGGCATAAGAATACCTTACCTTTCACGCATGCTTTCCACCCGCCTTATTCCCTTCCTAATCGTGGCGCACGCGCTGGTTGCTGCCCACCTAACCCAGGCCCAGCAGCCGGCCCCCTCAGCCAAAGTCCGCATCCAGCTGGGCCGCTGCGACCAGCATGTGGTCTACAACCTGCCCGCGCAACGCTTCGACCAGACTGCCCAGGCCATCGCCCGTGCCACGGGCTGCTTCATCCGCTACCCTGACCACTCGCTGGTCAATGTGCCCGTGCAGCCGGTGCGCGGCCGGCTCACGCGCCGCCAAGCGCTGCGCGTGGCCTTGCGGGGTACTGCCCTGCGCATTGTGCGGGAAACCCCAAACCTAATGGAAGTCGCGCGCGTGCCCACCCGCTAAGGAACGTGCCTCTACAGTGCCATGCCGGCCGCCGCTCATGGCCGCGCTCGACAGCTTGAGTGCGCGCTTTGGGTGAGGGCGCGTGTCGGTTGGCGAACGCCCTATCCAGCCAGCTGATATTGCTTGGGGGTCACGCCGTAAAACTGCCGGAAGGATTGGATAAAGCTGGAGAGATGCTCGTAGCCTAACTCGTCTGACAGCTCGCTTACTTGGCGGTCGGTTTGGCGAAGTAGGCTAGCGGCTTTCTCCATGCGCTTCTGCAGCAGCCACCGGCTGGGACTCGTGCCATACAGGTGGGCAAACCGGCGCTTGAACGTGGACAAGCTCATATTACACAAAAAGGCCAGCTCCTCCACGGTAATCGGGCTGCCGATGTGCGACGTGACCGCTTGGCGAACCAGCAGCTCGTCGCTGGCCGCCGGCACTAGGCTGCGCAGCTGCTGCAGCTGCCCCGGGTACTGCTGGGCCAGGTAAAGCAGCAGCTCTTCCAGCTTCACTTGCGGCAGGGCGGGGGGTAGGGCAAGGGGCGGGCTGGTAAGTAGGCAATCCAGCGACTGCACGAAATGACCGAGAAAGGCGTCCTGCTCAAACTGCAGGAAGGGCTGGCTAGCGGCCGGCCGTGCCAAGGGGCCGAGCCAGGCCGCGTGGCGACTGAAAAAATCAGTCAGCACCTGCTGGTCGAAAAGCAGGAGTAAACTGTGGTAGTCGGTGCCGGAGGCCGCTGCCTTCTCGCTCATCAGGCAATTGCCAGCGGCCAGTAGCACAAACTGCTGCGGCCGCACTGTCACGTGTGCGCCGGCAAAGAGTACGGTTTTCTCCCCCGCCAGCAGAAACGTGAACATGTGCTGTGGCAGCAGCACGCGGGCCCGGGCGGCTGGCGTCGGGGTGCGATAGCGCAGCAACGAAACGGCCGAGGCAGGGGCAGACGCACTCATATGCTAAAATTACGCAGTAAGTGGGCGGGCAAACCAGTACATGGCCGGGTAGCCGAATGCTTTGCGCAAAATGCTCATTTGGCCGATGTGAAAGGACTCGTGCAGCACGGCCGCCACCAGCAGGTCTTCTACTGTGTTGCCCCCGGTCGGGCCGCTGAGCGGAAGTACGGTTTGCCGAGTACGCTCGTCGGCCGCAAGCAGTGTTGCTAAAAATACCGTAGAAACCTTGCCCCACGCCTCGGCGCACGCCGCCAAGCTGGGGTAGACCCGGTGCTTGTCGAACGGCCGGAAGTTGGGTGGAGGCAGCGCGGAGTCCACGTAGGCATCTAGGTCGGGCAGCTCCTGCGCTGGCCCTCCGAGGCGGGCAATGTTGCGGTTGCGCGTCACCAGCAAGTGGCCGGCCAGCCACTCCAGGCTATTGGTGTGGTCGCTCAGCACGCGGCTACCATCTGCCGGCCGAATGCCGTCTAGCACCGAGAGGTGCCAATCGGTTAGCAGGCGAAATTGTCGGCTCATTTGCTCAATATTTGTCATAGGATTGTGTAGGCAGTACTGGCCGTAGGCCAGTACTGCCGTCGTCAGAAAGGGGCTGGGTGAACTACCACACAAAGGTCCAGCCGTTGCCCAGCAGGTAGGGATGGGTAAGCGGCCAAAAAGTGTGGCCAAACGTTCAAGAACTGCCCTTAAAAGTCAGGCCTGTATTACTAGCCCATTTCACTCTTACTGGTGCCATTCCACTCCGCGCCTGCTACATTCGAGGCAGCCTCGCGGGTGAGGTGTTCGGAGTGGCAGGCCGCTAACCCAGCCAAGGTATTCCCGAGCAGGTAAGACCGATGGCCTCCTCAATACGATGGCAAGTGCAAAGCAAAAGAGCGGGCAAAACAATAAACAGCCCAGTCTTGAAGCTGAATTCTTTGATGCCAGCTATAAAATTTACGAGTAGTTCGCCGCCTATTTTACGCCTCTTAGCCAGCGGAGTGTTTATTTCAACCCCGTGAAGCGTCTACGTTATGTACTCCAGTTATTAGGGGCCCTGCTGGCCAGTTGCCACGAGGCGCCGCAGGCAGTCCACAAAGCGGCGCCTACTACGCCGCTTGCCTCCTCACCGCTGCCGGAGCCGGAGCTATCCAGGCGGATGGCCGAGGAAATTATCGCCGAGGGCTTCGATGATAAACCGCTGCCTGCCTCGGCGCCCAGGTACTTGGGCTACCGCCGCTACCAGGGCGTCGTCAACGGCCGGCCAGTGCTCGTGGAGCTAACTCCAAAGTGGGTTGCCTACCCCGGATACCTTAGCTGTGAGAGTGCGTTTTACTACCTGGATAGCGGGGTGTCGTTGCCGTTAGAGCTGGGCTACGGGTGGACCACGGGACAGCCGCTGGAATTCACCGCCGAGGGCCAGCAACTTTGGTGTGCTACCCAGGGCCTGGGGCCCCTGCTGTCCGGTACCTGCTTCACGCGGAGTGGCCAGCCGCTCGGCTCGTTTGCGCTACGCGAAAGCTATGCGGGCGCCGTGCGCTACGAAATACTGCAGGAGCAAGCACCCGGCCGGGTAGGGATAAACAACTTCGGCGAGCCTGATACGGCTGGGGTCACGCTGGAGTACCTGCACTTGCTGGGGCGTGACACCCTGCGCTTGGCCCGGTTGCAGTGCCCCCGGCCGGCCCGGCGGCAGCGTGCCCAGCGCCAGCTAGCAGCTCAGCTCACGCCAACCTCCGAAGACTTGGCAGTGGTCTATCAGGAATCAAAATGGGTTACGCTCAACGAGGCAGGTATAGTCTCCTACAAAGCCAGCCTGGAAGAATCTGTGGTCGGCAAGCGCCACGGCGAGCACAGTGGCCGGCAGGTGCTCCTCGACCTGCGGACGGGGCGCGAGCTAGACCTGCTCGCCCAGCTGCGGCCGGGCGGGCTAGAGGCCTTGCAGCGCTTGCTGGGGCAGCAGGCCCTGCGCGATACGGCCGCCAGCGCGCGCTATTGGCTGCGCGATGGGCTGATGGAAGAGCCGGAACAAGACTTTACTCTTACGCCGGCCGGCTGGGAGGCCCACTACAACACAGCCATTGAGGATGTGCCCTTTTCGGCCTATTCTGTGTCGGCTTCCTGGGCCGAGCTGCAGCCCCTGCTGCGGGTGGATAGTCCCTTGCAGCGAATAGTAAAAGCCCGCGGGTTGTAGCGTAAGCAACCTGCCTGCGCCTACCCCACAACATACAGCAAATTTAGAGTCGGTGTGCAGTTGTCCTTGCACACGTACCAGCCGCCTTCGGAAGCCGCCGGAAGCCGGTGCTACTTCTTGTTCGTGGCTGGCGGGGTCGGTTGGACCACGCTCACCGGCAGCGTGAATTCCACCTGCACGACCCGGCCGTTTTGCTTGCCGGGCGAGAAGCGCGGCAGCTTGCCAACGGCGGCCAGCACGGCCGCATCCGTCTTCGGGCTAACCCCTTTCACAATAGCGGGGGTGGTAATTGCTCCTTCCGCATTGACGACGAACCGCACGAATACCCTGCCTTCCGCGGCATCGCGGGGCACCACCAGGCGCTGGTAGATGGCGTTTAGGATGGCGGCGCTGCCCCCGCCCCCTGGCAAAGTAGGCATTTGCTCGACGTAGGTGTACACTCTGTCGGGGCCAGACGCTTCGACCAGCTGGCTGCCTTCCCCAGACAGGCCCGAGAGGTCGGGCGGGCCGCTGACAGGCGCCTCCACTTCCACCTGCGGCGAACCAGGCTGGCCCGTCAGCTTCACCGTCATGGTGAACCGGTATTGCACGGGCTGCCCATCGAGCACGGCCGGCGTGAGCCGCGGTAGCGCATGCAGGGCCGCCACCGCGGCCGCCTGCACGCTCGGCTTGATGTGGTCTTTGTTGGTGCCGAACACAAAGGTGCTGGCTACCCGCCCCTTGACCGTGACGGTGACCAGAATGGTGAACGTGCCCACTTGCTGCGCCCGCGGCGCATCGGCCGGAAAGCGGAAGCGCGTCCGGATGGCCGCCGCCAGGGCCTGGGTGCCGCCGCCGCTGGGCAGTTCCGGCACCTTATCGGCATAGCCATACGTTTGGTTTCCTTCCTCATCCTGCGCGTGCGCTGCCTGCGGGCTGCCCAGATACAGCAGACTGCTGACCGCCAGCAGAAAGCCCCAAGTACGTGTCTTCATGCCGCAAGCTACGGCTCGCCACCACGTGCCCTGGCAAGCAGTCCCACGCAAGCCCCGCGAGTAGGAGAGCAGCCCGGCCCCCCGTAATGAACCAGCTAGGCCAGCGATAGAAAAGGTGTACCTTACTTCTTCGCCATGATTCCGTTTGCTTTTCCTATCTTCGTCGATGACCGAAACCAGTCGCCACAGTACCGCAAGCGGGCCAACCGCCTCGCTTTGGTGGTCTTCACCCTCACGGCCCTGGTAGGTTTGGCAATCAAGTACCTGCCTGGCTAACCGGCGCGCAAGCCTTGCCACTAGCGTAGGCCACGGGCCTGCCTGCCGTCTATATTCGGGCTGTTGGTCTGCTACACAGGTGTATACCTGAGCACTCGCAAGGTCCGCGAGTAGGAGAGAAGCCCCGTTTGCCACGGGGCTTTTTTTAGTTGGCAGCAAGCCAAGTAAACTTTTTGCCTTTCTTGCGTAAGCACAGAGAGCTGTAACTGCTAGCAGAATAGGCCTCTTCCTATCCCTTCTTCCATCTATGGTTCTCAACACCAACACCGACCCCTTCGACCAAAGTACCTGCACCCTGACCTACGACGAACACGAGCGCTGGCTCTGCGCTACCTGGAAAGGCTACGTTGACCCCCTCGAAGCCCAGGCCGGGGCCGCCGCCTACCTCTACCACACGCCCCCGGTGCCCACGTCCTTGCTGCTCAATGACAACTACCAGCTCCACGGCCCCTGGTTCGATAGCCTCGATTGGCTCGGCGATGTGTGGGTGCCGCAGGCCACGCGCCTGGGCTTGCGCTACGTGGCCCACGTTGTGCAGGCCGACCGGCCCACCGATATCCTGTCCACTCGGTTTCCCCGGCTGCTGCCCTTCGAGCTCCAAATCTTTCAGGATGCCGAATCTGCCAGGCAGTGGCTCCGGCAGTGCCGCGACCAGATGCCGCGCTCAGCGGTGGCGTAGCAAGCCTTCTTTGCAAAAGCTCTGGTTGCCACGGGGCTTTTGCTATTCCCTCAGGCAGAAGCTGCAACCATTTCCCCAAGCTGCGCCTCATCAGGTAGCTATCCTTTTCTGTTTTCCTGATGAACCATTTTCTCTCACTGGTTGCCGGCGGCCTGCTGCTGGCTGGCACCGCCCAGGCCCAGGCCACCTTCCGCGTTGGCCCCCGCGTGGGATTCAACGCCACCACCGTCCACTTCTCCGACGCAGACGAGAACGGCATTTCCTCTTCCTTTCGCCCTGGGTTTGAGGCGGGGCTGCTCGGCAATCTGCAAGTCGGGCATTTTGCGTTCCAGCCCAGCGTACTTTTCTCGCAAAAGGGCTACCGCAGCGCTGGTCCTGCCTTCGGCCTGGCGGTGTATGGTCCCGCTCGCTACGAAGAGACGGTGCGCCTCAACTGCCTGACCGTGCCGCTCAACCTGGCCTTCACGCTGCGCCGTGATGGGCAAGGCTTGCAAGCCTTTGCCGGCCCCTACGTAGGAATGCTCCTGGGGGGCAAGTATGCGCGGCGTACGTATTATACCGGCTCCCCATTTTACCCCACCCCAATAGGTGGGCTGCCCGAGGCGGAATACACCTTGCCGGTCAAGGCTGGCAGCCCCTTTTCCGACAATGATAATTGGTACAGCCAACGCTTCGATGCAGGCTTGCAGGCCGGTCTCGGGTATCGCTTCGGCGGGCTGCTGGTGCAGGCGAACTATAGCCTGGGGCTACGTAATCTGGCGAGTGCGTACCAGAGCAGCTACGACGGCAAGGTCTATGAGGACGAAGCCTATTACAACCGCTCCTGGCAGGTGTCGCTCAGCTACTTGGTCGGCCCCAAAAGCTAAGCCCCACGCAACAAACCTTACCCAAACACTGATAAGCAAAAGCCCCGTGGCAAGCGGGGCTTTTGCTTATCCTCGCCGTAAAGCCTCGCGAGCAGGAGCTGCGTAAAAACTGAATTACCCGTAAAACACAAAAAAGCCCTTCCAACCAGCTTGGTCGAAAGGGCTTGAGCAGTAGGTGCGCACCAGGCCAATTAGAGGCGTGGCTTTTGGCCGCAAAGAGCGCAGTTAGCGCGTATAGGTACTGGTTGTCACGCTCACGTAGGTGTGGTCCAGGGGCTCGGTGGTCACGACGTGCGTTAAGGCAGCGCTGGTTAACACAGTTACCTCCGCAGTAGAGGAAGTGAAGCCCGGCCGGGAGTACGTAACGGTGTTGCCGGAATAGGTATAGTTGCCGCTGTTGATTTCGGTGACACCGGTAGCGGACACGCTCTTGTCGAACACTGCTTCATAGGTGCCATTTGCGGAGTACGTGAGTTTGACAGTATTGGGCACTACCGGCTGGGGGTACGTGGTAGGGGCCCTGCCATCCTTCGGCGTATTCACAGTTGTTTTGGAAGTCAAGGCCCAGGTGCCAACCAGTGACGCAGCAGGCGCAGGGTCTGAGCTGCTCTTTGAGCAGCTGGCTAGCGCGAGTACAGGAAAAAGGAAAAGTAAAGTGTGTTTCATGTTGGCGAAGATAAAGTAGAGCCCAGGCAAAATCAAGCTACTCCCCACGGGCCTTTTCGATGCCCCCGCAAACCTCGAACACCCCGTCAGCAGCGAAGCGCCGTTCACTGCGGAGCTTTTTCTTTCTTCGTCTTATTGCAAGGAATCACGCGCTACGGCTGGCAGGTAGGCATGCAGAAAATACCCTTCGCCCAGCTGTTGCGCGTCGCGTTGAGGCTGAGCCTCAACGAAGCCCAGGCGTAGGGGAGGGGCTCGCTGCCGCAGGGCTTTTTCTATCTTCGCCCCGATGAAACGAATCGTTCTGCTTAGTTGCTTACTCGGCCTCGTAGCTGGGTGCGAGCCGCAAGCTGCCCCGCAGCAAGCTACTAGCCCGCCTGTTTCCCCTTCGCCCGCCCAGCCCGCCCAGCCAGCAGCCCTCCCGGAAGGGGCCGTGCAGGGCGATTTTGACGGTGATGGCACCCTCGAATACGTGTGGCTCGTGCCACCCGAGGTCGACTCGACCGGGGAGAGTTGCGTGGGCGAGTGCGTAAGCTACCTCACTAGCTCCAACCCCGCCCTCAAGCGCTATGCCCTCGACCAATCTCTGGGAGGAGAGCTGACCACCTTTCACCACCTGGGGGCTGAGCGGCGCGACTACGTGGGCATTCTGCCGTCGTGGTTTACCAGCTGCTGGAGCGATTACCATGTGCTCACCTACCGTGCTGGTGGGTGGCAGTACGGCGTACGCCCCTTCTCCACGCATTGCGACCAGTGGGAAGCCGACGAGATTCCCATCATGGCCGATAGCGCGCACGCGGGCTACGTGCTCATCCACTACAGTGAGTTTGCCCATGACTCCATCACGACAAAAACCAAGTCGGTGCCGCTGAAGTAGCCGCTTTCCAAGCTCCGCGTTTCGTGCTCTACAACTGTCAGAAACTCGTAGGCCGTAGGTTGAATTGTTTGGGCGTGCGAAGTGAACGCGATGGTCAGCAGCGGCAGGACAAGTAGCCGGTATTTCATGCCCGAGAAGGTATGATATGGGACTATTCTACGCCGAGATGGAGGCTCACGCAAGCTACCTGCCTATGCTAAGAAGGTGCAACTGTTTGGTGGGGCAGTTGTCACATTGCCCAGCAAAATTCGCTGGTTGCGCGGCCTGGCTGGTTTGCCACAACTGCTATAGCTGGCAGGATTGTATAATAACAAGTCAAATTCTTACTGCATAATGTTATTGAGTAGGCAACATGGTGCGAGCTGTATATAGAATATCTAATGTCCTGAAAATAGCGGCTTTGTCCTTTTAGGCCGGCGTGTAGGGGGCTACTTTTGGCTTAGTGCCCTGCTGCTGAGTCTCACAGTCTCAGGCTGGTAGGGACATCTTTTTTCTCATCCTTTTCTAGCCCACCCCATGAAAAAACACTTGTGTACCCTGCTCTGTGCCGCCTTTGTTGGCCTGCCTAGCGCTGGTGGCTTGTTTGCCAGTACTCCGGCTACTCATCATCCAGTCGTAAGTCCGAAACGCCCCCAAGCCACTCGCCCCCAGAGTATGGTGCAGGTAACCATCGCATTGCCCTACCGGGGGGAAGACAATTACTGGGATATTACATTCATCGATACCACGACCGGTGCGGGATACACCTTTTCAACGAGTGACGGCACGGCTCAGAGTGGCATATTGGGTAATATTCCGGAAGGCACCTATGACGTGAGCTTCAGCCAAACGCACGGCCACCATGACCACTTCGAATTTTACGTGGGCTGTGACCAAACGAGAATCGCAAGTGGTACCTCCGAAACCCTTTATAACAGAACCATTGACAGTGTTTGTTACAGCGTTATCATTGACTGCACGGATTATTTTTAGTAGCTAGTCAACTAAACAAAAAGCCCCGGCCGGTCAGGTTCGGGGCTTTTTGCTGCCAGTGGGCAAGCTACGCGGCGGCCAGCAGCTTGGGGTAGTGTCTCCACCGCCGTACCACCGGCCCCGAAAAGCATAGGGTCCAGCAATCGCCCTCCGGCAAGCTGGTGAGCGAATGAATGCAATTGGGCTCAATCACGTGGTTGCTGCCTTCCTCCCGCAGCACGTCCTGCGTGCGGCCTTTCACAAACAGGCGCTCCCAGTAGCTGCCCTTGATACGGTAGGAATGGAACCGGCACGGATGGCTGTGGGGCGCCCCAACGTCGGGCTGGGTTACGTGGTGCAACATGGCCCATGTGCCGTCCGGCATCTGGCCCAAGGTGTATTTGGTCAATGGCCCAAACTGCTGAACTTTGAAAGGCGTGACGGGCCAAAGGTGGCCGAGCAGCGGGCGCAACACGTGGGCGTGGGTGGCTAGTAAAGTTTGCAGCTGGGGGTGGTGCGTAGTAGGGTGGTTCATACTCATAGGTACTACAAGCCAAAAACGCACGGATTGATTCGGTAGCTACCTCCCATTTGCCACTACACCACCCGTAGTCAGCGGTGCAGCGGCCAGCGCTACCCGCGCACCTCCCGCACGGCCAGCCACAGCGCGTAGGCCGCACTTGCCCACAGAATAAGCCCGGCCCCGAGGGCGGCCTGCGCTTGCAAGGCTGGTTGCTGGCCCAGCAGCAGGCAGCCCAGCGCCCAGGCCACCAGTGCCCCACCCGTCAGGTGGTGCACGGGGTTGGCAAACAAACGCGCCAGCGGAAAAAGGTGCAGCCCGACTACGATGACAATGGCAGGTACAATATCTTGCCCGTACCCGAGCCGGGGCAGCAGCCAGGCCAGCAGGAGGATGGTACCCCACTGGGCGGCATTGACCCAGCCAAATACGCGGCCGTGCCGCTTCTTGAGGGCCGCCTCTTCGAGGCTAACGGGCGCGGTGGGCACTTGTTTAGCCCGTTGCAACACCCAGGCGCTGACTAAGAGTAGGGCAAGGGCCCCTAGCACTACGCCCGCCTCGGTAAAAAGCGTCAGGTGCTGAGTGCCAATCAGCCAGAGACTTAGCCAGCCGGCCCCAAATAGGGTGAAGAAAATCGCGCCGGTGGCACGGCCCGCAAGTTGGTAGGCGGTCGTAGGGGTCATGCCGTAAAAATAAGCGGGGCTTTTCTATGCCCTGCCACGCGGTAGCTCCTGGTGCAAAGCACCACCTGGGGGCAGGTACCGCCGCGGCTCCCCAACGGCCGTATACGCCGTTTCAGCTTTCTTATTTTCTCCAACATGAACCAGTACGTTAATCGCTTGGCGCTGGTAGCCGGCTGCCTCCTGCTTTTGAGCGCCTGTGGCAATAGCCAGGGCACTACCGACACCGAAAGCCCCGCCAATTCGTCCATCAGCTCGGGCGATTCTGGCACGGGCGGGGCCACGGGTGCCCTGGCCGACAGTACCGCCACGGTGGGCGGCACGGCGGGCAGCAATGAGGCCAACAGCACCCCCGCCAGCACGCCCGCCAGCACGCCCGGAACTACCGGCGACGCAAGCGGCAGCACGGGCGGCACAACGGGCCAGTAGCGCAGTGGGAGGGCGCGCTACGCCCCCCGCTCCTGCCTGCCCCAAGCCGCCACGCAAAGCCATCATCTGCAAACCTCGCTAGTAGGGGAACAGCCGAGAACCGTAGCCGTAGCGACGGGGCTGCGCGGCGGCTAGGCCACCTCGGCTACCATACCACCCGGCATGGGCAGCGGCCAAGCCATTCGTAGGCCGAGGCCACGTCGCTGAACAAGGCGACGGCGGGGCGGGCGGCCAGCTCTACTACCCGTTTCATCGCTACCTGGTCAGTGTAATTGAGCGAGCACACCCACGCCACGTGCACGATGCCGTGGTCGGCCAGGCGCTCAAAGTTGCGCCGCACCACCACCGCAGCGGCGGCCTGCCAGTCGCCCAGTAGCTGGCTGTGGTCGCTGAGCATCTTGCAGCAAGGCTGCGTAGCCAGGCAGGTAAAAATAGCCTCAGCACTCTGTCGTATCGAAGTGGTGTCGTGTTGGCCCAGCCATTGGCAATACAGCCATTGGTTGGCCGCGTCATAAAAGACGCAAAGCGAGGGCGTATCCCGCAGGCAATGTAGCGCATTATGCATACAGGCGGCCCACGGCGTTGGTTGCCTTTTCAGCAGTTGGCGGGCAGGCACAGGGCCGGGCAGCGCGGGCAACGCGAAGGCCAGAGAAAGAACTGCGCGGGGCAGCAGCGGGGCTGAATGCGTAGTCGAAAGGTACCATAGAGTAGAGGTGGGTGGAGGAAGGAAATAGCTAATTTGCCGCGCTATTTCTACAAACATAGGCGTAGCCCACTTGTCAATATTCCCTGAGCTAAGTTTCTAGGAAAAGAGGCGCTGCTCCCCATTGTCAGTCCTTCCAGCCAAGTATATTCAACTGCTTTTAAGTCTCTGTAATTCAGGTGCTACGTAGAAGAACTCAGCATTTTTACTTACTGCTAGCAGGTAAGTAAAAATCCCTATTCTCTAGGGCGCCGCTGCACTGCCGTTGCATGAGCGCCATTAAGCTGGTTGCGTCCAGTAGATACTGAAGGTCGTGCCCTGGCCTAGCGTGCTGCTTACTTCTACATGGCCGCCCTGGCTGGTCACGATGCGCTGCACCAAGTACAGGCCGACCCCCGTGCCTTCGATATGCGGGTGCTGCCGCACAAACAATTGAAAGACCGGGGCTTGTGGGTTTGTCAAATCCATGCCGAGGCCATTGTCGCTTACGTCGAGCACGGGCTGGCCGGCAGCTGTCACGTAGCTGCGAAGCTTGATGAGGGGCTGCCGGTCGGGGTGCGCAAATTTTAGGGCATTGCTCACCAGGTTGTGCACCACCGAGCGCAAGTTGGCCCGGCTGTAAAGCAGGCCGGGTGCCTCTTCTACCTCCACCTCAAACTGCGCTTGGCGCAGCTGGGCCTGTGGCCGCAGGCCCAGCATCACTTCCTCCAGCACCAGCTGCAGGTCAAGCACTTCCACGGGCTCTTGGTGCGCTCGTTGCGAGCGTACCGTTGCGGCCAGGTCGTGCAGCGTGTTGTCGAGTTGGCCGAGGGCACCATCGACCATACCCAGGATTTGGGCTTCGTCGGGGTCGGCAAAGGCAGCCGTGCGCCGCAGCTCTTCAAACAGCCCCCGCAGGTTCAGGGCCGGCTGCCGCAGGTCGTGGGAGGCCGCGTACACGAAGGTGTCGAGGTCATGGTGGGCCCGCGCCAGCTCATCGTACTGGGTTTGCAGGGCCTGGTGCAGCAGGTGCTGGTCTTGCACATCGGTGCAGGTGCCAAACCAGCGCAGCCCTCGCTCATCGACCAGCTGCCGCGCCCGGATGATGTGCCAGCGGTAGAGGCCGTCGTGCCGCCGCATTCGGTACTCGCCCTCGAAGACCTTGCCCGTGGCAATGCTCTGCACCCAGTAGCGGGCCGCTTCTGCCTGCTCTTCTGGGTGCAGCAGGCTAACCCAGCCAGTGGGCCCCAGCTCATCTATCGCCAAGCCTGAGTAGGTGGTGGTATAGCGGTTGTAGTAGTCAATAAAGCCCTCGGGGGTGGCCGTCCAGATAAGCTCGGGGATGCTGTCGGCCAGAAAGCGCAGCTCAGCTTCGCCCCGGCGCAGCGCCTCGGCCAGCTCGCGCTGGTCATGAATCTCGGTGAGCGCCCCGTGCCAGAAGACCGGCTCATTGGGGGCGTGCAGCTCGGGCAGCGCCCGGCTGAGCACCCAGCGGTACTGGCCATCGTGGCGGCGCAGGCGGTACTCGTAGCTCCAGCCCGTGCCGTTGCGCCGGGCCTGCTCGGCCTGGTAGAGAATGCGCAGGCGGTCGTCGGGGTGAATGAGCAGCGGCCAGACGGCATCGACGGGGGCAATGGGCGGCTGGCCCGTGAAGTAGTACCACTGCGGGCTCACGTACTCGTATTGCCCCTGCGCATCCACACTAAAGGTGATTTGGGGCACGGTTTCGGTGAGCACGCGCAGGCGGGCATCCAGGCGGCGGGTTTCGAGGGCCAGGCGGTGGGCCTGCTGGCGCGCTTCTTCCTGGGCCGTGACATCGACGGCAAACAAAAGCAGCCCGCTGATAGCGCCGCCGTCTTCCCGCACGGGCTCCAGGGCCAGGTCAAAGTAGCGGAGCGCGGAGGTTGCTTCGCCAGCTGTGGGCAGCGCGGGCAACCCATGGGCCTTCGTCACAAACGGCTGGCCAGACTGGTAGACCTGCTGAATAACCTCTTGTAAGTCGGCCGGCAGCCGGGCCGCGCAGGTAGCCAAGAGCCGCCCTTCCTGCGCGTCCTGGCCGAGTACGGCCCGCATCGCGTCGTTGACAAAGCCGAAGCATAAATCTGCGCCTTGGAGGGTGGCGACCCCGGCCGGGATGTGCCGTAGAATTTCTTGTAAGTGCTGTTCAGGCATAACTTGGTGCGAAGGTACGGGCCTACCTAGCTAGCTGCCAGCTAAAGAAGAGCTTTCTGCTAGCCCGGTCGGCGCGGCTTCGTCAGCGGTTGGGGCAGGAGCCGCCACGGTATCGCTGCCGAAAACAGCTAGCCGAACGAGGTCAACCAGGAGGGCGTCGGCAATCGCGAGGGTACTTGGGGGTGAGGGCAGGTGCTGGGGCAGCAAAAAGCCCTGGAGTGCCTCAAAGCCGCTGGGCTCCAGGGGGTGAAAGGCCATGGACCAATCTGCAAAGCTGCGCACGCTGATGGGGCGGTGCACCAGCTTGCGCACATAAGAGTGCCGCCCATCGCGGGCAATGCGCTCATAAAGCGGCTCCAACACCTCGGGCTCGCCCTCGATGAGCTGGGCAATATTGCCGTGGCTGTAAAAAAGCACGCCCGTAATGTGATGCAGGGCATTATTATGACGGCATTGGTCGAGCAGCTCCTGAAGTTCCTGGTCGGAAAGCGGATGCACGGCGCGGCTCATATAGGCAATATGAATCATACTCAAAAATAGCGAGAAAAAAGATTGGGTAGCCGTAGCCCAATCTGGCACTTTGGAGCGCCCTCCTCCGCAAACAGCGCCTTATACGTATAATAAGCGCCAGCGTATCGGCGGTATACTGCCAATGCCAATTGCTGGATAGGCGAGCAGGCGCTGCCTGGTGAGTTACAGGTAGGGTTTAGGGCACCGCTCTGACTTGGTTTAGAGCCACTGGTGCAGCTAGTTATAGGTTGCTTCTGAGTCATCAACTGTGCCAGCCAAGGGCTGCCCGATGCGTGCCAAAAGTTTGCGCGTGTTACGAAGCGCCTCCAGGTTGCGAGGCAAAACCCACACAATCACCGCAACCCCATCGTAGCCAAAAGCCTTGCCCCACCAAGAGCAGCCCAAAAAAGCCCTGGCAGCATTGACCAGAGCGAGGAGCCAATGAGAAAATAAAACACCCGTGCCCGCAGAGTGAGTGCCGGGTATACGCGCAAAATAAGGGAGGTGGTTATGCTTAAATGCTTGATAATAAAACGTATTTGGCCCACGTGTTTCCCGCGGCAGTCGGGCAAAGAAATCAGTTGAAAAAGCTCGGCTGGTCGGGGCAAAGTCTTGCACTTAGTGCTGGCGCAAGGGCACTAATTGGCGCGGTTAAGCCTTAAAAAGGTGGCCTTCGGGCTAAGTTTGTTTTCATAGCTCGAAAAGCCTCATCTGTTTCAGGTGAGGTTTTTTGTTGGTGCTGGCCGCGCACGCGGCCACCCGGCTGGCTGGCCCCACTGACAGCTCACCCAGCATGCGAAAGAGAGCTGAAGCAGGCAGCTACGCCGGAAAAGTGACCGTGAAGGTGGTGCCCACTTCGGGCTGGCTGCGCACGGTAATCGTGCCGCCCGCATTCTCCACGATGCGCTTGACCATGTACAGGCCCACGCCCGAGCCTTCGACATGGCTGTGCAGGCGCTGAAACAGCACGAAGAGCTTGCTTTGCTGCTGCTCGCTCAGGCCCAGGCCATTGTCTGCTACTTCCAGCACCGTGGCCTGCGCCTGCGAGTGGCAGCGCAGCTGCACCTGGGGCACGCGGTCGGGGTGCCCGTATTTGATAGCGTTGCTGAGCAGGTTATAGACGATGGAGCGCAGGTGCTGCGGGGTAAAATGCACGGTGGCACACGCCGGGATGTCTACCGTCAGCTGGGCACCCGTGGCTTCCAGCATGGGGGCCAGGTCCAGGCGCACGGCCTCCACAATGGTCGCCAGCTCCACGGGCTGGGTGGGCTCGGCCTGCACCTGTTGCAGGAGGGTGAGGTCGGTAAGCTGGGCGATAGTGAGGCGAAAGCGCTCGACCGATTGCTGCATCATATCCAGCGCCCGCGATACCAAGCCCGTCTGTTGCACAGCGGCCGGGAGCTGCTTGCGCAAAAGCAGCAGCAGCAGCCCTTCGATGTTGGCAATCGGCGCTTTCAGGTCGTGCGAGGCCGTGTAAATAAAATTATCCAAGTCCACGTTGGTATGCGTAAGCTGCTGGTTGCTTTTCTGTAGCTCCTCATTGGCGGCCTGTAGCTCCTGGTTTAGGTGCTGCACCTGCTGCCGGGCCCGCACCTGCTCGCTGACCTCGGCGGCCACGACCGTCAAGCTGGTGCTGCGCCCCTCAGCATCGAGCAGCGGCTGGTACACGAAGTTCCAGTAGGCTTGCTGCGGGCGGCCTTCGCGGTAAATGGTCGATGGCAGCTCGTGGGCCACGTAGGGGATACCAGTGGCCATAACGTCATCCATTATCTGCTTAAAGCCTTGTGCGGCAGCATCGGGCAGGATGTCAAACAAGGGCTTGCCCACGGTGTGCTTCTGAATGCGCTCCCCAATGGCACACATGGCCGGATTAACCAGCTCGATGATGTACTGGGGCCCGCGAAAGATGGCGATGGCCACCGGGGCCTGTTCGAAAATGCGCTGGAGCTCGCCCTGCTGCGCCTCGCGCTCTTGGCGGGCAAGCACCTGCTCGGTTACGTCGTAGGCAAACGTGGAGATGCCCACCACCTGCTCCTGTTCCCGGTAGGCTTGGTAGGTGAAATTGTAGTAGCGCACTTGAGGTGGGCCGCCGGCCGGGCCCGCGAAGGCGAGCGGTAGCTCGGTCCCAAAAAACGTCTCGCCGGTGGCATACACTCGGTCGAGCAGCTTTAGCAGCCCTTGCGCTTCGGCTTCGGGCAGCGCTTCGGCCACGGAATGGCCCAGGAGCTGGCGGCCGACAAACAGCGCCTCGCTGGCCGCGTTCACGTACACGTAGCGGTGGTCGGCCCCGCGCGTAATGGCGATGGCGGCGGTGGTTTGCGCCAGCACCTGGTAGAGCTCTTCCTGCTCCTGGGCCCGGCGCTCGGCGGCCGCCAGTGCTTCGGCTTGCTTTTGCTCTAGTTGGCGCGTGCGCTCCTGCACCCGGGCTTCCAGCTCCTGGTTGAGCTGCTCCGCACGGTGGCGGGCCACTACCTGGGCGGTCACGTCGGTGGCATAGACCTGCACCCCAGTGATGTGCCCGGTCCCATCGCACGCCGCCTGCACGGCAAAGTCGAAGTAGCGCAGCTGCCGGGGGCCGCCGGTGGGCGTGTGGGCTACGTAGTACGGGGCTTCGGCGGCGTAGTAGGGCTCGCCGGTGCGGTAGATGTGGTCGTAGAGCGCCGTGGCCTCGTAGTCGGCCGCGTATTGGCCCACGGCGCCCGGCACCGCTTCCAGGTACGGTTTGCCGATGGGGTCGGGCACGCCAAATTGCTGGCGAAAGCCCTCATTGGCAAATTCAATGACGTGCTGCGGCCCCACTAGGCTGAGAACGACGCCGGGCGCGGCACTCATAAAATCGTGCAGGCGCTGGCGCTGGGCCTCGGCCTCGGCGCGGGCCACCCGCTCGCGGGCCTGGCTGTCGCGCAGGGCGGCCTCCGCGGCCGAGCGCGGCAGGTCGGCCATGTCCGTGAAATTCACCACCAGCAGCGCGCCGCTGCGCTGGGCCACCAGCCGAAAGAACGTATCGAGGCCGTCGCCCGCGTAGGGCACGTCGTAGGTCGAGGCCTGGCCCGTGAGGTAGGCCTCGCGGTACTGGGCAAAAATGCCCGTTGGCACACTGTGGGGGTAGTGCTGGCAGAAGGTTTTAGTGGGCTGGGCGGGCAGCCCCAGCAGGCGCTGGGCCGCCGGGTTGAGGCGCACGAAGCGAAAATCGACTACCTTGCCCTGCTCATCGACGACTGGGGCGTAGAGAACGGCCCCAGTTGGCACCAAATCAAAAAATACCTCCAGCGGATTGTCAACGGATGCCATAAGCGGTGCGTAGGGAATGGAAGAGCGAATAGAATAGCTAGCAGCGGCGCTAATAAATAAGCCCTACAATGCAACTCCGCAAACGTGTAAGTGCGGCGGGAATAAGCGGCGTAGCACCAAGGTGCCGGCAAGGAAATCGTATAAACAACGCGTGGTGTGGCTAGCCGCACCTACGTATAAAATAGTGTTATTTGTCCTGCTTGCTATGGCGCTTAGTGGCACCGGAAATAAGTTTGCAGCCCCTCCGTTCGTTTTTTACCCGCCTATGATACAGCAAGATACTACGTGGCCTACTCCCCTGGCCTTAGTGCGCCATTTCCTGCCCCTGCTGCCTGCCGCCGATGGCAGCTTGCTCGGCCACTGGGCCATGGCCCGGGCGCTCTGTAGTGTAGCCGAAGACGTGGTGTTGTTAGCCCGGCCCCAGGCCGGACTGCTCCCGGCTTGGGAGCTGGCCGAAGTGGCCGCCAGCACCGATGAGCTCGGCCGGCTGCTGCTGTACCACCTGCCTTTTCGAGACGTGGCGGCCCAGCAGGCCTGGCCCCAGGTGCAGGCGTATCTGCTTCAAGTCTTGCCGGCTATTGAGCGCCTGCTGGTGGCGGGCCCGCTTTGGCCTGGGGCCGCGTAGGCGGGCGTGGTCTTCTGAGATTAGCTGGCCAAGCAGCTCAGTAACTTCCACTGAGTAAGGGCGAAAGCAATTTTTATTCTGGGCTCAGCTTGTAAATAAATTCTTCTATCTCGGCCTGGCGCGCATTGGCAAACCCTTTATCGGTGCCGACTTTTACAAAACCACAGTTTTCCAGCACTTTCTGCGACCCTACATTGTCGAAAGCAACTCGCCCAAAAAGGGGGCGGGCAGTTTCAAGGGTTAGAAAAATTGTCAGGGCTGCTGTCGCAATCCCTTTTCCCCAGCACGCGCTGTCTAGCCAGTACGTGATTTCCGCGTCGCCTTCCCGTTCAAATTTTGCAATACTTCCTACGATGGTTTCCTCAACCAAAATGGTTTGCGTGTTGATGACGGGGTCATGCAAAAACCGGGTGTATTTCTCGATATAGGCTGCTTCGTCGAGGGGTTCTTTGGGCGTGAAGGCAGCCAGGTACGCAGCCTCTGGGTTTAGCTGAAACTGAAAGAAAAAAGCCAGGTCGGCTTTTTCGGTTTGCCTAAGGGTTACTTGGTTAGTTGGCATCGGGCTACTACTATGGTCGCGCTAGTGCGATGGCTGGCAAGATAGTCTGCTGAGTCAGCAAGACGCTACGTCTTGCGAAGCTACCCTTGATGGCATAGCCGCTCGGAGCCACCTATCATTTCTTTACCAGTAGATTGGGATAGTCCGTAATCAGGCCATCCACGTGCTGCGCCAGCAGTTGGGTGGCATCAGCAGCCGTATTCACGGTCCACGGAATAACCTGGATGTGCTGCTGGTGGCAGGCTTGTACCAGGCTGGCCGATACCAGGCGATAGTGGGGGCTGTAGATGCTGGGCCGAAAGCTCAGGCGCCGCAGGTTGTAATCGAGCCCCCAGAGGTTTTCGACCAGCAGGGCGGTGCGCAGCTGGGGCTGCGTGCGGTGCACCACTTCGAGCGTGCGCGGGTCGAAGGACTGGATGATGACCCGGTTTTGTATTCCCTTGGCCGTAATCACCGCCAGCACGAGTTGCACAAATTCGGCGGGCGCGGGGTGGCTACGGCCGTCGCCCTCGGGCGTGCTCTTGGTTTCGATATTGTAGAACGGGGCGGGGCGGTGCCGCCGGCGCGCATAGGCCTCGGCCGAGTCGATGACTTGGGCCAGCAGCGGCTTGTAGGTGCGCACGGGTTGCTGCTGCGGAAACTGAGGATTGCCGTGGCTGCCCACGTCGTAGCGGCGAATCTGGGCGTAGGGCATGCCATAGAGTAGCAACGACTTTTCTTCGCTTTTGGCAATAGCTGAGCCATCGGGCCGATACACAAAGTCGGCATTCAGGTACGCATCGTGCGAGAGCAGCACCTGCCCGTCCTGGCTGATGGCGGCGTCCATTTCCAGCGTCGTGACGCCGAGGTCGAGCGCCCGGCGCATGGCCGGAATGGTGTTTTCGGGCATCAGGCCCCGGCAGCCCCGGTGGCCCTGGATGTCGGGGGCGGGCCGCTGGGCGGGTGGCCACCCCACTAGGCCGGGCAGGAAGAGGGCAAGTAGCAGGTGTTTAGCCATTTCACAAGCAAAGAAAGCAGCTAATAACGTAGCCATCGAAGAATAGCAGCTGGTTGAGTGCCTTCTTTATTTGCACGCAGCTGAGGGCAAAGCCAGTGGCGGTGGCCGGCGGTGTACACGCCCGGCGCGCGCGGGCTGGGAGCCAGACTATAAGCAGTATAGCACTTTTGCGACATTCCATAACTTAGCTTCGATAACCTACTTCACTTCGTTTTCCCACCCTCGCTGATGCCCCCACTCACTCCTGCTGCCGCCCTGCCGCGCGCCGCTACTGCCCGCGTGCCGGCCATTGACATTGTGCGGGGCCTGGCCATGGTAATTATGGCCCTGGACCATAGCCGCGACTTTTGGTGTCCTACGCTGGTGCGGCCCGAAGACGTGGCCCACGCCTCGGCTTTGTTGTTTCTCACGCGCTGGGTCACGCACTTCTGCGCGCCCACGTTCGTGTTTTTGTCGGGTAGCAGCATTTATCTATACGCCCAAAAGCGGCAGAGCCGGGTTGCCGTCAGCCGCTTTCTGCTCACCCGCGGGCTGTGGCTTATCCTGGTGGAGGTGGTACTGCTCACGTTCATCCTTAGTTGGAGCCATGACCTAATTTTGTTGCTGGTTATCTGGGCTATTGGGGCCGGCATGGTGCTGCTGGCGGGCCTGCTCTGGCTGCCCCGCTGGCTGCTGGTGGGGTTGGCGTTCGTGATTCTGGCGGGCCATAACCTGGTGCCCAACCTGGCCCCGGTGACGGCGGCCAATGCCGGCTGGGCACTGCTGCACAACGGGCCGTTTGTGCTGCCCGTGCTGGGGCACCCGGTGCTGGTGTCGTATTCGCTGGGGCCGTGGCTGGGGGTATTGCTGGCTGGCTATTTAGTAGGGCCGTGGTTTCAGTTGCCGCCGCCGCAGCGCATCCGGCAGCTGCGTTGGGTTGGGGCCGGGCTGCTGGGGCTGTTTGGGGTGCTGCGCGCTACCAACTGGTACGGCGACCCAACGCCCTGGAGCGTGCAGCCGCAGGGCCTGCTGCACACGGCGCTTTCCTTCCTTAACGTGACCAAGTCGCCGCCCTCGCTGCTTTTCGTGTGCCTCACCCTGGGCGTGGCGTTGCTGGTGCTGAGCCAGGTAGAAGCGGCGAGCGGCTGGCTGAGCCAGGCTTTGCGCACCTTAGGCCAGGTGCCGTTTTTCTACTACCTGCTGCACTTCTCACTCATCAGCAGCGCCGCCTGGGTGTGGACCACGCTGGCGTTTGGCCAAGCGGTGAATCTGGCATTTGCACCCCCTAGCGCGTGGCCCCCTGGCTACGTACCTAGTCTGGGGCGGGCCTATCTGGTGTGGGGCGTGGTGGTGCTAGCGCTCTACTGGCCGTGCCGCTGGTACCAGCGCTTTAAGCAGCACCACACCTATTGGTGGCTCTCGTACGTGTAGGGTAGGTAGGGCTGGTTTTTAGAACTAGTGCTTTAGGCATCGCCACCAGCCTCGGCTCGCCCTTGGTCAGGGGCTGTTAGTTTTCGAGGCATAAGGGATGCTTGCTTCGGGGTACCTTGCGCGCCAATACTACTTGCGCACCTTACTGCCCGATGAAACTCCTGAGTACTGTGGCCGGCCTGCTCTTTTGTGCCACTGCGTTTGCGCAAGATATCCGCTCCTACGTGGCGGCGAACACGGTGCCGGTCGCTACGCTGGATGCCACCTCCGACGACTACGCCGACTTAGCGGCCGTGGGCCAGGCCATCGGCGAGGCCCGGGTCGTCATGCTCGGCGAGCAGGACCACGGGGATGGCTCGACGTTTCAAGCGAAAACGCGCCTGGTGAAGTACTTGCACGAGCGCAAGGGCTTTACCGTCCTGGCCTTCGAAAGCGACTTCTACGGCCTGACGACGGGCTGGAGCCAGCTGGCCAAGCAGCCGGATTCCATCCGGCACTTTTTGCAGCAGAATATCTTTCTCAACTGGGCGCGCAGTGCCGATTGCCGCTACCTGTTTCAGCAGTACATCCCGCAAAGCTTTCAAACCAGCAGCCCGCTCAACATTACGGGCTTCGATTCCCAGCTTTATCTGCTGTATAGCTATGCGCATCTAAAGCAGGACCTGGACACCTATTTAACTAGCCAAGGCATCGCCAGCAAGTTTTCTTCCGCGGCTGCCTATCAGGCGTTTTTGGCGGCAGTAGAAGCGGTGATTTCTGAGCAGCGTAAACCAGGCACGTTTCGCCCAGCTATGCGCAAGCCGCTGGCCAACGGCCTGCAACTGGTTAGCCAAGCGCAGCTTGCGGCCCACGACACATCGGCCTGGCGGCGCGTGGTAGAGAGCCTGCGCGCCTTTATCGTGCCGGATAGAGTGGCCGCGGAAGAAGCCAGGGACAAGGCCATGGCCGACAACCTGACATTTTTGCTGACCCACCAGTACCCGGATGCCAAAGTCATCGTCTGGGCCGCCAATCAGCATATCATGAAGCATACCGACCAGCTGCCAAGCAAGGGCAAGGACTTTGACAAGGTGATGCGGCACAAGATGGGCACGTATTTCGTGCAAGACCCGCAGTGGGCCCGGCAAACCTACGTGCTGGGCTTTGCTTCGTACCAGGGCACCGCTGGCCGCCTCGACACGGCTCCGTACACGTACCCGGTGCAGGTGCCCGATGTGAACGGCCTGGAAACCTGGGTGCCGGCGAGCATCGCCTATGGCTTTCTGGATTTCACTTCCTATAACCAGCAGTTCCACTACCCGGCCACTCCATTTTTACTGAAAAGCCCTTCTCATTACACGATTCCGGCGCGGGTCGCGCCCATTGCGTGGAATTTGGTGTACGACGGCCTGTTCTTTATCCGCGATATGCGGGCGACGACAAAAATCGAGTAGGCTTCGGGTATTGCTTCCCGCACTTAGCCTAACCAGGCTATCGCTGCTGGTAGCGCGCGGCGGCCGAGCTGCTGAAAAGGGGTGAGGGTGAATAAAGCAGCCAGTAAGCAATACAGCGCAACGGCCTGTTCGCGCCGAACAGGCTTTTTTGAGCCTCGCCTACGCCGCAACCCGAGTGAATTGGCTTCGGGTGCCGCTGGCGCTAGCCCTTAGGACCAAACAGATACGCGGCCGACAACTGGAAGCCCCGATTTTTGATGACGGGCGCTTCGTAGTAGCTAGCGACGTTAGGCGCGTAAGCGGCCCCGATGTTGCGCAGGCCCAGGCTAAAGCTGGCTTGCAGTTGAAGTGCCTCAAACCCGTAGCCTACGCCCACTTGCAAACCGGCATCGAGGCGGCGCAGGTAATAGTCGGAGTTTTGGCTGCCGGTCGCATAGGTGTCGCCGGGTTTCACGTTGCCATCGTAGGCCGGGCCGCCCACGCTCGGCTGGCCAGTGCCAGCGTTTGTTCTTACGCGGTAAGTGCCCCCCAATAGCCAGCCCACGTAAGGGCCTAAAAATACCTGCCCGCCCTGTCCATTAGGGCGTTGGCTGTAAAGCAGGTTTAGCGGTAGCAGCAGGTAGTTGAGCCCCAAGGTATACTCCTGCTTGTAGCCGTAATTGTTGGGCTGGTAGTAGGAAGAGGTGCCGTAGCTCGGGGCCTTGCGCGCGTAGAGCAGCGCGGGCTGCACCGCCCAATGGGTGCCCACGCCTACCTGCGCCACTACGCCCGCTTCAAACCCACTGCGGAAGGAACTGAAAGTGCTGAAGTAGTCGGGGTAATCTGAGACGTTGAAGCTAGCGGTGGAAAGGGAGTAACTCACCTGAGGACCAATGCGGAACGTAGCCTGGGCCTGCGAAGCAAAGGATAGTAGTACTAGACCGCTGAGTAGCGAGAAAGTAGATTTCCTATTCATGTAGAATCAATTTGGCCGGTTAACTGCAGCCTTAAGCAACGCACTAGTTTTCCTCGGGGCAATAAGCGCACATCCCCGCTGGCGAGCCAGGGCCCGGGCTTCGCTTACCTGGCAGGCATAAACAACTAGCTGCGTGAGGGCTGGCTTAGCAGAAAGTTTAGGATTTTCCGGGGCTACTGGGGCCGCACGTCGTTAAAGCCACCGGCTTTAATCTCGCTGCTGGGTGGGCCAGTTGCTACGCCCCCAAAGCCGCCGTAGTAGAGCCCGGAGGCTTCGCTAAGAGTCGTAGCGCCATTGCTATAGGATAGGCCCTGAGGATGAGTTGGATTAACCAAAATAATGGCCGTGCGCTGGTAGGCGTTAGGCGATTGCCCGGTTTGCTTCTGAAAATACAAGTCGAGTTTTTCCGGGCCGCTGGCCGGCTGCGGAGTAGTCGTGAGTTCCACATCCAGCACGTCATACGACTGGGCAGGATTGCCTGCTAAGGATGTCTGCACCACGGCCTTCACCGTGCAGTTGATGGTTTTGCCATCCAGAATATAACTGCCACTTGCAGTTGGGGTAGGGGTGGCATCTTCCTTTTTAGCGCAGCCCAGAGTGCTCAGCAGCAAGGTGGTGGCAACGAGAGGGGTGGCAAGTAAGCGTAGCTTCATAGCGAGTGGGGTAGGGTGAGTGAGGCCTCTGGTGCGTCGTAGCAAATAGATAGCCTACACCAACCTGAAAGCCGCGGTCGTAAGCCTGCATGGCAGTAGTAGCGACTCTTTTGGTTTGTAAAATTAGGACTGAAAAAACGGTAGCTACTAACCTACAGTCCCTCTTTTGCCGACGGCAGAGGTAGAATTTCTGCGGGGTAGCTGGCTTGCTGACCGCGTGTTTACGCGGCGAGGCAACGGGCAGCCTGTTTGCTGCATCTTCGGGGCATGATGAAAGTAGGTATACTTGGTTTGGTGCTCACCGCGGGCACTGCCTGGGGGCAGGCACCGGCTGCCCCACTCCCCGATTCAGTTGATACATATCTGGCTACTAGCCTGCGCTTATTTGAAACATACGCGTTGAATAGCAAGGCGATAGATTGGCCGCTGCTCCGCCAGCAAGTCTACCAGCAGGCCCAAGGAGCCCGCACGATTAGCGAGCTACTGCCGCTCTACCCGCCGCTCTTCGCGCAGCTCCACGACGACCACGGCTGGCTGACCTATCGGGGCAAAACGGTTAGGTGGCACAATCCGGACCGAGTGCCCTACGCGAACGCAGCCGTAAAAACCGCCCTGGCCCACCAACCCGGCATCCTGGTCAAGTTGCTGCCCCACCGGGTCGGCTACATTCGCCTGCCCGGCATTAATGCGGGTGGGAGCCTGGCGCAGCAGCAAGCTGCGGCGGTGGTCGTGCGCGATTCGGTGGCGCGGCTGTTTCCGCACCGCGTGCGCGCCTGGATTGTAGACCTGCGCCTCAATGATGGCGGGGCCATGGCCCCCATGCTGGCGGGCATCGCCCCCTTGCTCGGCGATGGCCACCTAGGCGGCTTTGTCGATTATGCGGGCCACGCGCAAGAACAGTGGTACCTCCAACACGGCAACTTTTACTTGGATACGCTCGCGGTCACGGCCCTGCCCGCCCCCCCACGACGCATCCGGTCAAACCAGCCCATCGCCGTGCTGCTCAGCGGGCTCACCGCCAGCTCGGGGGAGATTGTGGCTATCAGTCTCAAAGGGCGCCCCGCCACCCGTTTTTTTGGAGAACCTACTTATGGGGCCACCACGGCCAACACCAGCTACCCGATACAAGGCAAGTCCTACCTCACCTTGGCCGGTTCGGTAGACGCGGACCGGCACGGCCAGGTATATCCCCTTCGTCTCCAGCCCGATGAGGTTATTACTGGGGGCGATAACTTCACCGATTTACTGCAGGACGCCAAAGTGCGGGCCGCCCTAAACTGGCTAAAAACGGCCAAAGCTACCGGTAGCAAAGACGCCAGTACCGCTCAGAATGGACACTAGCATTATTTTTATACTGGAAACAAATCACCACAGCTCGTAAAAAAGCCTGTAGTTAGGCTGCCGACTTAAGCAATTGCTGCTGCACATAGGCCTCTATAGCTTCTAGCGATAAAAGCCCTTCAAAACCCTGGAGGGGGAGCGGCACCCCATAAAAGTCGGCGGTGTCAGCCAAGAGCTGGCCCCAATCTGGGGCATCTAGTCTCAGGGGAGGGCCTGGTTGGGTGCCAGCGAGTAGCCGGCGCGGCTCGTTGGGATGGTAGCGGTGCAGCCAATGGTGTAGGTAAGCCCGCACAGTTTGCGAGTCACCTTCCCAAAACCGGAGTGGGTTTGGGGCCAACTGCTGCATAGTAAAATGAAAGAGGTCCAAAGGTGGGGTGGGAATTTCCCCCTAATCGCTTTCTGCGAGAGCGATTAGGGGCGTTTAAGAAATCAGTAAGCAAAGCGGCCCAGCGCCCGGTCGAGGTCGATGGTGGCAGTTTGGTAGTCGTACACGGCTTGCAGGTAGCCCGACTTGGTGAGGGTCAGGGCCAGCTCAGCATCGGCCAGGTCGAGGCGCGAGGCCATGCCGGCGCGCCACCGGTCGCGGGTGATGCGGTAGCCCAGGCCAGCAGCGGCCACGGTTTGCTGCTGCACCTCCACGCGGCGGCGGGCTTCCTGCACGCTCGATACGCTGGTCAGCACCTCAGCCCGAATTAGCTCCTGCTGGTTGGTGAGGCTGCGCTCGGTTTGCTGGCGCGTAATGCGGGCCTGCTCGGTGCGGGCCAGCACCCGGCCGCCGCTGTAGATAGGCACCGCCACCTGCACGCCCAGGTACGAATTGACGGGCCACTGGTAGTCGCCGAGCCGTAGGTTGTAGGCCTGCGCCTGGGTTTGGAGCTGGCCCGTGGCCGCCAGCTGCGGCTTGCCAGCCGCGGCCGCCTGCCGGATTTGCTCCTGGTTTAATTGCTCGGTTAGGTGCAGCTGGCGCAATTCAGGGCGTTTTTCCAAGGCTTCCGCAAATGCCTGCGCACTGGTGAGGGGCTGCGGCTGGCCGTCGTAATGCAGCGAATCCTGCAAGGCCAGCTGCTCGTCGGCCTCCAGACCAATGGCGTTGGCCAGCATGGTTTTAGCAATGAGAACGCCGTTGGTGAGGCGCAGGATTTCGGGCCGCAGGTTCTCCAGGTTCACGTAGGCGCGCAGGGTGTCTACCCGTGAGGCGCGGCCTTGCAGCAGCAGCGAGCGGGCATCGCGCAGGGCCTGCTGGTTGCGGCCCAGGCTCTGCTCTTGCAGCCGCAGCTGCGCCTGGGTAATGAGCACGTTGAGGTAGGCTTTGCGCACGGTCGTAATCACGTTGCTCGCCGTGATAGCTACTTCGGCGGTGCTGCGCGTCTCGTCGATAGTAGCCACCCGAATCCCCGATTTTACGCCCGCCTGAAACAACGGTTGGTAAAGCCCCAGCGAACCCACAAAAGCCTGGTCGCCGCCCACGCGCAGGGTGGCAATCTGGTTTTCGGCCAGGCCTGCAAAGTTGCCAGGCAAGAAGGATACCGGCCGCTGGAAATTGTACAGGTATTGGCCGAAGCCCGACACGGTGGGCAACGCTGCCCCGCGGGCCTCGCGGGTGCGCTGGCTGGCCTTGGCCACGGCCAGGTTGGCGATTTGCAGGTCGCGGTTTTTCTCCCGCGCCAGGGCCACGGCCCCGTCGGTCGTGAGCGGCCGCTGTTGGGCTGCGGCGGTTGCTGCTAAAGTCAGCAAGCTGATAAGCAAGGCGTACCGCCGGCTGGCGGGCGCGCCCAATAAGGCAAAGAATTGCATGAGGAATGACTTGAAAAGTCGAATTTTAAAGAATAAAAGAGCCACTCGCATGGAACCTCACCCCCCGGCCCCCTCTCCAAAAAAGAGGGGGAGCCGACTGTGGGCGGATGCAAACGCACATTGCCAGGCGTCAGGCTCCCCCTCTTTTTTGGAGAGGGGGCCGGGGGGTGAGGTTCACGCTGGGGTTGGCTCCTAAGCGGCCACGGCTTCGGCCTCAACCGCGTGCTCCGCATCAGCAAGCGCCGGCTGGTGCTTGCGCGAGAGGAAGGAATACACCGCCGGAATGACGTACAGCGTCAAGAAGCCGGCGAAAATGAGCCCGCCCACGATGACCGTGCCCAGTGAGCTGCGGCTATTCACTGCCCAGGCAATCGGAATGGTGCCGAAAATCATGGCCAGCGAGGTCATCAGAATC
Source organism: Janthinobacterium lividum (assembly GCA_050954845.1). GTDB lineage: Bacteria > Bacteroidota > Bacteroidia > Cytophagales > Hymenobacteraceae > Hymenobacter. Next base: position 113,377 of record JBPBQK010000023.1, read on the forward strand.
GGCCGGAAACGGGAGGCCGCCGCCGCTTGCGCGGCTTCGCGCGGCGTCATGCCTTGCTCCTTGGCTTGGTTGGCAAATTCCACGATAAGAATACCGTTTTTAGTAATCAGCCCGATAAGCGTGATGATGCCGATTTGGCTGAACACGTTCAGGGTCTGGCCCAAAAACCAGAGGCTAAGTAGCGCGCCAGTAAGGGCCAGCGGCACGGTAAGCAGGATGATGAGCGGGTCAATCAAACTCTCAAACTGCGCGGCCAGAATCAGGTAAATGAGTACCAGCGCGAAGCCAAAAGCCAGAATCAGGCTCGATGCGCTCTCGGCGAAGTCGCGCGATTCGCCGGCCAGCGAGGTTTTGATGGCGGGCGGCAGCACCTGTTTGGCAATGCGGTTCATCTCGGCCACGCCGTCGCCCACGGTCATGCCGGGGGCTAGGCCCGCCGAAATGGTAGCCGACAGGGCCTGGTCGTAGCGGTAAATGGCGGCCGGGCTGATGCTTTCCTTGAAGGTCACCAGGTTGTCGAGCGATACCATTTCGCCGCTGCGCGTGCGGGCGTACACGGCGCGCAGGGCGTCGGGCGTGTTGCGGTCGGCGCGCTGCAACTGGCCGATGACATCGTATTGCCGGTCGTTGAAAATAAAGTAGCCGTAGCGCTGCCCGCTCAAAGCCAGCTGCAAGCTGCGGGCAATTTCGGCCACCGAAATGCCCAGCTCGGCCGCCTTGTCGCGGTCGATGCTCAGCACCAGCTCGGGCTTGTTCACCTTTAGGTCGGAGTCCACGAAGCGCAGTATCGGGCTCTTGCGGGCTTCTTCCAGAAACTTGGGCAGCACCGCCGTAACGGCTCCCAGGCTGGAGCCTTGCAGCACAAAATTGACCGGCTGCCCGCCGCCAAAGCGGCTGCCGATGGTGGGCGGCTGCGACGGGAACACCAGCACGCCGCGGAAATTCTGGGCGTTGCGGCCCAGCACGGCGGCCACCTGCGCCTGGGTGGCGGTGCGGTCCTCGGCCTTCTTAAGGAAAGTTTGCTGAATGGCCACGTTCACCGGCGCGGGCGGGCCAAACGTCATGGCCAACAGCGAGTACGTTTGAAACAAGCCGATATTCTTGGTGGAATCGACCACGAATTTCGACAGCTCGTTGGCGTACTTTTCGGTGTACTCGTAGGACGAGCCTTCCGGGGCAATGACTACCATTGAGACCATCGAACGGTCTTCCAGCGGGGCCAATTCCGAAGGAATGAGCCGGCCCACGCCGTAAATCAGCCCGAGGCTAACGGCCAATATTGGCAGCGCCACCCAGCGCCGCTTCAGGAACCAGGCCAGCGAGCGTTCGTAGCCGCCGTTGAGGCCTACAAATAGGGGTTCAGTCTTGCGGTACAGCCAGTTGGGCTGCTCCTGGTGCTTGAGCAGGTAAGCGCTCATCATCGGCGACAAGGTGAGGGCCACGAAGGCCGACACCGTAACCGAGCCGGCCACCACCACCGCAAATTCCTGGAACAATTTGCCCGTAATGCCCGGCAAAAACAGGATGGGCAAAAACACCGCCGCCAGCGTAATGGTGGTCGAAATCACGGCAAAGTAGATTTCGGCCGAGCCCGCGAGGGCCGCCTGCACAGGCGACATGCCCGCTTCTACTTTGGCATAAATATTCTCCAGCACCACGATGGCATCATCGACCACCAGCCCAATGGCCAGCACCAAGCCCAACAGTGTCAGTACGTTGATGGAGTAACCCGCCACGTACATGATAAAGAACGCCGACACGATGCTGACCGGAATGGCCACCACTGGGATAATCGTGGAGCGCCAGTCGCGCAGGAACACGAACAGGATGACTACCACCAGTCCGAAGGCGATGAGCAGCGTTTCCTCCACCTCGGAAATGGATGCCCGAATCGACTCCGTGAAGTCTTTGCCGATGGTCATTTCATACTCGGGCGGCACTTCCTTGCGCAGTTCTTCGAGGCGGCGGTTGAACTCGTCAGCGATGGCAATTTCGTTGGCCCCGCGCTGCGGCTCCACGAACAAACCCACGGCGGCGGTATTGCCCTTCATGCCATTAAGTACGGCTGTCCGTTCGTTTTCCGCACCCAATTCGGCCGTGCCGATATCGCGGAAACGCACAATGCTATTGCCGTCTTGCTTGACAATCATGTTATTGAAGTCGGCGGCCTGCGTCAGGCGACCCAGGGTGCGCACGGTCAGCTCGTTGCGGTCGCCCTCGATGCGGCCGCCGGGCAGGTCCACGTTTTCCTTGCGCAGGGCCTGCTCCACATCGGCGGGCGTGAGCTGGTAGGCGGCAAGTTTGGCGGGGTCGATGCGCAGGCGCATGGCGTACTTTTTCTCCCCCGCGATGCCCACGTGCTTCACGCCGGGGATATTCTGCATCCGCTCCTTGATGATGGTGGAGGCCAGATTGCTGACTTCGAGAATGCTTTTAGTTTTGCTTTCAATCACCATGAAAATGATGCCGTCGCCGCCCGAAGCTTTTTCTACCACGGGCGGGTCCACGTCGGCCGGCAGCAGGCGAATAGCCTTGGCCACTTTGTCGCGCACGTCGTTGGCGGCGGCTTCCAGGTCGGCGTTCAGGTTGAACTCGACGGTAATTACGCTGCCCGCTTCCCGCGACACCGACGAGATGGTGCGGATGCCGTTGGCCTCGCCAATGGATTCCTCCAACGGCTTGGTAATCTGGTAGGCCATTACGTCCGGGCTGGCGCCGGGGTAGGAGGTCGTGACCGTGACGATGGGCGAGTCGGTGACTGGGTACTCGCGCACCCCGAGGTACGAAAAGCCCACCAGCCCGAACAAAATAATAAGCACAGACAGCACCCCGGCCAACACCGGCCGCTGAATGCTAACGCTCGATAAACTCATGAGCTTGTAGTAGTTAAATCAAAGAGAAAGAGAGCCCTGGGTTTGATAATGGGGCTGTTAAAAAGAACGGTCATGCTGAGCGGAGCGCAGCGGAGTCGAAGCATCTTGGCAGGTTCGTTGCACGGTGCGGAGGAAGCGACCAAGATGCTTCGACTCCGCTGCGCTCCGCTCAGCATGACGACCTAGCGAATTGAGTGACGACGCAAAAAGCCTACTGAGCCACGCGCACCGGTACGCCCTGGCCCAGCCGCAAGAGATTGGTAGTGATGACAGTATCGCCGGCGCTGAGCCCGGTGAGCACCTGCACCGCGCCGCGGCTGCGGGGCCCCGTGGTCACCTCGCGGTAGTCGGCCTTGCCGCCCTTGATGGCGTAGAGCGCGTAGCCCTTGGCCGTGGGCACCAGCGCCTGGGTAGGTACCACCAGCGCCGCAGTGGCTTCGTGCAGCGCGAAGCTGATTTTGGCCGACATGCCTGGCACTAGCTGCCGCTGGGCGTTGGGGCTGATGGCCTCCACCAGCAAACTGCGGGTATTGACATCGGTGCGCGGCTCGGCGGCGATGATGCGGCCCGATTGCGGCGTAGTGCCGTTTTCGGTGGTGAACTGGATGGTCTGGCCCGGCCGCACTTCGGCGGCGTAGCGCTCGGGCACCGTGAACGACACCTTTACCTGGCTCACGTCTTCCAGCGACGACAGCACCATGCTGGGTGTCACGTAAGCGCCCACATCGACCTTGTTCAAGCCGATTTTGGCCGCGAAAGGAGCCCGAATACGGGTTTTGGCGATATCCACATCAACCAGTTGGATATCAGCTTGCAGTACTTGCAGGTTGGTCGAAACTTGGTCGTATTCCTGCTGCGTCACCGACTCGGTGCGGAGCAGGCCGCGCATGCGCCCGTCATCGAGCAAAGCCAGCTTTTCCTGGAGCTTAAGCTTGTGGCGGCGGGCCTGCAAGTCGGCATCGTCGAGGGTGAAAAGCAGCGTGCCCTTGGCCACGGTGGTGCCTTCGTGGGCGTAGATGGCGGTGACTTTGCGGGCCACTTCGCTCACCAGCTGCACCTCTTGCTTGGCCTGGATGGTGCCGGTGGCTTGCAGCTGGTCGGGCACGGTGGTGGGGTGCACCACGTAGTCATCGACCAGCACGGCGGGGGAGAGGGTGGCGGCGGGCGTGTCGGCGGGGGCAGCGGCCTTCTTGGCCGCCAGCATTTTGGGTAAAGCGAAGGCGAGCAGCGCAACCAGTACGACGGCGCTCAGCAACAGGGTTCGGGTTTGGGTGAAAGTAGCAGTCATGGGTATCTAGGTTAAAAAACGCATCGATTAATAAAAATGCGTTGATGTATTTTAGCAAAAAATTACTTCGAAAGCACTTGCTTCACCGGCCAGGAACGACCAAAGCAAGGGATTAGGGTGTTTTTCATAAACACATAAGCAAGTGTTGATGTTTTTTGGCTTTAAAAAACCAGCTGACTATTTCTAGCAACTGGCTCATTGGATAAGGTGAAAATTATTTGACTTTCAGGAGCTGTAAGAAGCTTTCCAGCTCTTGCAATTTCTCCGCATTCACCGACAGATACATACACCGGCCTTCCTTGTGCGACTCTACCAGCCCGGCCTCGACCAGCGCCTTCACGTGGTGCGACATGCAGGGCTGGCTAACGGGGGCCACGTCAAACAGCTCAGCGCAACCTACTTGCGGAGCCTGCGAAATCTCCTGCAAGATGCGCAGGCGGTTCGGGTCACTGAGGGCTTTGGCTATTTTAACGAGGGACTTGGTATCCATATTCCAAACAAAGGTAACACATGTACATGTGTTGATGCGTGTTTAACTGCCAAGAAGACGGATTGGTTCTGGCCAACGGTGGGAAGCCTGGCTGTTTGGCTGGGCCACCAGTCTAGCGTCATTTGTGGAAAGCGACTACAAGTAAGGATGGCCCCCTGGCCGAAGCGCCGGTGGCTAATGGTGCACGCCTCGGCGTAACGGGTCGCGTCGAGAAGTGTGCAGCGGAGAGGCCGGGGCTAGGTTGGAGAAGGTAAATAGAAGCATCGAAAAAGCGCAGCCCAAGCGGCTAAGCAGTTCCGCGCTGCCAAGTTATAAATTCCTGCCCAGGAGTTTTAAAACGGTTAGGTTATCATTAGCTACGCCTTGTAAAAAGCGTTGTGGCAACTAGCGCACATTGCACCGAGAATAGGGCAACAACACAGTTTGATTACATAAATATAATTTTTCGAAGCCCTGGGTGCTTCTATTGCGCCAGAACTTTGCTGCATGAAGAATGAACAAGCTCAACGCCGAATCATTGCTGCGGCCCTTTTTCCTATTAAGAGCGCCACCTCGGTACCCAGTGCCTACGAACAGGTGCTAGCTGATAAGTACATTGAAGGTGCCTTAACTATCTACCAGTCACTTGAACTATTAGAAGAATACTGCCGCCAAAATATGGGCAGCAACAATTTTCAGTACCGGTAAGTCTATTGGTGGCCACTGCTCCCAGCTGGTTTTCTGAAATTTAACCAAGCGGCTTAACCTCGGCCTGCTACTGGCTTACCAAATGGGAAGCGGGCAGCTACTGGCCCGCTTATTCGACCCGGGGAATTTCCACGGTAAAGGTGGTGCCCACGCCCTCGGTGCTGGCCACGGTGATGGTGCCCTGGTGCCACTCCACAATGGTCTTACAAAGCATGAGGCCCAGGCCGTTGGTGGGCTCGCCGCGTAGCCCGGGCCGCCGGGCTGGGGTGAAGCGCTCGAACAAGACAGGCAGCAGCGCCGCCGGAATACCAACGCCGTTGTCCTGGACCTGAAGGCGTACGCAGGCAGAATCTGCCGCTACTGTGACGCTGACCTGGCCCTCGTTGGGAGTGAACTTGAAGGCGTTGCTGACCAGGTTGATGAGCACTTGGGTGAACTTGTTTACGTCCAGGTTGGCGTACACGGGCTGCGGGGGCAGGGAATAGGTAAAGTAATGGCCTAGCAGGGCTTCGCCTTGCAGCAGCTGGTCCAGGGCCTCGCCCAGCACAGCCCCTACCTCCACCCGGTCCCGTTTCAGGTCCGTGTTCACCGAGGCCAGAAACTCGACCGCCACCAGGCCTCTAATCATGTTCATACTATTCTGGCTGGTGGTTTTCAGCACGCGTAGCAGCTCTGGTATGCGGCTGCCCACTGGGGCCTTCACTTCCTGGCGCAGGTAGTCGGCGATTAGTTGCACCTGGGCAAACGAGCCGCTCAAGTCGTGGGAAAGAATTTCCAGGGCGGCATTCTTACGCGCGTTGAAACGGTCGGCATTGGCCTGGTAGGCCTTCTGCTCGCTGATGTCGCGCAGCGTGCCGCCCACCAGCTCGCCGCCCGGCGCCGTTTGCTGGTAAGAGGGAGTTAAAACAAACCAGTGGTCGGCCGCTCCTTCTCGTAGCAGGCGAATCTCAATCTCGCCCAGCATTTGCCCCCGCACCCACAGCTTCCAGTAGTGCGCGAGGAAGACGCGGTCGTCGGGGTGTAGGCGGGCGAGCAGGGCAGGCAGCTCGGCGTTAACCTGGGCCGGGTGGCCGCCCAACACAGTCTGGTAGGCGGCGTTGACGAAGGCGACCCGGGCGGCGGGCACGTCGTAGATAAACTGGATATGGGGGCCGGCTTCCGCCTGTTCCATAAAGAAGGCGGGGTAATCGGACATCCGAAACAGCTTGATTATGAGGGAAGATACGCCTTATTGCCGCTCTTCCGGACCGCCGGTGGGCGGCGGGGTAGCAAATTTGCTCGTACGGTGCATTGCCCGGCCGCCCACCGGCCTGGGCTAGCAGGGGCCACTCATGCGCTAATCAAGGGCAGGTGCCCAGCCCGGAATAGGGTAGGGCACCTGCTCAGAATTATCATGGGAGAATGTGCTAAGTAGTAAGCTGCTGTAAACGCAGGTGCTGCAAGAGCATGATGGTTTTGCCATCCTGGATTTCTCCGGTGGCCACCATTGCCAGGGCCTGGGTAAGGGGTAGTTCCAGCACCTCTATCTCTTCGTCGTCGATGCCCCCGCCGCCGCGCTGCTCGGTCGTGGCGGAGTATTCGGCCAGGTAGAAGAACAGCCGCTCGGTCACCGAGCCGGGGCTCATGTAGGCCTCCATCACCTTGTGCACCGCCGTGAGCTGGTAGCCGGTTTCTTCCGCCGTCTCGCGTACGATGGCAGTATCAGGATGCTCGTCGTCGAGCAGGCCGGCGCAGGCTTCGATGAGCATGCCCGTCGGGTTGCCGTTGACGAAGGTGGGCAGCCGAAACTGCCGGGTCAGAATGACGGTGTCGGCGGCCGGATTGTGCAGCAAAATGGTGGCCCCATTGCCCCGGTCGTAGGCCTCGCGCGACTGGGTTTCCCAGGTGCCATTTTTGCGCTGGTAGTCAAAGGTGAATTTGCGGAGCGTGTACCAGTTATCCGACAAAATCTCGGGTTCGTGCAGGTGGATGCGTTCGTTCATAGCAAGGTAATCGTTCGTTTGTGTTCGAGTGTGTTTCTTTATGATTGGATGAATGCAAGTAACACCTGAGCTATGAATTTTCAACTCCGCAAGCAGTATTTACTGGCTACGCTAACCCAGCACGGCAGCCTGGAAGTCGCAGCGGCGGCCCAGCAGCTGCAAACCACACCCCTCACCATTCGCCGAGATTTAACCCAGCTGGCGGCCGAAGGGCTAGTCGTGCGCACCCACGGCGGGGCCGTGCTGCCCGGCGTAGTGAAAAACCCGGTGGCCTTTGCCCGCAAATCGACAACCCACGCGGCCGAGAAAGCGGCCATCTGCGCGTTGGCCGCCACCCAGGTTGCGGCCGGCGACACGATTTTCATTGACTGCGGCAGCACCACGTTTCCGCTCTGCCCGCTCATTCGCCACCTAGCCATTCGCGTGGTCACCAACTCGTTGCCCGTGCTGTTCGAGCTCGTGGGCTCGGCCGTGCAGGTGGTGCTGGCCGGCGGCGAGGTCGATGCCGAGCGCCAGGCCATGCACGGCACGGTCGCGGTCGAGCAGTTGAAGCGCTACCGCGTGGACAAAGCCTTTTTAGGGGTAGACGGGCTTTCGCTGCAACGCGGCCTAAGCGCGAATAGCGAGGCCGAAGCCGCGATTAGCTTGGCGGTGGCCGGAGCGGCGAGCCACGTGTACCTGCTCTGCGATGCCAGCAAGCTAGAGCAGGACAAGTACTTGCAATTCGCCCCCCTTTCGCTCATCGATACCCTGATAACGGACGCCCGAGCGTCCGCCGCCCTATTGGCCCAGTATCGGGAAGCGGGGGTCGCGGTGCTCACCTAGGTCGACAACTACGATAGACGACCGATAAAGCTTAGCGGCAGTAGGTTAAAAACTTGACTCTTCACCATTTTGCCGGAAACCGCTGGCAGACCTTTGCGGCCGTACTGTAAAGCAACCCATGAGGACGACACTTCCGCAAGGCTACGTTTCCCGCCAAGCGGAAATCCTGGCCCAGTTCCAGCAGGTGTTGGAGAGCCACCTAGGGGACTTCCTGGCGGGGCGGGTAGAGAAAATGCATGAGCTGAAGGATATCGCGGCCATCCTCTGCCTGCATCCCGGTCATCTAAGTCAGGTAATCAAGCTGGCCACGGGCCATCATGCCTGCCATTTCTACGAGCAGCGAATAGTGCTAGAAGCTAAGAAGCTGCTGACTAACAGCGCGTTGCCCATTGGCGCCATCGCGCACAAGCTGGATTATGACGTATCCAATTTTACCAAGTTCTTTAAGCGGTTTACGGGGCAAACCCCTTCCTCTTACCGGAAAGCTAGCGGGCAACCGGCTGCCTAGCCGGCGAAAAAGAAGCACAAAACGAGTTAACGTAAGCACATGAGCAGCAGAACAATCACGATTGGCGCGGACACGGCTAACCCTTTGACCGCCCGCACGCCTGGCTACGGCACGATGCGGCTGACGGGAGAGGATTTTTGGGGCGAACCCCGCGACCGGGCGGGGGCGATTGCCCTTTTGCGCACAGCCGTCGAGCTGGGCGTCAACTTTTTCGATACCGCCGATTTTTACGGGCCGGGGGTCACCAACCGCCTGCTGGCGGAGGCCTTATACCCCTATCCGGCGGACCTGATTATTGCCACCAAAGTGGGCGGAACCCGCGGCGCCGACAAAAGCTGGCTGCCCTACGCCCAGCCGGAGGAAGTACGCCTAAGCGTCGAAAACAACCTGCGCGAGTTGAAGCTGGAGCAGCTGCCCCTAGTGCATTTTGGCAAGGCCGCCAATAGCCCTGGCGACTATGAAGAAGCCTTCGCCACCCTGCTGGCGTTGCAGCAGGAAGGGAAAATCCTGCACGTCGGCCTGTCCAATGCCACCGTAGCGCAGTTTAACACGGCCCGCGCCCTGGGCAAAGTGGCTAGCGTGGAGAATATGTATAGCTACACCCAGCGGCTCACGGACCCGAGCAGTCCGTATGGGTTCCAAGGGGGCGAGCTCCTGCCGTTGTGCGAGGCGCAGCAGATTCCTTTCATTCCGTTTTTCTCCCTCCAAACGTCGTTGCCCACTGCGCAGAACAAGATGCAGGAGCTAGCCGCGGCGAAAGGCGTCACGGTGGCGCAGCTTAACCTAGCGTGGCTCCTGCACCAGTCGGCCTGGATACTGCCTATTCCGGGCACTACCTCCAGCCAGCATTTGGCCGAGAATGTCCAGGCGGCGGCTATTTCGCTGTCAGCTGAGGAATTGAATTTCTTAGGCTAACGGGCTGAATCAAACTATTTGTAAGCTCACGCTGCTGGATTGAAGCTAAGCCGGAAAACGCGAGCCCTAGGAGGCGGCCATCCGACGCCGATAAGCCGAGGGGCTTTCGCCCAGCTGCTGGCGGAAGACCCGGTTGAAATACGCCAGATTGTGGAAGCCGCCTTCGTGATGGTGGGCACCACCCGCAGCAATTGGCAGGCCCGCTCTACCCGGCGCTCGTTGACAAACTCCGTGAGCGTGCGCTGGGTCAGGCGCTTAAAGAAGCGGCAAAACGCGGGCACCGACAAGGCGGCCTCGGCCGCTAGCTCCGCTATAGAACCCATTCGGGCGTAACTGGCAAAACGCTAGTATTGGCTCATTCAGGCCATATTATAGGGGTTAGGCTGCCATTCACTTCGCCTAAACCGGGACCGGGGCCGCTTCGGTAATGAGCTTTTTCTGCTTCAGCTCTTGCCAAAAACCGGCCGGGATTTGCGTGGTGAAGGAGGCGGCATTTTCCTGGGCCTGCTGCGCGGTGTGCGCCCCCGGAATGACGCCGGACACTACGGCCGGGGCGGCGGAAAACTGGAGCGCCGCCGTGCGCAAATCCACGCGGTGGTTGGCCGCTACCTGCTTCAGCGCGGCTAGCTTTTCCTGCACGCCGGGCGGAAAAGTGCCGCCGTACAAGTACCGGTTTTTGCCGGCTAAAAAGCCCGCGCTCAGTGGAGCGCCCACCACAATGGATACGCCCTTGGCCGCCGCCAGCGGAAACACCTGGCTCAGGTCGGCTTCGTGCTGAATGAGCGAGTATTGGCAGGCCGACAGGAAAATGTCGGGGTCGGCTACTTGCAGCGTTTTCACAATCGGCTCGATGGTGTTCACGCCCAGGCCCCAGCCTTTGATGAGGCCCTCTTCGCGCATCTTGGTCAGCTCTTTCATGGCCCCGTTTTGGGCGGTGGCGAAGTACTTGAGCCAGTCCGTTTTCATGTCGCCATTGTCGGGCGAGAGGTCGTGGATGTACACGATGTCGAGCGACGAAATGCCCAGCCGTTGCAGGCTGTCTTCCACGCTGCGGCGGGCCCCGGCGGCCGAGTAGTCGTAGCGGTAGCCGAAGTTCATTTTGCCCTTCCAAAGCAGGTCCTTCATGGTGAAGTTTTCGTGCGGCTCCAGCAGGCGGCCCACCTTGGTCGAGAGCGTGTAGTCGGCGCGCTGCTTGTCCTTCAGAAACAATCCCATGCGCCGCTCGCTGATGCCCAGCCCGTACCAGGGCGAGGTGTCAAAATAGCGCACGCCAGCGTTCCAGGCGGCTTCCATAGCCTGCTCGCATTCGAGGTCGGAGTTTACCTGGAAGCCGTTGCCCAGCGCCACGCCGCCAAAGCCGGACTTGGTAAGAGGACGATATTTGGTTGCCATCGGGTTGAGTGGGTTGGTTATACGTTGGTTTTCTTCGGTCACTTCGGCCGCCGCTGTTGTTGCAGTAGCCGATAGTCCCGTAGCTAGTGCGGCCGCCGCCAGGGAGGAGTTTTGGATGAAATTTCTGCGGTTCATAACGGTGCTTTTTATGGGTTTACGGTAGAAGCTGGTTAAGAAGCCAGCCAACGGTCATGCTTCGGCAAGCGGACGTCAGATGAAGCATGACAGTAGGCGGGGCTCGGCTACCGGCAGTACCTGCACCGCTACCGCCAATAATTGCTGAAAAGCCGCGCCCGCCAGGGAGCCACCCTCAAGCAGCTGGCCGCCGAGTTCGGCTTCACCGATGAGTCGCACCTCGCGCGCTACTCCCGCGAGCAAACGGGCCGGCCGTTTAGCTAGGCCTTCGTGCCCCGGTCTTTGTGCAAGGCGGCACTCCTTGCCGAGCTTAGGGGGCCGTAGCTGGGGCCAATTGCATCTACAGGTAGAGCGGGGGCTGGCCCGCCAGCACCAGGACGGGCGTTAAGCGGCATAGTTGCCGCGTTGGTCGACAAAGCACATGCGCTCAAAATGAGCAGTCGGCTATAGATGAGTGAGTTAAATAAAAAGAAGTAAATCGACTCTGGGAAGCTTGGCACTGCGCTTGCCTTGGGAAGGGCAGACGAGTTGCTCGTTTTTCCTTCTACCTTCTACTCCCTCTTCCTGTCATGAAAGCTTCCCTCTTTTCCTTCGTTGCGGCCGCCGCCTTGCTCGTAACTACTGCTGCCTCCGCCGCCCCTGCCGGCGACCATGACCGCGACCCGCGCCGCCTGTCGCCCCGCGAACGCGCTCGCATAGAGCAAGCCCAGCGCGAGCGTGAACGCCAACAAGCTATCGAGCGGGCTCGCTGGGAAGCCCAACACCGCCACGACCGCGGCCCGGCTAAGCCCTACGGCCACCGCTAAGTACTAGGTGCGCCTTATCCTACACTGAACAGCCCCGGCCTTCACCAGAAGGTCGGGGCTGTTCAGTGTAGCGCATTGGCAAGCGCTCGGCCAAGTTTTTAGGACCCGGCCGGGAAGTTGCGGATGTTGTAGGTAAACATCAGCATCAGGTAGCGCGTCAGGATATTAGTGCGCACATCCTCGACGTAGGCGGCCGTTTGGTTGGGCGTGATGCTGTTGTTCTGCTTCAGAATGTCGAACGCATAGACCTTGATTTCGGCCTGCTGCCGGGCAAACAGCTTTTTGCCCACCGAGGCATTCCAGAGAATGTAGTGCTGGTTGTAGCCCGCCGACAAGCCGGTGTAGGCCGTGTGGTTCACGTTCGACTGCACGGAAATGCCTTTCCAAAAAATCCAGCTGAAGCGCAGCGTGGTATTCTGCCGAAAATACGAGCGGTCAGCCGTAGTCTGGGTACTGTTGCGCACGTAGGTTTGGCTGGAGTTTGAGGAGAGGGTGAAATCCAGCGCGGGGCTGATATTGCTGCTCAGCACGGCACCGAGCCCAAAGCTGGGGGTGCGGCTGTAGTTGAGCTGCGGCTCCTTTTCACTGCCAATCGACACCAGGCCCGGCGTCTGGGTAAAGTTCACATTAGCGTTCAGGTTCAGGTTTGACTTGACAAAACTCAGCGGCAGCGTGTAGTTGCTAAACGTGCGCACCGAGTACAAGCCGTCCAGGTTAACGGGCCGCGTAATCTGCCCGCCCGCCGGCACCACAACGCCCCCAATCGCGGTAGATTGCGTGAGTACCCTGGTGCTGTTGGTGATATTATTAGTCGTGAAGGAGCTGCTAATGAGCGTGAAGAACGACGTCGAACGCTCCACGTTGGCCGAGGAATAACGCATGGCCAGGGTATGGGTGTTTTCCTGGCGGAGGTTGGGGTTACCGGTCGTGATTTGCAGCGGATTGGCGTTGTTCACCACCTCCTGGAGCTGGCTGATGCTCGGCGCATCGGTGCGCATGCGGTAGGTGAGGCGCAGGTTTTGGTGCTTCGAGAAGTTGTAGCGCAGCTGGGCGCTGGGCAGCACGTTCACAAAGCTGCGGCGCGTGCTAAGGTCTTTCGGAAACGTCTGGTCGTTGCGTTGCTGCGCCGCCTGTACCTGCGCGCCCACCGTGCCCTGAAACCCTCGGCTGCTGTAGCGGTAGCTGATTTCGCCCGAATTGGCGAGGTAGCGGTTCTGGAACACGTTGCTCAGGTCCGGGTTGAGGGCCGAGTACTGGCTGGTTGTCCCGTCCAGGTTATAGGTTTTCTTATCCGAATTGGAAGGCGTGTAGTTGGCCGTGTAGCTGAATTGTAGTTGGCTTTTGCGGCTCAGCGGCTCGGTGTAGTTGGCCGTGGCGCTCCCTTGCCAGCCCGTCTGGTCTACCTTCGACAGCTGGTCGGTGTGGGTGGTAATAGGCTGGCCCGTAGTAGAAGTAGTGTAGTCCTCGTTAAGTGAGTTCAAGTAGTTTTCCGCGTTGCTGGGGTTGTAGCCCATGTTCAGGCCCAGCGAGAAAGTGCGGCCGCGCTTCCGAAAACGGTGCCGGTACAGCAGCTGTTGGCCAAACGTGAGGCCCAAATTGTCGGCGCGGTAGTCGCTGAGGTTGGCGCTGCGCAGCTCCCCAACAGTTTCGTTGGTAGGCTGACTGCGGGAGGTAGCGCCGCTCAGGTGGTTTTCGCTGTTGGTGTGCTGCACGGAGAGGCGCGGCTGCCACAGCACCGAGTTGGCCGAGTCAAACTTGTGCTCCAGGCGCAGGTTAAAGCGGTTGGTGACGTTGGTGCTGCCCGCCAGCGAGTTTTCCGTGTAGCGCAGCGTGCGGCCCAGCGAGTCGGGGGCGGTAAAGCGCCGGTCCGTCTGGCGGCTGAGGGTGTTCACGCTGCGGCTGAAAAAGTAGCTCGATTGTACGTCGGTTTTCTTACTCCAAACATCGGAATAGTTCAAACCCACGGCCGTAGTCGTGGAGATGCCGCTGCCCGCACTCCCCCCGCTTCCGGCCGACTTGCTCCCGTCGTCGGTACCGAAGTTTTGCTCGTTCACATTGTTGGTTTGCGCAACGAGGGAAAGTCGCTTCTTGCCGTGGAAGGAGTTGACGGTGCCCGAGGCGCGGTAGCGCGTTTGGTTGTCGTCGCCGCGGCCGCCACCCGCCGCCACCCGCCCAAACTCCCCGTTGCGAAACCGGGGTTTGGTCACGATGTTGATGGTTTTCTGTTGGTTGCCGTCGTCGAAGCCCGTAAACTGCGACTGGTCAGAGGAGCGGTCGTACACCTGGATTTTGTCGATGGCCTCGGCCGGCAGGTTTTTGAGCACTGCGTCGGGGTCGTTTCCGAAGTACTCTTTGCCATCGACCAGCACCCGGCGCACCTGCTCGCCCTGGGCCTGGAGCTTGCCCGTGCTGGGGTCTACTACCACGCCTGGCATTTTCGTCAGCAGGTCTTGCGCGCTGGCATCGGGGTTGGTTTTGAAGGCCTGGGCGTTGTATTGGACGGTGTCACCATTTTGCACGGCTGCCGCGGCCCGGCCGGTTATTTCCACGCCTTTCAGCACCACGCCACTCGTGTGCAGGCTCAGGGTGCCCAGCTGGAGCGGCGCGCTGCCTATCGCTAGGGCTCGCACAAAGGGCTGGTAGCCCACAAACGACACCACCAGGCGATAGGGGCCGCTGGCCACCGGCGGCAGCGCGAAGCTACCCGTGGCATCGACGGCCAGGCCAGCGCGGGCCGAGTCGGCGGCGAGGTGCGTGAGCACCACCGTGGCCCCGATGAGGGGCGACTGGTCCTGGGCATCGAGCACCCGGCCACTGACCGGGAACGTCTGCGCGGCGGCTGGCCCCGCAGCCATAACCAGGAGCGAAAAAAGTACCTGTAAGCGGTAGTTCATAGGCAACAACAGCGCGGCCCAGCAGGCCTGAAGACATACCCTTTGTAAAGAAGCTAAACCCCATCAAAGGGTGTCATCAGGTTAGCTGTTTATCTCTATACCAAGCCAGCAGCAACCCTGGCGAAGGCCGTTTCTATGCCGGTCGCGCAATAGCGGCAGGGCTTGCGGCAGCAGCGCCACCTTGCCTATTAGCCTGGCTTGCGTAGCTGCGAAGGTCAGGCCCCGAAGCAGCAGCACCATGTACCATTTTCGCCGGCCTGTGTAGCATCTTAACCTAGTGACCTGCTTCTGCTAAGCTAGGCCACGCGGGCCGGGTAGCTGCCCCACCTGGTTTGGGCCGGGGCCGACGGTGGGCACTTGTGGGGTGACCAAGACGCCGCAAGGGCTACTGCGGCAGATACGCGACGAGTTGATGCACGTCTAGGCACATCCAGCGGCGCGTAAATCCGTTAGGCCTAGCACCCCATTTTCTTACTTTTCCTTTCCCTTGTATGGACAGCATCAATCAGCAGCAGCCCGAGCAAAACCACCAGGATTTGCAGGCAGCTGACGCCATCAAAAAAATGCAGGAGCTGGCCGGCAAAACCAACACCTGCTTCTTTAGTACCAGCCTGCGCAGCAGCGAGGTGCCCGCCACCCGCCCCATGGCCGTGCAGGAAGTGGACGACCAGGGTCACTTTTGGTTTCTGAGCGCCAGCGACAGCCACAAAAACCAGGAAATCCGGCAGGACGCCTCGGTGCAACTGCTATTTCAGGGCTCGGCGCACTCCGACTTCCTGAGTGTGGTTGGCACGGCCACCGTCTCGACCGACCTGGCCCGCATCAAAGAGCTATGGACGCCTATCCTCAAAGCCTGGTTTACGGATGGTGAAACCGACCCGCGCATTACGGTGGTGGAGGTAACGCCCCAGCAGGGCTACTACTGGGACAACAAGCACGGCAACGCCATTGCGCTGGTAAAAACGGCCGTGGGCGCGGCCATCGGCCAGACGCTGGATGATTCCATCGAAGGCACGCTCAGCCTATAACGCGGCAATTGCCGCCGAAACAAGCAATCAGGAGCGCCCACGCGCAGCCTGCGGGTGGGCGCCGAGTGCCTCAGCACTACATCGCGCAGGCCCTGCTGCCGGTGCCGCCGTGGCCGTGCGCCAAAAGAACCGTGCTCGCACAAAAAGGTATTTTGCCGACGCCCTGCCAGCAAGCAGCCCCTGAAACCCGCCTTCAATTGGCCGCACTTTAGCCAAGCCGGCATGATGAACTAGTCGTTTTTTGGAGGGTATTAAATAACACCTGCTTTTCTCGGTTCTTTACTTCCCCGGTTGGGGTAGTGTTTAACACTGAACTACTTATGAAAATCAGTAAGTTGCAGTTCATCAGCGAGTCACGTCATCATGCTAAGCTCGCGATTGAGCGTGGCATAAAATCCATCCAGCTGCGGGTCAAGAACAGGCCGTACGCAGACTGGAAGAGGGAGGCCCTGGCCACGCAAGACTTATGCCGCCGCTACCACGCCACCTTTATTCTCAACGACAACCCGCACCTGGCCCAGGAAATCGGCGCCGATGGCGTGCACCTGGGCAAGCAGGATATGCCGGCCGCCGAAGCCCGCGCCCTGCTTGGTTTGGGCTTTCTCATTGGGGGCACGGCTACCACCTTTGCCGAGGTAGCGCACCTGGCCGCGGCCGGCGTCGATTATATCAGCTTGGGGCCCTTTCGCTACACTACCCCGCCACCAGAGCCGCAGCTGGTGCTCGGCTTTGCGGGCTACGCCGAGGTGCTGGCGCAGTGCCGCACGGTGCAGCTCACCGTGCCCCTCGTTGGCTTTGGGGGCATTACC
Source organism: Janthinobacterium lividum (assembly GCA_050954845.1). Lineage (GTDB taxonomy): Bacteria > Bacteroidota > Bacteroidia > Cytophagales > Hymenobacteraceae > Hymenobacter. The sequence goes on from JBPBQK010000023.1 coordinate 130,009, forward strand.
CCGGCCGAAGTAGCGCCTCTGCTGCGGCTGGGGCTGCACGGCGTAGCCATCGCGAGCGGCATTGCCAAGCCGCCGTACTTCGACAGAAGTGCGGTGTGGGAGTATGTCCGGTGCGCTCGTGAGTAGCGTGCAGCGAGGTACTTAACTGAGCGCGTGTTTGGATTCGGGGCGTAGTTTGGCAAGTAGCCAGGTCATTTTGCGGCGTCACTCATTGGGGCCAGGTGCGGGGTCCTAAACGCGCATTTTTCGGCAGCTACATCGCTGGGATAGGTTCGCTCGGCGGCCATGCCCCTGCTGTCGGCACAAGTGCAGGCTAGCTTATAGCGCATTGCGAGCGCTTGCTAACCTGCTATGCTTATTCGGAAGCAGAAGGCCTGTTTGGGAATTTGTCATTTGAGCCAGCGGGCCGGTAATATAAGATATGGGAGCCGCCATTGTCACACATATCAGATGTCATAATTGCTTGACCAGGAGCTATACCGTTTGTTGCGCGTGCGTCAGACCATTGGCCACTTTTGCGCTTGTAGTAGTAGAGTACATCGATAGCCTGCTGGGTGGTATTGGTTATTTTATATTTCGTCCCATCACAGTAAGAAACCTTCAGCGAAACAACGCCGATTTCTCCGTGATTCGCCGTGGCCATTGTTTGCGCCAATGCCTTGTTGCCTAGGAGCAGTAAGCTGTACACAGCCACTAGTTTCTTTACTGTATTCATCGCTCGGGCCTGTTTAAAAGAAAGTTAGCTTTATGCTATGTGCATAAGAAATGCAAAAGTGCGCCAACCAGTGAGGTCGCTACATCAGTGCTGCTACTAGTTTTTAGAGCCGCCGAATCGATGCCAGCGCCGTGCCTGGCGAGTAGGGAAGGAGTCCAGGAAAAATTATAGTCGTCGTTCTAATTGGTGGCAGTGGTGTTGGGCAGTACGCTGGCTTCGCCATGGCCGCCGGAGCTACTGGCAGGCAAAAACTCGGATAAAAATCACTCTCATTACGCAGTGGGAAAGTATTTTTTATATATTACTTAAAGTAAATACTATATATTTATGTCATGTTTCTGTTCTTAATTTCTGAAAGACATGAAAAAAATAGTATGCCTCGCCCTGCTACATGTGCTCATAAGTTTTTGTGCTTCAGCCCAAAATGTTGGCATTGGCACCGCCGCCCCAGCCTACAAGCTAGATGTTGCCGGCACGCTGCATAGCTCCGGCACGCTTACGGTAAGCGATGATGTGAACGCTAGTGGCGACGTGAACGCTAGCGGCGACGTGAATGCCAGCGGCAATGTGACCGCGCATGGCGGCGGGGTGCTATACAACACCGTATCCAGCGCCGGAGCCCCGGCCAGTACCAACCTGAAAGTGTACTACCGCACGGCAGCGTTTACAGTAACCGGCCTTGGCGCACATAGCCTCTCACTAGAAGGCGCAGTAGGTATTGGGGGTGGGTTCACTAGCCCACCCATGGTATACGTGGGCGATATCGTGACGACAAATGGTACGCCGGGTCAATTGCAGCTGATTGCCTACGGGTCTACTACTGGCAGCTTTAAAATTCGTATCCTCAACACTAGTGATGTTGCTATCAACCAAAGCATTACCTGGAATGTAATGTGTATCGGGCGTTGATTTTTGGGCGCGGGCGGGGGCAGCATGGCTTTGGCAGCAGGCCCAGCACCAGCCGCCCACGAAAGAGGAGTAGGGCAGGCAGACAGTGGCAAGGCGCTCCTGCCACTGCGCTGGTCGAACAGCAACGGGGGGGGCAGGGCTCAGGTGAGTTTCGCACTTGCTAGGTAAGTAGGCTAAGCCAGCAGCACCTTCTGGCCGCACTGCCACGCGATTGGCTGCTCCTGAGTTTCCACCTGCCAAGTATTGCTTTTGGGAAATGTATGGCGGGCCGCCCGCCCCAAAAATACTATGAAACCAGTTTTGCTTCTTTTAAGTGGCGGCCTGCTCGGGGGGTGCCCGGCCCTGGCGCAGGACTTCGTCAATGCCGGCACCCTCATTACCGTGCAGCCGGGGGCCAGCGTTTATGTAGGCACGGGCGGCCTCCTCAACCGGGCGGGGGGCACCTTCACCAATGGCGGCGCGCTGCGCGTAACGGGCCCCCTCACCAATGCCGGCACGCTCAACCTGAGCACTGGTACCCTCGAAAGCCGCGCCGCCTTCGCCAACTCGGGCACCCTCACGCCCGGCACCAGCGCCGTCACGTTCAGTGGCGCGGCCGACCAGCTGCTGACGCCGGGCGGGGCAACCCTCTACCAAGTGCTGGTGAGCAAACCCACGGCCGGGGCCAATACCCTGCGCCTGGCCGGCGACCTCACCGTCAGCAATTTACTGCAACTAACCAGCGGCTATGTCAATACCCAGGCCCCCGGCGGCACGGTGTACACCCTGCGGCTGCCCAATGGGGCCAGCCTCAGCGGCGAAGCCAGCGGGCGCTACGTGCAGGGGGCGCTGCAAATCACGCGTGCGGCCGTAAGCGGCGCGGCCGTAGACTTTGGCCACGGAGTAGTGCTCGACCCCAACGGCAACAACCTAGGCAGCGTCAGCATCACGCGTACGGCGGGCCTGCAGCTGGCCGACGTGAGCTACGGCCAAAACCTGGGTAGCAGCCCCAAGGGCATCGACCGCATCTGGACGGTGACGCCCACCACCCAGCCCAGCACCCCCGTAGACCTCACCCTGAGCTGGCTGCCCGACAATGACAACGGCCTGGTTGGCTTTTCGCAGGTGCAGCTGTGGCAGCAGCCCACCACCGGCCAGCCCTGGGCGGCCGTCGGGCCTACGGCCAATGCCAGCACCCGCCTCTTCAGCAGCAGCGTCACCGTGCTCAATCGCTTCACGGTGAGCAACAATGCCAGTGTGGCCCCCGTCACGCTGCTGAGTTTTACGCCCAGCGGCGGCCCCGTGGGCAGCACATTCGCCATTGCGGGCACCAACCTGACTGGGGCCACTACTATTACGTTCACCCCGACTAGTGGGCCGGCTACGGCCGTTAGCAGCGGCTTTGTGGTGGCTGGTGGCACCAGTATTACGGGCGTGCCGGTACCCGCCGGCCTGGTGGCCGGGGTCTATACCGTGACCGTAACCGCCGCCGGTGGCACGAGCAATGGCTTGCCCTTTACGGTGACCACGTCGGCCTCGACGGCTACCCCGGTGGTGACCGCGCCCACCCCCAACCAGGTGCTGGCGAACACACTGCCCACCTACGCGGGCACGGCCCCGGCGGGCAGCACCGTCACGGTGTATGTAGATGGGATTAGTGTCGGCACCACCACGGCGCTGGGCACGGGTAATTTCAGCTTGGCGCAGCCCGTGGCCTTGGCGCAGGGCCTGCACCAAGTATTCGCCACGGCTCAGCTCAGTGGCCAGCCGGTGAGTGCTGGCAGTGCGCCCATCGCCTTCACGGTGGATACGGTGGCTCCCATGGTGGCCAGCCTCAGCAGTCCGGCGGGCACCTCGGGTAGCAGCACGGGCACGGCACCGCTCGCCTTCTCCGTGACGTTTTCGGAGCCGGTAACGGGCTTTTCGGCCGCCGGCATCAGCGTGACCAATGGCACGGTGGCTAGTGGCCCCACGGGCAGCGGCGCGGGCCCCTACACGTTTAGCGTGACGCCGACCACGCCTGGTACGGCCACCACGGTTATCATCGCGGCCAACGCCGCCCAGGATGCGGCCGGCACCGGCAATGCGGCGTCGCTGCCTTTCAGCCTCACCTACCTAGGAGGCTCCGGCACCCCGACGACCTGGACGGCGAACGCTGGCAGCCAGGACTGGTTTACGCCCGGCAACTGGTCGGCCGGCGTGCCTACGGCTAGCTCCGATGTGTTGATTCAGGGAGGCGCGCCGTTTTACCCCGTGCTGCCGGCGGGCGCGGCCACTGCGCGGGCGCTCACTATTACCAGTCCGGGCACCCTTACCCAAAATGGGGGCACGCTAGCTGTGGCCAGTAATCTGCTTAATAACGGCACCCTCACCCAGCTGGGGGGCACACTCACCGTCGGCGGCGACATCACAAATAACGGCGCTTTCACCACGACCAATGCCATTGGCAGCGGCGGCGGCACGGTGGTGCTCGGCACTGGCAGCGCGGGCTCGGCGCTGCTGGGCAGCTCGGCCATCCGCTTCTGGAACCTGATGGTGCAAGCTAATGGCGCGCGCCTGGGCACCTCGGCCGGGGCTAGTGTGCGGGGCGTGCTCACGCTCGGCAGCAATTTCGCCACTCAGGGCAACAGTTTCACCATTGAGTCGGCTAGCACGGGCGATGCTCTGGTAGTCAATAACTCCGGTGCGGTGGTAGGCAATGCTACGGTGCAGCGCTACATCGACCCCAGTTTGAGTGCCGGTCTCGGCTACCACCACTACGCGGCTGCGGTGAGCAACTCGACCGTGAGCGACCTGCTGACGACGGGCTTTACGCCCGTCATCAACCCGGCGTATAACACATCGGCTATGCCCGCCAATGAAGTGCCTTTTCCAACGGTGTATGGCTACGACGAAAGCCGCCTGGTGACGGCCAGCAACAACTTGAGTGGCTTCATCAAGGGCTACTTTTCGCCCGCCGCGCTGAGCGCTCCGCTCGCCGTGGGCTGGGGCTATACCGTCAATATCGCGGCTAGCCAGCTGGTAGATTTTGTGGGCACGCTCAACAACGGTGACCTCTCCCTGAGCTTGGCTAATAACCGAGCCGGTGACGCCGAGGCTGGTTGGCACCTGGTGGGCAACCCTTATCCGGCACCCCTCGACTACAGCCTGGTGGCGGTGGCCGACAAGGTGAATCTGGAAGGCGCGATGTACGTCTACAGCAGCACCAGCCAGTATGCGGGCGTATACCGACCCTACAACAATGGCATTGGCAACCCCATTATTCCGATGGGCCAGGGCTTCTTTGTGCGGACGGCCGGAACGAGTGCGGGCGCGCTCACCTTCCGCAACAGCCAGCGCCTGACGGTGCCCAATGCGACCACCTTCCAGCGCACGGCCGAAACCCGGCCCCTAGTGCAGCTCACGCTGCAAGCGGCGGGCAGCGCCGGTAGCAGTAGGCTTGTCGATGAGCTCTACGTGTATGCCCAAGCCGGGGCCACGGCAGGCTTCGATGTGGCTTTTGATGCCGAAAAGCTGCCCAACCTTACCGGCCTGAACCTGTCGGCACAGGCGGGCAGTCAGCAACTGGCCATTGATGGCCTGCCCGAGTTGAACGCCGGCCCGCACGTGGTGCCGCTGGCCGTGGGTGTGCCCGCGCCGGGCAGCTATACCCTTGCCGCCAAGCAGTTACTAAACCTGGCCAACGTGCCGGTGTATTTGCGCGACCTCCAAACCGGCGCACTTATTGACCTAGCTCAGCAACCTGCTTATTCATTCACAGCGGCCAATGCGGCGGCGCTCATTACCGGTCGCTTCGAGCTGGTTTTCTCGCCCCAGCCGCTGGCCACGGTCCCGGCTGCCCTGGCGCAGCAGGTGGCGCTTTATCCTAACCCGGCCACGACCAGCGCGCAGCTGGAGCTGCCCCCGAGCCTGAGCCGCCAGCCCGTGACGGCCACGCTGCTCGATGCCGTGGGCCGCGAGGTTCGTACGCAGGTGCTGCCCGCTGGGCAGGCGAGCCACGCGCTGCAAATCAGTGGGTTGGCCACCGGCGTCTACGCTTTGCGCCTGCGCACGGAGGCGGGCGTGGTGGTGAAAAAACTGGTTGTTGAGTAAGGAGCCCCTCGCTGCCCCGCAGTAATGCGAACCTCATGAAAAGCTAACCACGCCACTGCTCCGAGGCGTGTGTGAGAAATGCGTGACGAGTAGCCGCCTATTTTTGCGGCTCCCTCGCCCGCCTACGCCCTTGCCTGCCCTGTCCAACCTGCTTGTTGAAGACCTTTCCATTGAAGTAGTCCGCAAGGCCGTGCGGCAGCTGCGCCTCGTCATTCGGCCGCCGCACGGGCAGCTGCGGGTGACCGTGCCCCTGCACACCAGCGAGGCAACCATTCGGGAGGTGGTGCTGAGCAAGCAAGCCTGGATTCGCCGCCACCAAGCCGCCTTTCAGGCGCGCCCGGCTGTGCCCTCGCTGCGCTACGAAACCGGCGAAATGCACTATTACCAAGGCCAGGCCCTGCGCTTGTGCGTGCAGGAGCAAACGGGCCGGGCGCACGTCCGGCTGGCCGCTGACGAAGCAGCGCTTCACCTTTATGTGCCCCTCGGGACAACACCGGCGCAGCGTGCGCAGGTGCTAGCCCAGTGGCGCCGGGCGCAGTTGCAGGCACAGGTGCCAGCCTTGCTGGCCAAGTGGGAGCCGGTGGTCGGGGCCCAAGCCGCGGCCTGGGGCATCAAGCAGATGAAAACGCGCTGGGGCACCTGTAGCATTCGGGCCCGCCGGATATGGCTGAGCCTGGAGCTAAGCCAATGGCCGCTGAGCTGCCTGGAGTACGTGGTGGTGCACGAGCTGACGCACCTGCACGAGCGGCTGCACAATGCGCGTTTTTGGTACTTGGTAAGCCAAGCCATGCCCGAGTGGCAGACCCCGCACCACGCCCTAAAGCACGGACACGTAGCGGGACTAGCGGCCGGAACTCACTAAGCAGCACGCGGGCGGAAGCTTCTGCACCGATGGTAGCAGCGCCAAGATTAATTAAGTGCGCCTCAAAAGTCGGTTCAGCCTAGAAAGTAGCGCGGGATAACGCTTGCCAGAGGTACGCCACCGCCTGATAGCGCTGCCGGAGAAGTTAAGACTTCACCCCGAACAGATACGCCAGCGAAAACTGAAACACGCAGTTGTGGTACGCGGTAGAACCGTAGAAGCTGCTGGCCCATGCGCGGTCGGAGTCGGCGTTGAGCAGGCCCCGGCTGTAGTCGAGCTGGGCCAGCCACTGCTGCTGGCGGTAGCCAATGCCGGCCTGAAAGCCGGCATCCCAGTGGCGGATAGGGTAGTTGGCGGTGCCGATAGAGGTGCCCTCCGCCACGACGCCCCCGCTGTAGGTTTGCTGTTGCGCGCCCCCCGAGGAGCCGGCCCCGTACACTACGTCGCGGGTGTAGTGCCCTCCCAGAATAAGACCCACGTAGGGGCCCGCGAAGACTTGAAACCCTTGGCCGTCAGCATGCTGGGTGTAACCAACTTGGAGCGGCAGGGTCAGGTAGTCAGTCCGCATGCGGCTGGTGGTGGTGAGGCTAGCGCCGCTGCGAACTTCCTCTTGGTTGTAGCCCTTTTGGGTGTAGAGCACGGCCGGCCGCACCACCAGGTGGCCCAGCCCTAGCTCGGCCGTGAGCCCACCCGAAAAGCCGCTGCGGTAGTGGGTGTCGTAGTCGGCAACGGCAAATAGCTGATACGTCGTAGTGGCCAGGGTATAACCCAGCTGAGGGCCCGCGCTAAAGCGCACTTGCGCATGGGCAGCGGTGCCGAGTAGGGTGAAGGCGAGTAGTAGGCGTTTAGGCATAAAAAGAGGGAAACCCAAGCCCCCGCCAAGTCGGCAGGGGCGGGGTAGAAATTAATTCACCACCGTAACGCGCTTGACCACCGACCCGCGCGAGGTTTGCACCACCAGCAGGTACAGGCCAGGTTGGGCAGCGGCGAAAGGCAGCGTAAGGGTTAGCGCAGGCGCATTGCGCAAGTCGTGGCTGGCAATGAGGCCACCCAGCGAGTTATAAACCCGCACTTGCTCCACTTCAAAATCGGCCCGGGTCCAGTCGAGGGTGACGGCACCGCGCGCCGGGTTGGGGTAGGTGCCGATGGCGTCGGCCGCACTCAGCTCAAGCAAAGTAAATGGGGTGGTGCTGGCGGTGCGGCCACCCACGCCGGCTACGGTCAGCGGCCCCGAGGCGGCTCCCTTAGGCACGCGCACCGTGGCCGTGGTGGCCGTAGCCGAAAGCACCACCGCCTTGGTTCCGTTGAAATAGATAGTGTCGGGTTGGTTTTCTACCAGAAAATTCAGGCCCGACAAGGCCACCACTTCGCCCACGCTGGCTTGCGCCGGGGTGAAGGCCACGATGCTGGGAGCCGGCAAAAACGTGAAGCTACCCGCCGAAACGGCCGTGCCCCCCGGCGTGCCCACCCGAATGGGGCCGGTTTGGGCGCTGGCGGGCACCCGCACTTGCAGGCTGCTGCCCGTGGCCTGCACCACGGCACCCGCGCCCGCACCAAAGTCCACCGCATTGCGCGCCGCGGGCGCAAAGTTGGTGCCCGTCAGGGTCACCATAGCCCCGGCCTTGCCCTTGCTGGGGCTAAAACTGACCAGCGTGGGCGGGTACCACACCACAAAATCCTGGGTGCTTTCGACTTGGCCGCCCAGCGTATTAACCCGGATTTTGCCCGTGGTAGCCGTAGCCGGCACCACCACGCGCAGCGAAGTAGCCGTAGCCTGCTGCACCACGGCCACCAGGCCGTTGAAGCGCACAGTATCCTGCGCCGCCACGCTCGAAAACTCGGTGCCCGTGAGGGTAACGGCCCCGCCGGGCACGCCCTCGGCCGGAGCCAGCGGGGCCAGCGTGGGCGGCTGGAATACCACGAAGGTCTGGGCGCTGCGCCCGGCTCCCTCGCTGGTAGCTACCTGCACGGGGCCGGTGCTGGCGCCGACCGGCACGCGCACGGTGAGGGTGGTGGCCGTGGCACTCAGCACCGGGGCCACCACGCCATTGAAGCGCACGGTATTGGCCAGCGCGCTGGCGGCAAAGCGCTGCCCGCTCACGGTCACGAGGGTGCCCACGCGGCCCTGCGCCGGGCTCAGCTGCGTGAGCGCGGGCGAGGCTAGCACATCGGCGTAGCTCAGGGCCACGGCGGGCACCACCACCACGGGCACGTCGTAGATGCGGTTGGCGGTGGTATTGGTGCGGATGGGCGGGTTATAATCGAAGAAAATATCGGCCTTGTTCTCTACCAATGCCTGGGCGGGCAGGCCGGCTTTGGGCTGAATGCTGAACTGCACAAAGCCGTTGCTGCCAGACGCGTTGCGGGTGCTGGGCGGCAGGTTGATGTTGTCAAACGTGAAGGTGAGCACCGGGCGGCCGTGGCCCGATACGGCCAGGCGGTAGGGGTGCGAGGCGGTGGCCACGCGCAAGGTGCGCAGGTCGAGGTTGGCAGCAAGCGTATCGACTACTTCCACGCGGTAGGCGTCGTCGGTGCCGGTGTTCTGGAAGCGAAGCTGGTAGCTCAGGGGCACGCCGGTGGGGGTGTAGTGCTGGGTTGTGGTGCCGGTGGGCGTCACCTGCTTGTCGTTGGGGTCAAAAGAGTCGATAATGGGCAGGCAGTCCTCGGCGGTTTCCGGGCCGGGAATGTTGGGCGGCGCGACGCTCATGGCGGGGTTGGGCTGGCCGGGAGTGCCCAAGGCCACTACTTCCACGGTGCTGCTGGCCACGCGCTGGGTTGGGTGGCCGGTGGGCTGGTCGGCCTCCAGGCGCACCACGGGCCGGGTGGCGGGCACCCGCAGCACCAGGCTGTCGCCGGCCGCCAGCCAGTACTTGTGCGTCAAAGCCAAGTCACCGTTTTGGTACAGGCGCAGGGCCAGGCTATCGGTCATGGCAGCGGCAGTCGAGTTGCGCAGCACAAACCGCACCTGGTTGCCGGTTTGCGCCCGGCCCTTCACCACCACCGAGGCGTGGTTCCAGGCGGTAGGAGCGGGGTAGGTGTTGAGAGGCGTAATGGTGGCCTTGGTGCACACCGTGAGCCCACGGATGCTAGGGTTGCCGCAGGCCACGGAGTCCTGAATCACGATGGTGCCCATCGTGTTGGGTGCCAGCGTGCCCACCTGAAACACGTAGTTGCCCTGCGCATCCAGCGTGTGCGGCGCATTGGCCGAAATGAACACCACGTACGGCGGTAAACTCACTTTCACCTCGGCATTAGTGGCCGACGCAAAGCCCGTGTTGGTATAGTTCACGGTGGTGGTGCTGCGGAAGCAGCGCCGCCGCCGGGTCGAGCCCACGCTCACGTGCAGGTAGGGTGCGGTGCTTACCTGGTTGCCAAAACTGGGCCCGCTCAGGCTGTTGCCGTAGCCCGCAAAATGTAGCGCGTAGGGCGACACGCAGCCCGCCGTGATGGTGCGGCCCACCTCGTGGGTGGGCAGCTCCTGGCGCACGGTGTACGTTCCGGTATCGACGGCAATGGCGTACTGGCCGTTGGCATCGCTGAGGCCATAGTAATCGCCGGGGGAAGCCACCAACGCAATGTTGGGCAGGGCGGGCTCGGCGGCATCGCGCACGCAGTTGCCGTTGAGGTCTTCGTACACGGTGCCGGTTACCAGGTTTTCGGGCCGCACATTATCCGAAGCATAAAAGCGAATCAGGTCGCCATTCATGCTAATCAGCCGGCTGGCCCGCCGGTCGATGGCCAGGTAGCCCATATTAATGTTGGGCATGGCCGTGACGCTGCCGGTGCTGGAGTCGAAGTATTGCAGGCCCGCCGTGATGCTGGTGCTCACGTAGGAATTGCCCGCGCCATCCACGGCCAGCTGCACGGTGCACTGCGGTATCGAACCCCCTTGGCTGGTGCGCACGCCGTACTCGCGCACCACTTGGCCGTTGGGGGTGAAGCGCTGCACCCGCTTGCCCACGTTGTCGGCCACGTACACGTAGCCGCGGGCATCTACGGCCACCGCCTGCGGCAGGCGCAGCTGGCCCAGGCCGTAACCCGCCGTGCCAATGGCCGGCAGCAGCTGGCCCTGCGGTCCGATTTTGCGCACGCAGCCCGCGTAGTAGTCGGTCACGTACATGTTGCCGGCCGCATCGGCGGCCAGGCCGGTGCCAGACCCAGTATACGTGATGTTGCCGCCCAGCGCAGTGAAGGTGTTCAGGAGGCGGCCATCGGGCGCGTATTTCGTGATGTTCGCCCCATAAAAGTTGGTTTGCAGGGCGTACACATTGCCCGTCGCATCCACCGCCAGGGCGTAGATGTCGATGAACCCGCTGCCAAACGTGCCCAGCAGTTGGTGCGAGGCGCTGTATTTCTTGATAACGCCGGCCCGCGGGTCGTAGAAATAGTAGTTGCCCACCGCATCCAGCGCCAGCGGGCCGTAGGTATTCAGGTTGCCCCACTTGTTGAGGTTGGTGCCGGCCGTGTTGTATTTGAGCAGCTTGCTGTTGCCGCTGTGGTCGCGGTTGGTGGCGTAGATGTTGCCGGTTGCATCGATGGCAATAGGCGTGTGCGTGCCCCCAAAGTCGCCCCCACCAATGACACTAACGTACGCGCCGGCCGCCGTGAATTTCAATATTGATGAGCCGCGAAAGCTGCTGGCGTAAATATTGCCCGCTGGGTCAACGGCAATGGACGTAGCTTCATCATACGACACTTGCGAGGCCGGCAGCAGAAAGGTTTGCAGCCACGTGCCGGCCGGCGTCATTTTCGTAACGTAGAAGTCGGCGTCGTAGATATACACCGTGCCGCTGGCATCCAGCGTCACATCCATGGGGTGGTAAAGGGCATTGGGGGCCGTGCCGGTGTAGCTGTAGAGTAGGTTGCCGTTGGTGTCAAACTTCTCCAGCCGGTTGTTGGGGGTGTCGACTACATACACGTTGCCGGCCGCGTCCACCTTCAGGCTGTTGGGGTTTTGAAACTGGCCCGGCCCGGTGCCCGCCCCGCCGAATTGCAGCAAAAAAGTGCCCCTTGGGCTGTACTTCTCCACCTGGCTGTAGGAGTAGTTGCACACGTAGAAATTGCCCGCCGCGTCCAGGTCCAGCCCGTAGTAGCCGCTCACATTAGTTTGCAGCACAAACCGGTCCACGTACTCACCAGCTGGCGTCAGCTTGGTGATGGCGGCCCCATCGAGCACGTACATAAAGCCCGCCTGGTCTACCGCCACATCATTGGGAAAGCCCACGGGGGTGCCAATGACTTTGCCCAAATTGAAAACCGGAGCTTGGGCCAGGGTAGCCAGCGCACTACCCCACAGCAAGAAAATCAGTAGTAGGTGTTTGTTCATAGATTAAAATAGAGAAGTGTGACGGCGATTTTTCTGTCGGCAAACACCGGTCCCGCGACCCGATAGACCCAGTTGCATCTTGCAAAGGCTAAAGCTACTAGCTGCTTAGGCAACTGGTTGATAGGCGGCCCAATGCTTGATAAAAAATCGCCACCGATATGGGTAAAATCGTATGCTGGCCAGATGTGCCCGGCCACCTTAGCCGCTAGCAGCCCCCGGCCCTCCGCCCGACGTAACCCACTCCTAAGTAGCTTGCGGCTGCGCGGGCGTTTCGGTAGCAAAGCAGCGTAGCCCCAGCAGCACCCCAAGCCGCCTGAGTAGTTGAAATTGCATGAGCAAGAGCGGCTAAAGAAAGTTTTGGGTAAATCTAATACGGTAAACTCCTGCTTAAATAAGGAAGTCTTTTCAGATATGCAACGCTTACTTCTCGGCGCTACGCTCGCCCTGGCCACATTTTCAGCCCAGGCCCAAGTGTGCTACGCCACCGGCGGCCACTTGGCTATTCAAACCCAGCCCGGCATGGGCTTCGAGCTGCCCGCTTACCTGGGCACGGGCGACTCGGTGCAAGTGCTGAGGTCCCAGCCCACCGACAACCCGCACCACCTTTCCGACAATATGCGGCGCAACTTCGTGTACGTGAGCTACCCCGCCTACCGAAAGCAGCTGGCGGGCAAGGGCTGGGTGCTGCGCCACTACCTGGTAAGCACCCTGGATAGCACGCTGCTGCCCGTGGCAGCGGTGCCCGCCCGCACCTACATCACCACCAAGGTGGTGACCACGCGCCGCTACGTACCCGTGACCAAGACCACGCGCTCGTATGCCGAAACTGGCAAGGTGAACCATGTGATAGTGACGGGTAGTACGGCGGCCAGCGCAGCGCGCAGCTACCACAGCGGCCCGCGGGGCGGGTGCTACTACCTCAGCGCGGGCGGCCAGAAGGTGTACGTAAACCAGCGCTATTGCCAGTAGCCGCCGGGCGGTGGTGCCCGGCCCGTGGGTAAGCTAGGCACCCGCTTAGGTTCTCAGCAAAAGCCACTTTCAACCAAGCGCCACCCATACTTACTCGAGGCACTTTTGTAGCCAGGCCGCACACTCGGCCGCCTCCACAATGCTCCACGAGTGGGGCATGCGGTGCTTGCCCTGAAAGCCTTTGCCCGTAGTTTGCAGGTACTGGGCCCGCCGATTGCCCTGGCGCTGCAAGCACGCAATGAACGCGGCCGCACTCGTGGCATTGAGGTCCGTTAGCTGCAGGGCCGCGCAGTACTGCTGCTGCCAGAAAAGCAAATCTGGCTCGCAGTAGAGGCGCACGGGCAAGTGGCGTAGATACTGGGCGTTGCCGCCAAGCGAATCGGGCGCTGCAAAGGCCGACCGGGCGCGGTAGACGGCGGGCACCTGCGTGGGCGAACCCCCAAAGGCGTGGGTTAGCTCACGCACAATGCGCTCATCGCCAGCCTGTAGCGCTGGGCAATCCTGCGCTGCCAAGTGCTGCTGGGCCCGGTGCCAATGCTCAGCCAGGTCCAGCGGCGGGTCGACCCCGAGCACCGCCCTAATCTGCCAGGGCTGCTGGGTGCTGTCGCGGTGTACCATTTCGGCATAGGCCACGGCCAGCTGCCCGCCCGCCGAAAAGCCGCCCACCACAATGCGCGCCGCCAGCGCAGGCGTGGCTTGCACCGCCTGCCGAATAACGGCATCTAGCACCTCAATACTGGTCGAGTCCAAGTAAATACGGTCGTTGAGCTCAGGCACCAGCACCATAAACCCCCGCGCCGCCGCTTCCTGCGCCAAGCGCGTGGCCCGAAACACGTTGCGCGCGGGCTCGCCGCGCCCCGGCAGCAAAACGAGCAACCCCCGCGGCGGCTGGCCAACGGGCGCGAGCTGGTAAAAAGTGCGGTGGCGAGCGGCAAGCACCTGGCCGCTGCTAGTGGCCGCAAGTGTGCGCCGGTGCACGGCTTGGGCCGCGGCACCACGGGCCCCGCCCAACCAGCCGAGTAGCAGCAGTAAGAAACGGAAGCGTACCATCAAGAGAAATAAAGTGGAGTGGGTGCCCCGCATGGAGCGGGAGCTGCAGCAACGTGCCAGAAAGCGAGGAAAGAGCAAATAGGTATTTCGCAGCCTGGCGGCATAAAAATAGTCCTGCTTGCTGGCCTGCTGCTGGGCGGCAGCCCATTGCATTAGACAGCCGCTGCCCGCCCGTGGTGAAGCTGACCAGGTTCAGGCCGAGGCATTGGGTAGCTTGGTCGCATCGAAGTCCGGGTTAAAGCCCGGCGTTGCGCCCTGCTCAAAATAGACATATGCCTGGTCGGAATGGAGACTCATTCCCACAGCCCGATTTCAGTATTTCACTTGGCGCTGTTGCGGCGGATAGCGCAATAGCCTCGGTAGCAGCTTATCGCGGAGCGCTCGATTTTGGTGCTGCCGAGCCGGCGTTACAGCGCGGGTGGCTTGGGGCCAGCGGCGTGGCATGGTTATCGCAAAGGCTCTGGGAAATACCCGCGCCCAGCGGGGGTAAGCACTTAACCTACACACCTTATGCAGTTACCTTCTTTTACCAAACCGCTGCGCATTTCCCGCCACCGGGTCTTGTGGAAAATGGCCAAGGCCGCCCTCGACAAAGACCGGCCGGTCCTGGTGCAAATCGTGGTTACCCGCCGCTGCAACCTGGCCTGCGGCTATTGCTACGAGTACGATAAAGTGTCGAAACCCGTGCCCCTGGCCGAGCTGAAAGCGCGGGTGGATGCGCTGCGCAAGCTGAAAACCGTGTTTGTGACGCTCAACGGGGGCGAGCCCCTGTTGCACCCGCACATTGCCGAGCTGGTGCGCTACATCGCCGAGGCGGGCATGGTGCCCATGATTAACACCAACGGCCACGTGCTGAAAGCCCCGCTCATCAAGAGCCTGAACGAGGCCGGCCTGTTTGGTATGCAGCTGAGCTGCGATAGCCTGGAAGACAACGAGGTGACCGAGAAAAGCATGCGCCGGCTGCAACCCAAGCTGGAATTGCTGCGCGAGCACGCCCGCTTTATTGTGCGGGTCAACGGGGTGTTGGGCTCGGGCAACCCTGCCGAAATGGAGGCCGTGGCCAAAATCGTGGTTAGCTACGGCTACCTTTTCCAGTGCTCCTTGATGCGCGACAGCCATGGGCAGGCGCTGCCCCTGAGCAAGGAAGCGTTGCAAGCGTACCTGCGCATTCGGAGTATGAAAGGGCGCTTGCCCCGGCTGCTCAACGACAACTTCCAACTGCCCCTGGCCCGCGGCGAAAGCAAGCAGTGGAAATGCCGCGCCGGGGCCCGGCACTTCGAGGTCGATGGCGCGGGCCTGGTGCATTTGTGCCAGCCCAAAACTGGCTCGCCCGCCAAGTTGCTGGCCGAGTATTCGGTGGCCGATATCCGCAGCCAGTTTCAGTGCGGCAAAACGTGCACGGCCCGCTGCCCCATTGCCTATGCCCACCTGGGCAGCCGACTCGATGGTTTTCGGAGCCAGCAAAATGCCTAACCCAATGGAGTTCAGCCTGATTATCCCGGCCTATAACGAAGCGCAGCGCATCGGGCCTACCCTCTGGTGCTTCCGGCAGTTTCTGGCCGCTCGCCCCGCCAGCTTCGAAATTATTGTGGTCGACGATGGCTCTACCGATGAAACGGTGGCGCTGGTTGCCGCCCTGGCCGATGAGCTGCCAGAACTCCGCGTCATTCAGTCGCCCACCAACCGGGGCAAAGGCCACGCGGTGCGCCTGGGTATGCTGGCGGCCACCGGGCGCGTCCGGCTGTTTTCCGACGCCGATGGCTCCACGCCCATTGCCGAGCTCGATAAGCTGCTGCAAGCGCTGGGGGAGGGGGCCGATATTGCCATTGGCTCGCGCTACCTGGCGGCCTCGCTGGTCACGCGGCCCCAGCCCCGGTTCCGCATCGTCTGGAGCCGGCTCGTCAACCGGGTGGTGCAGCACACGCTGCTGCCCGGCGTGGCCGACCCGCACTGCGGCTTCAAGGCATTCACGGCCGCGGCGGCTGCGCAAATTTTTCCCGCCTGCACGGTAGCCGGCTGGTCGTTTGATTTGGAAGTGCTGGCCACGGCCCGCGCCCAAGGCTTCCGCATTCGGGAAGTGCCCGTGCGCTGGGAAAATGATGCCCGCAGCAAAGCCCGGCTGCGGCAGCTGCCGCGGGAGTTTCAGGCAGTTTACCGCCTCCGAAAGCAGTTCCGCCAGGTTGCCGCGTAGAGCCGTTAGTAGCCTGGCCGGCCGCCTGGTTCTGGGCAGAACCAAGCAGGCTGGCCAGGCTAGCTTACTCGCGCTTACCAGTGGCTTTTTCGGATTGACACCAGTTTAGTAGCTGCTGGTAAGTAGTGCGCTCGCTGGTCGTGTCGCGTAAGGTTTGTTGAAAGGTCAGGTGCTTGACAGCCAGGCAGTACTCGGTGAGGATAAGATACTTGAAGTACTCGCGCGAGGTGCTCGTGCTGTCGGGCAGCCGCAGGCCCCACTGGCCGGGCGCGCGTTGCTCGGCTTGCTGCAAGTAAGCCACGTGCTGCCGCAGGGCCGCTGGGCTGCCAGGGCGGCGGGCCACGTACTCGGCATAGCCCTCCCATTTCCAGGTGGGGTAGCGCGCCAGCGGATTAGAATGCCACAACCCAAAGTGCTGAAACTGGTAGCAGTGCGTCATTTCGTGGGCGAGTAAGCGCGTCAGGTTCCACGCGTACTGGCGGAAGGTGAGCTGATTGGCCGCGGCGTTGACCTGCCCATTCAATATCACTTTATTGTAAAAGCCCCACGCGAAAGCCGGCCCCCACACGACCTGGGCAAGGCGCGGATACTGCGACCCATCATTGAGGCACAACTGCAGCCGCAGGGTGCTGTCGAATACTTCGCTGGGCTGAACCAGGGCCCGCGCCTGGGCTAAGCGCTGCCGAAAAGCGGGGTCCAGCGGCTGGCTATGGTAGATGGTGAACTCGCCGGTTATCGTTTCGTGCGCGTACAACAAGCTGGGATTCAGTAATAAAATAATAAAGCCCAGCCCCAGGCAGCCGCCGGAAGTAAGCACGGAGAGCACCCATTTTTTACGCGTAGTCATCGGACAAGTCATTAAAAGGCTCGCTAACCCAACTTGCGGAATAGGCGCGTAGCGCCGTTATGTCTATAGAATTTAATAACGACAATTGAGCCGCAGCGCGGCGGCATTTTTCGCCCGTTGTGCCGCCGCGCTGCGGCTTAGAGTACTAGCTGCTTTTTTACTATAGACATGGCGGCGCTACGCGCCTGTATTCCGCAACGTGAGTTCGCCAGGTGCCCAGAAGATACGCGTGCGCCCGCCACCCTCTTTTGCGCGCTGCCCCAACGCCACTTAACTCCTCGAATACTAGAAAGCTACTCCGGCTTACAGCGCGCTCCACTAGTTTGAAATGGCTTACCTAAACCACGTACCTTAGCGCGGCATATAGGCAGACTAGACTGCCTTACGCCTAGGTAGTTACGTCGTCGTGCTATTCGTGCCTTTTCGTCTTTAAAATCCCCGTGTTCAGTGCCCTGCAAGCAATGACTGATGAGCATAGTGCCCAGCTTTGGATTGCCTTTCGAAGCGGTGATGCCCGAGCGCTGGCTACCCTGTTTGATGCCTACTACGGGGCGCTGTATCAGTATGGGCTCAAGCTGACCGGCGACGAGGAGCTGGTGAAAGACTGCATCCAAAACCTGTTTCAGAAGCTGTGGCGGCGGCGCGAGGGGCTGCGGGTGGTGCAGGTGGTAAAAGCGTACTTATTCAAAGCGTTGCGCCGGCACCTGGGCGACGAAACCAAGCTGCTGCGGCAGCACCACTACCTGCTGCCAACTTACACCGACTCGTTTGAGGTGACGTACTCGCACGAGGAGTTTTTGATTGCCCAGCAGGGCGATGCCGAGCAGAGCGCCCGGCTGCTGGCCGCTCTTAATCAGCTCTCGAAGCGCCAGCGCGAGGCGTTGTATTTGAAGTTTTTTGACGGGTTTTCCTACGAGCGCATTGCAGAGGTGATGGCCCTTAACACGCAGTCGGTCCGTAATCTGATTTTCAAGTCGTTGCAAACGCTGCGCAAGGTGATGGCGCTAGTACTGCTGGGCTTGCTGGCTGGTTGATTAAACCCAGAAATACTAGGATTTCGGCAGCGGTGAAAAAAGTTTTTCTGGGAATGAGTATAAACGCCTACTTCGGCCGTGATGGATATGAACGGGGCTGCTGATGGCTATTTGCCCGGCCGCAAAAGCATATGCTGCGGGCCCGTTCACTTAGTTGCCTATGAACTACGCCGCCTACTCGACCGAAGATTTTTTAGCTGACGAGTCCTTTCAGGCCTTCGTAGGCGGCTACGACGCGGTGGCCGGGCAGTTTTGGCGCGCCTGGCTAGCGCAGCACCCTGCCAAGCAAGCCGAGGCCGACGAGGCCGCGGCGCTGTTGCGGCTGTTGGCTACCAACCAGGCCGCACCCGTGCCCCAGCAGTTGCAGCAAGCCGAGGCGGCTAAGCTGTGGCAGGCCATGCACGCGCCAGTGGCGCAGCCAGCGCTGCGGGTAAGCCGCGCTCGCCGCTGGGTTGGCGCAGGGTTGGCGGCACTGGTGCTGAGCGCAGTAGGGGTAGGCCTGTGGCAATACAGTACTAGCGCCCCCGCGTCGGTTTCGGCCTGGACCAGCTACGCCACCCGCACCGGCGAGCACCGCAAAGTGCGGCTGCCCGATGGCTCGCAGGTAACCCTGAATGCCAACTCGGTGCTGCGGCTGGCCACCACCTGGCAGACGGGCCACGCCCGCGAGGTGTGGCTGACGGGCGAGGCGTTTTTCAATGTGCAGCACACCGCGCCCGCTCAGCTAACCGCCGTGGCCGCCGCCCCGGCCAACGTGAAATTTACGGTACACGCCGGGCCGCTGGAGGTGGCCGTGCTCGGCACGCAGTTCGACGTGCTCAACCGGGCGGGGCGGACCAATGTGGTGCTGCAATCGGGGCAGGTGCAGCTGCGCCACCAGCTCGCCGGCCGCACTGAGGAGCTGCTGCTGAAGCCCGGCGAAATGGCCGAATTCCGGCCGGCCGCGCCCGCCGCGCCGCTGGCCAAGCGCCCCGTCAACGCCCCGCTGTACGCGGCCTGGACCAGCGGGCATTTGGATTTTGACGATACGCCGATGGCCGAAGTCATCACGCTGCTGGAAGACACTTACGGGCTGCACATCACGCTGCGCAACCCGGCTTTGCGCCAGCAAAAGCTCACCGGCTCGGTGCCTAACCACGACCTCGATGTACTGCTGACTACGCTTGCCAAATCTTTGGATACCAACGTGCACCGCACGGGTAGCCAGGTTCAGTTTGATTGATTGCCGCCTGCCCAGCCGTTGTTTTTCACCCTATCCCCCATTTCCCACCCATGGTTCATTATACCCCTTTGCTAAGGCTGCTGCCCTTTTTGGTTGCCGGGGGCCTGCACGCCGCCCACGCGCAAAGCCCCGTAGTGGCGATGCTGCAACCCACCCAAAGTGCCGAGCCCAGCCTGGTGCGAACGGTGACCGAGCGCGGCACGTCGCTGGAAAGCATTTTGCAGGATTTTAAGAAAGCGCACCACGTTTTCTTTGTGTACCGCAGCGAGTTAGTCAAGAATCGGTTTGTTAATCTGAGCGCCCACACGTTCCGCAATTGGGAAGAGCAGCTGACTTTCGCTGTGACCGCCAGCGGCCTGCGCGTGGAAAAAACCGACCATAACGTGTACGTCATCTCGCAGGCCAAATTACCGGGGCCTGAGCCGCAATCGATTGGGGTGGCTAACAGCGCTAATATGCCTCTACCAGAAGGCAATACCACCGCCGCAGCCGTGCCTATCACCGGCCGCGTGACGGGCCCCGATGGCAGCGCCGTTCCTGGCGTGACGGTGCTGGTGAAGGGCACGACCAACGGCACCACCACCGATGCCAACGGCAATTTTTCGCTGAGCCTGCCCGATGCCAATGCCACGCTGGTGGTGTCGGCCATTGGCTTCGTGACGCAGGAGCTGCCGCTGGAAGGGCGCACGCAGCTAACCGTGGCGCTGGCCACCGATGTGCAAACCTTGAACGACGTGGTGGTGCTGGGTTACACCACCGAGCGCAAGGCCGACCTGACCGGGGCCGTGGCGCAAATAAACCAGCGCGATATCAACGCGCTGCCGGTGACCGGGGTAGCGCAGATTCTGCAAGGCAAGGCGGCGGGCGTGGCCATCACGGCGGCCACGGGCGCGCCGGGCGAGAACATCGCCGTGCGCATCCGGGGGGTAGGCACCATCAACGACAACAACCCGCTCTATATCATTGATGGTGTGCCGACTAAGGACGGCATCAACCAGATTTCGCCCAATGATATTGAGAGCATCAACATCCTGAAAGATGCTTCGTCGGCCGCCATCTACGGGGCGCGGGCCTCGAATGGCGTGGTGGTAGTGACGACCAAGCACGGCAAATCGGGCAAGGCGCGGCTGAGTTTGAGCGCGTACAGCGGCGTGCAAACGGCCGTCAACCTCATCAAAATGGCCAACACGCCGCAGTACGTGAACGCCTACAACGTAGCCGCCCAGAACGACGGCCGCACACCCATTCCGGCTACTGTATCGGCCAATTTGCCCGATGTAAACTGGCTGAAAGAAGTGCTGAAACCCGCCTGGCAGCACAACGTGCAGCTCGACGTGAGCGGCGGTGGCGAAAACTCGCAGTACATTGTGTCGGGCAGCTACCTCACGCAGGATGGCTTGATAAATAACTCATCCTACGACCGTTACAACCTGCGCACGGCAGTGACTAGCTCGCTGTCGAAATACGTCAAAATCGGTACCAACGCCAACCTCTCCTACAGCAAAACCCGGCAGGTCGGCACCTCCGGCGATGGCTTTGGCGATGGCAACCCAGGGGCCAGCGTGGTGCGCTTTGCGCTGTTTCGCACGCCGGGCACGCCGGTTTATAATGACCAGGGGCAGTTTGTGGATTTGCCGATGGTGGGCGGGCAGTCGGCCACGGCCTACCTCGGCGATGGCATCAACCCGGTGGCGCTGGCCGACGCGGCCGACCGCAATTTCAACGCCTATTCGGTACTTGGCAATGCCTACGTGGAGGTGACGCCCATCCCGCATTTGCGCATCCGGTCGGACTACGGCATCACGTTCCGCATTACCGATTACAAGCAGTTTTTTAAGACCTTCGGCATCGACCGCTCGTTCAATTCGCCGGCTTCGCTGGCGCAGTCTAATACCAACGAGTTCAACTTCAACTGGACCAATACGGCCGTTTACGACCTGACGCTGGGCAAAAGCACGTTTGCCATTTTGATTGGTACCGAGGCTATTAAGAACAATGCGCGGGCAATTTCGGCTTCGCGGCGCGGTTATGTTGACCAGTCGCCCACGTTCCAGTACCTCGACAGCGGCACGGGCATTCAGCAGAATGGCGGCGGCGAGGCGCACTCGGCGTTGTTTTCGGGGTTTGGGCGGCTGACGTATGACTTCGACGGGCGCTATCTGGCTACGGTTAACTTTCGGCGCGATGGCTCGTCGCAGTTTTTGCCCGGCCAGCGGTCCCAGAATTTCTACTCCGGCTCGGTGGGCTGGAACCTGGCGCGGGAAGCCTTTATGAGCAACCAGGACTTGTTTTCGCTGCTCAAGGCGCGGGTGAGCGTGGGGCAGCTCGGCAACTCGAACATCGGCAATTACCCTTACGCCTCGCTGATAAGCACCACCGGCTACTACCCGTTTGGCGGCGTTTCGACGCAGGCGCTGAGCGTGACCTCGAAGGGCAACCCGACTATTCGCTGGGAAAACAGCACCCAAACCAACTTCGGCCTCGACATTGGTTTGCTGAAAGGGGCGCTCCAAATTTCGGCCGATTATTTCGTCAAAAACACGTCGAATGTGCTGCTGAATCTGCCACAGCCCACCAGCGCCGGCAACGGCGGCAACCCGGCCGTGAACGCCGGCGAAATCCGCAACCAGGGCTTTGAGCTGGAGCTGAGCTACCGCAACACCATCGGCAAAGACTGGAGCTACGGCATCAATGGCAACATGGCCACACTGCGCAACCAGGTAATCTCGCTGGGCAGCGCCACGCCCATCGTGGGCGGGCGCATCGACAACAATTACTACGCCACGCTCACCAGTGTGGGCCAGCCTATCGGCTCGTTTTATCTGCTCAAAACGGAGGGTATTTTCCAGAATGCGCAGGAGGTGTTTACGCACGCCTACCAGGGGCCGGGCATTCAGCCGGGCGATGTTAAGTTTCAGGATATCAGCGGGCCCGATGGCATACCCGATGGCGTGATTGATGGCTACGACCGCACGTTTGTGGGCAGCCCGATTCCGAAGCTGACCTACGGCCTGACGGGCAACATCAGCTTCAAGAATATCGACCTGAGTGTGTTCTTTCAGGGCGTGCAGGGCAACAAGGTCTACAACCAGGTGAACACGGATATTGAGGGCTTTTACCGCGCCTTTAACCTGACTGAGCGGGCGGCCACCAACTACTGGACCGGCCCCGGCAGCACCAACGATTTTCCGCGCCTGTCGTGGACTGGGGCTTCCAACAACAAGCAGCCCTCGACCCGCTTTCTGGAGGATGGCTCGTACCTGCGCCTCAAAAACGTGCAGCTGGGCTACACCTTCAGTGAGAAGCTATTGAGCGCGGTGCACGTCAGCTCGGTGCGCGTGTACGCCAGCGTGCAGAACCTGCTGACTTTCAGCAAGTACACCGGCCTCGACCCCGAGCAGGGCACCAACAGCAACTCGCTCGGCGATGGCGTGCGGGCCACCGGCATCGACTTCGGGACCTACCCCTCGGCGCGCACCTTCACGGTGGGCATCAACGCTGGTTTTTAATCTCTTCGCCCTTCTATTCTTATGAAAATCCCACCCACCGCCCTCCTGCTGGGGGCTTTGCTAATTGGCTCGGCCGGCTGCCAAAAATTCCTCGACCAGCCCGTGCTGGGGCAGTACGAAGCCGGCCAGTTTTTCACCTCCGACACCAACGCCATCCTGGCCGTGAACGCGGCCTACGTGCCGCTCTCGTTCCGCGACGCTTCGTCGAACGTGCTGTGGGTGCTCGGCGACGTAGCCTCTGACGACGCCGTGAAGGGCAGCAACCCCGGCGACCAGGCCGACTTTGAGAACATTGATATTTTCAACATTACGCCCATCAACTCGGCGGTGGAGGCACAGTGGCGACGCAACTACGACGGCATATTTAAGTGCAACGTGGTGCTCGACGGCTTGCCCACCAGCAACACCAGCGTGAGCGCCACGGTGCGGCAGCAGGCCACCGGGCAGGCGCAGTTTCTGCGGGCCTACTACTACTTTCAGCTGGCCACCATCTATGGCAACGTACCGCTACGCCTAAAGGTGGAAACGCCCGCCGAGCTGCAAAGCCCGGCCTTGCCGCAGGCGCAGATTTTTGCCCAGGTAGAGCTTGATTGCCAAGCCGCTATGGCCGCGCTGCCCGCCACCTGGACCGGTGCCGACGTGGGCCGCGCTACCAAAGGTGCCGCCATGGCGCTGCTCGCCAAAACCTACCTCTACGAGCAGAAATGGGCCATGGCCGCCTCGGCGGCGCAGGCCGTGGAGGCGCTGGGCACTTACAGTTTGCTGCCAGTATTTGCCAATAATTTCAGGGCCGCGACCAAGAACAATGCGGAGGCTATTTTTTCGGTGCAGCACACCAGCGGCCTCAGCCCCAACCAAGGCAATAACCTCAACCAGTGGTTTGCCCCGCGGCCGCAGAATGGCTACGGCTTTTTCTACCCCACGCAGAGCTTGGTCAATAACTTCGAAACCACCTCGGCGGGCGTGGTTGACCCACGGCTTGACTACTCGGTAGGGCGCGCGGGCCAGTCGTTTTTCGGCGTGCCCTTCGACCCCACCTGGAGCGCCACGGGCTACGTGTCGAAAAAGCACTTGCAGCCGCTGACGGAAATACCGACCACCACCAAGGGCGACGGCAACCTGAATTTTCAGGCCATCCGCTACGCCGAAGTGCTGCTGATTGATGCCGAAGCCTCCAACGAAGCGGGCAATAACGCAAACGCCCTCAAGGCCTTGAACCAGGTGCGCAAGCGGGCCCGTGAGAGCTACCTCTACGACACCACGCTGCCCAACTCGGGCACCGTCCCCACCGGCCTGCTGCCCGACATCACCCTGGCCGACCAAACCCAGCTGCGCGATGCCATTCGGCGCGAGCGGCGGGCCGAAATGGCGCTGGAATTTCAGCGCTACTTCGACATTATCCGCTACGGCCAAACTTATGCGCAGCAGGCGCTGGCCGACCGGCCCAATTTCAACTACGCCCGCAACCGCTTTTACCCCATTCCGCAGAGCGAGCGGGATACCAATAAAGGGCTGTAACGCCTGCCTTTTCCACCCAATTTACCTGTGCCATGAAAAGCTCTAGATTTTACTTATTTGTGCTAGCCGTGCTGCTGCTTGGGGCGCTTGGCTTTGCCTCGTCGTGCTCCAAGAACGACGACGGCACCCCGATGGGCAACGCCGACAAATCGAGACTGACCGCGCTGATTGACTCTACTACCCTGGTTTACAACGCGGCGGTGGAGGGCAACAAGCCCGGCAATTACGCCCCCGGTGCCAAAGCGGCCCTGAAAACCGCCCTCGACCTAGCCAATGCCGTCAAGAACGACCCCAGCTACAACCAATATGCCGTGAACGCGGCGCTGGCCAACCTGCGGCGCGCCATTGCGGCGTTCCAAGCGTCGCTAGTGCAGGAAGTTTCGGCTGCTAACCTGGTGGCCCAGTGGAAGTTCAGCGGCAATGCCAACGACGCCACGCCTAACGCTAATAACGGCGTCCTGAAATCGGGCCCCATTGGCCCCGGCACCGCGCCCGGCGATGGCGGCACCCTGCCGGTGCTGGTGGCCGACCGGCTAGGCCAGGCCGGGCAGGCCTATGAGTTTACGAATGGAGCCTACATCGAGGTGCCCTACAAGGCGGCTTTAAATCCTCAGGCGCTTACTATCAGCCTGTGGTGCAAGCGCTTCGACAGCAATGCCGACAACTATATGGTGTCGCTGAACCGCTGGCAGAGCTACAAATTTCAGCTGCAAGGCGCGGGTAAGCCCTACCTCACCATTGCCACTACCGCCGGCCTCGCTGATAGGGACGCCGACGCGGGCATCGTGCCCCTGAACGTGTGGACGCACGTGGCCACGTCATACACCGATGGTACCACGAAATTTTACATCAATGGCGCGCTGGTAAAAACCTACACCGACGTGAAAGGGCCTCTGAAAACCGCGCCGCAGCCCGTGCCGCTGTGCATCGGCCAGCAGCTGCCCAAGACCATTTACAACAGCAAGCCTACTGGCGGCCAGGCCACGGGCTACTTCGATTACTACGGCCCGGCCTTTTTCAAGGGCCAGATTGACGAAATCCGCCTCTACAACCGCGCCCTTACTGATGCCGAAGTGCAGTCTATCTACACCATCGAAAAATAGCGCCTGTTGCTGAGCTAGATAAAGCATAAAAACGGTCGTCATGCTGAACGCAGTGAAGCATCTTGGTCGCTTCGTTGAACGGCCCAGAGGAAGCGACCAATTCGTTGAACGGCCCAGGGGAAGCGACCAAGATGCTTCACTGCGTTCAGCATGACCCGTTTTTGTTACCTAGAGCGGTTTTGGAATCGGTGTACAGTTGTCATTGCGAGCGCAGCGAAGCAATCGCATCAAGACGAGCCGCTCGGGTGCGATTGCTTCGCTGCGCTCG
>JBPBQK010000024.1:0-110001 GCA_050954845.1 Janthinobacterium lividum
CAGTATTGCGGTAGAGTTGCTGCGACTCCGCTGCGCTGCGCTCAGCATGACTCGTTTCTATTAATACAGATTTACTTTGAAATCCCACCTTCGCCCTACTATTTTACTCGCTTACCCCGTCGTGCTCAGCCAATTGGGCCACGTGCTGGTGGGGGTGTGCGACTCGGTGATGGTGGGGCGCACCGGCAAGCTGCCGCTCGATGCCGTGGGCATGGGCGTGAGCGTTACCACCCTGCTGCTGGTGCTAGGCCTGGGCATCAGCATGGGGTCGGTGCCCCGCGTGGCAGCCGCCAATGGGCGCGGCGACGACGAGTTGCTGGGCCGCCTGCTAGTAGGCACAGTATGGCTCAACTCGCTGGTCGGCATTGCTTTAGTAGGCCTTAGCCAATTGCTGCCACTGCTGCTGCCCTTGCTGAAGCAGTCGCCTGAGGTAGTGGCGCTGGCCACACCGTGGGTGCGCGTAGTGGGGCTGTCGCTATTCCCACTGATGGTGTTTCAGGGCTTTCGCGAGTGGGCCGAGGGCCTAGGGCTTACCAAGCAGGCCATGTACTTGTCTATCGCGGGCAACGTGGTGAATGCGCTGCTTTGCTACGCGCTCATTTTCGGGCACTTCGGGGCCCCCGCCATGGGCCTGATGGGTGCCGCCTGGGCCACGCTGGCCTCGCGCATCGGCATGGCCGCGCTGATGGCGCAGTTTGTGCTGCGGGCCGAAAAGCTGCGCACCCGCCGCCCCGCCGAGGCCGCCGCCTGGCTACGCCCGGGCCTGGATGAGCTGCGCGGGCAGTTGGCCTTGGGCCTGCCCATCGGCGTGCAGATGATGCTGGAAGTGGGCGCATTCAGCGTGTCATTCTTGATGATTGGCTGGATTGGTGTCACGCCCCAGGCCGCCCATCAGATTGCCATTAATGTAGCCTCGGTAACGTATATGGCGGCCAGCGGCATTGCGGCGGCGGCCACCATCCGGGTGGGCAGCCTGCGCGGCAGCGGCGATTTGGCCGGGGCGCGGCAGGCGGGCTTTGCGGCTTACTGGCTGGCTTTCGGGTTTATGGGCACCATGGGGCTGCTGATGCTGTCGCTGCGGCACGTCATTCCGCAGTTTTACAACGATGACCCGCTGGTACTGGCGCAGGCCGCCACGCTCATGACCATCGCAGCCGCGTTTCAGGTGTCAGATGGCTTACAAGTGGTAGGGCTAGGCGCGTTGCGCGGGCTCGAAGATGTGAAAGTACCCTCGGTGGTGGCGCTGCTGGCGTATTGGGCGCTGGCCCTGCCGCTAGGCTACGCGCTGGGCTTTGGGCTAAAGCTGGGCGCGCCAGGCGTGTGGCTGGGGCTGCTGAGTGGCCTCACGGCGGTGGCGGTAGTACTACTGCTGCGCTTCCGGCGCGAAAGCCAGCCGGAAGCGCTGCCGCCTACCATGCCCACGGGCGCAGCTGTGCTGACTGAGGCAGAGGAGCTGGTAGTGCTAGGACAGCCAGCGGGGTAGTTTGCAAGCCGTAAGCCCCACCGCCCACGACACTTTTTAGCAAGCTGAGGCGTTGGTAAATTGGCTTTTGCTGCCACTTATTCTACGCTATGCTTCACCAGGTTTTTGCCGGCGCGCTGCTTGCGCTGGCTGGTTTTTTTTCTACTTCGGCCCAGGCTCAGGCCAATACGGCGGGCGGCGCGCTGCATTGGTCGGCCAGCCGGCCGCTGGTGCTGGCCGATTTTAAGGGCCGCCCCCGCCCCGGCGAGGCTCATGCGGCCCTGACTTCGGCCACCATTGTGGCGCAGGTGGCGTGCAAAGGTGGCCAGTTTACGGGCCACGTGCAGGCGGCATTTGACCCCACCACGTCGTGGTGGCGCGAGCCAGCCACCATGACGCCCAAGCTCATGCGCCACGAGCAGCTGCACTTCGATATTACGGAGGTGTATGCCCGCCGCCTGCGCCAGAAGCTGGCCGGGGTGCACATGGCCTGCGCCCAGTTGGGCAGCGCGTTCGAGCGCCTCAGCAAGGATGTGTATGCCGACTGGGAAAAGGCCGAAGAGCAGTACGACCGCGACACCAACCACGGCCTCAAGCCCGAGCAGCAGGCCCAGTGGGAAGCCCAGGTGCAGCAGCAGCTAGCCGAGCTGGCCGCATTTGCCGACGAGGAGGCGTAGGGTGTCGCATCAGCTTTAGCTGGTATTTGCGTAGGTTTAGCTTACTCACCCGCCCACCCACTTAACTAAAGCTTATGCCTGATACGCTCACCTGGACTTATTTTGAGCGCGTTGCCATCCGCGCGGGCACCATCCTTGAAGCTCGCGAGTTTCCGCAGGCCCGCAAGCCGGCTTACCAGTTATTGCTGGATTTTGGCCCCGAAATCGGCCTGAAAAAATCCAGCGCCCAAATCACGCAGCACTACACGCCCGCCACGTTGGTGGGCCGGCAGGTGCTGGCAGTGGTCAATTTTCCGCCCAAGCAGATTGGGCCTTTCCGCTCGGAGGTGCTGGTGCTGGGCGTGCCCGACGCCGAGGGACACATCGTGCTGGCGGCCCTGGCCGCGCCCGTGCCCAATGGCAGCCGGCTGGCTTAAGTTTTTTGGGAAAAGAACTTAGCTGGCTTCCTGATTTTAGCCTACGGGTGCGGCGGGGTCGGTGTGCCGCCCAGCCGCACTTCGCGCAGCGCCAGCGAGTCGATAACGGCTTTGTAAATCTCGTCCATATCCTTGTGGTTGATAGCGTAGTAGCGGTAGCTACGCTGCAACAACGAGTCTTTTTCCGACACGTTGTTTTTCCACAAAACCTCGCTTTTCTGGCTCTGAAACAAGGCCCGCGCCGAATCGAGCGGGAGGCGGCTAGCCTCTATCCGCGCTTCGAGAATATGCAGCTGCACGAGCAGACTTACCAGCTTTTCTTTGGGCAATAGCGGGTCGGGCGGCGGCACCTCTTCGGGCATGGCGCAGCTGGTGAGCAAGGCCAGCAGCAACGAGCTGGCGGCCACTAGCGGCCGCATAACGGCTAAACGAGCGTATTTCACCCCCAAAAATAAGCCCTGGGCCGTAGCTTCGCCTTTATCATGCCCGCCCCCGACGCTTCCTCTCCTTTTCCGGCCAGCCTCGCGGGGCTGGTGCGCCGCCTGCGCCACCTCGAAATCAGGATGCGCCACGCCGTGGAGTCGCAATTGCAGGGCAATTTCCGGTCGGTGTTTCGGGGCACGGGGCTGGAGTTTGACGACGTGCGCCTCTACCAGTACGGCGATGAGGTGCGCGCCATCGACTGGGCCGTGAGTAGCAAAGGCCACGGCACCTTCGTGAAAACCTACAAGGAAGAGCGTGAGCAGCAGGTACTAGTGGCCCTCGATGTGAGCGCTTCGCAGCGCGTGGGCAACGCCGCCCGCGGCCAGCGCAAGCTCGACGTAGGCCGCGACCTGGCCGGGCTGCTGGCCCTCTCGGCCGCCCGCCAAGACTCGGCCCTGGGTTTGCTCGCGTTTTCCGACCAAAAGGAGCTGTACCTGCCCCCGGCCAAGGGCCTGCGGGCGGCCTACGCCCTCATTCAGCGGCTGTTTGCCCTGGAGCCGGCCTCGCGGCACACGGCGCTGGGCGCAGGCATTCGACTGGCCTTGAGCTTGTTGCGTCGGCGCAGCCTGGTGGTGCTCATCTCCGACTTTATCGACGAGCAGTATGAGCGGGAACTGACGATGCTGGCCCGCCAGCACGACCTGCTGGTGGTGCAGCTGCTGGCCCCGCACGAGGCGGCGTTTCCGGCGCTGGGCATAGTGCCGCTGCGCGATGCCGAAACCGGCGTGTTGCGCTGGGTCGATACCTCGGCCCCGAGCTTCCGCGCCAGCTTCGCTGCCCAAACGCAGGCACGCCAGCAGGCGCTCCAAACGCTCTGCCGCCGCCAGAAAGTGGGCTTTCTGGCCCTGCGCACCGACGACGACTTTGTGCCGCAGCTGGTGGGCTTGTTTCAGCGGCGCGGGCACTAGTGGGGGCATTATGAATTAGAAATTATGAATTATGAATTGGCTCGTTGCTTCTGGCAGTTCTGGGCTAGTAGCCCAAACCCTGCGAAACGCTGCGCTTTTACTCTGCGAAACCCTGCGAGATATTTTCTTTTGCTAGCTGGCACACTAGCTGTTTGTAGCGGCTCACATGCCCAAGGTCCCACGGCCCGCTTCTCGCGTAAGACGGTAGAAGTGGGCCAGCCCCTCGACTACGAGCTGCGCTACGAGCACGCCCCGGGCGAAGAAGTGGTGTTTCCCGATTCGCTGGCCCGCTTTGCGCCCTTCGAGTACGTGGGCCGCACCTGGCAGCCCACCCGCACCCAAAACGGCCGCAGCCTCGACCGCACGGTATACCACCTGCGCACCTTTGCGCTCGCGCCCACGCAGGCGCTGCGGCTGCCGGTGCTGGTGCTGCGCAACGCCGACACGGTGCGCCTGCTGCCGCCCGTGGCCCAGGTGCAACTGCGGCGCACGGCCCCACTGCTCAGGGGGGCAGCAAGCAGCCCGCCCGCGCTGCGCCAGGATTTGCGCCTACTGCCGCTAGAGCCGGCGTTTAATTACCCGTTTTGGCTGGCGGGGCTGGCCGGGGTGCTGGCTTTGGGGGCGGGCGTGGCGGCACTGTTTGGCCGGCGCTGGCAGCGGCGCTATGGCTTGTATAAGCGCCGCAAAAACCACGTTTATTTCCTGACCCAGTTTGCTCGCCATGCCGAGCGCTTCACCCTTTCGCGCTCGGCCCCGGTGGTAGAGCGGGTGGTCGTGCTTTGGAAAAATTATTTATCCAGCCTGGAAGATACTAATCTTAGCTCTTTGACTACCAAGGAGCTAGTCGAGCATTTTAATAACGACGACGACGTGCGCCGCGCCCTGCGCGCCACCGACCGCGTAGTGTATGGCAACTTGCTCAGCGAAGACGCGCAGGAGGTCGATGCGGCTTTTCAGCGCTTGCGTAATTTCGCCGAGCGGCAGTACGAAATGGTTAATGGTTAATGGTTAATTTATTTGATGATGGGGCAGAATGTATTAGAAAGACAAAAGTTTCTCTTTTGCAATACGTGTGGTGAGGCTTTATCAGCACTTGGTGGCGCGCAAGCAGGAATATGTCTTGTCTAAGCAGCTTTTGCGTAGCGGCACTTCTGTAGAGGCTATGGTTCGCGAAGCGGAACACGCGCAAACAAAGCCCGATTTTATTCATAAACTGTCAATTGCCCAGAAAGAAATCAATGAAAGTCTTTACTGGCTGGACTTATTAGCAGGCACTGATTACCTCACGCCCTCCCAAGCCGCCAGCCTCCATACCGACGCTGTGGAACTACTAAAACTATTAACTACTATCCTCAAAACCGCCAAAAATAATCTAAAGCCCAACATTAACCATTAACCATTAAAGCTATGCCTCACTTAGTAGTGCTCACCGGGGCCGGTGTATCGGCCGAGAGTGGTATTCGCACCTTCCGCGATACCAATGGGCTCTGGGAAGAGCACCGCATCGAAGACGTGGCCACGCCCGAAGCCTTTGCCCGCAACCCCGCGCTGGTGCTCGATTTTTATAACAAGCGCCGCGCCCAGGCCCGCGAAGTCGAGCCCAACGCGGCCCACCTGGCCCTGGCCGGCTTCGAAGAAGTGCCGGGCTGGACGGTGAGCATCATCACCCAAAACGTGGATGACCTGCACGAGCGCGCCGGCTCGAGCCGAGTGCTGCACCTACACGGCATGCTCAACGAAATGCGCTCCGTAAAGGACAAAGCTACTGTGTATTACTGCGATGGCGACATTGTAGTGGGCGACTTGGCCCCCGACGGCTCGCAGCTGCGCCCGCATATCGTGTGGTTTGGCGAGATGGTGCCCGCCATCGAAGAAGCCGCCGAAATAGCCGCTACCGCCGACGTGCTGCTCGTGGTAGGCACTTCCTTGCAAGTATATCCGGCGGCCGGGCTGCTACACTATGCCCCGGCAGATTGCCCGGTTTATGTCATCGACCCGCACCAGCCCGAGGTGACGGGCCGGCGCGGCGTGCACTACGTGGTGGAGGCGGCCGGCGTGGGAGTGCCGCAAGTGCTGCGCACGCTGGCGGCTCAGGATGCTTAGTTAAGCTGAAGCGTGTGAAACATACCTAAACCGCTACATTCTGCGTAAGGGGTGCATTATTCCTGCACCTATGCCTAAACTTTTTCTCGCTGCGCTGGCCCTGCTGGGGCTGGCATCACCTTCTCTTTCTGCTCAAACTGCGCCCCCCGCGCACACTGTTTTTCTGCTGGGCAATACGGCTGAAGGCGACTTACCCACCGCCCGCCTACAAGCGCTGCACCAGACGCTGGCGCGGCAAACCACGCCTTTCACGGTAGTGCATCTCGGTGATATTGTGGCCAATGAAGGCTTGGCCGCCAAGAAAGATACCGCGCTGTCGCAAGCTGAAAAAGGCCGCGCCGACGCGCTCATTGCCCTGGTCAAAGACTTGCCGCTGGGCAAAATCTACTTCCTGCCCGGCGATAAGGACTGGGCCAACTCGGGCCGCGACGGCCTGAAAGCCGTGCGCCGCCTGGAGAAGTACATCGAGAAGCAACTGCCTAGCCAGAATGCCTTTTTGCCCACCAATGGCTGCCCCGGCCCCGAGGTAGTCGATGTGGCTCCGCTGGTGCGGCTGGTAGCCCTCAACACGCCGTGGTTTACGCACCCCTACGACCGCCCCGAAGCCCCCGATACGGATTGCAAAACACTGACGAAGGAGGAGTTTCGCGAGCAGTTGCAGGATATTATCGACGATACTAAGGGCAAAAACCTTTTACTAGTAGGCCACCACCCGGTGGTAACCAATGGCGTGTACGGCGGCCACGAGCCGCTTTCGCGCCACCTGAGCCCGCCCGTGCTGGGCACCATCTACGCCGCCTACCGCCAGAATGTGGGCACGCCCCGCGACTTGGCCAGCCCCGGCTACCAGGCCCTGCGCAAGGAGATGCTGAACACGCTGCAAAGCAACCCCGGCGTGGTGTACGCGGCGGCCCACGACTTTTCGTTGCAGCTCACACCAGCGCAGGGCAACTACCACCTCGTGGCTGGCAGCTTCGCTAAGAGCCAGCACGTAGGAGCTAGCAATACGGCGCTTTATAATGAAAAACAGGATGGCTACGCTACCCTCGAATACTTTGCCGATGGCACGGTAAAAAGCCACTTCTACGCCTTTGAAAGCGACAACCAGCCGGCGAAGGAAGCTTACGCGGGCACGTTGTTTCGCTCGCCCTGCGGCGCGGATACTACCTCACGCATTCCGGTCAATTCCTTTATCATCGACTGCCCCGGCGTGGCCCAGACGCCCGCCGAGCGCAAGCCTAATGCGCCGTTTCAGGCGGCAACAGTGGTGGTACCGGGGCCAGAGTACAAGGCGGGCGGCAGCAAGCGC
Organism: Janthinobacterium lividum; assembly: GCA_050954845.1. Taxonomy (GTDB): domain Bacteria; phylum Bacteroidota; class Bacteroidia; order Cytophagales; family Hymenobacteraceae; genus Hymenobacter. The sequence goes on from JBPBQK010000024.1 coordinate 7,359, forward strand.
TTCTTTATCGGGCCCATTTACCGCACGTCGTGGCTGCAGCCGATGAAGGTGCCGACGCTGAATTTACGCACCGAAAAAGGCGGTTTGCGGCCCTTCGGCCGGGGCGGCGGGCGGCAGACGACTTCGCTCAAGCTAATCGCGGCCGATAGCTCGGAGTACGTGTTTCGGTCGGTGGATAAGGACGTGACGACCATCCTGCCGCCCGAGTTGCGCAACTCGTTCGTGGCGCCTATTCTTAAAGATATTACGGCCACGGCCAACCCGTATTCGGCGCTGCCTATCAGCGCTATGCTCGACCATACCGATATTTTGCACGCCCGGCCGCGCCTATTCCGGCTGCCCGATAACAACCAGCTTGGCCCCTACCGCCAAGAATACGCTAACCTGCTCGGCACCCTTGAGGACCGGCCCGAAGACCCCAAGCCCAACCTGCCCGGCTTCGGCAAAGCCGATGAGGTGACGCGCTCGTACAGCTTTTTCCGCAAGCTCTACAAAGACCACGACAACCGCGTGGACGCCCAAAATCTGGCCCGCGCCCGAGCCTTCGACATGCTGGTGGCCGACTTTGGCAAGCACGAAGACAACTGGAAATGGGCCGGCTACGACCAGGGCAAAGGCAAAGGCACTGTCTACAAGCCTATTCCGCGCGACCGCGACCAGTCATTTACGCTTTGGAATGGGTTGCTCACCTACCTCGCCAACCGCGAGTGGGCTGTTCCTAGCATCGAGGATTTTCAGACGAAATTCCACGATATGAAAAGCCTGAACTGGCCGGCCCGCCACCTCGACCGGTTCTTGCTACAAAGCCTGAGTCGCCAGGATTGGCAAAATTCCGCCAAATACTTGCAGCAGCAGCTCACGCCGACCGTTATCGACGAGGCCACGGCTACGCTGCCGCAGGAGATTCAAAACCTTTCGGGTCAGGATATTAACCACAAGCTCAAGGCCCGCATTCAGGAATTGCCCCGTGCCGTGGACCACTACTACGAGCTACTGGCCCGGCGTGTGGATGTGGTGGGCTCCAATGAGAACGAAATTTTCAAAGTCGAGCGCCTGGCGGGCGGGCGGGTGCGCGTGCAGGAATTCGACCGCAAGGGCGACTCACAGGAAACCAACGGCCCTGCCCTTTTCGACCGCACTTTTGAGCCCAAGGAAACCCAGGAAATCGATATCTATGGGCTTGATGGCCAGGACATTTTCCAGATAACGGGCCAAGGCGGCAAGCACAGCATCGTGGTGCGCGTAATCGGCGGTGCGGGCAAGGATAATATCGCCGACGACAGCCGCGCCAGTGGCCTGCGCCGCCTCACCAAAGTGTACGACACGCCCGGCACCGACCTCAAAGGCGGCCCCGAAACCGACGACCGCCGCAGCACCAGCCGCACCGTCAATCTCTATGACCGTGAGGCCTTTGAGTACAATGGTTACGCGCCGCGCCTGGGGCTGTTTTACAACCGCAACGACGGCGTGGGCCTCACGTTGGGCATCGGCTTCACGCAACAGGGCTTCCGCAAGCCCGATTATAGCAACCGCTATGACTTTGCCCTGCAAACCTCGACGGGCGGGCAGTTTCAGCTGTCGGCCAGCACGCGCCACCGCTATGCCATTGGCAAGGTCGATATTGGCGGCGAGGTGAATTACGGCAGCTATTTCCCTTTTTACAATTTCTTCGGCATCGGCAACAACTCCACAAAAACCGAAGATTTGTACAACGCCAAGTACTACCGCGCCCGCTACAAAGGCTTCACCGTGAGCGCATTTGCAGAGCGCACGTTTTTCCAACGCAGCGTATTCCACATTGGGCCATCGTATGAATACTATACCTCCAGCTACGACGACAACAGTCAACTCGGCCAAGACTTACGCCAGCAGCTGCCCGGCCTCGACAACCTGCGCCCCAACGCCGATTTTCAGCGCCTCGTGGGTTTAAATGCGCTGCTGGACATTGATTTGCGCAACCGTCGGGTATTTGCCCAGCGCGGCGTGCGCTTGGTAGTGCGCCACGATTCGTACCGGCAACTCTCTGGCTATAAAGAGTTTTATGGCCTCACGCAGGGCTCGGCTGAATATTTGGGCACGGCCCGCATCGGCATTCCCATCACGCTGGCGCTACGGGGCGGCGGGGCCAAAAACTATGGTAATTCCGACCATATTCCCTTTTACAAACTCACCAGTCTAGGCTTAGCCGAAAACCTGCGCGGCTACTACCGCAACCGCTTCACCGGCGACGCCAGTTTGTACTACAACACTGAGCTGCGCTTTGCGCTGGGCCAGAGCAAAAACCATTTTTTGCCCTTCTACTACGGCTTGTTTGGCTTCTACGACCAAGGCCGGGTGTACTACCAGGGCGCGTCGCCGGGCGGCTGGCACGCGGGCTACGGTGGCGGTTTTTACCTCGCTCCCATTGTGGAAACGCTGGCGTTTTCGGTGTCGTACCAGGTTTCGGAAGAGAATAGTTTGGTGCAGTTTGGGCTGGGCTTTCGCATTGATAAATAGGCAATTCAAAACCTGATTTCAAAACTGGGCTTACCTTAGAACTGTCCAAACTGCTTGCTGAGTCGACGTGACCGGCTAATTGGCCGATTTCACGCAATATTCCCTCTTGCGTATTGAACCTTGGGTAGCTTTTGGAGTCTGTTGCTCCGGCTGCGTTTCGCCAACCGCTGTTGGTTGGCGGGGCGGCGTAGCGCTTGTATTTCGGTTCCTTTGGCTCGACTTTTCGCTTTTTGGTTAGCACAATCGCTCTGCCGTGGTGGCTGGTTGCTCGGGCTGTGTCTGTTTGGATTAGTTGCGCAGGCCCAGCCCACTGCGCCGCTTACCTTGCCGGCGGCCCCGCACGATGTAGCCGACGTAGCGCACCAGTTCTACCCGCGCCTGGCGGCCCACGACTCGGTGGGCCTGCGGCCGGGGCACCACGCCCTGCTGCTGGTGCCCGTGGTGGGCTACACGCAGCAAACCAGCAGCCTCGTTGGGCTGGCGCTCAGCCTGGCGTTTCGGCGCTCGCAGGCCAATGTATCGACGCTGGTGGGCTCGGCCACTTATACGCTTAACCATCAGCTTATTTTCACGGCCACCTCGGCCATTTGGACTCGTAGCAACAAGTGGGCGTTTGTGGGCGACTGGCGCGTAATGCACTACCCACAAAGCACTTATGGCCTGGGCATGTACACCTCCACCAATGAAGGCGTGGTGTCGATGGACTACGAGTATTTTCGGTTTTACCAGACCGTGCTGCGCCGCTTTGCGCCAGATTGGTACGTGGGCCTGGGCTACCAGCTCGACGACCATTGGAATATTATCAGCCGCAATAATCGCCGCGAAGTAGCGGCTATTTCGCGCTACCGGTATGGCGTATCGGGCCGCTCGCTGTCGTCGGGGCCGGTTTTTACGCTGCTGCACGATGGCCGCACCAACGCCATCAACCCACAGAGCGGCTACTATTTCAACGCCCAGTATCGCTCCAATCTGAAAGCCTTAGGCAGCAGCACCAGCTACCAAACGCTGCTGCTCGAAGGCCGCCTTTATATACATCCTTCGCCCCGCTCGAGCAATATCCTGGCGCTGTGGTCATACAATGCCTTGACTATCAATGGAAATCCGCCTTTCCTGGATTTACCCGCCACTGGCTGGGATACTTACAGCAACCTGGGGCGGGGCTATATTCAGGGCCGCTTTCGAGGCAAAAACCTGGTGTACGGCGAAGCCGAATACCGCTTTGCCATCACCCGCAACCACTTGTTGGGCGGTGTGGTATTTGCCAACGCGCAAAGCGTCACGGAATTGAACGTAGTAAGAGGGCAGGTTGAAGACGGCAGCTTTGAGAAAATAGCCCCGGCCGTGGGCGGTGGTTTACGTATCAATCTTAATAAATCGTCGCGCACCAATCTGGCTATCGACTACGGTTTTGGCATCGATGGCTCGCGAGGTTTGGCGCTGAATTTGGGCGAAGTTTTTTAGCATAATTCAGCAATTTTTAGATATACTCTTTAGTAATTGGGTATAGCTTTGCTGTTCAGCTAGTATCTACTTGCCTCGCATGCAGCCCACCGCTACTCAAGACGTCCTCCTTTACCAGTCGCCCGACGGGCAAATCCGCCTCGATGTGCAGCTCGACCACGATACCGTGTGGCTGACGCAAGCGCAGATGGTTGTTTTGTTTGATATCTCTAAAAAGACTGTCAGTGAACACATTCGCAATATTTTTCGAGAGGGAGAATTAGTGGAAGAAGCAGTTGTCCGGAAATCCCGGATAACTGCTGCAGATGGCAAGGATTACTTGACAACTGCTTATAACCTCGATATTATTATCTCGGTTGGCTACCGGGTTAAGTCACCACGTGGCACTAATTTTCGCCAGTGGGCCACGCAGGTATTGCGCCAATACCTCGTGCAGGGCTACGTGCTGAATGAAAAGCGCTTGCGTGAAAACGCCCGCCAGCTCGCCGACCTCAAACGCTTGGTGCAGCTACAAGCGGAGGTGGCCAGCAACCAAGAACTAACCGCCGACCAATCCGACGCGCTGCTCCGCATCTTGGGCGACTACGCCCGCGCCCTCGATGTACTCGACCAGTACGACCACCAGCGCCTGCGCGTAGCCCCCGACACGGTAGCTGCCCCAGGAAATGAAGCCTTTGAACTAACGCCTGAAAACGCCCGTCAAGCCATCAATGCCTTGCGAGTGCAATTTGGTGGCTCCGAGCTATTTGGCCGCGAGAAAGACCAGTCGTTTGAAAGCTCGGTACGCACGATTTACCAGAGCTTTGGCGGGCAGGACATGTACCCAAGCGTGGAAGAAAAGGCGGCTAATCTGCTGTATTTTGTGGTGAAGAACCACTCATTTTCAGATGGTAATAAGCGTATTGCAGCCTTCCTATTCGTGTATTTTCTCGACCGCAACGGCTGCCTCTATCACCCCAACGGCTCGCGGCGCTTGGCCGATAATGCCTTGGTAGCTCTCACGCTGCTCATCGCCGAAAGCAAGCCCGAAGACAAAGACACAATGGCCACGCTTGTCGTCAACCTCATCAACGGCGACAACTAATCCGGACCGCAGATTCAAACGGATTTCGCAGATACGCCCCTGCGGGGCTGACTAGGCGATGGGCGATGAAATTGGGCCGTATTTCTGCGTTGAAGTAGGGCACAGATACGCCCGCCGTGCGGGCTGCGTGGATGCAATAGTGGCATGAACGGCCAACTTAACCCAACTTTGTAGCTTATATCACTGGACAACGCATCGTCAGCCCGCGCAGCGGGCGTATCTGCGAAATCCGTTAAATCCGTTAAATCTGCGGTCTATGGAGTACCAGCTTACCAAATTAGCCGCCATCGATATCGGCTCCAACGCCGTGCGCTGCCAGATTTCGGCAGTGCTGTTTTACAATGGCCGCTACCGCCTCAAGCGCGTCGAGTACGTGCGCTACCCGCTGCGCCTGGGCGAAGACGTGTTTGCCACCGGCGAGATTCCGCCCGCCAAGGCCGATAAGTTCGTGAAGTTTTTGCACGCCCTCAAGCTCTTGATGGAGGTGCACGAAGTATCGCACCACCTCATTTGCGCCACCTCGGCCATGCGCACGGCTACCAACGGAGCGGCGATAGCCGAGCGCATTCAGCAAGAGCTAGGTCTAACGGTGCAAGTAATTGATGGCCAAGCCGAAGCCGCTTATATCAATCGTGTAATCGAGCATTTGCTTGAAGACAACCGCCACTACCTGCACATCGACGTGGGCGGCGGCAGCACCGAGTTCAACATCTACCACAACCGCCGCAAGGTGGCCGCGCAGTCATTCGAAATCGGCTCCATCCGGCGCATGCAGCAGGAAGAAAGCGGCCGCACCGTAGAGCAAATGAATGGCCTTTGGCAGCGTATGGAAGAGTGGGTGCGTGAGAATGCCCGTCGCTACCACATCACCCGCGCTATTGGCACGGGCGGCAATATTGGTAAGCTCTACAGCATGTCGCCGGCCTCGCCCACCAAGCCCATTACCCGCCGTAGCGTGCAGGCCCTGCTAGAGCGCCTCGGCAACCTCACCATGAGCGAGCGCATCAACGTGGCCATGCTCAACCCCGACCGCGCCGACGTGATAGTGCCAGCCGGCCACATCTACCTCTCGGCCATGGAATGGGCCGGCATCAGCAACATGATAGTGCCCGATATCGGCCTAAAGGACGGCATGTTGCAGGCCTTGTTTGAGCAGTATTTCGATGAAATCAGCCCCAGCGAACACCCCAGCAAACTACCAGTGGCCGACGTAGAAAACGGCCCATTGGGGTAAGTATAGTCGTAAAACGGAGTGCCACTCCGTTTTACATTGCTACGCCGTTTCATCCACCACTGTAGCAGCTATATCAGCTTCATTTTCTACCTCTTCTTCCATTATCACTTCGCCTTGGCCGAAGGTATCGGCACCATCTTCCACATCTACCGGAACAACCGAAGCAACTGTGGCAGCTTCGGCTTCGGCAGCCGCCAGGCGTAGGCGCTGGGCAGCTTGCTCGTGCAACAGGGCTAGCAGGCCTTCGGGCGTAGCCTGGGCTAGTTGGGCTTCGTCGGGGCGGCGGTAGAAATCGCGGTGAATATTCACGGCCAACTCGCCAGGCGCAGGCTGCTGGCGAATGTATGCGCCATCCTCCCGCATGACGTAGCTGTTCTGATTATCAAGCAGATTTAGCTGCAAAATACTAATAGCCTCGCGCCGCAACTGCGGGTTGGTGATGAGGAACAACGCCTCGATGCGCCGGTCAAACGAACGCACCATAGCATCGGCCGAGCCGGCGTAGAGGCGCGCCTCGCCGCCGTGGTGGAAGTAGAATAGCCGCGCGTGCTCTAAATACTCGCCTACGATGCTGCGCACCTCGATGTTATCACTTAGCCCCGGCCGGCCCGGCCGCAGGCAGCAGATGCCCCGCACGATAAAGCGGATGGGCACCCCGGCCTTACTGGCCTTATAAAACTCATCAATCAACTCCCGGTCTTCCAGCGAGTTCATCTTTATCACTACGCCGCTGGGCAGGCCTTTTTTGGCATTTTTCGCCTCCTCGCGCACCAGGTGGATAAGCTGCTGGCGCATATCCTTAGGCGCGGTAATGAGGTACTCGTAGTCGTCGGGCTGCGAGTGACCGGTAATTACGTTGAAAAACTCCGACACGTCGTGGCCATACGTGTCGTTAGTAGTCAGCATGCTGAGGTCGGTGTAGAGGCGCGAAGTCTGCTCATTGTAATTGCCCGAGCCGATGTGCACGTAGCGCGTCACCTTCTCCCCTTCTTTCCTGATAATCATCAGCATCTTGGTGTGGGTCTTGTACTTACCCACTCCATAGATAACGAAGCAGCCGGCCTTTTCAAGCCGCGCCCCTTCCCGGATATTGCGCTCCTCATCAAAGCGCGCCTTCACCTCAAAAAGCACCGAAACGTGCTTGCCATTCTCGGCGGCTTTGAGCAGCGCGGCGGTCACCCGCGAGTCTTCGGCCAGGCGATAAATCGTCTGCTTGATGCCCAGCACCTGCGGGTCTTCGGCGGCGCGCTCCAGCAGGCGCACCACCGGCTCGATGCTGTTGTAGGGGTGATGCAGCAGTACGTCGTGGTGCTTGAGGTACTCAAACATGTTCTCCTCCGCGCCATCGGGCAAGCTCAGCGGCGCTACTGGCGCGGGCTGCTTGGCCCCCTTGCCCCGGAAGCTCGGGTAGCGAAGAATCTGGTTAAGACCTTTTAAATCAAGCAGTCCGGGAATAACGAATATGTTGCCATTGTCAATATTCCAGCGCTCACGCAGAATATTCATCAGGTAAGCCGAAGCATCTGGCTCAACCTCCACACGTACTACGCGGCCGCGCTTACGGGTTTTCAAGCCCGCCTGAATTTCCTTGATAAAGTTGGTATCAATGTCCTCTGATTCTTCCAACGTGAAGTCGCCATTGCGCGTAATGCGCAGCAAATCAGCCGATATAATTTCCACATTGCGGAAGAGCTTAGGCAGGTTTTCCCGTACTATTTCCTCAATGGGCACGAACACCACCCGGTCCTTGCGCGTGATTTCGAAGAAGCGCGTCAGGTTTTGAGGAATCTGCACGAAGGTGAGGCGCTCTTGGCCTTTGTCCATGTCGGGCACCGAAGCCGGGGCCATGCTGCCGACTTCAGCCGTGCTCAGGCCTCGCGTCACCACGCCGAAGGTCAGCACCTGGTTCATGATGAGCGGGAAGCCGTGGTACGAGTCGTACACCATCGGCGTGAGCAGCGGAAAAACCGTATTTTTGAAGTAGCCTTCAACCTTTTTCAACTCTACTTCGGTCAACTCGGGCATTCGCCGAATGCTGAAACCCTGCTTCTCAAACTGCGGCTTGAGCTCGTTTAAGTACGTCAGCGACTGGTCATTGACGAAGCGGTGGGCAAAATCGAGCAGCTTGCGCCGAAACGGCAATTCGCGCAGGCCCGAGTAGTCGACGCGCTCCTTGCCATAGTCGAGGTAATTGTATAGCGACCCCACCCGAATCATAAAAAACTCGTCGAGGTTAGAGCTAGTGATGCTCAAAAACCGCAGCTTATCAAACAGCGAGCGGCCGGGGTCTTTGGCCTGGTCGAGCACGCGGTAATTGAAGCGCAACCAGCTGAGGTCGCGGCTGATGTACTTGCTTTTGCGGATAAGGTCGGCAGACTTGAAGAGCTTCATAAAATCGCAGATATGGCAGGGTGCGTGAATTACGCAGATGCGGCCGGCGTGGGCGGGGAATCAGCAAAATAACGGCCCGGCAGCCGTTGGGCGGGTGCGGGTCGCAAAAGAATAATTTACGAATTATAACGCAAAAGCCCCAGCCGCTCGCACGGCTGGGGCTTTTGCATTGCCAGATAGCGGCTTAGTTATTGTACGCCTTCAAATACGTCGGCCCATTCCAATTGGAATTCGGGCAGCGTGTGGCTGGTTATCAAGCCCGGTTCGTAGTACTCGCCCATAGTTTGGTATTCGCCGTTTTGTAACACAAAAACGGCAATATTCTGCTCGCCTGGATATACTATCCAATACTCCCCTACCCCATTCTCAGCGTACAGGTCAAACTTGGTTTTGGTGTCGTGTGTAGTGGTGCCCGGTGAAATAATTTCGATAATCCATTCAGGTGCCCCGACGCAGCCACGTCGGTCAAGCTTAGTCAGGTCGCAAATCACGCAGAGGTCAGGCTGCACTACGGTTCGCACCTGCGCATCGCCGTTGCCAGTGCTCCGTAGCAACCGCACATCGAAAGGCGCAGCGTACACCCGGCAAGGCTTACCCCTAAGATAATTCCAGACCAAACCCTGCAAATTAGAAGAGCATTGTTGATGCGCCTCAGTAGGAGCCGACATTTTACGCATCACACGGCCCCGCACCAATTCCACTAAGTCGGTAAATTTCCAACTTAGGTAATCGGCGTAGGTGTACGACTTACTCAAGTCGAGCTGCGAGATGTCGGTGATAGTCTCCATGAGAACAATCTAGAAAGGCCCTACCGCCGACCCATGCCCGGCATACCGCCGCCTTTCATGCCGCCCATCATCTTGGCCATTTGGGCCATGCCGCCCTTAGTTTGGCTCATTTTGTTCATGGTGCGCATCATTTTGCGCATATCTTCAAACTGCTTCATCAGGGCGTTTACCTGCTGAATATCAGTACCGGAACCAGCAGCGAGGCGACGACGGCGCGAGCCGTTGATGAGGTCGGGTTGGGCGCGCTCCTGCTTGGTCATCGAGCGGATGATGCTTTCGACAGGCTTGAAGGCGTCGTCGTCAATTTCGACGTCTTTCATCATTTTTGATGCGCCCGGAATCATGCCGACCAAGTCTTTCAGGTTGCCCATCTTCTTGATTTGCTCGAGCTGGCCGAGGAAGTCGTTGAAGTCGAACTGGTTTTTGCGGATTTTAGCGTTGATGCGCTTGGCTTCGTCCTCGTCGAACTGCTGCTGGGCACGCTCTACCAGCGAAATCACGTCGCCCATGCCCAGGATGCGCTGGGCCATACGGTCGGGGTAAAAGAGGTCGAGCGCCTCCATTTTCTCGCCCGTCGAGATGAACTTGATGGGTTTCTCCACCACCGCCCGAATCGAGAGGGCCGCGCCGCCGCGGCTGTCGCCGTCGAGCTTGGTGAGCACCACGCCATCGAAATTGAGGCGGTCGTTGAAGGTTTTGGCGGTGTTTACGGCGTCCTGGCCGGTCATCGAATCCACCACAAACAGCGTTTCGCTGGGGTTGATGGCTTTTTTGACGGCTTCGATTTCGCGCATCATCTGCTCGTCCACTGCCAGGCGGCCGGCGGTGTCCACGATGACTACTTTCTTGTTGTTTTTCTTGGCGTAGGCAATGGCGTTCTGCGAAATCTCGACCGGATTTTTATTCTCCGGCTCCGAGTACACCTCTACTCCAATCTGCTCACCGAGCACTTTAAGCTGGTCGATAGCGGCAGGGCGGTACACGTCGCACGCCACCAGCAACACGGTGCGGTTCTGCTTTTTAATAAAGCTGGCAAGCTTGCCGGCGAAGGTCGTTTTGCCCGAGCCTTGCAGGCCCGAAAGCAGCACCACGGCCGGGTCGCCCTTGATGACGATGTCCTGCTTTTCGCCGCCCATAAGCTGGGTCAGCTCGTCGTACACGATTTTGACCATGAGCTGGCCCGGCGACACCGTCGTGAGCACGTCGCGGCCCATGGCCTCTTCCCTAATTTTGTCGGTTACTTCTTTGGCAACCTTATAGTTAACGTCGGCATCGACCAGCGCCCGCCGAATTTCCTTAATGGTGGCGGCAACGTTGATTTCCGAGATGGAGCCTTGCCCTTTGAGGGTCTTAATGGCTTTGTCGAGCTTGGAGGAGAGATTATCGAACATAGTAGTGCGGCTAAGGGCGAATTTTCGGGCTTGCCCAAGTTTTTCGCAAGGTCGGATAAGGTAGTAAACACCGAACGACCTATTTGAATTTCAAAGGTACAACCGGCGCGGCTGTAGCCTAAGCGTAGTTTTGCTGCCTGAATCTACTGCGGAATTCTCATGCCTGCTTCACCCCTGCGCCTACTCGTGCTTACTTATTACTGGCCGCCCTCGGGCGGGGCCGGCGTGCAGCGGTGCCTGAAATGGGTGAAATACCTGCCTGAGCTGGGCGTAGAGCCCACCGTAATCACCGTCGACCCCGACCAGGCCAGCTACCCGGTGCGCGACGAAAGCCTGCTGCACGAGGTGCCGCCGAGCGTGCGCGTCATTCGCACGCCCACGCTGGAGCCCTTTGAATCGTACCAGAAACTAACGGGGCGGGCGGTGCCCCACGGCGGCTTTGCCAACGAGGGCAAGCCCAGTTTTACGCAGCAGGCCATGCGCTTTGTGCGGGGCAATTTCTTTCTACCCGACCCGCGCCGGGGTTGGAACCGCTACGCGCTGGCGGCGGTAGACAAGTTGCTGGCCGCCGGCGAGAAATTCGATGCGGTACTCACGTCCTCACCGCCGCACTCGACCCAACTCATTGGCTTAGAGATTCAAAAGAAATACGGTCTGCACTGGCTCGCCGACCTGCGCGACCCTTGGACGGACATTTACTACACTAAGGACCTGCACCGCACGCCGCCCGCCGCGTGGCTCGATGCCCACTACGAGCGCCAAGTCCTCACCCGCGCCGATGCCGTACTCGTGACCAGCCCCGAGACGGAGCGCCTGTTTCGTCGCAAGCTGCCTGACCTGGCCAAAGGCAAAATTGTGGTGCTGCCCAATGGCTATGATGAGCCTGATTTTCAGCAGCCTTCGGCCCCACCAACCGACTGCCTGTTGATTACTCATACAGGTACTATTACGGCGCGCTATCGCATTGAGAACCTGCTAAAAGCTGTTGCCGAGTGCCAGCAACGCTACCCACAGGTGCCGTGGCGGCTGCGCTTCGTAGGGCAAGTTGATATGGGCATTCGTGAGCAAGTGGCAGCGGCTGGGTTGGGTGACGTGGCGGAGTTTCTACCTTTTGTGCCGCATCAGCAGTCGGTGGCTTATTTACTTACCAGCAGCGTTTTGTTGATGGCTATTCCTGATGTGGCATTGAATCGAGGCATTTTGCCTGGTAAAGTTTTTGAATACCTGGCGGCTCGCAAACCTGTGCTTTGTGTAGGCCCGGCTGGCTCCGATGCTGATGATATTTTACGTGAAGCTGGCGCGGGGCAAATATTGCCTTACGACAACTACACTTTGATGCTGAGCACCTTGGAGCAACTGGTGCAACAGTGGCTGCAAAGCTCAGACCTCGACCTGCGCGATACTACGCCGGCGCAGTATTCGCGCCGGGGGCAGGCGGCTCGGCTGGCCGAGTTGGTGCGAGCGCTGAGTGTTTAGCCGTTGTCATGCAGCGCTACGCGCAGCATCTCGCGTGATGCAGTATTCTCCAACGTTCGCAGACGTAAGACATGCAAGATGCTGCGTTGTGCGCTACATGATGGGCGTTTGCAAGCGCCTTGCTGAGGCGCTGCCTATTTTTGTGGTTTCCTACTAGATTTTTCAATGGCCCTCGACCTCAACGGCAAGTCGCTGCTCATCACGGGCGGCACCGGCTCCTTCGGCAAGCAATTTGTTCGTACTGTATTCAAGCAATTTCCGCAGGTGCGGCGGGTTATCGTGTTCTCGCGCGATGAGCTGAAACAGTACGAGATGAGCCAGGAGTTTCCGCACAGCAAGTACCCGGCCATTCGGTTTTTCATTGGCGATGTGCGCGATGCCCAGCGCTTGCACCGCGCCTGCGAAGGCGTCGATATCATCGTGCACGCCGCCGCCCTCAAGCAGGTGCCAGCCGCCGAATACAACCCGATGGAGTGCATCAAAACCAACATTTTCGGGGCCGAAAACGTGATAAACGCCGCCCTCGACTGCGGCGTGAAAGACGTGGTAGCGCTCAGCACCGACAAGGCCGCCGCACCCATCAACCTCTACGGCGCAACCAAGCTGTGCTCGGATAAGCTCTTCGTAGCTGCCAATAACATGAAGGGCGCCCGTGATTTACGTCTCTCGGTGGTGCGCTACGGCAACGTAATCGGCTCGCGGGGCTCGGTGGTGCCGTTCTTCTTGCAGCAGCGCAGCACGGGCGTGCTGCCCATCACGCACCCCGACATGACGCGCTTCAACATCTCGCTCGAAGAAGGCGTGGACCTCGTGCTCTACGCGCTGGAAAATGCCTGGGGCGGTGAGATTTTCGTGCCCAAAATTCCGTCGTATAAAATCACGGAAGTGGCCCGCGCCATAGGCCCCGACTGCGAGCAGAAGATTGTCGGCATCCGCCCCGGCGAGAAGCTGCACGAGGAGATGATAACCCAAACTGACGCGCTGAGCACCGTGGAACTGCCTCGCTACTACGTCATTCTGCCCGCCACGCCGCCGTGGGATGTCGAGAAATTCATCACGCATTTCGACGGTAAGCGCGTGCCGGAGAACTTCCACTACGACTCGGCCAACAACGAGGAGTGGCTATCGGCCGAGCAGATTCGCGATGAAATCCGGCTGCACGTCGATGCTAGCTTTGAGGGATAATGTCTTGTAGCATAAGCTTTAGCTTGTGCGTCGGTCGGTCGGCCTGAGTTACGCACGCACAAGCTAAAGCTTATGCTACAAATTCATCACCAGCGGCTGGGTTTTGGGTGTACTTTTACCGCGTCGGCCGGGGCCGACGCTGTTTTTCCCACCCCTATTTTCACCCCATGAAAGTTACCGTAGTTGGGGCTGGCAACGTGGGCGCTACCTGCGCCGATGTGCTTGCTACCCGTGAAATCGCCAACGAAGTAGTGCTGGTTGATATCAAGGAAGGTATTGCCGAAGGTAAAGCCCTCGATATCTGGCAGAAATCGCCCATTATCGGCTACGACACCCGCACCGTGGGCGTCACCAACGACTACAGCCGCACGGCGGGCTCCGAAGTAGTGGTTATCACCTCGGGCCTGCCCCGCAAGCCCGGCATGAGCCGCGATGACCTTATCGCGACCAACGCCGGCATCGTAAAATCGGTGACTGAGCAGGTAGTGGCCCACTCCCCCAACGCCATCATTATCGTCGTGTCGAATCCGCTCGACGTGATGACCTATCAGGCGCACCTCACCGCAAAGCTGCCTCGCGAAAAAGTATTCGGCATGGCCGGCATCCTGGACACGGCCCGCTACCGCGCCTTCCTCGCCGAAGCGCTGAACGTGAGCCCCAAAGACATTCAGGCCGTGCTTATGGGCGGCCACGGCGACACTATGGTGCCGCTGCCCCGCTACACCACCGTGGGCGGCATCCCGGTTACCGAACTCATTGGCAAAGCTGAGTTGGATGCTATCGTGCAGCGAACCGCCGTGGGCGGCGGCGAGCTGGTGAAACTCATGGGTACCAGCGCCTGGTATGCGCCCGGCGCGGCGGCCGCCCAAATGGTGGAGGCCATTGTGCGCGACCAGCGCCGCGTGTTTCCGGTGTGCCTGGAGCTGCAAGGCGAGTACGGCATCAACGGCGTGTACCTCGGCGCGCCGGTTATCCTGGGCAAAAACGGCGTGGAGCGCGTGATTGAATTGCAGCTCAACGACGAGGAGAAAGCGATGCTCGAAACCTCGCGTGGCCACGTGAAAGAAGTAATGGACGCGCTGGATAAAATGAGCGCCGCGCCAGCTGCCGAGTAATCAGTTAGCTACCAGCTTCTATAAAAAATCCCGCTGACTTACGTTGGCGGGATTTTTTTTATATACTACTTATAATCAGCTACCCATCAACTCATCGAATGTGCGGTAATAGGCTAGTAACTGCTGATACAAACTGGAGGATGCCGGTACCAGCTGACTAAATTCAGAACTGGCTACTTGGCTGGCCGCCAGGAATAGGTGGCAGGGATACAGCTCTGAGCGAAAGCCTTGGGGCTGGGACATTGGGGCTAGTTTCAGCGCCTCTTCAAATTCTACTGTCAGGGGCAGCGAGCGGGCTGCCAGGTTAGCTGGGCCTAGTCGCTGGCTTTCGTAAAAGGCGGCCCGCGCTTCGGGGTCCGGAAAGAACAGGCCCGCCAGCGAATAGGGATAGGGCATGGCCAAATCGGCCAGCAGCAGATGGAGCGTCGATATATAGTCGTAGCCCAAGTCAATGGCTACCGCCCGGGACTGGCCAATGAGCGCCTTCAGCTCTGGGGTAAATGATACGGCCAGGCCACGGCCGGCCAGGAGCAGCTTTAGGAGCAGGCCGTCGTTGGGCAGGCCGCCGCGCTGGCTGGGCACCAGATTTGTCACTAAGCTGACCACCGCAAACAGCACCAGCAGAAACATAAACAGCTTCACGGCCCCATGCAGGTTGCCAGCCAGGGCGGCATAAAAGCCCAGCGCCGCCACCAGCACAGATACCAGCACCCCACCCAGGATTATTACGCAGTTCTCGGCCTTACTCAAGTTGCTGCCGGTGTGCACGCAAAGGCCTGTTCTCCAGAATAAGCTGCGCTTCATGTAGACTTCCAGCAGGCCTATTTTCACTCGCCAAGAGTTGGTTTGGTCGCCATACGAGCCCAAATACATGGTTACATCGGCGCGGGTGAACAATAGGGCGGGCACCGCATGGCCTAGCTCATGCAGCAGCGTCAGCAATGGCAAAACCAGCAGCGCAAATCCCCACAATATCCCAAAAAAGAAAAAAATATCGCTCATACTTAACTGGATAGGCGTTTCAGCTGGTGAAGCTAGGTGAAAATCTGCCGCGGCGCTACCAACCAGGGGAGCTTTTCTAAGCAAGCATGGGAGCGACTATGCACGAACTGGTGCTCCTTGCTGCCCACTGTGAAGGCCGCATCATGGCTCGCTATTCTATTGGAGAAAGTACCTTTGGAGCCTCCTATGCCTACTGCTACGCCTGCTACTCTACTCATCCAAACCGCTTTTATTGGCGACGTAATCCTGGCCACGGCGCTGGTCGAGTATTTGGCGCTGAACGAGCCAGCTACGCCTATCGACGTCTTGGTGCGGCGCGGCAATGAAGGGCTGCTAGCCGGCAATCCGCACGTGCGGCAGGTGCTCATCTGGGATAAAAAGACTAAGAAATACCCTAATCTGCTGCGGCTGTTGCAGCAGATTAGGCGGGCGGACTACAGCCGCGTCGTGACGTTGCAACGCTTCGCCAGCACGGGCTTTCTAACGGCGTTTGCGGGTGCGCCCGAGCGGGTGGGTTTTGCCGAGAATCCGTTTAGTCGGTTTTTTACGCGGTGCGTGCCGCACACCATCGGCGATGGTACGCACGAGGTGCAGCGAAATGCTAGCTTATTGACTACTGATAGCCTACACCTTAAGCCTAAGCTTTATCCTGCGACGGCCGATGAAGCCGCCGCCGCACCCTATGCCGCCGCGGCAAATTATATCTGCCTAGCGCCCACCTCAGTGTGGTTTACCAAGCAGTATCCCGAAGAGAAATGGCTGGAACTGCTAGCCGCCTTGCCACCTGAGCTGCCAGTGTACTTGCTCGGCGGGCCACCTGATACCGCTGCCTGCGAGCGGCTGGCCCAGGCCGCCAACCGGCCGGGCCTGGTGAATTTGTCGGGCAAATTGTCGCTGCTGGCGTCGGCGGCGCTCATGCGCGGAGCGGTGCTGAATTATGTGAATGACTCGGCCCCGATGCACTTGTGCTCGGCGGTAGATGCGCCGGTGTGCGCTATTTTTTGCTCCACGGTGCCGGCGTTTGGGTTTGGGCCGCTGAGCACGTTTGCGCGCGTGGTGGAGCATCCGGGGCCGTTGGCGTGCCGGCCGTGCGGGCTGCATGGGCATGCGCGTTGCCCGCTGGGGCACTTTCGCTGCGCCCGCGAGATGGAGACCAGGCAGCTGCTGGCCGTACTGGCCGAGGCGCAGGCCTGGCGCGCCGCTGCACGCTCAGCGAGCTAGTCGCTGGTGGTTTTTGATAGTACCTTTTGCTTCTGATGACTCTTTATCGTACTTCCTGCTGGCTGGCGGGTGGGCTCCTTGCGCTGCTCGCGGCGGCTTGTCAGCGCCACGCCGTGCCCACTGCTACCGCCCCTACCCTGCCCGTCGAAACGGGTGTTTCGCAGCCACTGGCTGAGGCGCGGCGGCAGCTGCTCAGCCACCTCGCCTACTCGCTCGACCTGATTATTCCGAGCCAGAAAACCCAGCCCATTAGCGGGAATGAGGTTATTACGTTCACGCTGCGCGACAAACGCCAGCCGCTCCAACTTGATTTCAAAGCTTCGGCCGACCACTTGCACAGCGTGGGTGTCAACGGCCGCTCGGTGCCCATCGACTATCGCAATGAACACCTATTACTGCCGGCCAGCGCCTTGCAAACAGGCCGTAATGAAGTAAAAATCAACTTTACGGCCGGCGACCAGTCGCTTAATCGCAACGACGACTACCTCTACACGCTACTGGTCCCCGACCGGGCGCGCACGGTGTTTCCGGTGTTCGACCAGCCCGATTTGAAGGCCGTTTTTACCCTAACGCTTCAGGTGCCTCGCCAGTGGCAGGCCTTGGCCAATGGCATGTTTGCTGACTCTACCGCTGCTACGCTCGATGGGCGCGTACCGGGGTTTAAGGTATATCGCTTCGCGCCTTCCGATTCCATTAGCACCTACCTGTTTTCATTCGCGGCGGGTAAGTTTCAGCGGCTGACGCAGCAGGTAAACGGTCGCCCCATGAGCTTTTTGCACCGCGAAACCGACTCGACCAAGCTGCGGCTTAGCGTGCCCACCATCTTCGCGCAGCACGGCCGGGCGATTAGCTTTCTGGAGGAATATACCGGCATTCTATATCCGTTTCAGAAGTTCGATTTTACGGCTATTCCCGATTTCCAGTACGGGGGCATGGAGCACGTCGGAGCCATTGATTATAAGGCCGCTAGCTTGTTTCTCGACCAAGGCGCGACCCGCGACCAGGAGCTGGCCCGGCGCAACCTCATCAACCATGAAACGGCCCACATGTGGTTTGGCGACTTGGTGACCATGCGTTGGTTCAACGACGTGTGGATGAAGGAGGTATTTGCCAATTTCATGGCCGACAAAATGAGCGGCGGCGACGAAAAAGGTGACGACCAACTCTTAAAATTCCTCACCGACCACTACCCCACCGCCTACGCCGTCGACCGCACGGCCGGGGCCAATGCCATCCGGCAGCCGCTGGCCAATTTGCAGGATGCGGGCTCGCTCTACGGCAACATCATCTACCACAAAGCGCCCATCATGATGCGGCAGCTCGAAGGGCTGATGGGCGAGCCGGCGTTTCAGGCTGGCATCCGCGAGTACCTCAAAAAGTACGCCTACGGCAACGCCACCTGGCCCGACCTCATCGCCATTCTGGATGCCCACACGCCTGCCGACCTCGCCGCCTGGAACCAGGTGTGGGTGAACGAGCCCGGCCGGCCGGTGTTCAGCTACGAGGTACAGGGCGAGGACGGCAAAATCAAGCAACTGCTTATTCATCAGCGGGCGGAGGATGGGTCGGCGCGCATCTGGCCGCAGCGGTTTGAGGTGGCGCTGGTATCGCCCGCGGGCCAGCTGGTGCAGGCGGGCGCAGTTAGCTCCGACCAGGCCACGGTGGCGGTGCCGTGGGCCGTGGGCCAGCCACTGCCCGTGTACGCGCTGCTCAACTACCGCGGCCTGGGCTACGGCGTGTTTCCGGTGTCGAATAATCTGACCAGCCGGCTTGCTGACCTGACCGACAAGGGCTTGCTGCACGACCAGCCCAGCGTGCGGGCAGCGCTGTACATCATGCTCTACGAAAACATGCTCAACGACCAGAGCGGCAGCGCTCGGCGCGAGCTGCTGGACACGTATCAGCAGCAACTCGCGCACGAAACCAATGAGCTAAACATCAAGCTCCTGACCAGCCAGATAACCGATATTTTCTGGAAATTCACGCCATCGGGCACCCGTGCCTCCCGCGCCCCCATTTTGGAAGAAGTTTTGTGGCAGGCGATGCTGGCGCAGCAGTCGGCAGGCGCGCAAAAGCTCTTTTTTCAGGCCTACCAGCGCATTGCGCTCAGCCCCGCTGCCCAGGCGCGGCTCTACAAAATCTGGCAAACCCAGCAGCCGCCTGCGCAAGTGAAATTGACTGAGGATGACTATACCGGCTTGGCCCTGGCGCTGGCAGTGCGCGACTACACTGCGCCGCAACCCATTCTACCCCAGCAGCTAGCTCGCATCAAGAACGTAGACCGCCGCCAGCGGCTGGAGTTTTTGATGCCCGCGCTCTCGCCCGAGGTGGCGGTGCGCGACCAGTTTTTTGCTTCGCTCAAAGACGATAAAAACCGGGAGAAGGAAGCCTGGGTCACGGCGGCGCTGGGCTACCTGCATCACCCGTTGCGGCAGGCTACCTCGGAGAAATATTTGCCCGAAAGCCTGGAGTTATTGCAAGAAATTCAACTCACCGGCGACATTTTTTTCCCGGCGGCGTGGTTGCAGGGTACGCTGGGGGCGTATCAGTCGGCCACGGCGGCGCGCACGGTGCGGGAGTTTTTAGCGACGCACCCGGCGGGCAGCTACAATCCGCAGCTGCGGTTGAAATTGCTGCAAGCGAGTGATGACTTATTCAGGGCTCAGAAGTTGTAGCACGGACTTTTAGTCCGCCGGGCACAGGGCCTATCGCGTTGGTGATACACCGAACTGCGCGGACTGAAAGTCCGCGCTACAGGCCCGAACTTTGCTGCTTTATTTTGCTTATAGCATTAGATGTTAGACTACGAAATTCACGAATACCCCAATGGTATCCGCCTACTGCACAAGCAGGTACTGCATACCAAAATCGCGCATTGCGGCTTTCTGCTCGACATTGGCTCGCGCGATGAGAAGGCACATCAGCAGGGCCTTGCGCACTTTTGGGAGCACATGGCCTTCAAAGGCACGCACAAACGCAAGTCGTTTCACATCCTGAACCGCCTCGAAACCGTAGGCGGCGAGTTGAACGCCTACACGACTAAGGAGAAAATCTGCTTCTACGCCACGCTACTGAGCACGCACTTCGAGCGGGCGTTTGAGCTACTTACTGACCTGACCTTTAACTCGATATTTCCCGAGCGCGAAGTGGAGAAGGAGCGCGGCGTAATTCTGGAAGAGATGAGCATGTACCAGGATGCGCCCGAGGATGCCATTATCGACGACTTCGACACGGTGATATTTGGCCAGCATCCGCTGGGTGTTAACATCCTTGGTACTCGCGAGAGCGTGAGCGGCTTTCAGAGCGCCGACTTCCACACTTTCTACGATGAGAACGTGCGTACCGACCGGCTGATTTTCAGCTCGGTGAGCAATTTACCCTTCAAAGAAGTGAAGCGCCTGGCCGACAAGCTATTGGCCCCGATACCCGCCCGCCTGGGCGAGCGGCCGCGCCTGCCCTTCGGCGGTTACACGCGCCAGAGCCAGGTCGAGTCGCGGCCCATTACGCAGGCGCACTGCCTGTTGGGCGGCCCGGCCTACCCGATTACCGACCCACGCCGCATCCCGTTTTTCATGCTCAATAACATCCTGGGCGGGCCGGGCATGAACTCGCGCCTTAACCTGGCGGTGCGCGAGAAATACGGCCTCGTGTACACCATCGACAGCAGCTACTCGTCTTACACCGACACGGGCTTATTTGGGGTCTATTTTGGGACCGAGGGCAAGCAACTAAACCGCACGCTCGGGCTGGTGCATAAGGAGCTGAAGCTACTACGCGAGAAAGAGCTGACCACCAGCCAGCTGCACGTAGCCAAAAACCAACTCATGGGCCAGCTGGCCATGAGCGAGGAAAGTAACTCGGGCCTGATGCAATTGCTCGGCAAAAGCACCCTGGACCTGGGCCGCATCGAGCCGCTGAGCGAGATTTTCGGCCGCATCGAGGCCGTCACGGCAAGCGAATTGCGCGACCTGGCCAACGAAATTCTGGCCGAGGACAACCTGAGCTTGCTGCAATACGTGCCGGAGGGCAAGTAATAGTTGGTATGGCTAAGTCCTCTTCGCACTTTGGCTCGGTGCCGGGTATCGTGCCGGGCCATGAGTTTGCCAACCGCCTGGAACTGTGGGGCGCGGGGGTGCACCGTCAAACGCAGGCGGGCATCAGCGCCCGGCAGGGCGAGGGAGCCGAAAGTATCGTGCTATCGGGTGGTTACGAAGATGATGAAGACTTTGGCGCGGTGATTATTTACACCGGCCGGGGTGGCCGCAGCGCCGAAACCAACCAGCAAGTAGCCGACCAAACCCTGACCGGAGCCAACCGCGAGCTGGCGCGCAATGTGCTCACGGGCCTTCCGGTGCGCGTGACGCGCAAAGTGACGGAGGCCGGGCGCAGCTTTTACCGCTACGCTGGCCTCTACCGCATCAGTAGCTACTGGGCGGGGCCGGGAAAAGCGGGCCACCAGGTATGGCGCTTTCGGCTGGAATTGCTGCCAGACCTGGAAGAAGCCGCCGAGGTTGCCGCGCAGCCAATAGCCGGCACGCAAGCCGCTTTATTTTCGGCGGCCTCCGAAGCCCAGGAGCCAGCGGCGGCCTATGGACCAGCACCGCGCCGCGAAAGTACTACCCTGCGCCTGGTGCGTGATACCGCCGTGACGCGCCGCGTAAAAGTGCTGCATGACTACCGCTGCCAAGTGTGCGCCACGCAGCTGCGGAGCGCAGCCGGCCCGTATGCCGAGGCGGCGCACATCCGGCCGCTGGGCGCGCCCCACCACGGCCCCGATATACTGGCCAACGTGCTGTGCTTATGCCCGAACCACCACGTTTTATTCGACTTGGGCAGCTTTGGCATTGCCAATGATGGCTTGTTACTTGGTTTGTCTGGCCGGTTGATTTTTCACAAAAAGCACCTCATCGAGCCTAGCTTTTTGGCTTACCACCGGGCGCATTTCTACGAGCCCCAAGTTGATATAAACGCTCAGTGAAGCGCGCCACAGTATTCCCCACGTTCGGCCACGTCGGCACAGCTCAGCCGGGCGACCTGTTTCACTCGCGCCTTGAGCTGTCGCTGCTGGGTCAGCACCGGCCGCGCCGGGCGGGCGTGTGCGCCACCGTGGCCCACGGCGCGGAGAGCATTATCCTGGCCGACCAGTACGAGGACGACGAGATTCACGACGATTATTTCTGGTACGCCGGCCACGGCGGGCGCGATGCCGACACTGGCCATCAAGTAGCCAACCAAGACCTTAACCACCGCAACCGCGCCCTGGTCCGCAGCCAGGAAACTGGCCAGCCAGTGCGCGTTTTTCGTCGCATCGACGTGGCGCCCGCCCCGTGGCAATTTCGCTACGAGGGGCTGTGGCGGGTAGTGGCGCACACGTATGGACCGGGCAAATCGAGTTTTCAGGTGTATCGGTTTCGGCTGGAGCCTTTTGGGGTGAAGCTTGAAAAATAGCCTGCCATTGCGAGCGTAGCGAGATAATCGCACCAAGACGAGCCGTGCTAGTGCGATTGCTACGCTCGCAAGGACAAACGATTTTACGCACTATCTATTTATGAACGACGACCAAATACAAGCCTACGCCGACCAGCACTCCGAGCCCGAGCCGCCGCTGCTTTATCAGCTTTGGCGCGAAACGCATTTGCAATTGCTGATGCCGCGCATGGCTACCGGGCACTGGCAGGGGCGGCTACTAAGCATGCTTTCGCACTTGATGAAGCCGCGTAGAGTGCTGGAAATCGGCACTTTCACGGGCTATGCTACGCTGTGCTTGGCTGAAGGATTAGCGGAGAATGGGCACATTCACACCATCGAAATCAACCCCGAGCGCGCGAGTCGGATTCGGCGCTACGTGGCGCAGGCGGGGCTTTCGGCGGCGGTGACGCTGCACATCGGCAACGCGCGCGACGTTTTGGGCGGGTTAGTCGGCGAAGTGTGGGACTTAGTCTTTATTGACGCTGACAAGATTAATAATGGCCAGTACTTTGAACTAGTAATCAAGCAGGTGAGGCCGGGTGGGCTGCTCATTGTCGATAATGTACTTTGGGGTGGTAAAGCCCTGCCCGATTACCCCTTGAAAGCTAATGACCACGACACCAGAGCCGTGCGTGCCTTCAACGACCAGGTGCAGCACGACCCCCGCGTGGTGCCGCTGCTGCTGCCCGTGCGCGATGGCTTGTTGCTGCTGCGTCGGGTTTAATAGTCAACTTTTTGCCACGGGCCGCGTCTATGCGGTTCGTAATTCCCTGAACTCTATGCGATTTTTACTCTTAGCGGGTGCTGCCTGGTTACTGGCCTTCACGGCGCAGGCCCAAAGCCCCGTGCGCGGCAAAGTGCTGGATGCCAAAGACCAGAGCCCACTTATCGGGGCCAACGTGCTGCTGACGCACCTGCCCGACTCGGTGAAAACCGGCACCGCCGTGGGCAACGACGGCTCGTTTCAGCTCGACAATGTGGCCCCTGGGCGCTACCTGCTCACGGCTTCATTTATTGGCTACAGCGACCAGCGCCAGGCCCTGACGGTGCCGGCCGGTGGGCAGCCGGTGGAGGTAGGCAACCTGGCGATGCAAGTCGGCGGCACGGTGCTTAATACCGTGAAAGTGACTGGCCAGCAAGTAACTGTGCAACGCGGCGA
The DNA here is from genome assembly GCA_050954845.1 of Janthinobacterium lividum. Taxonomy (GTDB): domain Bacteria; phylum Bacteroidota; class Bacteroidia; order Cytophagales; family Hymenobacteraceae; genus Hymenobacter. The sequence continues at coordinate 30,831 of JBPBQK010000024.1, forward strand.
CACCACGAGTGTTGATGCCAAAGCCTTCAAGGTCAACCCTGATGCGACGGCCGGCGACCTCATCGGTAAGATGCCGGGCATTCAGGTCGATGCCCAAGGTAAAACCCAGGCCCAGGGCGAACAGGTGCAGCAGGTGCTGGTCGATGGCAAGCCCTTTTTCGGCACCGACCCCGACGCCGTGCTCAAAAACCTACCCGCCGATGCCATCGACCGGGTTGAGATTTTTGACCAGATGAGCGAGCAAAGCCGCTTTTCGGGCTTCAACGATGGCAACACGCAAAAGACGCTGAACATCATCACCAAGCCAGCCTTTCGCAATGGGCAGTTTGGGCGCTTTGTGGGGGGCGCAGGCCCCAATGGCGGCGGCACGGGCAGCGGCACTCGCTACAAGACTAGTCTTAACCTCAACGACTTTCATGACAACCGCCGCGTGACGGTGCTGGCGCAGAGCAACAACGTGAACGAGCAGAACTTCGGCACCGACGACCTGCTGGGCGTGGTGGGCAACTCGGCAGCCGGGGGTGGCGGCGGCGGTGGGCGCGGCACCGGTGGCGGCGGCGGCGGCGGCGGTGGTGGTAGTGGTGGCAATGCCGGCGACTTTCTGGTGAGCCAGAATGGGGGCATCAGCACCACCCACGCGGCGGGCCTCAACTACTCGAACTCGTGGAATAACAAGAAAACCGAGCTAACGGGCAGCTACTTCTTCAACCGCTCGAACAACGGCCTCACCAGCACTACCAACCGGCAGTTTGCCAACACCGAAAACACGCTGTACCGCGAAGCCTCAACTTCGAGCAGCATCAATTATAACCACCGGGCCAACTTCCGCTTTGAGCAGCAGATAGACTCGGCTACTTCGCTGCTATTTCGGCCCCGGCTATCGTGGCAGCAAAACAACGCCAACAAGATACTGGAAGGCGTAACCTCTAGCGGCGGCACCCCGCTGAGCAACATCAACACACTGTATAACTCTGATAACCGGGGCATTAATCCTGGGGGCGACCTGCTGCTGCGCCGCCGCTTGGGCAAGCGGGCAGGCCGCACGCTCTCGCTCAATATCACCGGCTCGTACACCGACCGCACCGGCACCAGCCTGCTGCGCACGGCCAGCGCTACGACTAACCTCGACCAGCAGTCGCTGCTGACTCAGCATAGCGGCAGCATCGGCACCAACCTGGCGTATACCGAGCCAGTGGGCCAGCACGCCCAGCTGCAAGCCAACTATTCGCTGAGCTACGCGCCCAACAATTCGGATAAGCGCACTTACGATTTCCAGGCCGCCGACCAGCAGTACTCGCGCCTCGATACGGCCCTGAGCAACGTCTTTAACAACCACTACCTTACGCAGGGCGGCGGGCTGAGCTACCGCTACAATACCCGCACCTTGCAGGTTTCGGTGGGCCTGAGCGGGCAGGTGGCCCAGCTGCGCGGCGACCAGACCTTCCCGGTCGATGGGCCGGTGCGCTACACGTTCTGGAACGTGCTGCCCCAGGCCATGCTGATGTTCCGGCCCGACCGCCAGCACAACATCCGCGTGTTTTACCGTACCAATACCAACGCGCCGACCATCAACCAGTTGCAAGCGGTGGTGAACAACTCCAACCCCTTGCAGCTAACCATCGGCAACCCTGGTTTGCGGCAGGAATACCAGCACAACCTGGTGGCCCGCTACACCGCCTCCAACCCCGAGCGGTCGGGTAGCTTCTTTGCGCTGCTGTCGGGCTCTTATACGCAGGACCCCATTTCGAACCGCACCATTGTAACGGCCCGCGACACCACGTTTGTGCCCGACAATGCCACCGAGGCCATCCGCCTGCCGGCCGCTGGCCAGCTCACGCAGTCCGTCAACTTGCAGCAGCAGTACTCCGTGCGCGCCCTGGCCAACTACGGCCAGCCGCTGCTCAATAAAAAGCTCAACGCCAACGTGAGCCTGGGCGGCAGCTACAGCCAGACGCCGGGCCTCGTAAACCGGGGCCTCAACTACGCCCGCACCCCGGCCCTGACGGGGGCCATCACGTTGAGCAGCAACATCAGCGAGCGGCTGGATTTCACGCTCTCGTCGAACTCGACCAAGAGCTTCGTGCGCAACACGCTCAATACCCAGCTAAATAGCAACTACTTCAGCCAGCTCACGCGCCTGCGCCTGAGCTGGATAGTAGGGCCGGGCATCTCCATCCAGTCTGATGTGTCGCACCAGCTTTACCGGGGCCTGAGCAGCGCCTACAACCAGAACTATGCCCTCTGGAATGCCTCTATTGGCAAGAAGATTTTCCCTGGCCAGCGCGGCGAAATCAAGCTTTACGCCTTCGACTTGTTGGCCCAGAACCGCGCCATCCAGCGCAACGTAACGGCGGCTTACACCGAAGACGTGCAAACCACCGTGCTGCAACGCTACTTCATGCTGATGTTCACCTACAACATCCGCTCGGCCAATATGACCGTGCCCGCTACGCCTGAAGAAGGCCCCGGTGGCGGCCGGCGTGGGCGCGGCGGCGATGGCCCACCCGGCGGCGGTGGGGGCGGTGGCGGTGGCGGTGGCGGCTTTGGCGGCCCGCCCGGCGGCTAGGAATAGCTGATGCCTGCAAGCCCGAAAAGGGCCGGCTATGGCAGCCAGTGAAGGTAAAACGAAGCCGCTACCCAACAGTTGGCGCGCATAAGGGTAGTGCTGATTAGCTACCTACCAGCGCGCCGATTCTGCGTATAGCCCACTTTCATCTTGACCGGCTGCTATATCCGGCCCATTTTTTTTATAGTAACTTGCCGATTCCCGCGAGGGAAACCACTGGCTGGCTTCTAGGTATGAAAAAAATTTTCCCGGCACTGCTGCTGGGGTTAGCGAGCCGCTCGGCGCTCGCGGGCCCCACCCCCACCGTACCCGCGGCCATCGACGCGATGGGCCTGCACCTGACGCTCGACTACGAAGCCCGCCAGCTGGTACAAGCCAAGGTAAACAGCCTGTGCCGGCACCAGGCCTCGCTCGAAGCGCGCATTGCGCTGGCCGAGTCGGCCTTCCCACTCATCGACCAGGTGCTGGCTGAAGAAGGTGTGCCGGCCGATTTTCGGTACCTGGTTTTGCAGGAAAGTGCCTTGCAGGGCAATGCCGAAAGCAAGCACGGCGCGGTGGGCTACTGGCAGTTTAAGCGCGAAACCGCCCTCGATTACGGCCTGACTGTGGACCGCAACGTGGACGAGCGCCGCCACCTCACGGCCAGCACCCGCGCCGCCGCCCGCTACCTGTCGCGCAGCAACGCCAGCCTGCACAATTGGGTCAATACCCTGCTCAGCTACAACCTGGGTTTGGGCGGCGTGCAGCCCTACACGCGCGCTTCCGATGCCGATGCATCGCGCATGACCATTACGGCGAGCAGCAGCGTGTATATCTTAGATTTTCTGGCCCAGAAAGTAGTGTTTGAGCCCGCCTGCGCGCAGCATGCGGTGCCCTTTGTGCCCTGGCGCGAAGTGCCCGCCACGCCCGGCCTCAGCCTAACCCAGCAAGCCGCCTCCCTCTCGGCCGACCCAGCCGCCGTGGCCCGCCTAAACCAGTGGCTACTATCCTCCACGGTGCCCCAGAATGGCCGCACCTACACCTTGCTAGTGCCGCTGGCCGGCGCGGCCCCGCTGGCCACCAATCCGGTGCCGCGCCGGCCGGTGAGTATGCCCACGGCAGCCGTGGCCCCCGTCGCCGCCGTGTACCTGCGCATCAATGGCCTGCGCGCCCTCATAGCCCAGCCCGGCGATACGCCGGCCTCGCTGGCGGCCCGCGGCGAAGCTAGCCTGGGCTTTTTCATGAAGGTGAATGAGCTGTCGCGGAATGAGTTGCTTATTCCGGGGTCGCCTTACTTTTTCGAGCGTAAGCGCGAGGCCGCCGAGCAAGAATACCACATTGTGCGCCCCGGCCAAAGCCTGACGGCCATTGCCCAGCATTTCGGGGTGCTGCGCCACGCGCTGCTCGCATACAACCACCTGCACCTGGGCGAGGACGTGCAGCCAGGTTTGGTGCTGTGGCTCAGCCACGTGCGCCCCCGCAATGTGGCAGCCGAGTACCGCACCCTGCCCGGCAGCCGCCCCGCCGTGGCCCAGCGGCCAGCCCCGGTCCCCTTGCCCGCCCCCACCGAGGAGGTCGAAGAAGAAGACAGCGAGGAGCTGGCGGCCATCAAAGAGCTACCAACCGAGGTGCCCGGTGCACCGGTATTGACGCTGCCCACCGCCCACACTACTCAGGTACCCGTGTCGCTGCCGGTGAGCCGGCCGGTAGTAGTAGCCCCCGTGGCAACGCGGCCCTCCCCCACGCGGCCAGCAGCCCCGATTACTCCCGCCGTGGCGGCGGCCAGTGGCACTTGGCCCACAGCAGCCAGCACCTACACTGTGGCCCCCCACGAAACGCTGTATGCCCTAGCTCGCCGCTTGGGCGTGCGCCCCACCGAGCTAGCCGCCTGGAATGGCCTGCCATCAACGGCGGCGCTGCAAGTGGGGCAGGTGCTGCGGCTTAGTGCCCCCGCCGCGCAGGCGCAGCCCGCGCCCTCACCCGAGGCATATAATACTCATACCGTGGCAGTTGGCGATACCTTCTTCAATATTTCGCGGCGCTATGGCTGTTCAGTGGCCGAGCTTCAGGCTAGCAATAGCCGCCCTGCGCCCACGCTGCGCGTTGGAGAAACTCTTCGGGTGCCCATTCACTAGCAAGTGATAACGTTGAGTCGATTACGCTGGATAAAATGGCAATTTCAACTTAGCAGCAAATTGGAAATTTGCGTAACTGTACATTGCAGCCACTGAGGATTTAGCGTAAACAGTTATCAGCTAGGTAGTACCGGCCAGTTGCTTACCTAGCTGGGCTTAGCCAATGCTTTGCTTCTTAGCGGCGGCTTGCTGTTGCAGTAGCCAAGACCTGGCTGCCAGCTCTTTGTCAAAAAAAACCTGGTGGAATTCAGCCTTGGCGACCTCGTATTGCATGTTTACCGTGAGTGGGTCGGCCACCTGGCTCTGGTGGCGGGCTCCTACCCAACACGCTACGTAAACGGGCCCACCCAGGCGCTGGGTGGCCAGCGCCGCAAACGTGTCGGTGAGCCAGTGCGTGAAGGTGGCCGCCGGCCAGATGCGCATACGGAGGTCAAGGTGCCAAAAACGGCAGTTGGCCTTCGCAGCCGCCTCCAGTAGCGCATAATACGAGTCGATGAGGCCCGCCGTGAGCAGTGGGCGCGCCCAAGTGACCCGCATAATACCCGAACTAGGCTCTACGATAATAGTAAGGTCGTCGCTGGGAGAAGGCGTCAGCACAGAAATGCAGAGATATAGAGTAGAAGAGGAAGAGAATAGCTTAAAAGCGCATACGCCAAATTAAACGTTAAGGCCAGCGTAACTAATATATTTCTTTCAAAATCAATTTCGAACCCGGCTGGCAGGTGGGCTATTACCAAAAACCCGCCCCAGGGATAGTGGGGCGGGTTTTAGAATGAAACAGGCTAGGCTAGCTAGCTCACAGCCGGCTGACGGCCACGGCCCGGTAGGCGGCAGCGCGCCCAATGGCCGATTTTAAGTCATCCTGCAAAGCTCTGCTGCTTAGGCGCTTGGGATGCGGGTCGAGAATGGTGCCATCTTCGGCCAGCAGCACGGCGGCGGGCAGCTTACCGAGGCCATAGGCCTGGCGCACGGCGGCTTGCTGCGCGAGGGGCACGTAGGCTTGCACGCCCGTTAGGGGCGGGATGGCTTGCACCACGGTTTTTTGCCAACTGCCCAGCTGCTCATCCAGCGCCACGGCTACTATTACTACGGGCTGCCCCACCAGCGCCTGGGTTACTTCTTTCAAAAAGGGCAGTTCGTGCTGGCTGGCCGGGAAGCGGGTATCCCAGAACATGAGGTACACCAGCTTGCCCCGGTAGCTGGCCAAACTCAGCGAGTCGCCGGTGGCTGTGCGCAGCGGCAGGGCCGGGGCCGCACTGCCGATGGCCAGGGCCGCACTGGCGGTTTGGGCGGCCCGTAGCTGGTCTACCCAGCGGCGCGGGGCCTGGGCGGTGGCCTCATAGTCGGCCAGCAGCGCCTTGGCGTGCGCAATGTGCCCAAAGCGGAAGGTTTCGAGGAGCACCCGGCCCAGCACCACCGGGCGCATGGGCCCTTTGAGCAGCTGAGCGGCTTGCTGGTAACAAATGGGGTAATAGTCGGGGTCGGTGGGCTGGCGGCCGCGGCTACGCGTTTGGTAATGCACGTAGTTCAGTAGAAACTCTTGGTAGCGCTGGCTGCTGGTTACTTGTTCGTTGCCGGGCACCAGGTCGGTATCGCGCAGGAAATCGTAGTACGTGGGCGACAGCGTCAGGCGCTGCTGGTCGCCGGCGGTTTGCTCGCGCAGGTCTACGTAGGTGAGGCGGTCGTTGGCGTAGGCGTAGGTAATCTCGTCTTGCGCAAAAGCCTCAAAGGCCGGCGTGAGCGCCCCCCGCCGGTCGACCTGCCGAAACAAGCTCATTTCGTGGCTGCGGCGGTAGTCCAGAAACGATAAGAAAGCCTTTTCCAGCAGGTTGATGTTTTCGGGCAATACCTGGTAGGCTTCGTTGTCGGTGTACTTATTTTCGGCCTCGCGCAGGTAGTTGTTGGCATTGGCGGCGTGCTTGTCGGTGCTGCCGGGGGCGGGGGCAAATTGCCGCGAGGCGGCTACGTTATCGGCGTTGAAATTGATGGTGAGCGCTTGGCCCGGCTCCAGAAAAACGGGCGCTTCCTCGCCTTCATAAGTTAATTGTACTAGCGTGGGCGCGCTGATGGGCACGCGCATCTTAAAATCGCCCTGGGCATTGGTGTGGCCGCGCGCCACTTGCTCGCGGGTATCAAAGGGCTGCGCCAGCCAGCTCACACTTATCGTGCTTCCTATGTCATTGGCTACGTGGCCACTTAGCTCCGCGCCGCTTTGGGCATGGCCCACGCGGGCAACCAGCCAAATGGCAGCTAACAGCCCAACTCTAAAGTAACTCATGCTTCCAAATAAGACGATAATTTGCTAAAATAGTACTTTCCCTTCATACGGCCATATTTTTTAGTGGTTGGGTTCCTTTCCGCATTTCTGCCTCTGCGATTCAAAATGGGCTTTAATTCAAAAATTGTCGCCAGCTTTGCGCCCCCTTTCACCCGCACATCTTCCCGCAGACTCCCCTCGCCATGTCGCAGCACAAAGAAATTAAGCTAGTTACCACCCACCAGATGCTAGCTATGAAGCAGCGGGGCGAAAAAATTTCCATGCTCACGGCCTACGATTATTCGATGGCCCAGATACTGGATGGTGCCGGCGTGGATGTCCTGCTGGTCGGCGACTCGGCCTCCAACGTGATGGCCGGCCACGAAACGACGCTCCCCATCACCCTCGACCAGATGATATACCACGCTCAAAGCGTGGTGCGCGCCGTGAAGCGCGCCTTTGTGGTGGTGGACATGCCCTTCGGCTCGTACCAGGGCAACAGCAGCGAGGCCCTGCGCTCGGCCATTCGCATTATGAAGGAGAGCGGCGGCCACGGCCTCAAGCTCGAAGGCGGGGCCGAGATTAAGGAAAGCATTATTCGCATCCTCACGGCGGGCATCCCGGTAATGGGCCACCTGGGCCTCACGCCCCAGAGCATCTATAAATTTGGCACCTACAGCGTGCGCGCCAAAGAAGAAGCCGAGGCCGAAAAACTGGTCGAAGACGCGCACTTGCTGCAGGAAATCGGCTGCTTTGGGCTGGTGCTGGAAAAAATACCCGCCGCCTTGGCCAAGCGCGTGGCCGCGGAGCTGACCATTCCGGTTATTGGCATCGGGGCCGGCCCCGACGTGGATGGGCAGGTGCTAGTGGTGCACGATGTGCTGGGCATCACCAAAGAGTTTAAGCCGCGCTTTCTGCGCCGCTACGCCGAGCTACACGATATTATGACGGAGGCCATTCAGCACTACGTAGCCGATGTAAAGAGCCGCGACTTTCCGAGTAAGGAGGAAGGCTATTAAGATAATCTGTTCAGCTTTTTTTCGGCATGGCACTACGAGAAAAGGGGCGCTATTACGAGCTACCTCTTGCAGGATGCAAGCTTTGCAAAATCGCTTATAATGGCGTACTGTGCCTGTATTTTGACGAGTCAGATGAAACCTATCTAACCCTGATTGGCAAGTTTGAACTGGTTGAGCATGGACAAACCAGCATTTTGCTCCCTACCTCTAGGGAAGCGTTGCTTGTATGCTATGATTTGCTCAATGCCGGAATCACCATCAAATCAGCCCAAGCTGACAAAGAAGGGCGACTTTTTTTAGTATTCGATAATAAACTTGAACTAACCGTAGCTGGCCCGTCTGATTATTGGGACTTCACCCACCGCAGCAGCCAAAACGCTCGAAATAATGTATCAGTCAGCGGTGGCTTAGGCTACCTGGATTTTTAATTTTATAGGCACGCTAGCCAACCGCTTACTACTGCCCGGCTTGCCTATCTTTGCCCACAGCAGCAGGAGCACCACACTGGTTGAGGGAAATCTGATGAGGCAAGGCGGCCCCTGGGAGGCCGGCCGTTGCCCCTGCCGCTTCGCTACCTAAGCCCGCCGTAACTCCGCGTGAACCGTCCTAACCTTTGGTCTGAAGGCAGAGAAATTCTGTTTGAAGACAACCACTTACTGGTCATTAATAAGCCCGCTGGCATCTTGGTGCAGGGCGATGAAACCGGCGACGAGCCGCTTTCCAAAAAAGCCGAAGAGTACTTGAAATTCAAGTACAAAAAGCCCGGCGCAGCCTTTGTGGGCGTGTGCCACCGCATCGACCGGCCGGTATCGGGCATCGTCATTCTGGCCAAAACCAGCAAGGCGCTGAGCCGCCTGAATGAGATGTTTCGGGACAGCCAGATGAAGAAAACCTATTGGGCGCTCACCGGCAAGCTGCCCGTGCCCGAACAGGGCACGCTCATTCACTGGCTGGTGAAAGACCCTATGCGCAACGTCACCAAGGCCTATTCTGAGAAACACACCCAGGGCCAGCGCTCCGAGTTGAGCTACCAGCTGCTCGGCCCCGCTGCCAACCGCTACCTGCTGCAAGTGAACCCCATAACGGGCCGGCCCCACCAGATTCGAGTGCAGCTTTCAACTGGCCTGGGTTTGCCCATCGTGGGCGATGTGAAGTACGGTTTCCTCAACCCCCTGCCCGACGTAAGCATCGCGCTGCACGCCCGCCAGCTCGAAATTCAGCACCCTGTCACGAAGGAGGCCCTGAAACTGGTAGCTCCCCTACCCGATGCTCCGCACTGGGACGCGGCGCGGGCTTTTTACAGTGGTGAGTAGTGAACTGGTGAGGTAGTGAGCTTCTCTAGGCAAACTCACCACCTCACTATTCCACTATCTCGCCGCCCGTGTAACATTATGGCATTGTGTCGCGCTGGGGGCATTCTGCCTAACCCAGGGCCGTAATTTTGTATTACTGATGAACTAAGCCCTGGGGGAATACCTTCTGCGGGCGGCGCTTCCCTCACGCTTACAACTTTACTGAATGGTCATTCTGGCTTTCTTCGTAGCTCACTACTACTTATCGCTGTTTACGCAGACGTTTTACCTGCATCGCTATGCAGCGCATAAGATGTTTACGATGAATAAGTTCTGGGAGCGCTTCTTCTTCTTGTTCACGTACATCTGCCAGGGTAGCTCGTTCTTGTCGCCGCGCGCTTACGCGCTGCTGCACCGCATGCACCACGCCTACTCCGACACGGAGCTGGACCCGCACTCGCCGCACTTCTCGAACAACGCGTTTGATATGATGTGGAAAACTAAGGTCATTTACAACGACGTAGTGAATGACATGCACGAAGGTGCCAAGCGTTTCGACGGTGATATTCCGGAGTGGAAGTCGCTCGAAGCCTTCGGGGGCACCGTGTATTCGCGCCTTGGCTGGGGCACCGCTTACGTGCTGTTTTACATCAACTTTGCTACGGCATGGTGGCAGTTTCTGCTGCTACCCATCCACTTTCTGATGGGTCCGATTCACGGGGCCATCGTGAACTGGGGCGGCCACAAATACGGCTACCAGAACTTCGACAACCACGATAAATCTAAGAATACGCTGGCGCTGGACTTTCTGGCCTTCGGTGAGCTTTTCCAGAACAACCACCACAAGCTGCCGATGCGCGTGAACTTCGGCGTGAAATGGTGGGAATTTGACCCTACTTACGTAGCTATCTGGACGCTCGACAAAGCGCGCATCATCAAGATTAAGCGTAAAAACGTGCAACCTAAGCAGCGGGTCAATAAGATGGCAAAGGCTGCGTAATCATTCGCAAGCCCAAAAAGAAAGGGTGCTCTCGTAGCGAGAGCACCCTTTCTTTTTGGGCTTGCGAATAGCTATTTCTGCAATACCATCACGCCATTCAGCATAAATGAATTGCTACCGCTAGCCACCAGGTTATATATGGGCTGCTCGCCGCCCGCGTACTCATGCTTGCGAAGCACCGTATAGGGCTCGTAAGCCTGCGTGGCGGGATTAAGGCAGAGAATCTGCTCACCCAGCTCGACTTCACCAGCAGGCTTGGGGCCGGTTTGCGTTTGCAAGGGATGGTTGGGCGTAGCCTCCAGCATTTGGCTGGTAAGATGGGTGTGGGTAGCCTGGCGGCTTATTTGCTCGCGCACCGCAATCACTTCCAAACGCGTAAGGGCGTAGTTTTTAGCAACATGGGCGACTACCTCCTGTACCTCGCTAACCGCGGGTTGGCGCGTGGCAGCATCAAGGGAAATAATCTGGTCGCCGGGCTGAATATCGCGCAGCGGCCGGTGGCTGCCATCGGCCAGCGCCACCAGCTGGTGGCCGGGAAAGCAGATATCGCTACCGTAAGTACCAGCTTCGGCGTGTAGGTCTTTGCCCTGGTTGAGGTTCTTATATTGCTGAAAGCTCATCTCCTTCGACAGCACGTAGGACAGCTTCAGCACGAAGTTTTTCTCCTCTTTATCAATGGTGTGAATGTCTTCGAAGTAGCGCTCCCATACCTTGGCATCGGCCGTGAAGTCAGGCAGCAGCGCCTGGTAGCGCTTACCTTTTTCGTTGGTGTAAAAAACCATGGTACCGATTTCCTGCATGCCGGTTTTGGCCACCAGCTTGTAAAGGTCGATGCGCTTTTTCAGGCCATCGTCGCCGGTGATGAAATAGGGCTTGCGCGCCTCGTAGCGGTCGAGAATGTAGGCGTTCTCAAACTTGACGTAGCTCTCTGTATCAAGGTCTTTAATGGAGAAGCCTTTAGCTTTCTGATACTCATCGAGCGTGAGCGGGCGCGGGTTGGTTTGGGCCAGCACCGGGCCGCTGCCGAGCAGAAAGAGGCTGGCGGCGAGGAAGGAAGTACGCATAAGGGAAAATTTGTCCTAAGCTAGAAAAATGTCCGTTATGCGGAGCGGAGCGGAGCGGAATCGAAGCATGACAACTAATTGGTTTATTGCAAACTACGACACTTGTGTAAACGCCTCAGCAAATGCCTGCATCTCCTCCATGCGGCCGATGCTGACGCGACACCAATGCTGGTTATTAAACTCCCAATTGCGGATACTCACGCCGCGCTTGCCCATTTCTTCCACAAAGCGCTTGCCGTCCATCTTGATGGGAAACATCACAAAATTGGTCGAGGAGGGGATATAGGTGTAGCCCTCGCGCTTGAGCGTATCGTAGAGAAACTGCTTGGAAGCCAGTGTTTTCTTCAAGGCATCCTGCATGTAGACCTGGTCTTGATAGCTCACCAACGCCGCCCGAATGGCCGGGGCCGAAATACTCATTGGGCCTACCGCGTACTGGCTCAGCGTTTGAATCATTTCAGGCTGGGCCACTATATATCCCACCCGCAGCCCGGCAAACCCGTAGAGCTTGGAGAAGGTGCGCGCCACAATCACGTTCTGGCCCTGCTTCACGGCCTCCATCAGCGAGGCGCCACGCGGGTCGGGTAGGTAGTCGATATAGGCCTCATCAACGAAAATCGGCACTTTCTTGGAAACCTTGGCGGCAAAGGCTTTCAGCTTGGCCGTGTCGAGCACCGTGCCGGTAGGGTTGTTGGGGTTGCAGATGTACACTAGCGCCGTGTGGGCATCCACCTTGAACTCCATGTGGTCGAGGTCGAGCTTGTAATCGGCCGTGAGCGGCACGGCCACGATGGGCGCTTTAAAATTCGCCGCCTTATGCACTAGGTCCCCATACGACGGGTCGCCGGTAATGATGGCCCCCTGCTGCCCAAAGTGCATGGCCGCCGCCAGCAACAGCGGGCTAGAGCCCGCATCGAGTAGAATATGTTCGGGGCTCAGGCCTTCGTACTCAGCTATTTGCTTCATCAGCTCCCGCGCCTGCATTGGGTACTGGTAACAGTTTGTCAGCGACTCGGTAATGGCCTGCTTAGCCCTTTCGGAAGGCCCGAACGGGTTTTCATTGGCCGAAAGCCGCGCTTTCAGTTGCGCAGGGGCGGTCAGCAGCGCTTGCTCATCGGTTAGGGCCTCTGCCAAGGCTGGCATGCTGGGCGCAGTTGGCCGCGCTTGCAGCCCCGTGGGCAGTAAAGACACGCTGCCGGCTAGCAACGCGCCGGATTTCAGCCAATTACGCCGATTCATTAAAGAGGCCATGAGAGTAGTAGTTAAGGTTCAAATCAATAAGTAGTTAGCTCTTGGTGCCCACCGTAGGGTAGCTCACGCGTTGGTCGCTGAGGCGGCTATGCACGGCCGCCACCGCGCTACGCGCCGACTCAAAGGCCCCTGCCATCCAAGCGGTGAGGTAAGTAGTGTGTTCGCCCGCGAAATACACATGGCCCTCAGGCTTCAGCAGGGCCTGGTAATGCGTCTGGCGCTCCTCGGGCGAGTACAGCGCCCAGCCGCCCAGGCTATATGGCTGCTTGTGCCAGCTCACCGAAAAGGATTGCTCAAACTCCTTCGGGTACTGTGGGTGAATAAGCTGGCCTTTTTGCAGCGCCAACTGCTCGCGCTGGGTATAGGTTAGCTCTCCTACCCGCTGGGCCTTCTCGTTAAAATTGTAGTACCCAATGAGAATACCCTTCTCACTCAGATAGTCATAAGACGGGTAGAAAATCTGCGTCAACTCATTATTAGTGTGTGTAATACCGCCATAAATCTGCTCATCTTCCTCCCAAAATCGCCGCTTGAATTGCAGCCCAATTTTACCGGTCTGGATATAGGGCACGTAGTCGATGGCCCGGCTCACATCCGACGAAAAGTTGTGCGTCAGGTTGCTCAGCACCGGCAGCGGCAGCGTGCAGATGCACAAGTCGCCGGTCAGTTCGTGGGCGCCTTGCGCATCCTTGTATACCACTTTCACGCCCTGCGGCTGGTTCTGAATGCTCGTTATTTCCGCGCCCAGTTTCAGGCAGTCGGCCACGCGCCTTTCCAGCGCCTTGGCTATCTGGTCCATGCCGCCCACGGCTTGGAACATAGTCATTTGCAGCTCATAGGTATACTCGGCCACGTTGTAGAAGTCGGGGTCAAGCAGGCCTGAGCTTACGATATCGGCCAGCCGGTGCGGGTCGCCGAGCTTACCGGCGTGGTTGCCCGCACCAGGGGCCTCCGCGTAGCCGCGCCGGGCCGAGGCTTTGTAGAGCTTGTCGATGTCGAGGCCGCCCTCGGCGCGCAGGTATTCGAGGACCTTGGCGCTGTCTTCGGCGGTGAGGCTGGCGTCGAGCGGTTGCTGGCTTACTGACTTGACCAGCAGTTCATTCATATAGCCGCGCATGTCGTTGTGAATCTCACGGGCACGCACCTTTTTGTTCGACAGCGGGCCTTTGCCCTCAGCAAAATAGTAGCTACCCTCGTTAACGTTATTATATACTTCCAGTGGCACGCCCAGCTCTTTGCAATAGTGCATGGTAAGCTGGTGGTGATGCGGAATGCGCGACGGCCCTGCATTGAAATACAGGCCTTTGTCGAAACCAGCTGTGTGCTGCGGGTTCTGCATTTCGGTGGTGCTCGCGCCGCCGCGCACGCTCCAGCAGCGGCCGCCGCTGCGGTCACGGGCTTCCAGAATAGTGCAGCGGTAGCCCAGCTTGCGCAGCTCGTAGGCCGAAGTCATCCCCGCCAGCCCGCCGCCCAAAATAATGACATGCTTGCCCTGCCCACTGCCCTTATACAAATCGAAAGCATAGGCTGGCGCAGCCGGCAATAGGTTAAGGGCCAGCATGGCTGGGTAGGCTCCAGTACCTAGCACTGCGCTTTTGGCAAGAAATGCTCGACGGGATATTGAATTTGACATAAATGCGCCGTTGACCCCAAAATTTAGGGTATAAATTCTTATTTTATATATTTTTTCATGAATTATACTTTCAAATAAAAGGTGCAAAGCTGATAAACATGCTATAATTTCAGAATTACTCTCTAATTTCAGGAGGTCAGCATTAGTAGGAGCTTCACAGAGGTAGATACAGGTTTATTCAGATTGTTTTAGGCACCTGCTATATATTCCGTCCCTTACTTCGTACCTTTGCGGCCCCAAACTTATTTTCATCAGACGCACGAGATGCGTCGCATAACCCACAAGGTTTATGGCAGTTAAAATCCGCCTCGCCCGCCGTGGCCGCAAAAAGGCCGCGACTTACGACATCGTAGTAGCCGACGCCCGCGCTCCCCGCGATGGCCGTTTCATCGAGAAACTCGGTACCTACAACCCCAACACCAACCCTGCTACCATCAACTACGACGGCGACCGCGCTTTCTACTGGGTGATGAACGGTGCGCAGCCCACCGAAACGGTACGTGCTATGCTCGCCTACCGTGGCGTATTGCTGCGTCGCCACTTGCAGCTCGGCGTTACCAAAGGTGCTCTGACGCAAGAAGTTGCCGACCAGCGCTACCAGGCTTGGTTGAGCGACAAAGACGCGAAAATCGAAGCCAAGAAAACCGGCCTCGTTGACACCAAAGCAGAAACTCGTGCTGCTGCCCTGGCCGCCGAAACTAAGGTAAAAGAAGCTCGTGCTGCTGCCTTGGCTAAGAAGCAAGCTGACGCCTTGGCCGCAGCTACTCCGGCCCCGGCCGCTGCTGCTGAAGGCGAAGCTACCGAAGGCTCAACGGAAACTGCCGAAATTTCGGCCGAAGCCGGCGCTTAGTTTTTGGTGCTTAGGTAATAGGTAAGGAGGTGACTAAGTGGGAAGCCGACGGGTTCAACCGTCGGGCTCCGCTTAGTCACCTCCTTCTTTTTCTGCGCTGCGTAAGTTATAGCGGCTTGCCTAATCGCCTCCTTTCTCACTTCATCACCTACTAGTCAGGTATGACTCTCGAAGAATGCTTTGAGCTGGGTTTCATCGTGAAGCCACACGCACTGAAAGGCCAAATGTCGGCCCAACTGGATGTGGACGACGCGGCCACCTACGACAAATTAAAAACGGTGTACCTGGCTTTGCCCGCTGCCCCCACCAAGCTCATTCCCTACCAGGTAGAGCGCGTGAACCCGCAGGTTGGCCTACGCGTGCTGCTCAAACTGCGCGGCATCGACCGCATCGAGGAGGCTGAGCCGCTACGCGGGTCTAAACTCTGGCTGCCGCTGAGCGAGCTACCCGAGCTGGGCGACGCCCAATTCTACTTCCACGATGTCATTGGTTTCCAGGTTATTGATGAAAAAGAAGGTGCATTGGGCGTAGTAGAAAATTTCTACGAGTTCCCGCAGCAAGACGTGTTGGCCATGCGCTACAAAGGCCAGGAAGTGCTGCTGCCCGTAGTAGATGAGCTGGTGAGCCACGCCGATATGGAAGCTAAACATCTGTTTGTCAACATGCCCGAAGGCCTGCTGGACATCTATATGAACCCCAGCGCCCACAAAAACCCTAACGCCGATTAGCCAAAACAGCAAGTCAGCCCGCCGCAGGCGGGCGTATCCGTTAAATCTGTTTAATCCGTTTGAATCTGCGGTCCTGTGATGCGGATAGATATTCTCACCTGCCAGCCCGAGTTGCTCGAAAGTCCCTTCGCCCATTCCATCGTGAAGCGGGCGCAGGAAAAGGGCTTGGCCGAAATTCACCTGCACCAGTTGCGCGACCGGGCCATCAACAAGCACGGGCAGATTGACGATTATCTGTTTGGCGGTGGGGCAGGCATGGTGCTGCGCGTCGAGCCCATTGCGGCCTGGATTGACGAGCTGCAAGCCCAGCGTCCCTACGATGCCATCATCTTCCTCACGCCCGATGGCGAGACGTTGCGCCAGCCGTTAGCCAATAAATTATCGCTGCTGGGCAATATTATCCTGCTCTGCGGCCATTACAAAGGCATCGACCAACGCATTCGCGACCATTACGTTACCCATGAAATCAGCGTGGGTGACTACGTGCTGAGTGGCGGCGAGCTGGCGGCTGCCATCCTAGTCGATGCCGTGGTGCGGCTGCTGCCCGGCGTGCTCGGCAATGAAGAATCGGCGCTGTCCGACTCTTTTCAGGACAACTTGCTGGCCCCGCCCGTGTACACCCGGCCGGCCGAGTGGCGCGGGCTGGCGGTACCCGAAATTCTACTTTCGGGCAATACGCCCAAGATTGAGGAGTGGCGGCACGAGCAGGCACTGGCCCGCACCCAAGCCAAACGGCCTGATTTATTGAGTGAATAAATTGTCATTGCTAAGAGGAACGACGAAGCAATCGCATCAAAACGAGTTGTGTGCCAGCCATGCAGGCTCTGTTTAGGTGCGATTTCTTCGTTGTGCCTCCTCGCAATGACAACTTTACTCACTTAATCGCCTCATTACCTTCTCACCCATTTGCATTTCTGCGCTTAATTTTCTATCTTTGCGCTCCGTTTCGCAAAATACCAACCTGATGGGCAGCGGCGCTGCCCTCTTTTGTAATTTATTTTTTCGCCATGAGCGTACTACTCGATTTCATCAATGCCGAAGGCCAGGAGCGCCGCGCCAGCTTTCCCAAGTTTGCTGCCGGTGACACCATCAACGTCCACGTAAAAATCCGCGAGGGTAACAAGGAGCGCATTCAGCAGTTCCAAGGCGTGGTTCTGCAGCGTCGCAACCCCAGCAGCAACGGTGAGACGTTCACCGTGCGCAAGATTTCCAACCAAATCGGCACCGAGCGGATTTTCCCGCTGCTGTCGCCCAACATCGACAAAATCGAACTGATTCGTCGCGGCCAGGTTCGTCGCGCTCGTCTGTTCTACCTGCGTGGCCTCTCGGGCAAAGCTGCTCGTATCAAGGAGCGTCGCCGCGACGTGGTGAAAGCAGTAGCTGCATAAGCTGCGCTTTTTATAAGCTTCAGAGCCGGCCTTCCACATGGGAGGCCGGCTTTTTTGCGTGCCTGCTAGCCAAGGCTCGGGTGGCAACGTTGTCGGCAACGATTGCGCAAATAAATAGAACGAGCGAGCCACGCAGCCAGTAGGTTTGTAGCTTATCCAGCGGGCGAGCCACTGCGGTAGCAACTGCTGTTTTTCCTTTTCCCACCCACTGACTATGTTTTCTCGCTTTTTGCCGGCTGCGGCCGTGCTGAGTGTCGTGGCTCTGCTAGCTTTTCGGCCGGCGGCCCCCGCTCCCATTAGAGTGTACCTGATTGGCGACTCTACCATGTCCATTAAGCAGGTGAAGGCGTACCCCGAAACGGGCTGGGGGATGCCCTTCACGGCCTTCTTTGATGAGACAGTGACGGTGGACAACCGGGCGCAGAATGGGCGCAGCACCAAGACGTTTATCGCCGAAAACCGCTGGCAGCCCGTGGTGAGCGAGTTGCACGCGGGTGACTACGTATTCATTCAGTTCGGGCACAACGACGAGGTGCCGACCAAGAAAAGCTATACGACCGAAGTTGAGTTTACAGCCAACCTCAAGCGCTTTGTGAGCGAAACGCGCAGCCACAAAGGCCAGCCGATACTGCTGACGCCCGTGGCCCGCCGCAAATTTGACGCGGCCGGCAAAATCGAGGAAACCCACGCCGCCTATTCCGAGCTGGTGCGCGGCGTGGCCCGCGACACGAATACTCCGCTCATCGACCTAGACCGCAGCAGCCAGGCGCTGTTGCAGCAGTTCGGCGTGGAAAATTCTAAGCTGTTATTCAACCACCTGGCCCCCGGCGAGCACCCCAACTACCCCGACGGCCGCGAGGACAACACGCACTTCAATGAGCTGGGCGCGCGCCGCATGGCCGAGCTGGTGCTGGCCGATATCCGGGCACTGAAGCTGGGGCTGGTTGAGCACTTGGCGCAAAGTGCGGTGAAGACGACGGTAGACCCGCAGGCGCGTTAATGCCTGTGGCTA
The DNA here is from genome assembly GCA_050954845.1 of Janthinobacterium lividum. Taxonomy (GTDB): domain Bacteria; phylum Bacteroidota; class Bacteroidia; order Cytophagales; family Hymenobacteraceae; genus Hymenobacter. Next base: position 49,005 of record JBPBQK010000024.1, read on the forward strand.
GCTAATAGTCTACTTTCCTACTCCTCCCTATGCGTTTTTCGCTGCCGCAACTGCTTGCGCCAGTGGCACTCCTGGGCCTGCTGGCATTCACGGAGGCATCTTCCCCACTGCCGCACAAAACCAAGCCCCTGCCCAAGAATGCCGTAGCGGCCCCCACGGGGGCGGCGGCCCAACCCACTACGCCCTGATGAAAAAGCTTTTCTTACTGCTCGTATGGAGTTTTAGCAGTGGCATGCTGCGGGCCCAAACCAGCCCGCCCACCGGCCCGCTCGTAGTGGCGGCCGATGGCAGTGGGCAGTTTCGCACAGTGCAAGCCGCCGTAGATGCCGCACCCAATGCGTCGGCCGAGCCGGTTATTATTCACCTAAAAAGAGGCACTTACCAGGAAAAGCTAGTGGTGCCGGCCGCCAAAACGCACCTCATCTTGCGGGGCGACAACGCGGCTACTACCGTCATTACCTACAGCGACCACGTGGGGGCCAATGGCATCACCACCCCTACTTCTTATTCGGTACTGGTGCAGGCCAGCGATTTCACGGCCGAAAACGTGACGTTTGAGAATGCGGCGGGCTACACGGCCGGGCAGGCGGTGGCGCTGCACGTGGAGGGCGACCGGGCCATCTTTCGGCACTGCCGCCTGGTGGGCAACCAGGACGTGCTGTTTCTGGCTATGGGCGGCAGCCGGCAGCTTTTTGAGGACTGCTACATTGAGGGCACCACCGATTTTATCTTTGGAGCCAGCACGGCGGTATTTACTAATTGCTTGATAAAGAGCAAGAAAAATTCGTTTATTACGGCTGCCTCTACGCCGGCGGGGCAGGCCTATGGCTTCGTATTCCTAAATTGCAAGCTGATTGCGGATACGACCCTTGCCCAGAAAGTGTACCTCGGCCGGCCCTGGCGGCCCAATGCCAAAGTGGCTTATTTACGCTGCCAGCTAGGTGGCCATATTGTGCCGGCGGGCTGGGACAACTGGAAAAACCCGGAGAACGAAAAAACGGCGGCCTACGCTGAGTATCGGTCTACGGGGCCGGGGGCCAACCCGCTGGCCCGCGTGGCGTGGGCTCACCAACTCACTGACAAAGAAGCGAAAAACTACACGCTAGCGCGCATTTTTGCGGGTAAGCCGAGTTGGCTACCCAAAGGCGAAATGATAGAGAAGTAAGGTGCCCCCGCATCAGTGGGTACCTTTGCCTGTCTTTAGGTTTTCTCTCTAGTTCCTACCTCATGCGTATTTCCCGGTTGGCCGACCAGATGAGCGGCTCCGAAATCATTAGAATTGGTAACGCCGTAAGCGAACAAATTCGCCAGGGCGCCACCATCTGCAACCTGACCATCGGCGACTTTGACCCCAAGCTATTTCCCATTCCGGAGGGGCTGCGCGACGGCATTATCGCAGCTTACCAAGCGGGCCACACCAACTACCCACCCGCGCCCGGCACCGCCGATTTGCGCCAGGCAGCCGCTGATTTCCTAAAAAACCGCCTGGGCCTCGACTACTCGCCCGCCGATGAGCTGATGGTATCGGGCGGCTCGCGCCCGCTCATTTATGCCGCCTACCTGGCGCTCGTTGACCCTGGCGACCGCGTGGTGTACCCCGCCCCTTCTTGGAATAACAATCACTACTGCCACCTCTCGGGGGCCGAGCAAGTGGCCGTGGCCACCCAGCCCGAAAACAACTTTATGCCCACCGCCGCCGAGCTAGCGCCGCATCTGGCCGGCGCTACGCTGCTGGCGCTGTGCTCGCCGCTCAACCCCACGGGCACGGTATTTACTAAAGAGGCGCTGGAAGAAATCTGCGACTTGGTGCTGGCCGAAAACCAGCGCCGCGGGCCCGATGAGAAGCCGCTTTACATTCTTTACGACCAGATTTACTGGCTGTTGACTTTCGGCAATACCCAGCACTTCGACCCCGTGAGCTTGCGCCCCGCGCTGCGCGACTACGTGGTGTACATAGATGGTATTTCGAAGTGTTTTGCGGCCACGGGCGTGCGGGTGGGCTACGCCTTCGGCCCCAAGCTGGTGCTGGAGAAGATGAAATCGCTGGTGGGCCACATGGGTGCTTGGGCACCCAAGGCCGAGCAGGTGGCTACCGCCGCCTTCCTACCTCAGGTCGATACAGTCAATAGCTTCCTTAGCGACATTAAAGGCAAGCTGCAAGCCAGCCTCGACGCAGCTTACCACGGCCTGAAGGCCCTGCGGGCGCAAGGCTACCCCGTCGATGCCATCGCGCCGGCCGGGGCCATTTACCTCACTGCCCGCATCGATGTGCTGGGCCGCACCACGCCCACCGGCGAGGTACTGGCTTCGACCAAGGAAATCACCTCCTACCTGCTCACCGAGGCCAAGCTGGCCATCGTGCCGTTCAGCGCCTTTGGCGCACCCGCTTCAGACCCGTGGTTTCGGCTGTCGGTCGGGGCCGAGTCGCAGGCGTCAATTGAGACGGCGCTGCCACGGCTGAAAGCGGCGCTGGATAAGCTGAGCTAACCGTTTGACCTCAGACCTCCCCGGCGGCTTAGCGTAAATCAGGCCTAGACAGAAGCGCCCTCGGCATCACGTCGAGGGCGCTTCTGTTTAGTTAACTCAACTGGTGTAACATCTTCAATTTATGTCAGTTGTAGCCAACTGGATTCCTTCTGCCATAGAAGTTGGAGTAGGGTTATTCGGGACTACAGCGTTACGCTGCCCGTCAGGCGAACATCGCGGGAGGAGCTGCCCACCAGTACATCGAACTTGCCGGGCTCCAGTACCCATTGCTTTTTGCTTTCATCATAGTACTTGAAAGCATCCGCGTCCAGGGTCAGCGTCACGGTTTTTGTTTCGCCGGGCTTGAGAAATACTTTCTGGAAGGCTTTCAGCTCTTTTTCAGGGCGCTTTACGGTGGCTTGCTGGTCGTGTACATACGCTTGCACGACCTCTGCGCCAGCCACCTGCCCAGTGTTGCGAACAGTAAGCTTTACCGTGGCACTCTGCTGGCCGGGCGTTACGGCCAGGTTGCTATACGTAAAGCTGGTATAGCTCAGGCCGTGGCCGAAGGCAAATTGCGGGGCCACTTTGTACGTGTCGTAATAGCGGTAGCCCACAAAAATATCTTCTTTATAGGTCTGCTTCAGTGGGTTGCTGGGTGTGCTGGGGTATTCGCCTAGCTTGTGGGCGGGCGAGTCTTCGAGCTTTACGGGGAAGGTGAAGGGCAGCTTGCCCGACGGGTTCACGTCGCCAAACAGCACGTGCGCCAGCGCATTGCCGCCTTCCATGCCGGGGTACCAGGCTTCGACAAGCGCCTTGGTTGCGCCGGCCCAAGCCGATACATCGATGGGGCCGCCACCTAGCAGCACTACCACCGTGTTGGGGTTGGCAGCCAGCACGGCGCGCAGCAGCTCATCCTGGCCGAAGGGCATTTTCATGTCGGGCTTATCGTAGCCTTCGGCGTCGTAGGCGTTGTCGCTCCACTTGCTGTAGTCGTAGCCGTGCGTAGAGCCACCCACGTACACAACCACCTCGGCCGCCTTGGCGGCGGCTACGGCCTGCGCTATTAGCTGTGGGTCGGCCGGCTGGTCGCGGGCAATTTTGTAGCCCGGGGCGTAGGTAATGGCAGCCTGGCTACCCAATTCGTTTTTAAGGCCTTGCAGCGCCGTAATCTCGTATTTAGCCTTGATTTGTCCGCTGCCGCCACCCATCGAATTGGCGCGGTCGGCGTTAGCCCCAATCACGGCGATTGACTTCACTGATTTCTTCAGCGGCAGCACGTTGCCTTCGTTTTTGAGCAGCACGATGCCTTCTTCAGCTACTTTCAGCGCCGTGGCTTGGTGCGCAGGTGTGTTGTAGGCGCCAGGCTGGCGCTTGGCCCCACCTAGCATGTTGGTGGCGTACATCACCCGCAAAATGCGCCGCACTTTGTCATCGAGCAGCGGCACTAGTGTCGGGTCTTTCTTCACGGCATCTAGGGCAGCGTCGGCCAGGAAAAAGCGGTCGTAGAGGCTGCGGGCCGGCGTGGCAGCGGCGGCAGTGCCGGCGCTGGCGCTGCTTTGGTCTACGCTATTATACATCAAGCTCAGGTCGGTGCCCATTTCGAGGTCGGTACCGTTGCGCATAGCTTTCTGCGTGTCGTGCACCGAGCCCCAATCGCTCATTACCAACCCGTTGAACCCCCACTCTCTTTTCAGAATGGTAGTCATCAGGTAGGCATTTTCGGTGGCATAGGTGCCCCGAAACTTGTTGTACGAGCCCATCAGCGTGTTCACGCCCGCCTGCTGCACGGCGGCTTTAAAGCCCGGCAGGTAGATTTCGCGCAGTGCCCGCTCGCTCATTTCCACGTCGATATCGTTGCGGTGCTCTTCCTGATTGTTGGCCGCGTAGTGTTTCACGCAGGCCGATACGCCCTGGCTTTGCACCCCGCGGATGTACCCCACGGCCATCTTCGCCACCAGGTAGGGGTCTTCGCTCAGGTACTCGAAGTTGCGCCCGTTCAGCGGCGTGCGGATGATGTTGATGCCGGGGCCCAGAATCACATCCTTACCCCGCGCATTGGCCTCGCTGCCCAGCACCGTGCCGAAGGCGTAGCCCAGTTCGGGGTTCCAGGTCGAGGCCAGTGTATTGTTGCTGGGCAGGTACGTGCCGGCATCGTTGGCATTTTTTACGCCTTTCCAGTCGCGGCCCTGCTCGGGGCGCACGCCGTGCGGCCCATCGGAAGTCATCAGTTCGGGGATGCCCAGGCGCGGCACACCTCCGGCCGCAAAGGCCGAGTTGGCGTGAATCAGGTGGACTTTCTCTTCCAGCGTCAGCTTTTTCAGCAGAGCTGCTACTTCGGCTTCGTGAGCTAGCAGGTGCTGCTGAGCCGGTGCTGGCGAGGCGGTAGCGGGGCGTTTAGGCGCGGCCGGGCGTACTGGCTGCTTGGACTGGGCACTGGCTGGGCCAGCAGCCACGCAGAAAATAGCCGCGGCAAGAAGCGCAGCAGGCGAGAAAAAGGCGGGCAACATAGGCAAGAGTGGGAAAAAAGAGACCTACTTAAGAACGGAGGCACAAGAATACACCAGTAACGTGCTTCTGTGACCCACGCCGGTTGTCCGGCCAAGTGATTTATTAGCGCAAGTGACACAGCCACCGCCGCCAACCCCAGGAGGCCTTACATCAGCTTTTCCAAGAGGCTGAAGAAACTACTGCTCAGTTCCCGTCCCACCGTAACTACGGTGGCCACTGAGACTGGATTTAACAAGAAAGGGACGCCAGTAACGGCGTCCCTCCTTTGTTAACGTTGACCTCGCGCTTAACCTTTCGGCGTGAGCGTGATGTACGGGATAATGCACTCCTCCAACGAGATACCACCGTGCTGGAACGTGTCCTTGTAGTAGTTCACGTAGTAATTGTAGTTGTTGGGGTAGGCGAAAAAATAGTCGCCGAGCGTGAAGACGTAGGCGGTGCTCACGTTTTCGCGGGGCAGGAAAATACTCTCCGGCTTGCGCACTACATACACGTCGCGGCTTTCGTCAAATCCCAGGTTGCGGCCGTGCTTGTAGCGCAGGTTGGTATTCGTATTTCGGTCGCCCACAATCTTATACGGGCGCTTTACCCGGATGGTGCCGTGGTCAGTCGTGATGATAAGCTTGCCTTTTTTCTCGGCAATGGTTTGCAGCATTTCATACAGCGGCGAGTGCAGAAACCACGAGCGCGTGATGCTGCGGTAGGCACTTTCGTCGGCGGCTAGCTCGCGAATCATCGCCATGTCGGTGCGGGCGTGCGAGAGCATGTCTACAAAGTTGTAGACGATGACGTTGAGCTTGTAATTGTTGTGCAGGTTGCTCATCTTGCCTAGCAAGTCCTTGCCAGCCTGCAAGTTAGTTACCTTGTGATAACTATGCTTGGCCTTCTGGTTGTTGCGCTGGAAGTTGATTTCCATGAACTCAGCTTCGTGCAGGTTTTTGCCTTCCTCGTCCTCGTCCCACACCCACAGGTTGGGGTATTTTTTCTGGATATCGCCGGGCATCATACCCCCAAAAATGGCATTACGAGCGTACGCCGTAGTGGTAGGCAAGATGCTGTAATACAGCTCTTCCGAATCGACAGTGAACAGCTCCGCAATAATAGGCTCCAGAATTTTCCACTGGTCGTAACGCAGGTTGTCGATGAGTACGAAGTACACCGGCGTGTCGCCCGTTTGCTTCATCAGCGGGAAAACCTTCTCTTTAAACAGCTGGTGCGACATGAGCGGCGCGTTTTTGTCGCGGCCATTTACCCAGTCTTCGTAGTTCTCGATGATGAAGCGGCCGAAGTAGGTATTGGCTTCGTCTTTCTGCATATTAAAGACTTCGGCCATGCTCTTGCCCTCGGTTTCGTTGATTTCCAACTCCCAGTACACGAGCTTCTTATAGACATCGACCCACTCCGAAGGCGAGAGGCGGTCGGAGAGCTGCATGCCCAGCTGGCGGAAGTCGCGCTGGTAGCCGGTGTTAGTGGCTTCGGTCACGAGGCGCTTGTTGTCGAGCACCTTTTTCACCGACAGCAAAATCTGGTTCGGGTTAACCGGTTTAATCAGGTAATCAGCGATTTTCGCGCCGATGGCCCCTTCCATAATGTGCTCTTCCTCGCTTTTCGTAATCATCACGACGGGCACCGTGGGGCGCACCACCTTGATTTCGGTCAGGGTTTCGAGGCCGGTGAGGCCGGGCATATTTTCATCAAGAAAAACCAGGTCGTAGGTCTTTTCCTGGACTTCTTCTAGCGCGTCGGCACCCGAGTTTACGGGTGTCACGTCATAGCCTTTCTCCTTGAGAAACAGGATGTGCGGTTTCAACAAGTCAATTTCGTCGTCGGCCCAGAGAATGGAGTATCGTTGCATAAGCAGTAGCGCCAAGCAGGGGCTTGGCGAATTGTGGGAATTGGTAACGCTAGCGAGGCTAACGGCAAGAACCGCGCCGGTAGTATCCCGGAGGGTGAGCCCGCCGTAGCTTTACCGGAAAACGCGGGTTTAGGTTCTTGCAAGGACGACTTAGTCGGCAGGCGGGCTGCACTCGTCGGCCAACGCCTTCGCTAAGCTGAAGCTTGGCGTCACTGATATGAATAAAAAGAAGATATTTAATGACCCCGTGTACGGCTTCGTGACCGTACCCACGGAGCTCTTGTTTGATTTAATCGAGCACCCGTATTTTCAGCGGCTGCGCCGAATTCAGCAGCTGGGGCTCACCAACTTCGTGTATCCGGGGGCGTTGCACACGCGCTTTCACCACGCGCTCGGGGCCATGCATCTTATGCAGCTGGCCCTGCGCACCCTCAAGGATAAAGGCGTGAAAATCTCGGCGGCCGAAGGTGAAGCGGCCCAAGTAGCCATTTTGCTGCACGACATCGGCCACGGCCCGCTGTCGCATGCCTTGGAAACCAGCATTTTCCAGGATGTGCCGCACGAGCAGCTGTCCCTTTATTTAATGGAGCGGCTCAACGAGCAGTTCCCCGGCCGGCTGACGCTGGCCATCCAGATGTTCCAGGGCAGCTACGGGCGCGAGTTTTTCCACCAACTCGTTAGCTCGCAGCTCGATATGGACCGCCTCGACTATCTCAACCGCGACTCCTTCTACACCGGCGTAGAGGAAGGCCGACCGGGGGCCGACCGCCTTATCAAGATGCTGCAAGTGGTAGATGAGCGGCTGGTGCTGGAAGAAAAAGCCGTGTACTCGGTCGAAAACTTCTTGGTGAGCCGCCGCCTCATGTATTGGCAAGTATATCTGCACAAGGCCGTTACGAGCGCCGAGCAGATGGTTATCCGCATAATGCAGCGCGCCCGTGACTTGGCCCGCACCGGGGTGCACGTACCCGGCAGCAGTTGCCTCACCTACTTCCTGGGCCGCGCCGTGACCTTGGCCGAGTTTCAGGAGAACCCCGAAATTCTCAATCACTTCGTGCAGCTCGATGATATTGATATTTGGGGCGCAATTAAGAGCTGGACCGGGCACGACGACAAAGTACTCAGCTTCTTAGCCAAAAGCCTGCTCAACCGGCAGCTCTTCAAAATCGTTATCCGCCCCGAGCCTTACGACGAAGATTTCCAACTCGGCATCGTTGAGCTCATTGCCGAAACTTTCCAATTGCCACTAGAAGAAGCCCGGCAGCTGATGATAACGGGCAAGCTCAGCAACACCGCCTACGACCCTAACAGCCACGAAACCATCGACATTCTTACCAAGCTCGGCAAGGTCGTGAACGTGACGGAGGCCTCGGATTTGCCTAATATTCGGGCGCTGAGCCAGAAGGTGCAGAAGCATTACATCTGCTACCCGAAGGAGATTTTGCGGGATTGAGCGGGCTAGCTAGCTGAACAGGGTAGCTAGCTCTAACTCGATGCCAGTGGCAGGGTCGCGCAGGGTGTCTGGCAGATAAAAACCATGATAGATACCCATTGCGGATGAAACTGCAATATTCATAAGCTCTGGCACTACCAGCCAGTAAGAAGTAACTCCAGCTTGTAAGTAACGTTCAGCTTTAGCAGTCAACTCAGTAACGCTTTGTGAGGGTGACAATATCTCTACCACAAGTAGCGGCATATCGCTTACGATGTTTTGGTCGTGCGCTAAGAAACCTAATGAGCCGGCAAATACAGCCAAATCAGGCACCAGATTGTCGCCCAAAACATTCAGATTTAACTCTGGAAGCACCGTAAATTTCTTTGGATAACGAACTAATATCTCAAAAAGGATACGTTGCTGCAAGAGTGCATGATTCCGAGTAGGCATAGGCTTTCCGCGCTCAAGCTCGTAGTCCGATTTTACGATTTCCAGCGTTTCCATAAGGCAAGGGTTTTCCCAAATGTAACGAGACTAGTCTCAAAAAGACTATCGCTCCTACCCTACTTCTGCACGAATTTCTTGCGCAATTCGCTAATCTGGTCGCGGAATTTCTTATCAGAATCTATCAAGTCCGACACCGTCTGCACCGAGTGGATGACCGTGGCGTGGTCGCGGCCGCCGAAGTGGTAACCAATGGTTTTGAGCGAATGGTTGGTGTGCTCCTTGGTGAAGTACATAGCCACCTGCCGAGCCGTAACCACCTCTTTCTTACGGGTTTTCTCCTTCAGCAGAGCCACTGGAATGCTGAAATAATCAGCCACGGTTTTCTGGATAAAATCGACGTTTACCTCGGCTTCGACTTCTTCGATAATGTGGCGCAAGGCACCTTTCGCCATTTCGAGGTCGATATCGCGGCGCGTTAATACGCTCTGGGCCAGCAGGGTGGTGAGCACGCCTTCGAGCTCGCGCACGTTGGTCGGCACCGAGTGGGCCAGGTACTCGACCACTTGCGGGGCGATTTCCATGCCGTCCTGCTGGGCCTTGTTTTGGATGATGGCGATGCGCGTCTCGAAATCGGGGCTTTGCACGTCGGCGGTAAGGCCCCACTTGAAGCGCGAGAGCAGGCGGTCTTCGAGGCCTTGCAGCTCGCGCGGGGGGCGGTCGCTGGTCATCACAATCTGGCGGCCGCCTTGGTGCAAGTGGTTGAAGATGTGGAAAAACATCTCCTGAGTCTTGCCCTTATTGGCCAGAAACTGCACGTCGTCGAGGATGAGCACATCGACGAGCAGGTAAAAGTTGGCGAAGTCCTGCACAGCATTGCGTTGCAGGCTTTCGATAAACTGGTTGGTGAATTTCTCGGCCGAGACGTAGAGCACGAACTTCTCCGTGTTCGTGGCTTTGATATGGTTGCCGATGGCTTGCACGAGGTGCGTTTTACCGAGGCCCACGCCGCCGTACACCATCAGCGGGTTGAAGGCGGTGGTGCCGGGCTTGTTGGCCACGGCGAGGCCGGCCGAGCGCGCCAGGCGGTTGCAGTCGCCCTCCACGTAGTTCTCGAAGGTATACGTGGTGTTGAGCTGCGACGGCACGATGTTGCGGTCCATCGTTTTGGCCGCGTCGAAGGGGTTGCGCAGCGTGTTTGCGGCCTGGGCTTGGGCGGCGGTGGCCGTGTTGCTGCCGGGCACCAGGTGGCGGGCGGGCGGCGCGCCGGCGTTGCGGCCGTAGCCGTTGTTTTGGGGGGCCGAGCCGTTGGTGTTGAAGGGGCGGCCGTCGGCGTGGGGGCGGCCTTCGATGGCGGGGGTACCGGGGGCGGCTTTGCGGGCCGGGGGCAGGTGCATGGCGCGGGGCGGGGCTTGCGCATTGCCCTGGTCTACCACTACGCTGTATTCGAGGCGGCCTTCGGGGCCTAATTCCTGGAAAATTGCCCGTTTTAATTCTTCGACATACTGCTCTTCGAGGTATTCGTAGAAATAAATACTGGGTACCTGGATGGTAAGCACCTTGCCCTGGAGCTCGACGGGCGAGATGGGCTCGAACCAGGTTCGGAAGCTCTGCTCCCCCACTTCCGTGCGGATAACGCGCAGGCAGTTAGCCCAAACAATGCGAAAATCCTGCGACATGAGGGATAGAAAACAAAGCCGGGTGAGCGGCCAGCGGCGGCGAAAAGGAGCAGTTTAACCCGGCCTCATACGCAAACGATTGGGCTTGGGGGGGACAAATTTGCGCATAAATGAGCAGACAAAAAAGCCGCTGAAAGCTTGCTTTTGTCGCGCTTTTAGCAGGTAGCCCCCACGGGCAGCACCAGCGCCCCGGTAGCACGCACCGGCTGGGCCCCGCGCCGCAGTTCGTAGTCGATGCGGCCGAGGTTGATGCCCGACCAGCCCACTTGGTTGATGAGCGTAACGTGACCATTGGGGCCGGTAATGGGCTCAGGAGCAGCCATAAACGTGTGGGTGTGCCCACCTAGAATCAGGTCGATGCCGCCGACCTGGGCGGCTAGCTTGCGGTCGTCAAGTTTTTCGCTTTCGTATTTATAACCCAGGTGCGAAAGGCAGATAACCATGTCGCAACGCTCGTTCTGGCGTAGCTGCTGCACCTGCGCTTTGGCCACGGCCACGGGGTCGAGGTACTGGGTGGCACCGAAGTTCTTATCAGCCACTAAGCCCTTTAGCTCAATGCCCAGCCCGAAGACGCCGATGCGGGCGCCGGCTTTTTCGAACACTTTGTAGGGCTGGAAGCGGCCAGCCAGCGGCGTGCTGCTAAAGTCGTAGTTGGCGCTGAGAAATGGGAAGCCGGCGTTGGGCAACTGCTTCTGCAAGCCTTCGAGGCCGTTGTCAAAATCGTGATTGCCGAAGGTGCTGGCGTCGTACTTCATCCGGCTCATCAGCTTGTACTCTAGCTCGCCCTGGAAGAAGTTGAAGTAGGGCGTGCCCTGCCAGATATCGCCCGAGTCGAGCAGCAGCACGTTGGGCTCTTGCTGCCGCACGCTGGCAATGAGCGCCTCGCGCCGGGCCATGCCGCCCAGCCCGGCCCACTGCGGGGCATTGTCGGGGAAGGGCTCGATGCGCGAGTGCATGTCGTTGGTGTGCAGGATAACGAGCTTGGCCGGGCCGGTGGCGGCTTCGGCAATAAGGCTGGGGCCGAGCAGGCTCAGGCCGGCGGTGCCGAGGGCTGTTTTTTGAAGGAAGGAACGACGTTGCATAATTCTATAACTTTCTAAAAATCAATGTTCGTCATGCTGAGCGCAGCGCAGCGGAGTCGAAGCATCTTGTCTGAGGGACTAACTCCCTAATGCCAGCAACGAAACGGCAGAGATGCTTCGACTCCGCTGCGCTGCGCTCAGCATGACAATTAAATTACTACCGCACGCGGCCCTCAATGTGGGCCTCAACGGGCTGGCCGGCTTTGGTGAGGGCGCGAATGTGGTCGGCAATAGCGGTGCGCAACAACAGACCGGTGTGGCGCGGCACCACCGTTTTGAGGAAGGGCATATCGTCGCCGCCGCCCGCGAGGTAGTCCGAGATGGCAATGCTGTACGTCTTGGCTGGGTCGAAGGGCTTGCCACCGATAATAATGTTTTGCGGGTGGTTGTCGGGGCCCACGGTGTAGGTAGCGCCCGATACGGCCATGCGCACCGGCGCGGCATAGTTGAAGAGCTGCTGCACCACGGGGCCGGGAGCGTCGAGCACCATCAATTCATTCTCGAAGGGCATGAGCTCGAAGATATTGCCCAGCGTAATGTCTCCGGCGGGCAGGGCGGCGCGCATGCCGCCATTGGTCATTACGCCCAGCGCAATGGGCTCGTGCAGGGCCTGGGCAGCGGCGGTGCGCTGCAAGTCGGCCACAAAATTGACGATGAGGTTTTCACCGGGCTTCTTGTCCAGGGCCACGGGGGCATGGCCGATTACTTCCTGCATCTGGGCCAGCACCTTGTCGTGGTAGGGCTTGATGAAGGCGGTCGCGCCGGCATCGGGCACGATGGCGCTGCCCACCGGCTGGCTGGTAGTAGTGGGCAGGTGGGCCGTGGCCTGCAGCGGGCCGCGCTGGCAGGCAGTGGCGAGTAGCGCGGCACTGGCCAGTACTGCGTGGCGCAGGCTTCGAAAGCGCGGAGAAGGTGAAAAAAGCATAGGCGGAATAAGCGAAGGGTAGCGACCAGCGGCCACTACCCACAAAGTTATTTAGTCAGGCCGAGGGTGAGCAACGCGTAAAATCGGTTCGACCAAGTGTTCAAACCCTGGCCGCCGCCCCAGCCAGTATCCGTTTCGTAGCGCGCCGAAAGCGGCACTGCCGAGCATTGAAGCGGGCGTCGCGGTAATCAATGTCGCCGCGCACCGTGTCGCCGGCCGGGCGCACGATGTAACCAGGCCGAAAATCGACCTGGGCTTGCACCGTCGCGGGGCAGGCCCAGCCCAGGCCAAAGGCTACTACAACGTAAAGTTTTTTCACTCGAACTATCTGTTTTCAATCAAAAGCCCGTAAAGATAGGCCTGTGGCCTGGCCAGCGGCTGCCATTCGCCGAGGGCAGCGCTCACGGTATCTTGCGGGCCGCTTAGGCTGGCTGCCGCCTCGCTGGCGCTTGTTTTTTCCTTGTATGGCCGATTCTCTCCCACCCATTTCCTCACCGGTTTCCTTTCCCGAGTTCTCGCCCGTCAGCACCGCGCAGTGGCAGGCCCAGCTGGCCCGCGAGCTTAAAGGCACCGACCCGGCCAGCCTGCGCTGGACGATGCCCGACGGGCTGGTGGCCGAGCCCTTTTACCACCGCGAAGCCCTGACGGCGCTGGGTGGGGCACCCCCGCCCCTGCCGCCGCGCCCCGCGCCCTGCCGCAATGTGGTGGCCCTCACCGTGCCGCCCGGCACCGATGGCCGCCTCCAGATAGAGCAGGCCGCCGATGCCCTGGCCCGCGGGGCCGATGGCGTTCATTTCCTCTTAAACAATGAAGTGGCTAGCTTCGCCTTCACCGAGCTGGCCGACCGCCTGCCGCTGGCCACCACCTGGATAGGCTACACGGTGCTGCAACACCCCGACCAGCTGCTGGAGCGCCTGCGCGAAGCCATTGGCGACGAGTTGCCGCTGGGCTTCCTGCGCTTTTCCCCCATCACCGTGCCCGAGGGGGCCGAGCTGGCCATGTACCGCACGGCGCTACGCCGCTGCCTGGAGCTGGTGCGGGGCTGGAACGCCTTTCCGGTGCTGGCCGTGAACGGGGCGTATTTTGGCAACCGGGGGGCCACGCTCACGCAGCAGCTGGCCTTTAGCCTGAGCACGGCGGCTACTATGCTGGCGCATTTGCCCGATGAGGAAAGCGATATTACGGTGGCCGAAGTAGCCGGCAATTTTCACCTCGATTTTGCCATCGGGACCAGCTACTTCCCTGAGATAGCCCGGCTGCGAGCCACGCGCCGGCTGTGGGCCACGCTGCTGCACGCCTACGGCCTGCCGCCGCAGGGGGCCGCCGCGCTGCCCATCCACGCGGCTACTTCGACCTGGACGCAGACCACCCTCGACCCGCATACTAACCTACTACGCCACACCACCGAGGCCATGAGCGCCGTGCTCGGCGGGGCCGATTCTATCCAAGTGGCGGCTTTCGACTGCTTGTATCAAACCTATACTGAGTTCAGCGCCCGCCTGGCGCGCAACCTGCCCCTAATGCTGCGCGACGAAGCGCACCTCGACTGGGTGGCCGACCCGGCGGCTGGCTCGTACTTTCTCGAAACCCTGACCGACGAGCTGGCCCGCGCCGCCTGGGTGGAGTTTCAGGCGCTGGAGGCCCAGGGCGGTATGCTGGCAGCCCGCAACCGGGCCATGGAAGCCATTAGCCAGGTGGGGCTGGATAAGTTTAAGCGCATCGCCACCGGGCAAGATGTGGTGGTGGGTACCAACCGCTTCCAGAACCCCAAGGAGAAATTTGACTTTCAGCCCAAGCAATTACTGCGCTCGCGGCACTTCGATACCACCCGCGCCACCTACCCCAGCGAGGTGCTGCGCCTGGCCACGGCCATGCACTTTGAGCGGCGCGCCAACCAGGACAAGCAGGCCACGCTGGTGCTGCTGGGCGGCATGCGGGTAAATGAGGAAATTGCCGAAGCCTTCTGGCACTTGCTGCACCCCGGCCAGCCCAACGGCCAGCCGCCCACGCCCGACATCGCGCCCGAGTCGTATTCGGTGCTTTTTTCCAAGCCCGACGAAGCTACCCTGATGTACGCCACGCCCACCCAGTTCGACCACCTGGCGCGGGTGGTGCAGCAGGTGCCAGTGGGGCATGTGTTTGATATTCCTTCCTTGGTCAACTCCGACTTGGCCACGCTACTGGAAGCAGTGCGGGTATTCGGCTTTAAGGAGTTTGTGGTGGAAGGCCACCGGACTGAGGAGGTGCTGGCGCGGCTGCAAGGGCGGTAGCCACTAGAAATTTGTTTAAAAAACGTCCGTCATGCTGAGCGCAGCAAAGCGGAGCCGAAGCATCTCTACCGCTTCGTTGCTAACGTTAAAAGTTAGTTATCCGAGCAAGATGCTTCGGCTCCGCTTTGCTGCGCTCAGCATGACTGAATATAAATGTTGCACTTGCATCCCATGCCCCCCGACTTCTCTTCCATCGCCTACGACGCGGCCTCTCTCCCACCCGCCACCAAGCCGGCCGACTACCCCGCTACCGGCCCCGCCGTGTACACGGCCGCCGATGCGGCGCACCTGCCGCACGTAGGCTTTGGGGCCGGCATCGCGCCTTATTTAAGAGGGCCTTACGCCAGCATGTACACCGTGAGCCCCTGGACGGTGCGGCAGTACGCGGGCTTTTCCACGGCCGAGGAGTCGAACGCTTTTTACCGCCGCAACCTGGCTGGTGGCCAAAAAGGCCTAAGCGTGGCCTTTGACCTGGCCACGCACCGGGGCTACGACTCGGACCACCCGCGCGTGGTGGGCGACGTGGGCAAGGCCGGCGTGGCCATCGACTCGGTCGAGGATATGAAAATCCTCTTCGACCAGATTCCGCTGGGCGAAATGTCGGTGAGCATGACCATGAACGGGGCGGTGCTGCCGGTGCTGGCCTTCTTCATCGTGGCGGCTGAGGAGCAGGGCGTGCCGCCCGAAAAGCTGACGGGCACCATTCAGAACGACATTCTGAAGGAGTTTATGGTGCGTAATACTTACATCTACCCGCCCGCACCGAGCATGCGGCTCATTGCCGACATCTTCGCCTACACGGCGGAGCACATGCCCAAGTTCAACTCGATTTCCATCTCGGGCTACCACATGCACGAGGCCGGGGCTACGGCCGATATCGAGCTGGCCTACACCCTGGCCGATGGCGTGCAGTACGTGCGCGCCGGCTTGGCGGCAGGGCTCAAAATTGACGAGTTTGCGCCGCGTTTGTCCTTCTTCTGGGGCATCGGCATGAACCACTTTCTGGAAATTGCGAAGCTGCGCGCCGGCCGTTTACTATGGGCCAAGCTCATCAAGCAATTCGACCCACAGAGCCCCAAAAGCCTCGCCCTGCGCACGCACTGCCAGACCTCGGGCTACTCGCTCACGGCCCAGGACCCGTTCAACAACGTGGCGCGCACCACCGTGGAGGCCCTGGCTGCGGCCCTCGGCGGCACCCAAAGCCTGCACACCAACGCCCTCGACGAGGCTTTGGCGCTGCCTACCGACTTCTCGGCCCGCATCGCCCGCAATACGCAATTGTATTTGCAATACGAAACCGACATCACCAAAGTCGTAGACCCCTGGGGCGGCTCGTACTACGTGGAAAGCCTCACCGCCGACCTCGCCAACCAGGCCTGGGCGCTTATCGAGGAGGTGGAAAGCCTTGGCGGCATGGCGGCCGCCATCGAAACTGGCCTACCCAAGCTGCGCATTGAGGAGGCCGCTGCGCGCAAGCAGTCGCGCATTGACGCGGGCCAGGAAGTGATTGTGGGGGTGAATAAATACCTCGCCCCGGAAGGCGAAGCGCCGCTGGAGGTGTTGCAGATTGACAACGACGCGGTGCGCGAAAGCCAGGTAGCGCGGCTGAAAAAGATTCGGGCCGAGCGCGATGAAGCCGCCGTGCAAGCGGCCTTGGCGGCGCTCACGGCTGGCGCTACCGACACCTCGCAAAACCTCCTCGCCCTAGCCGTAACCGCCGCCCGCGTGCGTGCCACCCTCGGCGAAATTTCCGATGCGCTCGAAGCCGCCTGGGGCCGCCACCAAGCCACCAGCCGCACCATTCAGGGCGTGTACCAGCAGGGCATGACCGACAACGCCGACTTTGCGCAGGCCCGGCAGGCTGCCCAGGACTTTGCCGCTCGCGAGGGCCGCCGCCCCCGCATGCTGGTGGCCAAAATGGGCCAGGACGGCCACGACCGGGGCGCTAAAATCATCGCCACCAGCTTTGCTGACGTGGGCTTCGACGTAGACCTCGCGCCCCTCTTCCAAACCCCCGCCGAAGTAGCCCGCCAGGCCGTTGACAACGACGTGCACGTAGTCGGCGTGAGCAGCCTCGCCGCCGGCCACAACACGCTATTGCCCCAGCTCATTAGGGAGTTGGAGCAAGAAGGCCGGCCCGATATTCTGGTTATCGCGGGCGGCGTCATTCCACCGCAAGACTACCAGTTTCTTTATGATGCAGGCGTGGCCGGCATCTATGGGCCGGGCACAGTGGTGGCGAAGGCGGCGCTGGAGATTTTGGAGAAGATTTAACCACTAGCTACTTTTCATTCTATGGAAAACGCATCTGCTGCCGAAACCCCGGCGCTATCTCTGCTCGAACGCCTGGGCCACCAACTCAGTACCTCCACCGCGGCTCAAACCGTGTATGGCACCCCCGTCGAGCGGGAGGGCATCACGGTTATTCCGGTGGCGCGGGCGCGCTACGCTTTCGGGGGCGGCGGGGGCGGCGGCACCAAAGAGGGTGAAGCTGCGGGCTCGGGCCTGGGGGCCGGGGTGGGCGTGTCGCTCACGCCCGTGGGCTACATCGAGCTGCGGGAGGGCCGTAGCCGCTTCCGGCCCATCCGGTCGTCGGTGGTGCCGCTGGTGGCGGTAAGTGGGGCTATTGCGTGGCTGTTGCTAAGGAGTGTGCCTCGGCTGCTGAGGGACCAACGCGAGGGGCAAGCCAACTAGCAGGTCTACATAGCAATAGTTTTAGTTTCGGCTGGCATGCAAGCAACCAAAACCAATGCACCAACTACCCAAGCCATGGCCCGCCCCACCCGGCGGGCCTTTTTTAATCAAAATCCCCAACCTGCCGGTTTAGAGTATAATCCTTTTTCTTTCTCATGGACCTCCAACTCACGAATAAAACCGCCCTTATCACGGGCTCGACGGGCGGCATCGGCCTCGCTATTGCCCAGCGGCTGGCAGCAGAAGGCGCGCACGTCATTATAACCGGGCGCACCGAGGCGCGCATTGAAGAAGCCAAAGCCGCCATCGTGGCCCAGACGCCGGGGGCCAGCGTGCGCGGCGTGGCCGTGGATTTTGGCAACGTGGCGCAGGTCGATAACCTGCTGCGCGAAGTGCCCACAGTGGATATTTTGGTCAACAACGTGGGCATTTTCGAGCCCAAGCCGTTTGCCGAGATTGATGATGCCGACTGGCTGCGCTTCTTCAAGGTGAATGTGCTGAGCGGAGTGCGGCTGTCGCGCCAGTATTTCCCGCTGATGCTGAAGGCGAATGCGGGCCGCATTATCTTCATTTCGAGCGAATCGGGGTTGCAAATTCCGGCTGAGATGATACAATATGGCACCACCAAAACCGCCCAACTGGCCGTGGCGCGGGGCTTGGCCGAGCTCACCAAAGGCACCAATGTCACCGTAAATTCGGTGCTGCCTGGCCCCACCGCCTCCGAGGGCGTGGAGGAATTTTTGAAGAAGCTAGCCGGCGAGGGCAAAACCCGCGAGGAGGCCGAGCACGAGTTTTTTCGCGATGCGCGGCCGTCGTCGCTGCTCCAGCGCTTCATCACGACCGATGAGATTGCCAACATGGTGGCCTACCTAAGCAGCCCGCTGGCGGCGGCTACTAATGGTGCATCGGTGCGGGTAGATGGCGGCGTGGTGCGGGCTATTTAGCCTATTCTGTCATTGCGAGCGCAACGAAGTGGAGCGCGGCAATCACATCAGGACGAGCCCAGAAGAGCCGGTTTGGTGTGATTGCCGCGCTCCACTTCGTTGCGCTCGCAATGACAAACGTTTTTTATTCGTCGTCTTTGCCGCCGAGCAGCTTCCAGGCTTCTTCGTTGCCTTGCTGGCCGGCGAGGTGCAGGGCGGTGAGGCCGCGCACATCCTTCATGGTCGCGTCGGCCCCGGCGGCGAGCAAGATTTTAACTAGCTCATTGCGGCCGAAAAGAGTGGCAAACATGAGCGCCGTGCCGCCGTTGCCATTCACCAGGTTGAGGTCGGCCCCCGCCTCGATAAGCAGGCGGGCGATGTTGGCGTAGCCCTTAAAGGCCACGCCCATGAGGGCCGAATTGCCGCTGGCGTCTTGCAGGTTGAGGTCGGCCCCGCGCTCGATGAGCAGGCGGGCGGCGTCGATATGGTCGTCGTAGGTGGCCAGGATGAGGGCCGAGTGGCCTTTGCCATTCTGGGCGTTGATATCCACGGCGGGGTCTTGGAGCAGCTGTTGAATGTCAGCAACGGCACCGCGGCGGGCAGCATCGTAGAGTAGGTCGATAGGTTGAGCGGACGAGAAAGCCATAGTTTCTGGTGGTAAAGCGGTAGGACAAGCCAGGGCGAAAGATGTTTGCTTGCATGTAAAACGGAGTGACACTCCGTTTCGCGGTGGGGTGGCAGCCAGACGCGGAAACGGAGTGCCACTCCGTCTTACATATTCTGAATCAGGGCGGCGTAGAACCGGATGACATCCTGAAAGGCGGCCGGGCGCAGGCGCTCATTGGTGCCGTGCATGCTTTCGATGGCTTGCTGGTCCATGAGCAAGGGCGAAAAGCGGTAGGTAGCCTGCGGGCACAAAAAGGCATACGTGCGGGCATCGGTGGCCCCCAGCACCGTGTAGGGCGCTACCAGCGCCTGCGGAAACACGCTTTTAATGGTGCGGTGCAGTGCCCCAAAAGCGGCATTGTCGGTTCGCGATATGGGCGAGGCTTCCTGGCCCTGCGCAAGCGGGCGCACCTGCACCAGCGGGTCGTCGATGAGTTGGCGCACCCGGCGCTGCACAGCGGCGAGGGAGTCGCCGGGCAGCAGGCGAAAGTTAACGGTGGCCGACGCACCGATGGGCAGCACATTGTCCTTGGCCCCGCCGCTGATGATGGTGGGCGCGGTGGTGGTGCGAATGGCCGCGTTGGAAGACGGCTGGGCGGCCAGCTTCCGCTTGATGAGCGGGCCAAACAGCCATTGATTGGCAAACACCACCCGCTGCCCAAACGGCACCGCCGGCGTGAGGTAGGCCAGCGTGGTGCCGATGCCGCCATCGAGGCGCGCCGGAAATGGCTCGGCCTCCAGCTTGGCCACGGCGGCCGCCACCCGGCCCACACTCGTGAGCGGCGGCGGCATGGAGGAGTGCCCGCCCTGCCCAGTGGCCGACAGCACCAAGCTGAGGTAGCCCTTCTCACTAATGCCCACCAGCGCCACGGGCTGCATAATGCCCGCCACACCATCGGTTTTAATGGTGCCGCCTTCATCAAGCACCATTTCGAGCTGCGGATACTGCTTTTGAATGACCGCCGCGAGGGCGGCCGCCCCGCGCAGGCCCATCGTTTCTTCGTCGTGGCCGAAGGCAAGCAGCACCGTGCGCTTGGGCTGGAAGTTGGTGCGCAGCAAATATTCTACGGCTTCGAGCTGGCCGATGACATTGAGCTTGTCATCGAGCGCGCCGCGGCCGTAGAGGTAGCCATCGGCCACCTGCCCGGCGAAGGGCGGGCGCGTCCATTGGCTTTCGGTGCCGGGCAGCACGGGCACTACGTCTTGGTGGGCCAGCAGCAGCAGGGGCTTCAGCGTAGCATCGGTGCCGGGCCACTCGTAGAGCAGGCCGTAGTGGTTGACGGTTTGGCGCTTGAGGCGCTGCTGCACCAGCGGAAACGTACGCTGCAAGTACGCCTGAAGCTGGTCGAAGGGCACGGTATCTGTTTCCGCATACCTGGTGCGCGACACCGTAGGAATGCGTAGCGCGCCCACCAGGTGGGCCAGCGCCGAATCGGGCACCCCGGCCACGGCCGGGGCGGCGGGCACGGCGGCGAGCTGGTGGTTGGGCAGCCGCAGGGTATTGACGAGGAGAATCACCACCAAGCCGACAAGCAGCAGGGCAAGCAGACGGAGAACGAAGCGCATGACGCAAAGTAAGATGCGCGCCTACGTTCGCCCACTAGCGCGCCGCTTATTCAGTTGGGCACGCGGCTACCGGTGGTTCGGAAAGGAAATTTCGCACACGCAGCGAAAGCCGATGCTGGGAGCCGGGCCGGCGTAGTGCCCGCGGGCTTTTATGGCACAGGCGGCTAGTGAGTCGCGGTAGCTGCCGCCTTTGGTGAGGCCGGGCTCCTGCGTCATCTCAGCCACGTTGCCGGCCACGTGGTAGAGGCCATATATGTTTTGCGGTAGGTCGAACACGTAGCCCGGCGTGGGCAAAGCCAGAAAATAGGGTACCGGCCGCTGGCAATTGAACTGCGTGATTTTGGGAGCAGCCTTATTAAATGCTTGAATATCCTGCTTGATTTGGGCCACTGGCTGCGTTGCCTGCGAGCGCGTGCGCAGGTACTCCGCCGCATCGGGGTTAATCTACACTTGGTTTTGGGCCGAGGGCACGCCGTAGGGCTCATTAGGCAAATCGCTGCCGCCGGCAGCATATTCCCACTCGGCCTCGGTGGGCAGGCGGTAGTGCATCACCATGTAGCTGGGGTTTTGGGGGTCGAAACCACGGCGGTCGGCCAGGGCTTCGGTTACGGCAGCCGAGCGCCAGCGGCAATAGTTTTCTACCTGCTCGCGGCTGATGCCCACTACGGGGTAATAATCATAAAACGGGTCGGTGAAATAAGTAGACAGCGGCAGCTGCGCCGTTTGCGGAAAGTAGCGGCGCGCTACTTTCCGGCCCGAGTCGCGGGCTACGTAATTCAAAAAATGCTTCCATTCCTTGTTAGAACATTCTATCTCGTCTATCGTCAGGGCAATCTCCAATATCCAGACTGTGCCCGGCGTCACATAGTCCTTGTGGGTCATGCCCTTATAATAAAGCTTATATAGGTCAGGCGGCAGTTTATCCCCCGGTTGGCGGCCCGACCGGGGCCGCCTGGCGCAGTAGCCAAGTTAAAAACCTGCGGGTCTACCGTGGTAAGATGATACGTGGCCGTATCCTTCATCGTGTGTAGCGCCAGCACGCGGTTGTCGGGGAAGCCAGCATAGGGTATATCCTTAAATAGCACGGCCTTCGCCATCGGCAGCGGGCGCAAATCGGTGGCCTCGCTTATCGGCCAGGGCCGCCGGCTGGTGGGGCACGTTAGCTGCGGGTATTGATACCCACCAAACGGACCAGCGCTCAGCGGTAACACCGCCAATAGCAACGAGCAAGACAGCGCACGCATAAGCGAATTTTTATCACCCCAAAAGCCGCTGCATGCGCCGCCCCAGGCCCGGCAGCTGCGCCAGCCGAGCGCCTAGGTTCAACAGCCACGGCCGGGTGCCCAGCAGGCGCATCATCCGGTAGTTGCGGGTTAGCACCGGGCCGAGCTGGCGCTGCACTTCGGCATCGTAGGCCAGCATAGTGCTGGCGCTGAAATCATTGCTGGCTACGCACTGGCGGGCCTGCGCGGCGGCCATGATACCGCTGCGAATGGCCATGTCGATGCCGTGGCCCTGCAAAGGGTCGATGAGCGAGGCCGCATCGCCGCAGAGCATGAAGCGCGCCCCGCTGCACGGCCGCTGCCGCCCGCCGCCCATCGGCAGGCCGAAGCCTAATACCGGCCCCAGCTGCCGCGCTTCTTTAAAGCGGCCGGCTAGCTCGGGGTGCGTTTTCACGGTGTCGAGCAAGAGTTGCTTGAGGTCGACTTTGTGCTTGGCCACCAATTCGGAGAGCATACCCAGGCCCACGTTGTAGCGCCCCGCCCCTACCGGAAACAGCCAGCAATAGCCCGCCAGGTAGTTTTGGCTGAAGAAAAACTCTGTCGTGCCCGACTCGGTACCAGCCACGTTTTCAAAATAAGCGCGCACCCCGGCGCTGTGGTGGGCGCGGGCCAGGCGCGGCTCGGGCAGCAGGCGGCGGCCCACGGCCGAGTTGGCCCCATCGCAGCCCATGACGAGGCGAGTGGTGATTTTGGTGCCATCGGCCAGGTGTAGCTGCACGTGGTCGGGCGTTATTTCCAGCGTTTTCAGGGTCGCGTTTTCCCTGATTTCGGTGTCGGTGAAGCGGCGCACCAAGTCGAGCAGCGCCGCGTCGAAGTCGAGGCGTGGGCTGTTGAAGGTGCGCAGATTCCAGTGCATGTAGAAGCTCGCACCGCTGGGGGCCACAATGCGGCTGCGGCGCACCTCGTCGCGGGGCTCTAGCTGCCACAGGGCGTCGACATAGGCCGGGTCGAGCTGGCGCAGGGCCTTGAGGGCGTGGCCGGGGATGGCATCGCCGCAGATTTTATCCCTCGGAAAACCGGCTTTATCTAGCAGTAGCACCCGCAGGCCGCTGCCACGCAGGGCCAGCGCGCAGGCCGTGCCGGCCGGCCCGGCCCCCACGATGGCAATGTCGTATTCTACTTCGGTTGGCACAGGGTAAAGGTAGCAGCAGCGCGAAGCATTGCGCCAGCAAACGCAAAAAAGCGCCTTCCCCGACTAGAGAAAGGCGCTTTTGGCTAAGGCAGCAACTACTTTATTCGTCGGTATCCGGCCCCGACTCGTGGCCGTGCGACACTGGCACGCCAGCATCTGGCAGGCCATCGTGCGAGCGGCCCGCGATGAGGGCAATGACGGCAGCCAGCCCGGTAGCCACCACCACGCCCGCCACCACCGGGTGGATGCTGGCGCGCGTGTAGTAGCTCTTCATGGTGTGGCCTTCGTAGTCGCCGTGGGCCTCGACATGGGGCGCGGCAGGGCGGTAGAGCGAGCCGCCGGGGTTTTGGGCCTGGGTTCCGGGCTTCACCTGGTTTTTAGGGTCGGCACCTTTAGCGGCCAGCCAGTCTACCGTGCCGGGGGCATATTTCTGCATGGTGCTCATCATTTTGCCGCCGCCGCCCACGTAGATGTCGCGCACCGGGTGGGTAGCGGCGTGCAAAATGGCGTTGGCCACTTCCTCGGGGGCGTACACGGGCGGCGGCAGCGTGGGCTGCTCGGCCAGGTAGTTGCGGGCGTGCGCTGGGAAGGGCGTATTGATGGCCGCCGGCTTGATGAGCGTCACCGACACCGGCGCTTCCTCATGGGTTAGCTCGATGCGCAAAGCATTGGTAAAGCCCTTGATGGCGTGCTTACTCGACGAGTACATACCCTGGATGGGCAGCGCCACATCGCTGGCCACGCTACCCAGGTTGATGAGTGCGCCGCCGTGCTTTTTGAGGTGCTTAATGGCTTCGAGCGAGCCATTAACGACGCCCCAAAAGTTGGTGTCGTACAGTTTTTTGAAGTCTTCGAGCTTGCCTTGCTCCAGCTTGCCCCACATGCCTACTCCAGCATTATTGACCCACGTATCGAAGCCGCCAAAATGGGCGTGAGCTGCTTCGTGAATGCGATGTACGGCGGCCGGGTCGGCCACGTCGGCGGCCACGGTGGCCACGCGGCCACCCAGGTCGCGAGCCACGGTATCGAGGTCGGCCTGCGAGCGGGCGGCCAGCACCAGGCGAGCGCCGGCTTTGGAAGCAGCTTTGGCGGTGGCTAGGCCGATGCCGCTGGTGGCACCGGTAATTACAATGACCTGTTGGTCGAGGGGCTTGAGTTTAATAGCCATTTAAGAAGGGCAGGAAATGGGAAGTTAGGAATGCACCCGATGGGCGTGCCTGCTGTACGGGCTGGCGCGGTAAATAGATAGGTCGAGGTTAGCCGAAAGCTGTACCGCGCCACCTAGCTATCGCCCCTACCTTTGAGTATCTTTTTACGACGCATGACGGATTCTTTTTCTATAAAAACCCTGGCTTTGCTGGGCTCCACGGGCTCCATCGGCACGCAGGCGCTCGAGGTGGTGCGCGAGCAGCGGGGCCGCTTTCGGGTGGCGGTGCTCACGGCCGGGCGGCAGTGGGAACTGCTGGTGGCGCAGGCCCGCGAGTTTCGGCCGGCCGCCGTGGTTATCGGCGACGAGTTTTACCAACAGGTAAAAGCCGCCCTTACCGACCAGCCCGAAACTGAAGTACTAGCCGGCGACGCGGCGCTGGTAGAAGTAGTGCAGCGCCCCGAAATCGAGGTGGTGCTCACGGCGCTGGTGGGCTACGCGGGCCTCGCGCCCACGGTGGCCGCCATCCGGGCCGGCAAAGACATTGCCCTGGCCAACAAGGAAACGCTGGTAGTAGCCGGCGAGCTGATAACCAGCCTGGTGCAGCAGCACGGCGTGAAGCTGCTGCCCGTCGATTCGGAGCATTCGGCTATCTTCCAGTGCCTGGCTGGCGAGGCGCTGAACCCCATCGAAAAGGTCATTCTCACCGCGTCGGGCGGGCCGTTTCGGGGCCGCTCGACCCAGGACTTGGCCCAAATTACCAAGGCGCAGGCGCTCAAGCACCCCAACTGGACGATGGGCGCCAAAATCACCATCGACTCGGCCACGCTCATGAATAAGGGCCTCGAAGTGATTGAGGCCAAGTGGCTGTTCAATCTCCAAAATGAGCAGGTAGACGTGGTGGTGCACCCCCAAAGCATCGTGCATTCGCTGGTGCAGTTCGAGGATGGCTCCCTGAAAGCCCAGCTGGGCTTGCCCGATATGAAGCTGCCCATTCAGTACGCGCTGGGCTACCCCGAGCGGCTGCGGAATGATTTTCCCCGGTTTTCGTTTTTGCAGTATCCCACTCTCACCTTCGAAGCGCCCGACCTCGACACCTTTCGGCACTTGCCGCTGGCCTACAGCGCTATGCAGCGCGGCGGCAGCGCCGCCTGCGTGCTCAACGCGGCCAACGAAGTGGCAGTGGCCGCATTTTTGCACGACCAAGTTAGCTTCCTCGGCATGGCCGACGTGGTAGCCGAGTGCCTCAGCCGGGTGCCGTATCTTGCGGCCCCAACCCTGGCCGACTACGCCGCCACTGATGCCGAAGCGCGGCGCGTAGCGGCCGGATTGCTGGCCTGAGGAGGCAGCCAGGCGTATGGAATTCTGGTGCTTTTGGCATCTTCCCCGCGGCTGCGCCTCATTTTTTAGTTTAAAATTTCTTTCTTCCCTCCTTTGGAAATTCTTGTTATGATTGGCCAGCTAGTGCTGGGCCTTTCGCTGCTAGTAGGTTTGCACGAGTTCGGGCACTTTGCCTTCGCCAAGCTTTTTAAAATTAAAGTCACGAAGTTTTACATCTTTTTTGACTTCCTCTTCCCCCTACCCAACGTGCTCAACTTCAGCTTGCTGAAGAAAAAAGTAGGCGATACCGAGTACGGCATTGGCTGGTTTCCGCTGGGGGGCTACGTGGCCATCCACGGCATGGTCGACGAGACGCAGGATGCCGACGCGCTGGCCGGCCCGCCGCAGCCCGACGAGTTTCGGAGCAAGCCCGCCTGGCAGCGCCTGCTGGTGATGCTGGGCGGCATTATCATGAATATCATCACGGGCATCGCCATTTTCACGGCCCTCACCTTTATCTACGGGGAAGAGTATTTGCCCGCTAAGGAGGTGCGTTACGGCATTGCGCCTAATAAACTAGGCCGGGAAATTGGCTTTCGGACCGGTGATAAAATCGTAAAAATAAACGGCCGGCCATTCGATATTTTTGAAGACGTTTATGGCCAGGACGTCCTGCTGGGGTCGCATGCCTACTACACGGTAGACCGCGCCGGCCAGCTGGTGGATATCAATGTGCCGAGCAACTTTATTGACCGGGCTGGTGAGCAGCCCCAGGAGCGTTTTGTGCGGGCGCGCGAGCCGTTTGCCGTGGGGCGGGTGCTTAGTGGCACGCCCGCTGCTAAGGCGGGCCTGCTAGCCGGCGACCGCATACCGGCGGTGAATGGCCAACCCGTTACCTTCTTCAACGATTTTCAGGATGCGCTGCTGGCGCAAGCCGGCAAAAAGGCCCAGCTAACGGTAAACCGGGCCGGCCAGACGCTGACCCTCCCCGTAGAGGTGGACAAAGACGGCCACATCGGCTTCGAATACAAGCCGTTGCTGCCCCGCAAGCAACACTTTTACAGCCTTGCCCAATCAGTAGCCCCAGGCACGAAGGGGGCGTTCGGGGTCGTGTCGATGCAAGCAATGGCCCTGAGCAAGATGGTGCGTGGGCAGATGTCGGTTAAGAATATGGGTGGCCCCGTCGAAATCGCCCAGCAGTTTGGGGGTATCTGGAACTGGCCGCATTTCTGGACCTTGGTAGGCACGCTAAGCATGGTGCTGGCCCTCATGAACCTGCTGCCCATTCCGGCCCTCGATGGTGGGCACGTGCTATTTCTGCTCTACGAAATGATACTGCGCCGCAAGCCCTCCGATGCCTTTTTGGAAAATGCCCAGCGGATAGGCACCATGCTCATTTTGGCGCTGATGCTCTTCGTCATCGTGCTCAAGCCTATTCTCATTCGTTTTCACCTTTTGTAGCAACTTGCAGCTACCGCACCGTTTATAATTTTAGGCGCGCGATTCTTAGCGAATTGCGCGCCTTTTTGTCTTTTATGCGTCGACTTTCTTTTCTGTTGCTTTCGCTGGTGCCGCTGCTGGCGCTGGCCCGCCACACCTACCACTCCAGCATTCTGGAGCTGCGCATCAATCCGCAGCAGCAGCAAATTGAGCTGGCACTTAAAGTCTTTACCGACGACCTCGAAAACGCCCTCTCCAAAGGCCGCCCGCAGCACCTGAGCTTGCAAGACCCGCGCGCCCAGGCCCTGGCCGACGCCTACCTGCGCGAGCACCTGGCGCTGGCCCTGCCCGCCGCCTCGGCCCGGCAGCCGCGCCTGCCGCTCACGCTGCAGTTTGTGGGCATGCAGCCCGAGAAGGATGCGTATTGGCTGTATGCCAAGGCCAAGCTGCCCCGCGCCGCCACCACCGTATGGCTGCGCAATGCCGTGATGCTCGACTTGTTTTCCGACCAGATGAACATTGTGAATGCCGAGAGTGGCCCCAAGAAAGTAAGCGAGCTATTCCGGGCCGGCCACGAAGAGGCTGTGCTGACGCCGCAGTAACACCAAGCTCCGGCTTGGTGAGATGGTCGGTTACGTTGCCTTGCGCTGCCCCAAGCCAGAGCTTGGTGTTACTGCCCGGCGTGCGTCGCATCCTTCAGCCACTCGCCGAATGGCCCCAGCGCCCGCAGCGCCGCCAGGATGTGCGTCTGAAATGCCTCGGGGGTGAGGGCGCGCACGTCGGCATCGGGCAGGGCGTGGGTGAGCAGGAAGCTCTTGTGGCGCAGCCACTGCGCCTCGGGGTGGGTGGCTTCGTAGCCGGGCGGCATCTTTTTGAGCTGCTCGCCTTGCAGGCCGCTTGGGAAAAATTGCTGGGCCTCGGTAGTAGCTAGTAGCGCGTGTAGGTCGGCGGCCTGGTAGTCGATTTCCTGGCGGATAGCGGCGAGCTGCTCTTTGGTAGGCTCGTAGAGGCCGCCGGCCACGAGGGTCTGGCCGTTGGGGCCTATTTGGACGTAGCGGCCGGGGGCATCGCCCTGCTTGCCGCCCGCCGAGAAATAGGCCGAGAAGTGCGTTTTATAGGGCACTTTCACTTTAGAAAAACGCACGTCGCGGTAGATGCGGAAGATGCACTTTTTGGGGTCGAGGGCGGCCAGGGCGGGCTCGTCCTGGGCTAGCTCGCGCAGCCAGTAGGCTACGTCGGCTTCAAAATCGGTGCGTAGCTGGTCGTAGGTGGCTTTGTGGGTTTGGAACCAGTCGCGCTCGTTGTGGCGGGCCAGGTTGGCAAGAAAATCAAGTAAGGAAGCGGGTTTCATGCGGCAAAAGTGGGGCGTGCTGCCGCTTGCGCCTCGTTTGGCAGACCGGCTTTAGGTGGAATTTCGCCGCTGAGTATACTAAGCGCCCTATACTTAGCGTTGCTAACCTATTCTGCCAGTAGCTTATTTTCTTCTTACGCTTGCGCTTTCTTTTACTAGGCTGCCTACTGGCCCACTTGGCCTACCCAGCCACCGCCCAAACCCCTGCGCCCGCCGCCCCGCCCGATTTTTGGCAGCAGCAGCTAACCTACGCCCGCGTGCAGGCCGCCCATGCCCGGTGCTGGCCCACGCTGGCCGCCCGCCTGCAAGCCCAGCACCTCGACCCGGCCCGGCTGGAAGTGTTTTTTCGGCTCATCAAAACCAGCCGCACCCTGGAGGTGTGGGCCCGCAACCAGGGCGATGCCGCTTTTCAACTGCTGCGCGGCTACCCGCTGGCCGCCACCTCGGGCGGGCTCGGCCCCAAGCGCTACGCCGGCGATGAGCAGGTGCCCGAGGGCTTCTACCACATCGACCGCTTCAACCCGATTAGCGCGTTTCACCTGTCGCTGGGCCTCGACTACCCCAGCGCGGCCGATGTGCTGGCCACGGGCGTAGCCGACCCCGGCGGCGATATTTTCATCCACGGCTCCAACGTCACCATTGGCTGCCTGCCCATCACCGATGCGGGCATTGAGGAGGTATACCTGCTGGCCGTGGCGGCGCGGGCGGCGGGGCAAGCCAGCATTGAAGTCCACATTTTCCCGTTTCCCCTGGTAGCGCAGGAGTTGGCTAAGCGGGCCGACAGTCCGCACGCGGCGTTTTGGCGTGAGCTGGCGCCGGGCTACGCCTACTTTGAGCAGCGCCGGGTGCCGAGTACTACCCAACCATAGCGCCAAGCGCCGGCCTGGCATTACAACTTACAGCAAATTCAGCGTTAGTGTACAGTTGTCATTGCGAGCGCAGCGAAGCAATCGCACCCGAGCGGCTCGTCTTGATGCGATTGCTGACAACTGTACACCGATTCCAAAACCGCTCTAGTAGGCCACCTCGGCCCCGGCCACGCGGTACGTCGGGTCTTCCAGAATATTGACCTCGACCAGCGCGCTGGCCTGGCCCAGCAGGCGGCGGCAATCGGGGCTGAGGTGGCGCAGATGCAGCGTTTTGCCAGCGCGCTGGTAGCGCTCGGTGAGCTTGTGCAGGGCGTCGAGGGCCGACATATCGGCCACGCGGCTGTCGTGGAAATCGATGATGACTTCGGCAGGGTCGTGGGCCACGTCAAATTTTTCGGTGAAGGCCTGCACCGAGCCGAAAAAGAGCGGCCCGTATAGCTCGTAGTGCTTCGCGCCGCTGGCATCGAGGTAGTGGCGGGCGCGGATGCGCCGGGCGTTTTCCCAGGCAAAAGCCAGGGCCGACACTACTACACCGAGCAGCACGGCCAAAGCCAGGTTTTGGGAAATGGCCGTGACGAGCGTCACGAGCAGCATTACCAGCACGTCGGTGCGGGGCATGCGGCGCAAAATGCGGAGGCTGGCCCACTCGAAGGTGGCAATGACCACCATAAACATCACGCCGACCAGCGCCGCCAGCGGCAGCCGCTCTATCAAAGTCGAGCCGGCCACCACAAAAAGGGCCAGCGCCCCGGCCGCCACCACGCCCGAGAGCCGGCCCCGGCCCCGCGATTCGAGGTTGACCATCGTTTGGCCAATCATGGCGCAGCCGCCCATGCCGCCGGTCAGGCCCGAGGTGATGTTGGCGAGGCCCTGGGCCACGCAGTCCTGGTTGCTGCGGCCGCGGCTGTCGGTTATTTCATCGACTACGGTGAGGGTCAGCAGGCTTTCGGTGAGGCCCACCAGCGCCATAATGATGGAATACGGCAGCACCACGGCCAGCGTGTGCCACGCCAGCGGCACCTGCGGCAGGTGCGGCACGGGCAGCCCGCCCGCAATGGACGCAATATCGCCCACCGACTTGGTGTGCAGCCCGCCCAAAATCACCAGCGCCGACACCACGATAATGGCCACCAACGAGCCAGGAATAGCCTTCGTGATTTTGGGCGTGAAATACACCAGCGCCATCGTGAAAGCCACCAGCCCCAGCATGAGCAGCAGCGCCGGCCCGGCCAGCCAATGCGCCACCCCGCTCGCATCGCGGGTTTTGAACTGCTCTAGCTGGGCCATGAAAATGATAATGGCCAGCCCATTAACAAAACCATACACCACCGGCTGCGGCACCAGCCGGATAAACTTGCCCCAGCGCAGCAGCCCAATACCAATTTGAATCAGGCCCATCAATACCACGGCGGCAAACAGGTACTCGACGCCCTGCTGCACCACCAAACTCACGATAACTACCGCTACCGAGCCGGCCGCGCCCGATATCATGCCCGGCCTTCCGCCAAATACACTGGTAATAAGGCAAATGACAAACGCCGACCCAATGCCCACCAGCGGGCTGATATGGGCCAGCAGCGCAAAGGCCACCACTTCGGGCACCAGCGCCAGCGCCGTGGTGAGGCCGGCGAGCACTTCGTTTTTAACGTTGGCTTTGTATTGAGAGAAATAAGCTTGTAATGACGACATAAAAGACTGAGGCAAAGGCAAAAGAAAAGCCGCACGCTTCGGGGAGGAAGCGGCGGCAACAGGGTTTTTGGCCAGTACTCAGGGTGGGGTGAGCTTGAAAATAATGGCGGAGAAATAGGGCATATGTAGCAGCAAAGGTACGCCACGAGGCCAGGCAAGCTGGCGCGAAGCCAGCCTAATGGTTGCGCAGCATGCGGCCCCAAGCGTCACTTGGCTAGTTAGAGCGAGCGCGGTGGATAGCTTTGTGCCTTATGCCCGTTGCGCCCGCCATTCACCGCCTGCCCGTTTTTGTACCCAGGCTGTTTTTTGGCTTATTACTGGCACTGGGAAGCTTGCTAGTCAGCGACTATGGCGTGTCGTGGGATGAGCAGATTGACCGCCAGAATGGGCTGGTAAACCTCCGCTATATAGCCGAGCTGGTAGCACCGGCCTGGGTGGCGCGGCAGCCGCAGCACGCGCATGTGCCTCGCCTGCAAACGTATAGCGAAGCCGACCACGGCGTGCTGTTTGAGCTGCCGCTGGCGGCGTTTGATGCGCTGCGCGCCTCTCGCAACGACCGGCGACCTTATTATTTGCTGCGCCATGCCGCTGTGTTTGTCATCAGCCTGGGCGGCTTGTGGGCGTTATTTCGGCTGGCGAGCTTGCGCTTTCGCGATGAGCGCCTGGGGCTGCTGGCGGCGGGGCTGCTGGTGCTTTCGCCACGTTTTTTTGCCGAGTCGTTTTTCAATGGCAAGGACATCGTGTTCATGGCCGCTTTCACGCTAGGCGTGTACACGCTGGCCCGGCTGCTCGAGCGGCCCACCTGGCCGCGGGCCCTGGGGCACGCCCTAGCTACGGCCGCCGCCACCGATATTCGGGTGCTGGGCTTGCTGCTGGTGCCGTTCACGCTAGGCTTGCTGACGCTCCGCTGCGCGCAAGGGGCAGAGTCGCGTCGGGCTTTGGTGAGCGTGGGGCTTGTGTATGGCCTGGCCGCCGCCACGGGCATGGTGGCAGGCTGGCCCTACCTGTGGGCCGACCCGCTGGGGCATTTGCTGCTAGCCTTTCATAACCTGAGTCATTTCCGCTGGTCGGGCCAGCTGCTTTACGGGGGCCAGGTGCTACCCGCCGGGCAGCTGCCGTGGCACTACGCGCCAGTCTGGATTAGCATTACCACCCCCGTGGCCTACCAGGTAGCGGCGCTGCTGGGGGTGGCAGCTACAGCCGGGGCGCTGCTGCGCCAGCCCCGGGCGGCGCTGCGCACGCTGGCCGGGCAGCTAGATGTGCTGCTGCTGGGGTGGCTGGCCCTGCCGCTGGCGCTGGTTATCGGCCTGCACTCGGTGGTGTACGATGGCTGGCGGCACCTGTATTTTGTTTATCCGGCCCTGCTGCTCTTTGCCCTGCGCGGGGGGCTGGCGGTGGCCCGCTGGGGCCAGCTACGGCCCGGCCGGCGCTGGCTGGTGCAGGGGCTGGGGCTGCTGGCGGGGGCCGAGGCGGTGCTCACGGCCGGGCGCATGGTGAGCATGCATCCATTTGAGCATACGTATTTTAGCTACCTACCCCGGCGGCAAGCAGAGCGCTTGTTTGAGCGCGACTACTGGGGGCTGTCGTTTCGGCAGGGCCTGGCCTATGTGGCCGCGCACCAGCCCAAGGGGCTGTTGCGCGTAGCCGCCTCAAACCCGCTGCCGCTCGACAACAATGTGGTGTGGCTAGCGCCGGCCGACCGCGCCCGGCTGGTAGTAACCATGTTCGATTCAGCTACTTTTTTCATTACGAATTACCGTACCGTTTCGGGCGACTACCCTAGCAGCGTAGGCCAGGAAGTATATGCCCTGCGCGCCGATGGGGTCAAGATTCTCTCCGTTTTCCGGCGGCCTCCGGTTTCGGCCGCGGCGCGCTAAGCTGGCTAGAACAGACCACCCGGCACGGTTTTTTCGTTTAGCGAAGTCCTAACCCATTTCCCGCTGCCAATGCGCCGACTTTTGTTTTTGCTGCTTGCCGCTTTTGCATTTCCCCAATTAGCTAGTGCCCAGCGCCCTACTGATAAGTGGTACTTCGGCCGCCAGGCCGGGCTCGACTTTAGCAGCGGCACCCCTACCCCGCTGCTCGACGGGGCCATGACCACCTACGAGGGCTGCGCCACGGCCACCACCAAGCGCGGGGAGCTACTTTTTTACACCGATGGCCAAACCATCTGGAACCGCCAGCACCAGCCCATGCCCAACGGCAAGCGCCTCATGGGTTCGGGCAGCAGCACGCAGTCGGCCCTCATCGTGCCCGACCCTGGCTCGGGTAACATCTTCTACGTCTTCACGGTAGCCCCCCAGGGCGCGTCCGATGGCCTGCGCTACTCGGTGGTCGACATGACCCGCGAGAGCGGCCTCGGCGACGCGCCCCGCATCAACGCGCTGCTTGTGACGCCGGTGGCCGAGAAGCTGGCCGCCGTGCGCCACCCCAACGGCCGCGACGTGTGGGTAGTGGCCCACCGCTGGAACTCCAACGCCTTCGTAACCTACCTCGTAACGGCCGACGGCGTGGCCGCCAAACCCATAATGAGCAACGTGGGCAGCATGAATGCGGGCCCCGGCCGCAACGCCATCGGGGCACTCAAGTTCTCGCCCGATGGCACCAAGCTGGCCGCCGCCATCTGGCGCGACAGCAACAAGTTTGAGGTCTATGACTTTGACCGCAACACCGGCAAGGTGAGCAATGCCCGCAGCTTTGGCCCTTACGAGGAAGCGTATGGCGTCGAGTTTTCGCCCGATGGCACCAAGCTCTACGGCACCTGCAACGGCAACAGCAACATTAAAACGCCCAGCGCCAGCCCCGAAACCCAGGTGTGGCAGTTTGACCTTAAAACCAAGGCTGCCACGCAGGTAGGCCGCTCGACCAACCACAAAATCGGGGAATTGCAGCGCGGCCCCGATGGCAAAATTTACGTGGCCCGCGAGGATAATTCCTTCCTCGGCGTGATAGGCAGCCCTAATGCCGACGGCAAGGCCTGCGGCTACGTCGATGATGGGCTGAAGCTGGGCGGGCGGCGCAGCAAGCTCGGGCTGCCGGGCTTCATCGTGGAGCCGTGAGAAAGGCGGTATTTTTGCCCGATGCAACACCTTACGAACTACCTGGCGGCGCTGCTGCTGAGCTTTACGCTGCTGCCGGCCGGGGCACAGCAGCCGCAGTTTGCCGTGCGCAACCTCGCGCTGCCCAAGGAGCTGGACTACTACGACAACCAGTTTTCGGGGCTGTATGTAGCTAAAAATCAGCTTTTCCTGATGTCGGAAAGCCGGCTGCAAGATAATGCCGAGGCCAAGTTATACACGGTGCAGCTCGCCGACCTCGACCGCCAGCTGGCCGATACTACCTACGTGCTGCCCTACCAGAAGCTGCCCATCCAAAATTTAACCCGCCTGCGGGCCAAAATGGCCGCCGCCGGCCAAAGCTACGAGGGCCTCGAAGCCATGCTCATCGACCAGGACGAGGTGTATTTCTCGGTCGAAACGGCCACGCCCTCCACCAATTGCTACCTGCTGAAAGGCCGCTTGCAAGCCGCGGCCGTGGTGCTCGACACCACTTTTCTGCTGCCCGTGGCCAAGCCGGTGGCGGCCGATGGCTCGCACATCTACAATGCGGGTTTTGAGGCGCTGGCGCTGGCTGACAAGCACTTGTTGGCTTTTTTTGAGTACAATTATTTTTCGGGGCCGAACTACGTGTACGAGTTTGACCGCCCGCACCTGCGCGCTAGTAGCGCCCCGCGCAAGCTGAATTTGGCAAAGGTGCCGTTTCGCATCACCGACCTCACGCCCACGAGCAGCCAGCACTTTACGGCCATCAATTTCTTTTTTAAGGGCGAGGGCGGCGATGCCGTGTACCGCACGCCCGCCTCAGAGACGGACAATGCGCGGTTAATAACCGACGCGAGCGGCTTCAAAAACTACTGCCGCCTCATTGATGTGACGCGCACCGACAATAGCTTTACCTGGAAGCCGTTGTGGGAATTTCCCGACCAATACAAGGGTTATAACTGGGAAGGCATCGCTGCTTACAAGCAGGGCTATTTTATCATCAACGATAAATACACGCCCAGCCGGCCGTACCAAACCAAGCTCTTGTACCTACAAAAAACCAACTAGCAAGCGGGCTACACCGCGCACTTCCGGGCCAACTGGTGCCGGGGTGGCAGTGCCGGCGTATTTTTGCCAGAAAAACAACTTATGAAAAGAATTTTTTCGAGTTTGACGCAGCGTTTTTGGGTAATCGCCCTCGCCTCGCTGCTAGGCGGCACGCTGGCTACCAGCTGCTCTAAGGATGAAACGACGCCAGTAGTTGACTACTCGGCTCCTGACGATGCGGCCATTCAGAAGTATCTGACCGACAACACCATCACCACCGCCCAGAAGCAGCCTTCGGGTTTGTACTTCATTCCCGTTACCACCAACGCCAACGCCAAGAAGGTAATACTGGGCACCAACGTGTCGATAACCTACGTGGGCAAGAAGCTCGATGGCACCGTGCTGCTGCAAAGCACCGCCCCCACCAGCTTTGTGCTGGGCAACTCGACGGTAATCTCGGGCATTCAGGAAGGCGTGTCGCTGATGCACCTCGGCGATAAGGCTATCCTGCTGCTGCCTTCGGGCCTGGCTTATGGCCCCAATGGCCTGAGCGGCCAGGGTGCCACCGTGCCGCCCAATACGGTCATGCGCTTCGAGATAGAAGTGGTAGACCTCAACTACGCAGCCACCGATGATGCCCTCATCCAGAAATACCTGGCCGATAACAGCATCACCACCGCCCAGAAGCAGCCCTCGGGCCTGTACTACGTGCCGGGCACCGCTAACCCCAGCGGCGCGCAAGCCGTGGCTGGCACCACGCCCTCGGTACTGTACACGGGCAAGCTCCTCAACGGCACGGTGTTCGATGCTTCCTCGCAGCACGGCAACGCGCCCATTAGCTTCGTGGTAGGCCGCGGGCAGGTTATCGCGGGCTGGGATGAAGGCATTGCTCTGATGCGCAAAGGCGAGAAAGGCCAGCTCATCATCCCATCGGCGCTGGCGTATAGTGCCAGCGGCTCGGGCACCATTGCCCCCAATACCATCCTGCGCTTCGACATAGAAATAACGGACGTGAAGTAAGCCAGCGGGCTAACGATAGAAGTAAAAAAGGCTTTCAGCAGTGCTGAAAGCCTTTTTTGTTTTAGCTGAAGGCTTACGCACAACCTCGTTTGTCATTGCGAGCGCAGCGAAGCAATCGCATCCAAACGGGCCGCTCAAGGGCGATTACTTCGCTGCGCTCGCAATGACAAGCGATTCTTGCGCAAACTCTACCTGCGCGGCTCCCGCGCCTAGCTTTTGCCGCCAATCTTAAACCGCAGCACGCCCGCCGCGGCCGACACGTAGGGGTTGTTTTCGGAGAAATACCCCGTCACGTCGCGGGTGCTGAAGCCGGCTTCCCACCAGGAGGTAACGAAGGTGAGACCCACCGGCAGGCTGGTGCGGTAGCCCGCGCCGCCGCTCACGCCGCTGCTCAGGCGCAGCCAGCGCACGGGCTTGTAGTCGAGGCCCGCGCCCACGAAGGTTTTGGGCAGGTTGCCGGCCACTTTGTTGAGGGGCACGGTCACGTCGAGGCCAGCCTCGAAGTATTCCGAAATGCGGATGCCGCCGCCCAGGCGCAGCTTGGTGGGCAGGGCAGCCTTGTACTCGCGCGAGGGCTGGTAGGTGAAGAGCGATTTCTGGTCGCTGGCGAATTGGTCGACCAGGCCCTTGATAACATCGTAGTCCTGCACGCCGCTGTACTGCGGAAAGCGCAGGTTCTGGTCGTTCACAGTGAGCAAGTTGCCCGACCACGTCATGGAGCCCAGGTCGGTAACCGAAGCCCCGACGCGCACGATTTTGCCGATTTCGGCGGCCAACCCCACGTCGAAGCCGTTGCCGTGGCCCACGGGGCTGGCCTTGTTGCCGCTTTCGTAGTTGAAGCTGGCATTGTTCTGCAACGATGTGCTGTACTGGAGGTTAAATACCGGTGACAGCGCCGAATACGCCGTGAGGTTGCCGCCCCCAATGCGCGCATCGGCCACGCCATAGCCCTGAATGTAGCGGTAGCCCACGCCCGCCGTCAGCTTCACCACGCCCGGCACACTGAATACCTGCACCCCGTAGGCCACGTTAAACTCGTTGGTGACGGCCATTTGCAGGGCCGTTCCCTCAAGCGCCGCTGACAGCAGCGGCGGCGTGGTGCCGCTGCGCGGATTGCCGGCCGCATCGTAATACGCCTGCACCAGGGCCGCCTGCTGGCCATTGACGATAATATCGGCCGTGTTGCGGTTGAGGGCCACGTGGCCATTGAGGCGCTGGTGGGCCGAAAAAGCCAGCCCGCCCAGCCCGGCCGGCAGCTTCACCGACAAGCCAAAAGCCGTAACGTCGACGTTGAAATTGAGCGTGTTATCGCTGGTGAGGTTGTTGACCAGCTCGGTGCGCTCGGTGGCGCTAAGGGTCTGGTTGCTATGAAAAAGCAGGTTTTTAAACTGCGTATTCGTCAGCGACTGCGAGCCAATGCCCGCGCCCACCTCCCCTATCGTGAAGGCCACCCGGGCCCCACCCTCGCGCCCCAGGTTGGCGGGGTTGATGCCCAGCACCTGGTAATCAACGGCGAAGGTATTGACCACGCCGCCTCGCCCGGTGGCCGAGAAGTTGCTCAGCTCGTTTTGGGCCAGCGCGGGGGTAGCCAGCAGCAGCGCAGCCGGCAGCAAAGCGGAAAGATGCTTCATGAATTAGGAGTGAAGAATATAGTGTTTTTGCAAAGCTACTGGTTGGCAGGGCCGCAATCGCACCAGCTGGCCGATAGCAGCGCAAAAAAAGGCTTTATAAGTCGTATAAAGCGTAGGATAATCGGCGGCCCGGCTCCGGCAGTCGGCCACCGGGCGCTATTTTGCGGCTGTGCCTGCTCCTCTTCTTTCTGCCGCCGACTATGCCCAGGGCCTGGCCACGGGCCAGCGCGGCACCCTGGCCCGCGCCATTACGCTAGTCGAAAGTACGTTACCCCAGCACCAGGCTCTGGCCCAGGAGGTGCTGCAAGCCGTGCTACCCCGCACCGGCGGCGCGCTGCGGCTGGGCATCACGGGCGTGCCGGGCGTGGGCAAAAGCACTTTTATTGAGGCACTGGGCCTGTATCTGGTCGAAAAGCTGGGCAAGAAGCTGGCCGTGCTGGCCGTAGACCCCAGCTCGCCCCGCGGCGGCGGCAGCATTTTGGGCGATAAGACCCGGATGCCGCAGCTCACCATGCACCCTCGCGCCTTCATCCGGCCGTCGCCGGCCAGCGGCAGCCTGGGCGGCGTGGCACGCGCCACCCGCGAGGCGTTATTGCTGTGCGAAGCGGCGGGCTACGACGTTATTTTCGTCGAAACCGTGGGCGTGGGCCAGAGTGAAGTGGCGGTGCACGGCCTGGTCGATTTCTTTTTGCTGCTAATGCTGGCCGGGGCCGGCGACGAGCTGCAAGGCGTGAAGCGCGGCATCATGGAAATGGCCGACGCCCTGCTCATCACCAAAGCCGACCACGGCAACGAAACCGCCGCCCGCCGCGCCGCCCGCGACTACGAAGGCGCGCTGCACCTGTTCCCACCCGCTGCCAGCGGCTGGACGGTGCCCGTGCGCACCTGCTCGGCCCTTAGCGGCGAAGGCCTGCCCGAAGCGTGGCAATTGATTGAAGACTACGCCGCCCAAACCCAGGCCAGTGGCTACTGGCAGCAGCGCCGCGCCCAGCAGCAGCTGCAGTGGCTGGAAGAAGCGGTGCGCCAGGCGCTGGAGGCGCAATTTTACGGCCGGGCGGGCGTGCAGAGTGCCTTGCCGGGCGTGCGGGCGGCCGTGGCCGAGGGGCAGCTAACGCCGTGGGCGGCGGCCGGGGAGTTACTGAGACGGTAGCGCGAACTTTGTAGTTCGCGTCTGCAACCGAGCGGCCCTACGCGCATCCCAATCTGGCATTCCCTCATGGTTACTTCAACACTGCACTACCGAAACTGGACTTTTGAAGTTGACCGGGAATTAACCCAAAAAACCTACGCCGCCGTGGTCGGCAGCGGGTCTGACACCTGCGTGTGCAACGATTGCAAAAACTATGTTGCTTATCGGGAGCAGGTTTTTCCGGCCGAAATCCAAACGCTTTTCACTGAGTTGGGCATCGACTATCGGAAGGAAGTCGAAACCTTTCGGTATGAAGTGCTGCCCAGTGGCCTGCACCATATAGCCGGCTGGTTTCACTTTAAAGGGCGGGTGCTGGCGGGCCCCGACTACCGGGAGCCGCTGCCGGGCGGGGGCCATACCCTGCACCTGACCAGCATCACCGCTAATTTTTCCATCGGCTTCGCCGCAGGCAGTGACTTAGCTTATTTTGAGGATAAGACCGGCTTGGTGCAAGTCGAATTTGAAGCGAATATTCCGTGGGTACTTGACAAGGCCCTCGAACCCGACAACTAAACAGCGCTAGCGAGCAGGTGCGTTAAGCGCTCTTGCCACGAGAGCGACAAGTACGGCGTGGCCAGCAAGGCGCGCACCGTGGCGAGGTCGTGCGGGCCGGGGGCCAGGCACGCCACCATATCTTGAATGGTAGCGGCGTGGGGCGAGCGCTCCAGCAGCGTAATGGCATCGCCGGCCCGCACCACCCCCGGCTGCCGCACCCGAAAGTAGATGCCGCTGCGGCCCGCCTGTTCAAACTCCCGCACCACGGCCGGCCGGTTTAGCCGGATGCCCAGCTTCAGGCAGGGCCGCCGGGGCTGCAAGGCCAGCAGCACGGCCGTACCAATCTGGAAGCAGTCGCCGACCCGCACCTCGGGCTCCAGCAGGCCCTGGGTAGTCAGGTTTTCGCCAAAAGCCCCCGGCACCAATAGCTCGGCGGGCAGGTGCTGCCGCCAGTAGGCGTAGTGCTCGTGGGGGTAGGCATACACGGCTTTGTCGCGGCCGCCGTGCACGCGCAGGTCGGCTTGCCCATCGCCGGCCAGGTGCTCGGCCAGCACCTGCACCGGCTCGGTGGTGGGCTGCTTGAAAATGCTGGTGCGCACGATTTTACCACGCCAGGCAATATCCTGCGGCAGGGCCACATTGACGGAAAGAAGCTGCATGCAGCAAGGTACTACTGTTTTAGCAAGTGGCGGCGCAGCCTACTTTCCCGCCAGCTCGCCCAGATACACTTCCAGCATGGGGTAACCACCTACCCCAATTTTAGCGCGGTCGCTGGCGTCTTTGGGGTTGAGTTTGTGGGCAGTTTCCCAGGCGTCGGGCATGCCGTCGTGGTCGGTGTCGGCGGGCACGGGGCCTTGCTTGAGCACCGGCCAAGCCTTTTGCGAAACCGCGTAGGGCGTGCCGTGCGGGTAGCCGCCCTGCACGTCAATGATTTTTCCGGTGCGCATTTTTACCTCGCGCACCATCCGCTGGTCGAGGGTATCGCGGGTGGGGCGGGTGGCCCCGGCTTTTTCCAATACCAGCTGGTAGGCTTCGGCGGCGGGCTGGGTGGCCACGGGGCCGAGGTTGAAGGGCCGGGTGGCTTGGGCCAATACCGTATCGGCGCGGGTGCCGCCGTTCATGTCCACGCCGCGCCAGTTATGGCGGCTTACTTCGGCGCTGGCTTCCTGGTAGTTGCCGGTGAGGTAAAACTTACCGTAGGGCAGCGGGTTGCTACCTTTTTCTAATTTGTAAGGATTAAGCAGGCGCTGGCGCACGGCGGGCTTGGTGCTAGGGCCGGGCTTGTAGTAGTTGTTGACAATGTTATAATTGCCACCCTCGCCGGCATACACGTTGTTTTCGCCCCAGTCGTAAATGACGTTGTTGCGGAAGTCGCAGTTTTCAAACCCCGCCGCGTGGGTGTAACGGCTGCCATTGAAGCGCGGCGTGCGGCTATTGCAATGCACAAATAAATTGTGATGCATGCTGGCGTGCTGCCCGCCCCAGATGCCGCCGTAGCCGTGGTGCTCATAGTCGGTATCGCCCTTTTCGAAGTGATACGAGTAGTTGAGCGGCGGCCCGATGAGGTTCCATTGCAGGGTGGTACTGTCGCCCTCGTACACCGAAAACGCCTCGTCGGTGCTCCAGCTCATCGAGCAGTGGTCGATGATGAGGCGGTTGTTGCGGGTGCCGCCAAAGGCATCGTCGCCGCCCGCACCATCTACCTGGCCCTGGTTTTGGTTTTTATCGCCCATCCTGAACCGGATGAAGCGCACAATTACATTGCTCGCCTTGATGCCCACCGGGTAGTCGGCCAGGCAAATGCCGTCGCCGGGGGCCGTTTGGCCCGCGATAGTGGTATTGGCTCGGCTAATAGTGAGCGGCGACTGCAAATGAATGGTGCCCGCCACCCGAAATACGATGGTGCGGCTCGATGCTTCCATGCTCACCTGCAACGCATGGCGCAGGCAGCCCGGCTTGTTATCATCCAGCAGGTTAGTGACTTCGAGCACCGTGGTGGGCTGGGTGGCCGTGCCGCGGCCGCCCGTGGTGAAGCGCCCCGCGCCCTCGGCCCCCGGAAACGCGGGCAGCGGCGTGGGCGCGGCCAGGCGCAGCGCCCAGCTGGCCGCCATGGTAGTCACTAGCAGCGCATGGCGCAAACCTAAATCAATCAGCATACAAACGGGTGGGGAAAAGAGGAAGCGAAGCGTAAAGATGGGTTGCCACCCCGCGCCGCAGTATCGGGCGGGCGGTTTTCTTTTGTGCAAACGTTGTCGGCAACGTTGCCGGCCCTGGGTTATCCTTCATCAACCAGGGCCGTACACGGGCGGGCATCCTTTGCTGCCGCTATTTGTGAAATCACTTCCGCCCCCCTCCGTGCTCGCGGCATTTGGCCTGGTGCTGGGCATTGTGGTGCTGGCCGGCTTTGTCGATGCCTACAGCTTTGTGCGGTTTCAGGAAATGTTCGTGTCCTTTATGAGCGGCAACACTACCTCGCTGGGCGTGGCCACGGCCAAGCAAAACACAGCTCACGGACAGATGTTAGCCCTGGTAATCAGCCTGTTTGTGGGTGGAGTGGTGCTGGGCACGCTGCTGCACAACTGGCTGGGCAGCCGCTGGTCGGCCCCGGTGCTGCTGGGGCTGGTGGCGGCGCTGCTGCTGCTGGTGCACGAGCGGCCGGCCCTGGGCGTGGGTGGCCTCACCCTGGCCATGGGCGTGCTCAATGCCAGCGTGCACAAAGTGGGCGAAGTACAGGTTAGCCTCACGTATTTCACCGGGGCGCTGGTAAAATTTGGCACCGGCCTGGCCAATCTGCTCGGCGGCCAGCACGAGTCCTGGGACTGGCTATGGCAGTTTGGGCTGTGGCTGAGCTTTTTGGGTGGCTCGCTGGCGGGGGCGCTTATGCTGCTGCATCATGCCCAGCTGGCCTTGCCGCTGGCGGCGGGCTTTAGCGCGGCGCTGGCGCTGTTGGCGGCCGTGGCGCGGGGGCTGCGGTAGTTATTTAGCTTGGAATACAGTCGTTTGGAAACACGTCCGTCATGCTGAGCGCAGCGCAGCGGAGTCGAAGCATCTTGGCTGGGGTACTAACTTCTGACGCCAGCAACGAAACGGCCAAGATGCTTCGACTCCGCTGCGCTGCGCTCAGCATGACGGACGTGTTGCAGGGTCACTTATAACGTCTTCCCCTACCCTCGCCGAGACCGCAAAGCCAGGTAATCAAGATAATACAAAACCTTGATAGACACATTATTATTGTGCGGCGTATTCAGCGTATTGCTCAGGTTATCAAAATATAGCGGCGTGGCCTCGTTGCCTTGCAGATACGACGCCGTGGCATCCTTCCAGACCAAGCTCACCTGCGAGCCGGGCGCAAACCACCACACCAGCGCGGCATCCACGTTGAAGGCGTTATAGCTCGTGTCATGGTTGCGCTGGTAGTTGGGCAGGGCCGTTTCCACGCCTTTGGGGCTCAGCTGGGCAAAGTCGTAGTAGTGCACCGTGCTCACGTAGTGCCGCACCCGCATGGTGAAGGAAATTCGGTTGGTGAAGGTGTAATTAGCATTCAGGGTATTGGTGAAGGTGCTCACGTTGCGGCGGCCCAGCAGCACGTCGCCGCCGATGGTGGCCAGCAGCGGCTGGTCGAGCGGGTTGCTGGCGTCGAGGCCGTCATTCACGTAGCCAATCTGATTCACTTTTAGGCCATAATCGAAGGTGTAGCGAAAGTTCAGCTTATCATTCACGCGGTAGCGGGGGCTGATGGTGAGGCCGTAGCCGGCGCGGCGCGGCCGGTCGGCAAAGCGCGTATCGAGGGCGTACTGCCGCATCCCGAAGTTGACATCGTAAGCCAGCTTTTTGCGGTAGTCGCTCGACACGGAGCCCCCCAGATTCACGCTACCCGGCACCCGCACGAGGTACTCGCCCAGCGGATAGGTGCGCGGCTCGTAGAAGTCATTTTTGGCGGGGTCGAA
Source organism: Janthinobacterium lividum (assembly GCA_050954845.1). Classification (GTDB taxonomy): domain Bacteria; phylum Bacteroidota; class Bacteroidia; order Cytophagales; family Hymenobacteraceae; genus Hymenobacter. The sequence goes on from JBPBQK010000024.1 coordinate 92,122, forward strand.
ATTCAGGTTGAAGCCCGCCGTGAGGAAACTCTTGGTAAAGGTGGTGCTGGCACTGGAGTAAAAGCCGTAGTTCTGGTACATTAACGGCCTGAACAACAGCGAGTGATAAATACCCACCGAAGTATACAAATTATTCACCTTCCAAAACTGGTCGTATTTATTATAATTCACGGTCGCCGACTGCGACACGTTATTGTTGCCAAACAAGATGCCCAAATCGTTCGGATTATACGTGTCCGACTCGATGCCGTGGTCGACGTTCCAGGTCCAGTTGCCCGATACTTTGCCGTAATTCAGGTAGTATTTATACCCGTTCTGGTCGTCAATCGGCGTCTCCGAATTCAGCACGTTGCCCCGCCGGTGCGAGTAATTAAACTGCCCGCTGAAGGCGTACTTATTCTTGCTATCGACCAGCCGAAACAGGCCCGCCGTCACGTTGGCATCGTAGGTGCTGCCGGCCCGCGTGACATTGGTATTGATGAGCGACACGTAGGAATTGTGCGGCAAGCTCTGGTCGAGCACCACAATGTTGTAGTTGGTCAGCGGCTGGGTCATGAGCTGGCGCTGCTGCCCGCCCACCGAGTCTTGCAAAGTGGCGTAGCTGGCCGCCGACACGGCATTGAACACCCCGATACCCAGCCCTTTACTGGTGCGCCCCGATACTTTGGTGGCATTAAGGAGCCGCGTCACGCCGGGGTCCTGGTACACAAATTCGCCCTTGTTCAGGTAGTTGCCCGCCGTGCCAAAGCCCAGCGGCTGCGCCCCCACCCGCCGCGAATAAAACAAGCCGCCTTTGTTGAACAGCTCGGTGCCTTCGGTGAAAAACGCCCGATTTTCCTGGTACTGCACCTCAAACGGCGACAGGTTAAGCACCTGGTTATCACTGATAACCTGCCCAAAATCGGGTATCAGCGTGGCATCCAGCGTGAAGCTTTCGTTGATGCCCCACTTCACGTCGGCCCCACCATTGAAGCTGGTGCTGGTGTTGCGCTTGCCCTGCTCATTATACGGGTAGTGGTTGGCGTAGGCGCTCACGTAGGGCGTGAGCGACAGGCGCAGCGGCGGGTGCAGGTTTTCGAGGCCCGTGAGCTCGCCCCACTGGTTCACGAAGCCATCGACCTCAGGCCGCACGGGGTTCCAGGTAAATTGTTGGTTATCAGCCTTGCGCTGCCGGAAGAACTGCACGCCCCACGTCTGCTCCGCAGCCTGGGCAAAGCGAATGGCTGAGTACGGAATCCGGATTTCGACGCTCCAGCCTTTGCCATCGGGCAAGGGGGCTACGCGGCTGTCCCACACGGCGTTCCAGGCGCTATCTTCGCCGTTGGCGGGCGAGTAGCGCATGTCGGCCTGCACGCCGGTGCTCATCACAAAGAAGCCGTAGCCGTTGAGGTGGTCGCGGTATGGGTCGAGGAAAAAAGCAAAGAAATCGGTGTTGCCAATATTGTCGCGCTGCGTCAGTTCGCGCTTGATGCTGTCGGGGCTGGCTTCTATTAGCTTGGCTCCCACGTACATCGCCGCATCGTCGTAGAGCACGCGCACCTCAGTAGGCAGCCGCTCGGTAGGCCCGGGGTGCGGCCGAAACTGCGTAAACTGGCTCGCCACCGGCGCGCTACCCCAGGCCGCATCATCGAGCACGCCATCGAGCTTAATGGCAGTGGCCGTGCGCGTGGCCGCCAGCTGCCGGCGCGCCACGGCGGGCGTAGCGGCTTTAGCAGCAGGCGTTTGCGCGCTGACACCAGCGGCTAGCGATAGCCAGAGTAAGCTCATCAGCAGGCGCACTAACGCCCGCTGGGTAAGCGAGAACAACATGATGGGTGGGTGAATATTTGTTAAAGCACAGCCATAGACACTGCTCCGGGGCGAGCGTTGTCTAGCAGCGAAAATTTTTCTTTTGGCGCAAGGCGCGGTTCCGTGCCGCTCGGCGCTGGCGCGCGTTTAGCGCAGCGCAATCCGTGCCCGTAACTTCTACTTCTGCTGCCGAAAAAACACGTCGCCGCTCACCGAATGCAGCGTCACGAGCGGGCCACCGGTGCCCAGGTTGCCGTGCAGCTCGTAGCCCACGTAGGTGTGCTCTTTGAGGTTAGAAAACGTCACTGCCGGGTCGGCATACACCTCGCCCGAAACGGTTTTTAGCTTCAGCTCGGCCCCCACGGCCGAGGGCCAGCTCACATCCACGTCGCCGCTGACGGTGGTGGCATCTACCGCGCTGTGGCCCAAGTTAGTAAGCTTCACGTCGCCGCTGATGGTGCGCAGCGTCAGCGGGCCAGTGAGGCCGGCCGAAAGCACGTCGCCGCTGATGGTTTTGGCCGTCACGGCGCCGTTCAGGCCGCTCAGGTCGAGGTCGCCGCTGATGGTGTTGAGGCGCAGGGCGGTGCCGGCGGGCATTGTCACATCATAGTCGATTTTCATGCAGTAGCTGTACCCCTCTTTGTGGTGGCTAAGGGTGGGCCGCAGCCCGCCCGTCTTGCTCGAGCGGGTGTAGCCCGCGTGCAGCCCACCACTCGAGTTGTTGCGGCTGCCGCCATCGCAGTCGCCGGTGAAGTGGGTTTCACGCAGCTTTTCCTCATCGAGTACTTCCAGCACACTTAGCTCGCTGCCAGCAGTTTGCAAACTCAGACTATACAGGTCGTTGTTCTGGTTGTCGTTGATGCTGACGTGGGCCTGCACTTGAAAGCTGGCCCCCGACCGCACCCGAATGGTATGGGCAAATTTCAAGTCCAGAAACACACCCTGGCCGGCGGCCAGCGTGGCGGTTTGGGAAACGAGGCGCTGGGCCAGCGCCGGGCGCAGGCTGCCGAGCAGCAAAAGGGCGGCGAGTAGAAAGCGGTACATGAGGCGAATAGCGTGAGGGGTGAGACGCGAAAGTTGTGCGGGTTCGGAAAGGCGCAGCAGTGACCGTCGGAGCGTTTTTTAGCTGCTCGCCTTTTCGTTTCCCGCCTTTAAGAGAAAAAACTACGGGCTTAAACAGCCCTTTAAAATCAGCTTATTAGCGTGATTTCCGAAGAAAAACATCGCCGCTCACGGTGCGTAGCGACACCGACGTGCCACCGCCGTTGGCGCGGCCCTCCACCGTTTGGCCACCCACGTGCTGCATGCTGTCGCTGCCCAGGTTCAGGTCAAAATCGGTATAGATTTCGCCCGAGATGGAGCGCATCGTGAGGCTAATTTTTGCCGAGCTAGGCATGCTCACATCCACGTTGCCGCTCACAGTCGAGATGGCACAGGGCTGGTCGGGCACCCCGCTAAACTGCACTTTCACGTCGCCGCTCACCGTGTTGGCCACCACCGGGCCGCTCATATTCAGCAGGCGCAGGTCGCCCGAGTTGAGGCTCACTTCGAGGCGGCCGGCCAGGTTGCGCACCGTCAGGTCGTTCGACAGGTTCCAGTTGTTGCGGGTGAAGGCCACGTCGGTGCGGCGCGGCACATGAATGGTGTAGTGGCCGTCGCCGCTCGGAGTGCTCACCACGCGCAGCGTGTTGTCGCCCACCTGCGTCACGCTCAGCCCCAGCCGGGTATTGTCGCCGCCCGAGGCATACACGGGCCGCAGCCCCATGGCCGAAGTCGGAGCCGGCACCTCGTGGTGGCCGCTGCCCGTAATGAGCAGCTCATCACCGTCGTAGCCCTCCACTGTCACTTCGCCGAGGCGCAGGTCGAGCACTACTTTGCGGTTGGTGGGGCTGTTGAATTTCATTTTAAACTCCTGGGCGCGCAGCTGCGCCGGCAAGGCCAGCACCAAGGCCAGCAGGGTCAAAGGCAGAATATTTTTCATGATAAGTAGAAAGCAGAAGAGAACGGCAGCCTGTCATATAAAACGGAGTGGCACTCCGCCGCCCCACCTGGCTGCCAAACTCGGGCAGTGGGGATATAAAAGCGGAGTGCCACTCCGCCTTACAGCTTGGTATTAAATCAGTTGGCCCAGGCCGCTTTCGGCCTGCTGGCGCACGGCAGGCAGCACTTCGGGCTGCTTGGCCATTTGCTCAAGCTCGGGCACGGCGCGCTTTTCGTGCAGCGTCACGAGGGCCTCAATGAGGGTAATTTGCACGTTGGGGTCGGTTTGCAGCGGCAGGGCCTCTACCAGCGCCGGCCCCACGCGGGGGTCGCTGCGCAAGCGCACCAGCGCTTCGCAAGCCGCCAGCCGCACATTCGGATTAGGGTCAGTATCAAGCGTATGAATGAGCGTGAGCACGGCCGGGTCGTTGGCCTCCGTGACCAGGGCCGGGGCCTGGCTCACCAGCTGCAAGCGCTGGCTGGCCGAAGCCGGCTGCTGCCGCGCCGCCGCTAGCTGAGTCGAAAGCGTGGGCTGCGGCGCCGCCGGAGCCACTGCCAACTGCGCCGCTGGCTGGCCGCCACGCAGCAGCAAGCCCAGCACCGTGCCAATGGCCACCAGCGCCACGCTGGCCGCAATGCGGAGCCAGCTGCTGGTGCTTAGTGATTGGTGCTTAGCACCTAGCGCCTGGCCACTGTTATTGGCTACTTGCTCATTGCTCACTAACTCCCGGCCGCCGCGCTGAGCCGTCAGGCCGGCGGGCGGAGCCGTTGCCAGCTTCGCCTTTTCCTCTTCCAGCATGGCCAGAAAATTGTCGCGCAGTGCCAGCGGGGGTACTTCGGCCGGCAGGGCGTCGAGGTCCTGGAAGAGCACGCGCAGCTCGGCCAGCTCGGCCTGGCAGGCAGGGCAAGTGGGCAGGTGCGCGGCCAGGTGCGCCGCTTCGGGCGGCAGCGGCTGGCCGTCGGCCAGCTCGGCCAGCCAGGGCCGCAGCTCGGCGCAGGCCGGGTCTAGGTGAGAAGGATTGATAGCCATCTTTTTTAAGTATGAGTTATGAGTTATAAAGTATGAGTTGCTTTTTATCAGGATTTTAACTTAGATATATTTTTCTCAAGGCATCAAGCGCCCGGTGGGCTTTTACGCGGGCCGCGCCGGCGGTGCAACCCAGCTGCTCGCCTATTTCGGCGTAGTCGAAGCCCTGGAAGCGGTGCAGCAGCAGCACCTCGCGCTGGGCGGCCGGCAGCAGGGCCAGGGCTTCCTGCAAGGCTTCGTGCTGGTCGGTGGTGGCGCGCTGGGCCTGGGCGGCGCGGCCGTGGGCGGCGGTTTTTTCCACTTCCTCCAGGTCGGCGCTGGGGCGCTGGCGCTGGTAGTGGTCGGCCCACACGTGGCGGGCCAGCTGATAGACCCAGGCCCGGAAGGGCTGGCCCGGCTGGTAGCTGGCGCGGTAGCGCAGCACCCGCACAAACACGTTCTGGGTCAGGTCTTGGGCCACCTCGCGGTCGCCATTGGCCAGCCGCGCCAGGAAGCCAAACAGCGGCCCCTGGTAGCGCTCAAACAGCCCGGTGAGGCAATCGAGTGCCCCGTCGCGCACCTGCTCCATCAGGGCTTCATCGCTGAGTCGGGTAGCGGTGGCGGCTGGCATAGGGGCGGTAAAAGGGTCGGGAGAATCAGGTTTTGAAGGGAGTACCGGCAGCGTGTCCATTCGTTACAGCAAAAAGTAAAATTTTCTTAATAATGCAGCGTCGCCCTCCCCTGTCGGCCACAAAAAAGCGGGCTAGCTATCTGTTTATCAGACAACCAGCCCGCTTTTGTGGGCAAATAAAGGAGTGTTGTTGTAGGAAGTAGAAACGCAAGATTTTGCGTCTTGCGTTGGCGCAGTGCTGTTGCAGCCCTAATGCCAGACGCCAACTAGTGCGTTTCTACTCCACCCGCTTAGTTTTCGTCTACCGAAATACTGAAGTTTGATTTCGTGCCTTTGCTCTTGCTAGCCGGCTGCTTCAGCAGCTGGCGGTACTTGGCCACCTGGTCCGGTGTGAGGTCTTTGCCGTTCACGCGCCCGCCCTTATCGTTCAGCTCAAACGAGAAGTGTTTTTTATCTTTAATGAGGCCGTCTTTGCGCAGGGCCTCACGCAGCTTAGTCGTGTTGGGCGCGGCGGGTGGCGCGGGAGGCATGGGGGCCATTGGGGCCATCGGCGGCATGGGGGGCAGCGGGGTACGAGGCACACGCGGCGCGCGGGGCGGCTGCGGAATGGTGGGGCCATTATATACTACTGCCTCGTGGCCAGCCCCATCTAGGGCGTGCAGTTCGGCAGCGTCGGCGGCCATGCGGGCGCGTAGTTCAGCCCGGCGAATATTGATTTCCAGTCGTTCGGCATTAAGGCCGGCTTGAGCGGCGTTGCGGCCGGCTTGTTCGGCATTACGGGCAGCTTGCTCAGCGTTGCGCTCGGCCTGCTCGGCGTTGCGCTCAGCCTGCTCGGCTTCACTAAGGCCCTTCAGCGTACGGGTGCGCACATCGTAGCGCAGGCGTTGGCGCAGGGCATTTTTATCCAGGGTAGCAAAGCCGTTGTTGTTGAAACGCAGCTTGAGCGGCTGATTATCAAACTGGCCAAAGCTCTTATCGTTGCCGAGGCTGCGCAGAGCATCTTTCATGGCTTTGCGCTGCTCGCTGGTCAGGTCGGGGTTGCGCAGGGCATCGGTGAGGCCGCGCCGGGCCGATTGCCGGGCCTGGTCGCCGAGGCCATCGGTCGATAAGTTGAAGCTGAAATTCTGGTTTTCGGGGCGCTCCGGGCGCTCCGGGCGCTCGGGTCGCTCTGGGCGCTCGGGTCTTTCCGGGCGCTCCACTCGCTCGATGCGCTCTATGCGAGTCTGGTCGGGCACACGCACTACCTCTACCGAGCGCACTTTTGACTTGTGCTTTTTCTTGCCTTTAAGGTCAGTTTCTACGGGCTGGCCATCTACTACGAGGTTCACCACGCGGCCTTTTTTGTCTTTCTCAATGACGACCGTGCTGGCCCGCTCCCGGCGCGGCGGGCTCTGCCGCGAGAATGAGTATGTGTGCACCTGCGGCGCGGTATCTACGTCAGTATCAACCATCACGCGCACCTGGCGGCGCACCGTATCGGCAATCACGGGGGTAATAACGCTGGTTATTTTCTTGCGAGTAGTGTCAGCCGGGGCAATGGTTTGCTTGCCCGTGGCAACCAGCGCTTTCACCGCCTTAGTGCCAGCCGGTGCGGCCAGGACCACGCCCGTGCTCAGTCCCGCCACGCCTAGCACCCCCAGCAGCATTGCCAGCAAGCCTTCGCCCAAGGTCGGGGCCTGGGGCCGGCCCAACGCCAGCCGCCGCACCCGCGCCAGCAACGAGCCGCGCCCACCGGTGCCAGCCGCCGCTAAGGCTAGCTGTGGCACCTGGATGGTAGCTTCCAGCTCGGCCAGCGCCGCCAGGGCGCGGGCCACCCGCAGGCGGTCGCCGCCGCAGAGAGCCGCGGCCTGGTCGTCGCAGCAGTTTTCGCGCTCAGTGCGCAGGCAGTTGGCCATAAACCACACCGCCGGGTGGTAGAAAAACAGCACTTCTACTACCGCCAAAACCAGATTCAGCAGGTAGTCGCGGCGCATGATATGCGCCAACTCATGCGCTAGTAAGGCTTCCAGCAGAGCAGGACTCAAACCGGCCACCGCGCCCAGCGGCAGCAAAATAACCGGGCGCAAGTGCCCCAGCACCAGCGGCCCCGCCACCCGCGCCGATTCCAGCAGCGCTACCGGCTGCCGCACCCCGGCGCGGCGCGCTAATACGGTTAGCCGCTGTTGCCAGTCGGCCCCAATGGCTTGCACCCCTACCCGGCGCAACCGGCTGGTTACCAGCAGGCCACCTACCAAGCGGCCGCCCATCAGCAGCAGCCCCAGCAACCAGGCCCCCACTAAGAAGGGCAGGTAAGGCTCCGCTTGGCGGGCCAACGCTGGGAGCAGCGCTATCGAAGGCGCGGGCTGGTGCGCCAGCGCGGCGTTTACGTGCACCATTACCACCTGTTGGCGCAGCGATAAGCCACTCAGTGCCTGCTCGGTGGGTGTGGGCGTGGTTTGGTAATAGTAGCTAAATGTGCCTCCCACCGCCAGTAGCAAGCCGGCCAGCGCCAGCACGCTAGCCGCGTAGCGCACCTCGGCGCGGTGGCGGCGCAGCAGCGGCAGCGCCCCGGCCAGCAGCAGCGCCAGCACCGCGCCCTGCCACAGCGAGTGCAGCAAGGCATACCCTACGCCCCGCACCAGCGCGGGCGATACTACTTCTCTAAGCACCTGGGGCGTCGTCATCGGGGGTAGAAGTTGAGTGGTTAGCGTTCTGAATTTCAATATCATTGAGCAGGCGGCGAATCTGGGCCAGCTCGTCGGCACTGGTGCGGCGGTGGCCCAGGGCCTGCATCACCAGCTTCAGGGCCGAGCCGCCGAAGGTGGCTTCCACGAAGCGGTCGAGCAGCAAGCCCTGGGTGTCCTGCTCACGCACGGCGGCCCGGTAGATGTGGCTGCGGCCTTCGTCGTCGCGCTGCACGAGGCCTTTTTCCAGCATCAGCTGCATGATTTTCAAAGTGGTGGTGTAGCCTACTTCGCGGCTTTGGCTGAGTTGGTCATTCACGGTGCGGACGGTGGCCGGGCCGTGCTGCCACAACACGTGCAGGATTTCCAGCTCCGAATCCGTTGGCTTGGGGGGGGCTTTGGGCATGAGACTAAGAGAAAAAAGTTTCATACGAACTGTTTCGTAGAACAAAGGTTGTACGAAAAGCTTCGTAGTTGCAAACTACATCTACGAATTACTTCGTATGATTGACCAATTCAGAAGTAAATCCTTGTAAATCAAAGGAATTATTTTTATCAGCGCAGCTTTAGAGTAATGCGCCGTCATGGCTGCGTAGGGTGCGGGGCTTGCCTCTGCCCGGCGCTTAGGCAGCTTTATCCAGCGCTTGAGCAGACTGACTGCCATGTGTTTCTACCAGTCGCCCAGCCGTCGGGCGGGGCAAGCCCCGCACCCTGCCCCGGCAGACGCTTGCGTTATCAGTTTGCATTTCGAGACTAAGGCTTCGTATATTTGTTAAGTAAACTAACAAGTTTATCTAATAAGATGCCCACCCCACCCGACTCCCACCAAATAGCCGCCGAGCTACGCACCATCGTGACCCGGCTGGTTAAGAAGCTTCGCAGCCACTCGCCCACCCGCGATAAGCTCTCGCTCACCGAGCGCTCGGTTATCAAGCAGCTCAACGAGCAGCCGCTGCTACCCAGCGAACTGGCGGCGCGGGAAAAAGTGACCACGCAATCCATGTCGCAGATACTGAGCCACCTGTCTGAGCTGGGCTACATCACGCGCCAGCCCTCGGCCACCGACAAGCGCAAGGTGCTCATTACCCTATCAGCGGCGGGCCAGGCGGTGCTACTGGCCGTGCGGCAGGAGGCCGATGAGTGGCTGACTAACGCCCTGCAAGCCACTTGCACCGCCGCCGAGCTAGCTGCCCTGCACCAGGCGCTGCCCGCGCTGGCAAAACTGGTTGATTTTGACTAACAACTTAATAAACAGATTTTTATGAATTATCTCCCACTTATTGCCTACTTTGTTGGCGGCGCTTTTTTCACCAATGCCATTCCGCACCTGGTGAGCGGCGTGCTAGGCCGCGCCTTCCAAAGCCCCTTTGCCAATCCGCCGGGTAAGGGCCTTTCTTCCTCAACCGTGAACGTGCTGTGGGGCGCTTTCAACCTGGCTATGAGCTATTTGCTGGTACTGCACATCGGGGCTTTTGAGCTGCGCTCTTTCGGCCATGTGCTGGCGCTGGGGGCGGGCGGACTGCTGATGGGGTTGTTTTCGGCCCGCTACTTCGGCCAGTTACACGGCGGTAATTCTCCCGAATAGAGCGGCTTTATTTCAAACCACTGCTGGCTAAAGCCGACTTAACATCGCATGATTCCTGATACTTTTCGCGCCTTTCGCAGCCGCAATTACCGTTTGTTTTTTGTCGGGCAGCTGCTCTCGCTGCTAGGCACCTGGATGCAGAAAACGGCCGTCAGCTGGGTCGTGTATTCGCTCACGCACTCCAAGTTTATGCTGGGTGTGAGTGTGTTTGCCACGCTGTTTCCGTCGGCAGTGTTTTCGCTGGTGGGCGGCGTGGTGTCCGACCGCTACGACCGCTACCGGGTGCTGCTGCTGACGCAAATCTTGTCGATGGCGCAGGCGGCATTGCTCGCGCTGGCGGTATTTTTCTTTGCCCAGGAGGCCGTGTGGGCCATTATTGGCCTGAGCGCGGTGCTGGGCATCATCAATGCGTTTGATGTGCCGGCGCGGCAGTCATTGGTGTACCAACTGGTCGATAGCAAGGAGGATTTGCCCAACGCGGTGGCCCTCAACTCGACCATGCTCAACCTCTCGAAGCTGGTGGGGCCGGCCATTGCCGGGCTGGCCATCGAGCGGCTGGGAGCCGCCGCGTGCTTCGGGCTCAATGCGCTCAGCTTCGTGGCCGTTATTGGGTCATTGCTGCTGATAAAGCTGCCGGAATTTGTGCCTAAAATTCGCACCCAGAACGTGCTGGGCGAGCTAAGTGATGGCTTCCGCTATGTGCGCGACACGCCGAACATTCGCTTCATTATCACAACTATAGGCCTCATGGGCTTGCTGGTGCTACCCTTCACCGCCCTGATGCCCGTGTATGCCAAGGACATTTTCCGAGGCAATGCCACCACCTTCGGGCTGCTTGATGGGGCTATCGGGCTGGGCGGACTTATCGGGGCGCTCTACCTAGCCTCGCTGAAGCCGAGCGTGGACCTAAACAAAGTAATGGCTGTCAATACCTTCGTGTTTGGCGTGGGGCTGCTGCTGCTGGCTTACACGCCGTGGCTGGCGCTGGCGCTGGTTTTTCTGGTGCTGGCCGCGTTCGGGATGATGTCGCAGACTACCATCAGCGTTACGCTGCTGCAAACTACGGTGCAGCCGGCCATGCGCGGGCGGATTATCAGCCTCTACGTGCTAGTATATACGACTGCGGTGCCGCTGGGCAGCGTACTGGTTGGGGTGGCCTCGCAGCACTTGGGCGTGCAGGCTACTGTGCTGGCCGAGGGCGTGTTAGCCCTCGGCATCGGCCTGCTCTACGTGCGCGAATTGCGCAAAGCGCCGCCCGCATTAGCCCCGGAAATCGCCAACCCGCCCGCCGCCCAATTGGCGGAAGCTAAAGTGCCCGCCTGAGGAAGGTGGCTGAACATCTTAAAGGCTGCGGTCATTGCGAGCGCAGCGCTGCGCACCCAAACGAGCCTTAACAGATGCAATTGCTGCGCTGCGCTCGCAATAGCATAGCAGCACTTGGCCATCAACTATTTATCACTCTTTCAAAACCCTTTCATCCATGGTAACTGCCCTCGATAAAAACACCGCCCTTGTGCTCATCGATTTGCAAAACGGCATTTTACAGATGCCCGTTGTTGGCTCGGTTAGCGAAATTTTGGCAAATGCTGCTAAGCTCGTGGCGGCCTTCCGGCAAGCGGAACTGCCCATCGTACTCGTGACCGTGGACCCGACCAAAAACCCGTCGGGCCTGCGCAATGAGGCCAAGCGCCCGCCGATTGGCACCCTCCCGGCTAGCTGGTTTGAGTTAGCCCCCGAAATCAAGGCCGAGCCCGGCGACATTCGCATCACGAAATATACCTGGGGCGCGTTTCACAACACCGATAACAGCCTCGACGAAGAGTTGAAAAAGCGGCACGTCACGGGCATTGTGCTGGCGGGCGTGAGCACCAGCATCGGGGTCGAAAGCACGGCGCGGGCCGCGTTTGAGCGGGGCTACAACATTGCTTTCGCCCAAGATGCCATGTCGGACTTGGTGCCCAGCGCAGAGAAAAACAGCCTGCAAGTAATTTTTCCGCGCATCGGCGAGCTTGACAGCACCGACAACATTATCAAGGTGTTATCGGCACTATAAGCAACTAATAGCTTAGACTACTCGCCGCTTGCGGCTCAGCGTCACGCGGGCGCGGTGGCAGATGCCGCCCAGCGGCGGGTTGAACTTGGACACGCTCACCTGCGCCCGCCGCACCTGCGGAAACTCCGCCATGATGCGGTCGAGGATGCGGTGGGCCAGGTGCTCGAGCAGGCGGGCGGGCTGCTGCATTTCGATTAGCGTAAGGCGGTAGAGCACTTCGTAATTTACGGTTTCGGCCAGCTTGTCGGACGCGCCGGCGGCGTGCAGGTCAGTTTTGAGGTGTAGGTCAACGCCGTATTTATTGCCTATTTTCTGCTCCTCATCATAGTAGCCGTGAAAGGCAAAAAATTCGAGTCCTTCGAGTGCGATTTGGCCCATGCAAGTGCGTGAATAAAAGTAAACAAAATGAGGCTGGGGGCTCCAGCACGACTATTAGCGGGGCAAAAGTGTAGCGCAAATGCTCAGCCAGCCCTAGCGGCGACGCGCCAGGCTACGCCCAAAACCAGGCTTAGCAAGGATGGCAAGGAGGCTATTAGCTAGCACTTAACAATTTGTTAACAATTCTGATTATCCTATTTCTTTTGGAATAAGCTGTAATTTGAGCACCGTTTAGCTACCTTTTTCTCTACTAATTTCTTTCTCGAATGCAAAAAATAAGTACTCGACTTATAGGTATTATGTTGGGCGCGCTAGGCTTGGGGCAGGTGGCCAGCGCGCAAACAGTATATGCACCGGTGCCCATCACCGGCTACACGCAGGATGTTATTGCCAACGGGCCGGGCGCGGTGAGTGCCTCCACCACAATTGACATGGACAACGGGGCCGTGGGCAATCGCTTCAATTTCGTAGCGGCCGACTTCGTGAGCCCAACCGGTGCTACGCCCGTCAACGCCCTGGCTAACACGGGCATTGTCAATAGCCTGGCCACACCCGGTATCACCTATAAGCTAGGCCCTTACGGGGCCAACAACTCGCTGCGCCTTACCACCAGCGGGACTACGGGTACGCTCACGTTCACGATACCGCAGTCGGCGGGCTACGTTTACCTGCTGGGCGCCTCGGGTAATGGGGCCAGCACGTTCACGGCCACGGTGGTTTTCACCGATGGCACGTCGCAGGTGTTCACCGGGCGCACGCTGGCCGACTGGTTTGGCGGGGCCAACCCCGTTATCCAGGGTGTGGGCCGGGTCAACTATGACTCCAACGTGCTGCAAAGCGGCACCGACCCACGCATTTACGAAGTGCAGCTCGCGCTACTCTCGACCAACTACGCCAAGAACATTCAGCGCATCGATATTGCCAAAACCTCTACGCTTGGGTCGCTTAATATACTGGCGGTTAGCATAGGCGCGGTTTGCCCCAGCCCGCCAGTGGGCGGCACGGCAGCCGCCAGCATCACGCGCCTGTGCGCTGGCACCAGCACCAATCTATCGGCCACCGGGGCGTCGGCGGGGGCCAGCCTCAGCTACCAGTGGCAAGCCTCTACCAACGGCGGCACCACCTGGGCGGACATTGCTAGCGCCACCACCACCACTTACACCGCTACGCCCACCGCCACCACCCAGTATCGCCTGCGCGCCACGTGCGGCGGCTCGTCGGGTATTTCTACGGCCGTCACGGTCACAGTCGAGCCCCGCGATGTAGCCACGCTGGCGTACAGCGGGTCGCCGTTTTGCCAGACCAGCAACGGCACTACTGCCCCGGTTTTCAGCCCCGCGGGCGGTACGTTTTCGGGCACGCCGGGCTTGGTTATTAATGCCAGCACGGGCGTTGTCAACCTGGCCAGCTCTACGGTGGGAGCGCACACGGTCACGTACACCAGCGCGGGTTTTTGCCCGGCTACGGCCACGGCAGCCCTCACGCTGGTAGTGGCCCCGGCGGCCACCATCGCGTATGGCACTACTGCTTATTGCCAGGCGGCCACCAACCCGGTGCCGACGGTGACGCCGGCGGGCGGCACCTTCACGGGCACGCCCGGCCTAGCCATCAATGCGACCACGGGCACTATTTCCCTGACGCAGTCAACGCCTGGTTTTCACACCATTACCTACGCGCTGGCGGGGGCGTGCGCCACACCGGCCAGCACTACCATCCGCATTGATGCCACGGCGGCCCCCGTGTTTTACAATGTCATCACGCCCAACGGCGATACTAAAAACGATTACCTTACCATCACTTTGCCCGGCGTGACGGGCTACGAGATGCAGGTATTTAACCGCTGGGGCAAACGCGTGTGGCAAAGCACCGACCCGAGCGCGCAGTGGGCCGCTGAGGGCAACTCAGCCGGTATGTACTACTACTGGGTGCGGTTTTCCGATTGCAGCGGCCAAACCCAGACTCACCGCAGTTGGGTCGAGGTTATTAAGTAAACGAATAAGTTATTAAAGCCAGATTGGCCCATTAGCAGGATAAAATTATCCGGCTAATGGGCCAATCTGGCTTCTACTACAAGAGCTAGGCTGGCAAGTATGTACTACACGCTTACCGCTGACTCGCGCTAAATCTCGTCGAAAAACGACTTCTCCCCTACCGGCTCGGCCACGGCGGCCATGCCGGGGTGGGTCATGGGCTCGGGCTGCTGAATTTCGGGGTAGCTGGGACCGACGGGCGAAAACTCGGGGCGCGCTGGCTCTACGTAGGGCGCGGGCGGATTGGGCACCTGCTCGGGACCGGGCTCATCAATGTGCGGCGCGGGCGAAATGCCGGGGTTTTCGGCCGGGGCGTGGGGCCGCTCGATATCGGGGCCGGGGGCCTGGTCGGGGTTGCGAGGGTCGGGCTGCTGGCCAGGCTTGGGGTTGTAGCCAGCGGGCACGCTACCCTTTTCGGGGCGAGCTACTTGCTCAAAGTTGGTAACGGGCTGGGCGCTGGGCGCGGCGGCTACCGAGGCGGCCGATGGGGTAAAGGCGGGGATATTCGCGTTCATGGCAGGGGCGGGCGTAGGTTCGGGAGCGGCCGGTTCGGGGGGCCGCTTTACCTGTACGCTCGCCGCCCGCGAAAGGATGGCCGCCGGGCCATTTTTGGGGCGGGTGCGGGCGCGCTCCACTTTTTCGAGCGCATCGGAAGCCAGGTGGTGCAGGTCGCGCACCAGGGTATCGAGCTGCTGCTCGAGGCGCTGGCAGTCCTGGCCTAGGCCGGTTACTTCCTTTTGCATGTCGGCCACCGTTTTTTCGGCCGTTTGGTAGGCCTCATCTATGATGGTGCGGGCGCGCTGGCGGGCGTCGGCCAGGGTGTGCTCGGCTTGCAGCTGGGCCTCGCGGCGGCGCAGGTCGGCATCGCGCTGGGCCTGCTCGGTGATGGAGTTGCCGGTGTCTTCGGCCGTTTTGAGGGTGCGGTAGAGCGAGCTTTCTACCTCGCGCATTTTTTGCACATCGTGCTGCGCGTGCTCTAGCTTGAGGCGCAGCTCACGGTTTTCGTCGCCGAGGCGCTCCCACTGCTGCGATACCATGTTGAGGAAGGCCTGCACCTCGTCCTTGTCCACGCCCCGAAAGGCTTTCTCAAACGTTTTCTGCCGAATATCAAGCGCCGTAATTTTCATAATAAAGATTTAGTAGTTAATAGCGTTTATTTAAACACAAAGTTGAATTGAAGCGACAGTGAATCAGGCAAAATTGCACTAAAGCAACAACGCCCTGCCCAAAAACCAGCCATTCCCCGCTAGTACACCTGCCACACGGCTAAGCTACGGTCATCGCTACACGAAACTAGCCGTTGCTGGCTGCCCGGCCAAACCAGCTTATTAACCGAGGTGCCGTGGCCGGCCGCCCGCGCCTTGTCGAGCACCCGCAGCAGCGCCAGGCTGGCCGCGTCCCAGAGCTTGATGCTTTTGTCCAGGGAGCAAGTGGCTACGTACTGGCTATCGGCACTGAACGACAAGTGGTTAATGGTGTACATGTGCGCAATAACCGCATCCTGCATGGCGTAGTCGGCTGTGGTGTAGCGGCGCAAGTGCGCATCGCGGCCCGCCGCCAGCAAGTAGCGCCCATCGGGCGAATACGCCACGGTGAACACGGAATTAGTAGCGTCGGTGAGGGTAGTTTTCACGGCCAGCGAATCCAAATCCAGCACCCGCACCTGGTGGTCGGAACTGCCCACAGCCAACTCGTGGCGGGTTTCGCTGAGGGCCAGGCAGCGCAGGCTTTTCTCGCTGAGGCGCAGCAGATTTTCGACCCGAAAATCGCTGCCGCGTAGCACGGCCAGCGTGCCATCGGCGAGGGCGCAGTAGAGGCGCTGGCGCGACGCGGAATAGACCAGGTCGAAGATGGCGACGGGCGGCAGCGCCGTAGCATACGCCAGCGCTTTATCTTGTAAATCAATAGCTTGCACGCCCTGAAAATTCTGCCCCAGCAGCAGCAGGTTGCGCTCGGGTAGCTCGCACAGAGCGTACACCGAGTTATAGACCCGCGCCAGCAGCTCGCCATCCTGGGCGGGCTCGGCCGCATTCCAGGCCACCACTAGGCCATCGGCCCCGCTTGAGAAAATGCGGTCTGACCCGGCGCGGCCGGCCAGCGCGTACACTGCGTCGCGGTGCCCAGCCAGCGTGGCGATGTTGCGGGCATTGGGGCGGGAAGCGGAGGCGGAAAACGGGGTCATAACAAAAACAGCCAGGGCAGAGCGGCCTCAAAGGTCGGGGCCGGGCGGCAGTGTCGGCGCACATGGGGCGCGGGCAGGTGCTATTTTCGCCGTTCACCCGCCGCTCATGCCACTTCATTCCATTCGCCCGCTGCCTAGCGGCGTCCACCTGGGCCTCTGGCACCTCACCGAAACGCCCACCGAATTATGGCCCCTACTTGAGGCCGTCGAGGCCTACCGCCCCCTGCTGCCCGCCCGCGCCGATGGCCCGCGCCAGGCGCAGTGGCTGGCTGGCCGGGTGCTGGTGCAACGAATGCTGGCCGCGGCGGCTCCAGTAGCTGTGCTGCCAATCTTACAAAACGATGCCACCGGCCGGCCTTTCCTTGCTGGCCCTGGCTTGGTGCCCGCCGTGTCGCTGTCGCACTCGGGCGAGTGGGTGGCGGCGCTGCTAGCCCCGCCCGGCACGGCCGTCGGCATCGACGTGGAGGTAGTGCGCGACAAGGCATTTCGCATTGCCCGCAAGTTTTTAAATGATGAGGAATTGGCTGCTATCGAGCCCGTTGCCTCGCTCACTAGCACCTCTCCTACTGAGGCGGCCATTAGGCTATTTAGCCTACTGTGGAGCGCTAAGGAAACGCTATATAAGCTAGCCGGCCAGCGCGGCATTATCTTCCGCCAAAACCTGCTGCTCGACCTGCCGCCCGGCCCCTGGCCCACGGCTGGCGAACTGCCAGCCCGGCTAGCGCTGGGTGGGGCTATTTCCCGGCATTGCATTTGCTATTTCCAGCCCGCAGCTGGCTACATGCTTACCTACTGCTACTTACTTTCTTCACTTGCTTAATGGCGCTTCGCTGCGTTTCTATCATTTCCCGACTTATTTCTACCCCACCCATGTTGCTTCGCAAACTTCCCTTATTACTGGCTGCTGCGCTGCTGGTAGCCACCGTCACGGTGGGCATCGTGCGGGCGCAGAGCGGTACCGTCGCCGATTTTACGGTGCAAAAAAACGGCGGGGGCAGCGCCTCGCTCAGCGCCTACAACAGCCAGAAGGCGGTGGTTGTCATTTTCGTCAACCCGGCCTGCGCCTTCACGCGCCTTTACCAGGAGCGCCTCACGGCCCTGAGCAGCGCCTACGGTAGCCGCGGCGTGCAGTTTATGTTTGTCAACGTGCCCATTAACCTCGATGCCAACGAGGGCGGCGGCGCGTCGCTAGCTACCTTCTCAGATGATGGCGGCGTGGCCAGCGCGGCGCTCGGCGTCACGAAGACGACTGAGGCCGTGGTGTTGCAGCCAGCCGCGGGCGGCTTTGCGGTGCGCTACCGCGGGGCTATCGATGATAACCCGCAGGTAGCCAGCGGAGTGCAGCAACCGTATTTGCGGCAAGTACTGGATAATGTGCTGGCTGGCCGGCCGGCCGGCGTGGCTGATAAGCGGGCGGCGGGGTGCTTGATTAAGCGGTAGTATTTAGTTACTCGCCGACTGTATTACCCCACCCCTGGCCCCTCCCCTTCGGGAGAGGGGAGCCACGGCGGCGCAGACGTTTTTTGTCGTCAATCGTCAGGCTCCCCTCTCCCGAAGGGGCGAGGTCGGGGGTGGGGAGGCCGG
>JBPBQK010000025.1:0-106376 GCA_050954845.1 Janthinobacterium lividum
TGCTCGTACCCGCGAGGCCCTGAAGACCGCTTTGGATGCAGCACTGGCTTGGATAACGGCCGAGGATGCGCAAAACTGGTTTGACCATTGTGGCTACCACGTACACTGACTCCGAAACCGCTATAGGGGCCGCGTTGGCTGAGGCCCGCCGCCGCCTGCCCCACGACCAAGTGGGTGTCCTGGGTTTGTCGATGGGCGGCATTATGGCATCTAAAATAGCGGCCAGTGCCAGGCCCGATTTCCTGATAACCGATGGCTACCCAGGCAACCTACTGGGCATCGTGGCCTACCAAAAGGCGACCAACAACAAAACCGTGACGCTGCCCCCCGAGGCTGCGGCCTACCCCCGTGTGGCCGCCCAAGTGCGCTGCCCCTGGCTGCTCATCGCCGGCACGCAGGATAAAAAAGTGCCCTTGGCTGACTCGGATGCCGTGGTGCGGGCCGCCCAGCCTGGCCAGCGCCGCCAGCTGTTGGCCATAGACTGCGACCACCTGGGTGCCCAAGAAAAGCTGACCGAAAAGTTCTTCGGTGAGGGGTATGTGCGGGCCATCAGTCGCTTCCTGGCCGGGAAGTCGGCCGCTGAAAAAGGCTGATTTTTGCTGTCTTGCTGGCAGTCAATTAACTGAAAAACGGGCTGGGTTGGGGAAAGGCACTGGGGAAGCTACCAGCTTTTGCCCAGCCCCACTAATAAAAATACCACGCTCAGATAAGCCCAAAGTGCGGAAAACAGGACGTGGATAATCGTCTCGAACCGCTTGCCGCGCCACAGCGTGGCTGAGTAGCCAAAAAACTGAATGAGCAGCCGGGCCAGCCAAAAGGCACCTAGCCCCAGCGCCACCTTGCGGCCCAACGGCGTACCCACTAGCTCGGCCGCCGAGGTGAGGCACAGCAGCCCCATCAGCAGCACGGCAAAAGCGATGAAAAACGTGTGCACGTACATCATTTGCCGGTTGAGGAGGCTGACTAGGGCAAACTCGCGCCGCCAGTTGAAGTAGCGGGCAAAGCCAACGTGCAGCAACGCCAGTACCACCAGCAGCGCCCCGATAAATTCAAGCTGAAGCAACATCGGCATACAGCACAAAGGCCGTGATAAAGGGCGTAACCTTCACTTCCTGCGCCACCCGCAGCCCCGCCGCTCGAAAGGTAGCCAGCCACGCCGCCCGCGAGTGAAAGTGAAAAAAGCCAATGGTATACGCCAGAAAATTGGCCGCGTCGCGCAAGTGCTCGACCACGATAACCGGGCCGCCGGGCCGGGTCACCCGCCGGATTTCGGTGAAAAAAGCGGCGCGCTCGGCAGCATCGCGTATTTCGTGGGTCGCCAGAAAAGCCAACGTGGCATCGGCGGCGTGGTTGGCGAGGGGCAGGGCGCGGGTGCTGGTTTGGAGGGTGCCCGGCGGCAGCGGATACGCCCGCCGGGCACGCCGAATAGAAGCCTCGGTGTGCCGGGCCGGGTCGTAAAAATCGACCGCCAGCAGCTGGGCGGGCTGCCAGCGCTGGCGCACTACCGGGCTTATTTCGTCGAAGCCCGCGCTCACGGTGAGCAGCGTGGCCCCGGCAGCGGGTACATGCGGGGCGGGCAGCCAGCCCAATCGGTACAGGCCCGCGAAGTCGTATACGTAGGTTGAAACGGCCAGCGAAACCACTACCGGAGCCACTACCAAGCCTAGCATAGCGCCCGCATAGTAGCGCAGCGGCGTGGGCAGCAGCCCCGCCGCCACTGCCAGGATGAGCACCAGCCCAAGCGCCAGCGCATAAAAGTGCCAGTTGAACCGCACGATATTAACCAAGCCTTGGAAGGGCGTTCTTACGGGTTCCATAGTTCGGTGCGGCCTTTCTTCCACCAGTAAGGTACGTCGCGCAGCAAAAAGGCATTGGCTAGCACCAGCTGGCTGAGCGGCAAGTGCTGCAAAAAGCCCACGTGGGCCTGCTCGACGGCTACCGGCGCGGGCTGCCAGTGCTCCCGCACGCCCTCAATAATAACCACGCGCCGGGCTGCCGCCTCCACCGAAAACGTGAATGGCAGCGGCCCGGCAAAGCGCCGCGCCTCGGCCCAGCTAGCAAAGGGCGAGCCGGCGGGCAAGGCAGTTTCGGGGCCGGGCGCGGCGGTTTGAATACGGAAATCACCCTGCCGCGAGGTGGCGAGGAGGCCGCCGCTGGTGTCGGTTAGGTTGATATCGGTCGTGACGTAGCCGTAGTGCGTGAACACGTTGCCCAGCAGCGCCATGCGGCGGCGGTCGGTTTCGGAGCGCAGAATGTAGAGGCCGCGCAGCCGCTTGCCAGCCGGCGTAGTGTAGCGCACAAAGGCCCGATAGCCCACCAGGCAGAAGTCTTGCCCCAGCAAGGCGGGCCAGCCCTTGGGGCGCAGGTGGCGCGTCTGCACCAGGGCCACGGCCAGAAAGCCCCACTTATCCTGCCAGGTATCGGGCCGTAGCGGTGCGGGCAGCAAGGCTTGAATTTCGGCGGCCGGGGCGGCGAACGTGAGCACCAGCGAACGCTCAAAAAACGCTTCTACCGCAAACGGGTGGGTTTTTAGCCAGGACAGCATTGGCTAGCGGGAAAAGGCACGCGGCAAAATAAAACCGTAGTAATAAAGCAGCAAGATGAACAGCCCCGCAAACAGCGCATTGGCTCGCCCCCACAAAAGCAGGTCGGGCGCCAGAAGATATTCCAGCGTATTCATCGCCGCCACCAGGCTAATTTGCGCCAGCACGCACCACCGCCGTTGCACCCCACTAAGCACCCAGATGGCCATCCCGATTTCGGCCACCCCGATGAGACGCGTGAGCACACCGGCGTGCGCCGGCCCCAAAATGCGACTCACGATGGCAGCGTGCCGCGGCACCAGCCCCAGCACCTTGCACAGCAAGCCATTGGCCAGCCACACCAGCGCAATAAGGTAAGTAAGTGTGCGGTATAGCAGCAGAGGGGCCATGAATGGCCGCAAGATACAGCCCGGCTAGCGCGTGCCGCCGCCGTTGTCCACCAGGCTTTGCAGCTTCGTTTGGGTGGCCAGCGGCAAGGCGCTGAGAATATCCAGACCCGAAGCAGCCTCGATTTTATCGACCGAGGTCAGGTACTTGTGCCAGTCGGGGCTGATGCTGTTGTCGTTGGGCGTGTCGATGGCTACTACACGGCCCTGGCCGGCCACGATGCGCTGAATATCATTGCTGCCTTCGGGCAGGAAAATCACCACTTTCCAGATGTGCGCGGGCACCGATACGCGGCCCTGGTCGAGGGTGCTGGCGGGGCCGTTTTTGCCGGTGCCGCCGCGACCGTAGCTCCCCATTACCACGTAGGCTTCCTGGCCGCTGGTTACCTGGGTGCGGGTGTATTCTTCGAGGTGGGCCCAGGTTTGCTGGTTGTTATTTGGGGCCTGGGGCACCATGTTGCTCATCAGAAAAGTGGCCGAGTTATCGTCGAGCGAGGCGGTGCGGTCGCCGCTGGGGCAGTTGTGGCCTTTGTCGAAGCCCGAGCCCGAGTAGCCCTGCGGCGTTACCTGGTAAAACTGCCGGGGCAGGCCCGCATCGGGGCGGAAATCATCTTGCCGGGGCGCGGCCTTGGTGAGGTCGGTGCGGCCCACGTGCCAGCTCGTCCAAACCGGGATGCCGCGCGTGGCGTTGTAGCCGGTGGCGTACTGCGGGTGAATGAGCAGGTAGTTGGTCGTGTTAGTCGGGTCCGAAACTGCGCCGCTGGGGTTGCCGAGTAGCATATTGTCGTTGTCGGCCAGCTGGCTTTTGGGCGCGTTGCTGGGGGTAGGCTGGTTTTTGGGGAAAGAATCGGGAGCGGGCGTGGGGGCTGGCTGGGCCGGGGGGCGGGGCACCGGTGTGGCAACTACCGCGCCGCCCGTGGTTTCGAGGCTGATATCGTCGAGGTTGAGGCGGTTTTTATCCTCGCCGGTTTTGCGAATTTCCAGGCGTATCGGCTCCTTGGCGGTGCCGGCAAATACGGCGGGCCGCAACTCGGGGCCGGTGGTGGTTTGGGGCTGGCCGTTGCGCTGCCAGGTGCGGCCGTGGTCGCGGCTCAGCCACAGCTCCCAGGTGCTGGGGCCATCCTGGCCATAGGCCGCCGCCAAGATGCTGATGCGCTTGACGCCGGCCGGCGCATCAAACTGCATGGTGAGCCGGCCGCCGGTGCGCAGGCGGGCGGCGTGCTCGCCGTCTTTGTGGTCTTGGGTTGAGTTGCCAATCAGGGCTTCGGTAAAGAGCCAGGAGCCCGTAACCAGCGCCTCGGGGGCGGCGGCATACGCGCCTTTCGTACCCGTTTCGAAGGTTTCGGCGAGCGCGGCAGCTTGGGTGGGAGCGGTGGCTGCGGCACCGGTGGTTTCAGTAGGGCGTGCCGAGCAGGCGAGCAGCAGAGTGGCGGCGAGAAGGGTGGCAGGAAGTTGCATGGCGCGAAGCTACAAGTCAGCAGCGTAGCAAGCCTACCGTACCAGCACTGAGAGCAGTAGCGTGAAATTTCTATTTCGTGCGCGCTGCTTTTTAATGACTACCCAAAACGGTCGTCATGCTGAGCGCAGTGAAGCATCTTGGTCGCACCGTTGAACTATGCGGCAGAAGCGAGCGCGCTGCTTCACTGCGCTCAGCATAACGACCGTTTTTGATGCGTATGTCGAATAAGCTCTTAATACAGCTTGAACAGCGGCTTCACATTGGCCAGCGTTTCACCAAAGCGCTCCGAGGCCCGCGCCTGCTGGTAGGTTTCGGCGGCGGCTTTGGCGCGGTTGGTTTCTTCGGCGATGACTTTGGTGGCGCGGTCGGCTTTTATCAGGCCATCTTGCTGGCCCTGGGCGATGGCCGCCCTAATGGCGGCGCTGTACTGGCTCGTGATGACGGGCAGGCGGTCGGTGAGGCTCTGGAGCTGGGTGGCGAGCTGCACCACCTGCTCGGCCGAGTTGTTGGCGGGCGTCAGGTACGAGTCGGGGTCGAGGATATCAACCTGGTTTTGGGCGCGGGCAAAAGCCTGGTCAAGCGCCGTGAAACGGGCGGGCAGGTTATTCGCCACGTAGTTGCTCATACGGCTGATGTTGGTGACATCGAGCGAATTGGTGGCCGGCTGGCCCACCGGCGCGGCCGTGTAGTAAGCCGCAATATCCTCTTGGTACGCTGCCAGCTGCACGTAGGGCCGGTAGAGCTGGCTGAGCTGGTGCTGCAACACGCTCAGTTCGTTGTCCAGCGTCAGCAGCGAGGCTTGGTTGTCGGCGCGGGCTGCGTCGAGGGCGCTAAAAAACGTGAGCGTGGGTTTGAGGCCGCTTTCGATGGTCTTGACCTGGGTGGCCGAAAAGCCGTCGTTGCTGAGGCTGTTGGCGCGCACGCTGGTGAGCAGCTCGCTCACGGCATTGAGCATGGGCCCGACGGTGGGAATAGTCTTAACCAGCGAGTTGCTGGTGAGGTGGGTGGCGAGGTCGACCAGGCGGTTGCCCCGGTTTTTATCGACCACTTTGGTGGTGATGAGCGACTTGGTATAGTCGACCAGCGAGATGCCCAGCGGGTTGGCATCGGTGGGCGAGGAGAGGGCCGCTTGCTCGTTGGCATTGCGCAGGGCCTGGGTGAGGGCGCGCAGCTGCGAAAGGCGGCTGTGGCACACTTGCAGCAGGTCGGCGGTGGCCTTCACGTTGCTTTTGGCCAGTGAGAAGCGGGTGGTCTGGCTCAGCTTCTGGCCGGTCAAAAAGCTATTGAACTTGCCGCCCAGCTCGGTGTACACGCGCTGCTGCTGGCGGTAGGAAAGGCGCAGGCTATCGACGCGCCGCGTGAGTAGCTGCACCGTGGCTTGAGCCTGGAGGAGCGCTTGCGCCTGGAGTTCTTCGGGGGTGGGGCGGGCTACTGGCGGGGCCACGGGCGCGGCTGGTGGAGCGATAGCAGTGGCTGGCGCAGTTTCGGCAGGTGGTGGAGTAGAGGTGGTAGCCTGGGCGAAAGTATAAAGGGGTAGTAGTGCCAGGCCAATAGCTAGCAGATAAGGACGGGATACCGGAATAAGCATAGGAGATAAAATAGACTGACTTGGACGAACTGGCTAGTAAGCAGAAGGACAAGCTTAAATGGCTCCCAAAGATGCAAAAGCCACGCCAAGCAGACGGCTTCTGACCCACTGCCGTACTTTGTTGCCCTATGGCTACCAAACGCACTACCACCTCGCCACCTGCTGCCGCGCCGGCCCTACATGCTCATCGAGCAGATTCAGGTGAAAGGCTACAAATCGTTGGTGGATGCCACGCTGCACGTGCGCCCGCTCACGCTGCTGGCGGGCACGAATAGCTTGGGGAAATCGAGCATTATGCAGCCGTTGCTATTGGTTAAGCAGACGATAAGGATGCAGAATTAAGTAGTTATTTAGGGTTGCCAAGCGGCCACAAGCGCGACAACTTCTTGCTCTAAAGCTCGAAAAGCAGGTAAAGCTCGCAATACAGCAAAACCTTTTTCCTGTTGTAATGCTGCCAGTCGGTGTAGGCGGCGGCGTTCGTAAGCTTCGAATTTTTGCAGTTTGCGACCGCTCAGACCACTAGCATCGCGTAGAATGGTTAGCAGAACTGTTTTGGCGTGTTTCTGAGTTTCCAGTTCATGTAGTGAGGGCAAAGGCAGATAGTCGCGGCCACTAGGGTTTTCAGCGGCTTTTCGAATAGCTTCTTCATCGTGAAGCAGCCAAGTTTCCGTCATTTGCACCGGGATGACTCTAACATAGGGCGGAGGTTGGCTTTTGAATACCCGTTGGATAGCTTGGTCAATCTCCTGACTACGTTTCTCCCAAGTTTCGTCTTTTTCGACATCGCGGTGAACAAAGTATATTGGTGCAGTAAAGAATAACCTTGCGGCTAGTAATTTTTCGGGTAACGTTTTGACTGATATTTTATCAGGTAAACGACCCCATTCCGGTACTTGCAGGTTAAGAGTGCTACCAAGAGGGAGATGCTGGTCTAGTAGCCATTCCAGAATAGGCCTGAGTAGACTATCGGAGCTGCCATCAGCGACAAGGGTTGCCGTAAGTTGCATTAAAGAACTTGTAAATACTTCTCGAATAAATCGTACTGTCCGGCAAAATGGTCACGCAATCGTCGGTCGGCAGGTGACTTTGGCTTGGTAGTAGGCGGGCTGCCTTCTGGATTGAGGTAAGCCAATAGTTCATTCATTGTAACAGCGTTGTCAGCATCGGTACTGTTACCAGAGGTGCGCCAAGTGTCCGGCAGCGCGGCAAATTGCACCTCATTACTTACTCGCCGGGCTACTACGAGTGTATCAAGCGGCAAACTGTTAACTACGGCCGGCGAGTGGGTATTGATAATAATCTGGCGCAACTGCGTGCCTTTTTCCAATGGCTGGTCGGTATCGGTGACGATATCGCGTAACAAATCAAGCATTGCGGTAATACGGGCAGGGTGAATGCCGTTTTCTGGCTCTTCCAGGCATAAAACACCACCTACTTGGTCGTCTTCTTCCAAAACAGTAAGGGCTAGGAAGCGCAGGGTGCCATCTGATAGGGCGCGCGCCGGGTGTTGCGTGCCAGTGCGGTCGGCTACCTCGATTATTAGTAAGTCGCGCTTCTCGTCGCGCTCTACGCGTACATGTCGAACGTCTTCGTTTAATTCAGCCAGCCGATTGCCAACACGGGCATAAACCCGGTCGCCATGTAAGCGGCCTAGCCGATAGAGCGTCGCGGGTAAGTGAGCGCCGTTAGAACTCATATGGGCGGGGGCACTCAATGGGTCGGGCATTCGCAGGGCGGAGGGCTCTAATTGCAGTAATTGCCATGACTGCATCTCGCGCCTAGCCAAGGCAGCTGTAGGGGCTTCGCCTCCATTAACGGAGGATAGCACTGTACTTACCAACTTATCGGCCGGATAGGGCTGGGGGTTGCCCGCGCCTTCTTGGTGTCGTCGTATAAACAAACCATTGTCGCGCTGCTCGGTGCTAATAAATTCTACAGTCCGCCGGCCCGTAATAACGCTATCGCGCCAGCTAGTTGTGTGAGGAAACCCCAGACGACGGCCGGCTTCCCCTCGGTTGATGTGAACTAGTGATTCGTGCCGAATAACTAGGCGGCTTACGGTATTAAGCGGCGTTTCTTCTTCATAACCCAATTCGAGCCGGTACTTCAAAAAAGTGATTTTAGCCGTGGCGGGCTGACCGAGATTGTCTTCTCCTTTTTCAGGAATAATCATTTCCGCTTCTAATACTAGGGCATCACTGTACTGTTTACCCGCACGAGTAAACAGGCTGCGCAAATCACCAGTGCGGGCAGAAAACCCCCGTGAGTCATCTGAACTATTCTGTTCGTCCCGCACCATTAAAGCTGCTCTGCGTAAAGGATATGTGGCAAGATTACTTAGTAGGCGAATAGCATCGAATAAATTCGATTTACCTACACCGTTCGTTCCGGCAATACAAGTAAAAGGACCAAAGCGGACATCTACGTCTACCAGATTTTTGAAGCCTCGAATATGCAGCCGGGTAAGCATAAGATTGAGTAATTAACGATTAGTCAGTCGAAGGTACAGATACCCTAAGCCATTTATTAAAATAGTATAGCAGCTTACACTTGCTAAATAACGATGAGTGAGAGCAAACCTCACGTTCTACTTTCGCCCCTATGAAACTCCGCTACCTCCCTTTCTTGGCACTCGCCCTGCCCGCCTGCACCAGCAACTCCACCAAAACCACCGACGCGACCGCCACGCCCGCCGATGCGCGGTTTGACCGCTTCAAAGCCCAATTCATCCTGGACCTCTGGAAGCAGAACCCCGACTACGCCTCGGCACAGGGCTTTCACAAGTACGACTCGCTGCTGGTGATACCCAATGAGGCCGCCCGGCGCAGCGATGCCGCCTTTATAACCAAGAACCTGGGCGCGCTGGCGGGCTTTGGGCTGGACAGCCTTTCGCCCGGCAACCAGATAGACTGGCGCGTGCTGAATAATGAAATGCGCTCGGCGCGTTGGAATGCCGACACGCTGCGCAGCTGGCAGTGGAACCCCGCCACCTACAACCTCGGGGCCAGCGTGGGCGATTTGCTCAACGGCCGCCACTACCCACTCGACCGCCGCCTGCGCAATATCTCCGACAAAATAGCCCAGGCCCCGGCCTACTACGCAGCCGCTAAGGCTAATATCACCGGCCCCACCCGCGAGCACGCCGAGCTGGGCGTGCAGCAGAATGAGGGCGGTCTGGCCGTATTTGGCCCCGCGCTGGCCGATTCGGTGCGGAAATCGACCCTCAGCGAGGCGGAGAAGCAACTGCTGACCCAGCGCATAGCGGGGGCGCAAAAGGCCGTGCAAGGCTACATCGATTTTCTGAAGAAGGACGTGCTGACGGGCAAGGAATTTCGCTCGTTTCGCATTGGGAAGGCGCTTTTCGATAGGAAATTTGCCCTGGATATTCAGTCGCGCTACTCGGCTGAGGAGGTGTTTCAGCTGGCGCAAAAACACAAGGCCGACTTGCTGCACGACATGGGCCGGCGGGCGGCGCGGCTCTTTCCGAAGTACTGCGCCGGCCAGCCCGTGCCGAAAGACACGCTGCTGCTAATCAGGCAGGTGATTGATAAGCTGACGCTGAAGCACGCCCCCCGCGAAGGCTTCGTGGACGCGGTGAAGCGCCAGATTCCGACGCTTATCAAGTTCGTGAACGACCACAAATTATTGACCCAAGACCCTACCAAGCCGCTGGTGGTGCGCGAAACGCCGGGCTACATGCGCGGCAGCGGGGCGGGGGCGAGCGTATCGGCCCCCGGCCCTTACGACACCAAGGCCAACACCTACTACAACGTGGAGCCGCTGCCCGCCGAGTGGACGCCCGCCCAGGCCGAGAGCTACCTGCGTGAGTACAACGACTATACCCTCCAGATTCTCAACATCCACGAGGCCATTCCGGGTCACTACACGCAGCTGGTGTACGCCAACCGCTCGCCCTCGCTGGTGAAAAGTATCTTCAGCAACGGGGCCATGGTGGAGGGCTGGGCCGTGTACTCGGAGCGCATGATGCTGGAGGCCGGCTACGGCGAAAACAGCGACGAAATCTGGCTGCTGTGGGATAAATGGAACATGCGCTCGACCCTGAACGCGGTCATCGATAACCTCATCCAAACCCAGAACGCCAGCGAAAAAGACGTAGTGGCGCTGCTCACGGGCGCGGGCTTTCAGGAAGAGGCCGAGGCGCGCAACAAGTGGCACCGCGCCACTCTGAGCCAAGCGCAGCTCAGCTCGTACTTCACGGGCTACACCGAGATAGTGGCCTTGCGCGACGAGGTGAAAGCCCGCGAGGGCGCGGCGTTCAGCGTCAAGAACTTCAACGAGCAATTCCTGAGCTATGGCAGTGCGCCGGTGAAATACATTCGCGAATTAATGCTACGGCGCTAGGCGGCAGCGGTGGGCAACCTTTACCTGCTGCTGCCAGTTTTAGTGGCTATCCCTTTTTGCCTCTGCCTTTGTTATGACTGAAGAAGAACGCCAACGCGTAGTAGATACCGATGATGACCATCTGCGCCGCCTCATCCACGAGCACCTGAAAGTATTCGCCAAATTCACCTCCGAAAATTGCGATGTCTGCCAGTCATTGGCTCCGCCCTTTGCCAAGTTTGTGGATGCGCCCGAGAATGTCGGCATCCTGTTCGTGCGCCTCAACTCGGACGAAAACCCGGTGGCCAAAAAGCTGATGCAAGATAAAATAGCGCCCTTCTTTGTAAGCTATTGCCAGGGCCGATTGCTCGAATGTGATGCCCTGACGGAAGAGGCGCAAGTAGTAGCCCAGCTCGACCGCCTGCGGGCGTTTGTGCCGGTGGCGTCGAAGTAATAAGCAATTCCGCTTATACCAAAAAATGCTTGTCATGCTCATCTGGCGGCCACGCAGTGAAGCATCTTGCTCGCATCGTTGGCTATTGCCCCAACGATGCGAGCAAGATGCTTCACTGCGTGGCCGCCAGATGAGCATGACAGTCTTTATGTTTCTATAGATAGCACGTACTACTTTGTTTTTTATCCTTTCCAAAACCCTGGATTTCGTGCTGCTGCCGGCCCTCTGGCTGGTGGGTCTGCTACTAGGCGCGCTGGTAGCCAAGCCCGGCGGCCGCGCCCAGCGCCGCTGGCTGCAAGCAGCCGGCTTGCTGGTGCTGCTGGGCACCAATAATGCGATGGTCAACGAGGCGTTGCTGGCCTGGGAAAAGCCACCCGTGCCCCTGGCTGCCATCGCCCCCGCCGATGCTGTGGTGCTGCTCACGGGCATCACCAGCGCCCAGAAGTCGCCGCACGACCGGGTGTATTTGCAGCGCGGGGCCGACCGCCTCACCAATGCGCTGTGGCTCTACCGCTCGGGGCGGGCGCGGCGCATCGTCATCACGGGCGGCTCGGGCGCGGTGCTGAGCGTGGCCAATACCGAGGCCAAAGACCTGGCTACGCTATTGCGGCTGGCGGCCGTGCCGCAAGCTGATATTTTGCTGGAAGAGCGCAGCCGCAACACCCACGAGAATGCCAAATTCACTAAAGAACTGCTGGCCCAACACCCTGATATTAAGTCGCTGGTGCTCGTGACGTCGGGCTTTCACCAGCGGCGGGCGCTGGGCTGCTTCGCCAAAGTAGGCCTGCACCCGCAGTCCTTCCCGGCCGGCTATTATTCCACCAACCGCAGCTGGACGCCCGACTATTGGCTGGTGCCCGACATCGACGCGCTAAGCCGCTGGAGCCTGCTTTTGCACGAAATGGCCGGCTACTGCATTTACAAGGTGGCGGGGTACTGCTAGTCTGCTGGTCGGTGCCAGATTAACGGTAAGTATCTCCGGTAGAATCGGGGGCATCTCTACTTGTTGCCTCCGCTCGTCGGTAGGTATTCAGGTAGCTTTCCCCATCAATTACCTCGAGTAGCTAGGGCTGCGAAGCAGCAAAATGGTCCCGCAACAGTGCCATGACCTTTTCTTCCGTCAGGGGCTTGTTGAGGAAACCGGCAATGGGCATCTGCTGCGCCCGCGCCAAGTCTGCCGGGTGCAGAGAGGTGGTGAGCATGACGATGACAATGGCATGTTGCACGGCCGGCGGCAACTGCGTATAGGCCTCCAAAAAAGCCAGCCCATTGAGCACGGGCATGTTCATGTCAAGCAGGATGAGGTTCGGGCAGGTGGCTGGCACGTCACACTGCTGGGCCAGGAGCCGCAGGGCTTCTTCGCCGTTGGCAGCCAGGAGCACTTGCTCGGTCACCCCCAGGCGGGTCAGCAAAAGCTTGTTGAGAAAGTTGGTCGTCTGGTCGTCATCGACGAGCAGTACGCGCAGGCGTTGGGGCATGAAAAAGGGGAAAACAGCTTAGGCCCCGGAGTAGGGAATGGTAACGGTAAAGGTGCTACCTGCGTCGGGCTGGCTTTGCACCGTGATGGTGCCGCCGCCATTCTCGACCAGGCGCTTAACAATATAAAGCCCCACGCCCGTACCCTCCACGTGGGTGTGCAAACGCTGAAACAGCCTAAACAATTGGCGCTGCTGCACGTCGCTCATGCCCAGGCCGTTGTCTTGCACGGTGAGCACCACGGCCTGCGAGGTCTGCGCGGCGCGCACCAGCACCTGCGAGGGCCGGGTAGGGTCGCGGTACTTGATGGCGTTGCTGAGCAGGTTGTAGACCACGCTGCGCAGGTTGGCCGGGGAGAAGGACACCAGCAGGTCGGGGGCTACCTCGATGGTGAGGTGCGTAGCGGCTTGTTTCAGCAGGGGCCCCAAATCCTGACGCACGTCCTCCACGACCTGGGCCACCAGCACCGGCTCGGCCGCCCCGGCGTGGGCCAGCTGAAGCTTGGCCACGTCGGTGAGCTGGGCAATAGTGAGCTGAAAGCGGCCCACCGTGCCCTGCAGCATCTCCAGCAGCTGCGCCACCAGCTCGTCCTGCTGCACCTCAGCCGGCAGCTGCGCCCGCAAGGCCAGCAGAATACTTTCGATGTTGGAAATCGGCGCTTTCAAATCGTGCGAGGCCGTGTAGACAAACGTGTCCAGGTCCACGTTGGTGCGCCTGAGCTGGCGATTCGACTCCTGCAGCTCGTCGTTGGCGGCTTGCAGCTCTTCATTCAGGCTTTGCACCCGCTGGCGCGCCTGTACCTGCTCGCTTACCTCCGTGGCCACCACGGTAACGCCGGTATTGCGGCCCGTACTATCCGCAAGCGGCTGGTAAACAAAATTCCAGTGTACCAGGTCGCGGCGACCTTCCCGGTGGATGTATGAGGGCAACTCGTGCGCAACGTAGGGTATCCCGGTCGTCATCACCCCGTCGAGTAGCTGCTCAAAGCCCTGACCGGCGGCTTCGGGCAGCAGCTCAAATAAGGGGGTACCTAGGGCTTGTTGCGGGGTTCGCCCCCAGATGGTACACACGGCCGGATTGGCCAATTCAATGCGGTAGTGAGGCCCCCGAAAAATGGCAATGGCGACGGGCGCTTGCTCGAACAACTCGTGTAGTTGCCGCTGCTGCCGGTCCCGCTCGCGCCGGGCGTGCACCTGCTCGGTCACGTCGTAGGCATAGGTCACGAAGCCGTCAATCTGCCCCTGCTCATCGTGGCGAGCCAGATAAGTCAGGTCAAAGTAAATATCTTCGATGGGGCCGCCCTCGGTGCGGGCCAGGGGCACCAGCACCTCGGTTTCCTGGAAGGGTTCGCCCGTGTCGTACACGTGGTGCAAGATGGCCATCAGGGGCTGGTCGGCTACTTCGGGCAGGGCATCGACCAGGCGCTTGCCCAGCAGCTGGCGGCCGGGGAACATGGCCTGGTAGCCAGGGTTCACGAACTGATACACCCACTCTGGCCCGTCGAAGATGCAGATGCCGGCCGGGGCGGTGCGAAACAGCTCTTCCCACTGGCGGCGCTGGCGCTCGGTGGCGGCGCGGGCTGCTTCTACCTCGCGGGTGCGGGCTTGCACGCGGGCTTCCAGCTCCTGGTTGAGCTGCTGCACTTGGCGGCGGGCCTGCACCTGCTCCGTCACGTCGTAGGAGAAGTCCAGTAGCCCATTAACCTCACCTTGGGCATCGCGCAGCGGGTGAAGGAGCAAGTCGAGAAACACTTGCTGGCGCGGGGCCTCTCCGCCCGTATAGTCCATCCACACCTCCAGTTCCGAGGCGTAGTAGGGCTCGCCGGTCTGATAGACACGGTCCATGAGGGCGAAAACGCCCTGCTCCTTGGCCTCGGGCAGCACCTGGCGGATAGCGTGGCCCAGCAGGTGCACATCACGATGAAAGTACCGCTGGTAAGCGGAATTAGCGAAATCATAGACGTGGTCGGGGCCGTGGTAGGTGGCCACTAACGCGGGCAGCTGCTGCAACACGTCGTAGAAACGCCGCCGCTCGGCTTCGGCCTCGGCGCGGGCGGCCTGCTCACGGGCCTGGCTCTCGCGCAAGGCCAGTTCCACGGGGCTGCGGTCCTGGTCGGCCGTGTCGGTAAAGTTGACGACCAGCAACTCGCCGCTGCGCCGGGCCGCCACGTGAAAGTAGTTGTCGAACCCATCGGCCTGGTAGTTGAAGCTGTAGCGGCCGGCCTCCCCGGTTTCGAATACGCGCCGGTAAAAGTCAAACACCCCGTTGGTAAAGAGGTCGGGAAAGCGAGTGCGGGTGGTGCCGCCGGGCTGCTCACTCAAGCCCGTCATGCGCTGGGCAGCGGGGTTGAGGTATTCCAGAGCAAAGTCATATAACTCCCCACTGGAGCCGTAGAGCGGGCGCAGCAGGTTAATACCCGTGAGCGAAACGGCCAGCAGGTCATGCAGAAGGGCATGACTAGCGGAGAGGTCGAACGGCAGAGCGGCTGCGGGCATAAGTAAACGTGGTGAATACGAGCTACCATAAGGGAGTAGAACAATATACGGCGTTTATGGCCGGGCACCGGGCAGGCACTCGCTTTGCGCTTGGCCCCGAGCAGCAGGTACGCATTCACCAGTTTCAAGCTAGTAGGCTACTTGTGTCAGCGCTGGCTAGCGCTGGGGACTGCACGCATGCCCAACTCTTCGACGAACTGAGCAGCCGGTACCGATGCCTGAGGAGCAGGCGGCCGAGGGGTGCGAGCGCCGCCGGCTTCAGCACCTTCACGCCCGCCCCGTCATCGACAACAGCCGGTCTTGGCCTGCTCATCAACCCTAGCAGCAGTTCCAGCCTCGCCATCGGGGCCATCGGCGTGAGCTACCCCGTGAGGCAGGCCGAGTAAAAAGGTGGAGAACCGCCGCACGTAGCGCAAACGACAACCGAAGGGCCGCGAAGCCATCGTTCGCGCTACGGCGCTACTCCGCCCAGTTCACACCGTGCTCCTTGAGGCCATTAAGGAGCAGCAGATTAAAGTGCCAAAGACCCGTGCCGCCCCCGCTGAAACCAAACCCGCCCAGGCCACCGCCACCCTCGAAACCTTCGAGGCCTGGCTGCGGTGCCGGGAGGCAAGCAGCGGCCAGGCCCAGCGATACTAGTTGGTAGCGCGCTGAAGCGGGCAACCGCCCCAGTACTTGCCTTGCTCTATATTCTTCTGTGTGAAACAGTTCTTTACCCTTACCCTAGCGTTACCGGCCCTCACCAGCGCGGCCCAAGGCCTGACCGATGATGGCAGCACCATCACGGTGCAGCCCGGGGCCACGCTCTACGTAACGGGACCGTGCAAAACAACGCCACCAGTACCCTCACCAATGCTGGCACGCTGGCTTTCAGCGGTATCAGCAACCAAGCCTTCGCACCCGGCCACCGTGGCCACGCGCGTGCTCAACAATAC
Organism: Janthinobacterium lividum; assembly: GCA_050954845.1. Taxonomy (GTDB): domain Bacteria; phylum Bacteroidota; class Bacteroidia; order Cytophagales; family Hymenobacteraceae; genus Hymenobacter. The sequence continues at coordinate 15,678 of JBPBQK010000025.1, forward strand.
CGGCACTACCGGCCAACGCACATTCAGCCTGCCCGCTGGCCTGACCTATCAGGCTGAAGTCTTTAGGAAAACGAACGGGAGGGATAAAGGCAGCCTATGCAGGTATTTTAGTACTCGCCTATACGCTGGCAGGCTACTGCTGAAAGCTTCGACACGCTTCGACACACGCCCGGCAAGCCTGGGCACACTGCTGGCAATGGTCGTGCGGATGCTTGCCGCACTCGTCGACGCACTTTTGACAGATTTCAATACATTCTTTCAGCACATGCTGCGCGTGGTCAGAGCCGCGGGCAATGAAAGCAGCCGTGAGGCGACAGATGTCGGCACAGTCGCGGTCGAGGCGAATACAGGGCACCATCATCTTTACATCCTCTTCGTGCAGGCAAGCATCGGCACAGTATTCGCAGGCTATAATGCAGGCGCTCAGCGCAGTGAGTACGGCTTCGTTAGGGGCGTTTTTCATCAGTATTAGTAGGTTGGGCTTTGCATAGCCAGCAGAAGAAGCAGGCTGGTTATGCTTACGTACCAATGCCAACTGTGATAGTGTACTTTTCGGGCAGTGCCGTACAGAATTTTGCTTCTGACGAGTTGGCTGGCCCGCATGATAACCGCTAGCGCTGGTTGGTGAGGGCCGGTGGGGCAGAAGGTAAGTCGGTCGTAGACTGGCTTATGCTCTCGCGGATAAAGCTTTGCTTGAGGTGCTCGTAGAAGGAATGCGGGTCAACTAGCGCCGCCACGGCTTGGGCCAGCAGCGCCCCAAGCAATAGCTGAAAGATGGCCGAGTGCCGGTCGGTCATCTCCAATACCAGGATGGCGGAGGTAAAAGGTGAGCGGACCACGCCCGTCAGAAAGCCCACCATACTAACTAAAATCAGTAAGTTGCGGTCGGGCACGGCCACTCCTGCCAGGCGTGCCAGGCCGTCGCCGAGCAGCGCGCCCGCGCTCAGGGAAGTGGCAAACACGCCCCCTGCTCCGCCACTACTGTAGCTTAAGGCCATGCCCACAAAGCGCACCGGAAATAAGTAGCCGGGTACCGTGCCACTGTTTTGAAACAGCAATTGATTGATAAGCGGCTTGCCCGTGCCAGCTGCTTCAGGCCCTACCGCATAGACGAGCCCCCCTAGTAGCAACCCACAGCCACCCACCCACCCAGCTTGCGCCGCCAACGTCGTAAAACGCCTACGGTAAGCATTAAGGCCCAGCAGCGTTTTGGCAAACAAGGCGCCGGCCAAGCCGCAGACCATAGCTGTGCCCATGGCTAGCACTTGGTACCAGCCAGCTGGCGAAGTGACCTTAGGGAAGCCCAGGTATAAGTAGGAGCCCAGAAACTGCTGCGCTGTGAGCCCAGCAATGATAACGGCACTGAACACGGCCATGCGAAAGCGTGAGAGATGAATCTGGGTTAGCTCCTCGACCACGAAAACGATGCCACCCAATGGGGTATTGAATGCTGCGGCCAAGCCCGCAGCCCCACCTGTGACGAGCGCAATCTGGCGCGACAACCGGGGCCAACCCGCAGGCTGTAAGCGCCCAATGGCCCGGAAGATGGCCGCCGAAATTTGAATGGTCGGCCCCTCGCGCCCAATAACGCCACCGCCCAGCAGCAAGACCACGCTGCTAAATACCTTAACGATTGCCACGCGCAGACTAAGCAGGTAAGCAGTGTGTTGGTGCTGAGCCGGGTTGGATAGCTCGATACCAGCCATCACCTGTGGGATGCCGCTGCCCCGCGCGGCAGGGGCAAAGCGCTTCACAAGGGCCCACGATAATAAAAAGGCCAGCGGCGTGAGCCCCAACGCCAGCAGTGGCTCACGCCGCAGCCAAGCGAAGCTGACCGCCTCGGCCCACGTGAAGAGCTGCTCGTACCCCACGGCCATCAGGCCCGTCAGCAGCGAAGCAATCCAGAAGGGAAAGCTTTGCAGGATAATCCGCCGCACCCGCGCAGTATAAAGTGGCTGAATGAGGTGACGGTCGAGCCAGGCCAAAACCCGGGCATAGCGAGAGGTAGGAGCAGAATCAGACATACACTTGCAAAGGTCGCCATGCCTGCGACTAACTATTAATTCTGGCGGAGGGCCGGCTGCAGCTCGTGCTCATAGTAGCAGTCCCAGTGGTCGTTGTCGAGGCGATACACGGGCACCTCGTAGGGCTGCCGGCCGGTGATGCTGGGCAGTACTTGCTTACCGCGCCAGATAACGCGCTGCATTGGGGCGCCCAGTGCCAACTGCACGAAGCTGCCGATGACGTACTGAAAGAAAGGACGTGGGCGCATGGGGCAAAGAAAAGCCTCACTGGTGTATACTGGTGGGGCTACCTTAGAGGTGTGCCCCTGCCAAGCTTCATTTCATTTGCCGCTTATAATTGACTGCAGCCGGGCGTAAAACTGGGGGACTATTTAAAAAAATGTACCCTCACGACGTATTTTAACAACTATTATAACACGGCGTGCTATTGTTAGTAACGCAAACTTTCCAGTTCGCGGGTGGGCGGAGCGAGTAGCTACGCCGGTTCGCAAACTTTCGCTTACGCCAATGCTCGCTTCGCTCGCCCGCGAAGCTGGAGCTTCGCGCTACACCGATGGACAACCGCAAAATCATTCACCTCGATATGGATGCGTTTTACGCTTCCGTAGAGCAGCGCGATAACCCCGACTTGCGCGGCCACCCCGTGGCTGTGGGCGGTGCCCGCGACCGGGGCGTGGTGGCCGCCGCCAGCTACGAGGCCCGCCAATACGGCGTGCGCTCGGCCATGCCCTCCAGCACCGCCCGCCGCCGCTGCCCCGAGCTGATTTTTGTGAAGCCCCGCTTTGAGGTGTACCGGGCCGTGTCGCAGCAGGTGCGCGCCATCATGGCCGACTACACGCCCCTCATCGAGCCGCTCTCGCTGGATGAAGCCTACCTCGACGTGACCGAGCAACTGCCGCCGCACACCACCGCCACCCAGTGGGCCAAGGAAATGCGCGCCCGCATCCGCACCGAAACGGGCCTCACGGCCTCGGCGGGCATTTCCTATAATAAATTTCTGGCCAAGCTGGCCTCCGACTACCGCAAGCCCGACGGGCAGTTCGTCATCCGCCCGCACGAGGGCGCGGCGTTTGTGGAAGGGTTGGCGGTGGGGCAGTTTCACGGCATTGGGCCGGCCACGGCGGCGCGGCTCCAAGCGCTGGGCATCTTCACGGGCCACGATTTGCGCCAGCAAACTGAGGCGTTTCTGCGCCAGCATTTTGGCAAGGCGGGCGGCTATTACTACGCCATCGCCCGCGCCGAAGACCACCGCCCCGTGGTGCCCGACCGCGTGCGCAAGTCCATCGGCTCCGAGACTACTTTCTTCGAAAGCCTCACCGAGCCGGCCGAATTCTATGAGGCCCTCGCGCCACTGCTGGCCAGCGTGTGGGCCAGTGCCGAGCGCCACGGCGTGGTAGGCCGCAGCGTGACGCTAAAAATGAAATACGATGATTTTCGGCAGATTACGCGCAGCCGCAGCGCGCTGCTACCGTTGCGCACGCTGGCGCACTTCACGCAAGTGAGCCACGAGTTACTGGGGCCGCTGCTGCCGCCAGCGCAGGGCGTGCGGCTGCTGGGCGTGGCGCTGGCGGGGCTGGAAAACACGGCAGTAGGCGTGGGGCAGCAGTTGGGGCTAGGGCTGTGAGGGCATCCTTATCAGCCCAGCTTATTTAGCTGAGTGGGTGAACTGCGTAGTAGCAGACGTTTGGTCAAGTAAGCCTTCAGCACATTGCCCAGTGGCTTTTCAATCAGCACATGAATGGCATAGGCAGTCGCTAGCATTAGTATTATCAAGCCACTAAGCACTAAGTATTTATTAGCAGACTGGCCGAAGTGATAGAAAACGATAAGGCCAATATTGCGATGAAGCAGGTAAAGCGGATAGGTGAGCGCGCCTAGCCAGGTCAGCCAGGCGTGGCGGTGCAGGTTGATTTTGCGGATGGCAATGAGGTAAAAGCAACCAAAAAAAACCGTGATAATTCCGGCAATTACCCCCGGCTTGGTATCCGCCCGAAAGGGCGCGCTGACCTCGCTGGCCTGGAGGATATTGCTGCGCACCGCCAGCAGATAGGCCGCCATCAGCAAGGTGTAGCGCCGCCAGGTGCGGCCCTGCGGCTGCTGAAGCAAATAAAACAGCATGCCCGCCGCGAAATAAGGTGCATAGTCGGGGAAAAGCAGCGCCGAAAAAAGCGTATTGGGCGCGGCTATCCGCAGGCCAGCCAGCACCACAAAGCCCAGCCAGAGGCTGATAAATAAGTCAAGGCGTTGCAGAAGACCGTAGGCCAGCAGCAGAGAGACAAGAAAATAGAAAATGAGCTCAACCGTCAGCGACCAATACACCCCGTCTATATAATTGGTGTTGAGAAAGCTGCTGAGCATGGTCAGGTTGGCCACGTACTGGAGCACGCCTACTCGCAGCCCCGCAAACGCCCCGCTCGCCGCCTGCCCCCACCCGCGGGCCACCACAAACGTGAGTGTGCACGCCGCCCAAAAAGCCGGGTACAGGCGCACCACCCGCGACACGGCAAGCTGGCCCACCGTTTTGCCTTGCGCGCTCAGTAGCACCACGTAGCCACTGATAAGAAAAAACAGTTGCACTCCCAGGTAGCCATACCGGGTAACCTGGCTCAGAGCCCCAAACGCGGGCAGCCGGTAGGTGCCAGTGGTATAGCCCTGGTAGGTGTAGTGAAAGAGCAGCACGCTCAAGGCCGCTACAAAGCGCAGCAAATCGAGCTCGTGCAGGCGCGAAGAAGTTTTCGGTAGCGTAGGTTCCATGAATGGGCGGCTAAGCTAACCCAGGCTACACCCATCTGGTAAGTAGGGCGGCCCAACGGGGGCAAGGCCAGCCATAGCCAGCAGTTCCGCAAAGCGATGTTAGCACAAGTCAGGGATAAGGCAGATTATTCCGTTTTCCCTTCCTGCAACTGCTCTTGCTGCGCAATCCACACCGATTTGTGGTTCACAAACTCCCGGATGCCCAGGTACGAAAGCTCGCGCCCGTAGCCCGACTTTTTCACCCCGCCAAACGGCAGTTCATTCATCGACTTCACCAGCCCATTAATAAATACCGCGCCGCTTTCCAGCTGGCGCGCCATTTTCTCGGCCTTAGCCACGTCCTTCGTCCACACCGCTGCCCCCAGGCCAAAGCGCGAGTCGTTGGCTAGGTGCACGGCCTCGTCGGCATCCTTAGCAGTAAGCACCAGCGCCACGGGGCCAAATAATTCTTCCGTATAAGCGCGCTGGCCGGGCCGGATGTTGGTAAGAATCATCGGGTCGAAGCGGGCGTGGTCGGGCTGGGGCTGGCCCCCAGCCAGTGCCACTTGCGCGCCCTGCGCCACGCTGTCGGTTACCTGCTGGGTCAGGTTTTCGGCCAGGTCGAGGCGGGCCAGCGGGCCGTAGTCAGTGGCTTCGTCGAGCGGGTCGCCATAGTGCAGGGCTTGCAGACTTTCCTTTAATAGCCGCACAAACTCATCGTGGATGGACTCCTCTATAATAAAGCGTTTGGCCGCGATGCAGCTTTGGCCCGCGTTTATCATGCGCGATTGAGCGGCAGTTTTGGCCGCCTTAGCCAAGTCAGCATCGGCCAGTACTATAAAGGGGTCGGAGCCGCCCAATTCCAGCACGGTTTTTTTGATGTGCTGCCCGGCGGTAGCGGCCACTGCGGCCCCGGCCCGCTCCGAGCCGGTGAGGGTGATGGCGGCCACGCGGTCGTCGGCGATGAGGCCGGCCACCGGCTCGGTTTCGATGAGCAGGGCACGGAAAGCTGCGGGCGGCAAACACGCATCGTGAAAAATCTTTTCCAGCGCCAACGCGCACTGCGGCACATTGGGCGCATGCTTGAGCAAACCCACATTGCCGGCCATGAGGGCGGGCGCGGCAAAGCGCACCACCTGCCACAGCGGAAAATTCCAGGGCATTACGGCCAGCACCACGCCCAGCGGCGCGTAGCTGAGAAAGCTGCGGCCGGCATCGGTTTTGAGTTCTTCATCGGCCAAAAAGCCTTCGGCGTGGTCGGCGTAATAGTCGCAGCAGGCGGCGCACTTCTGGGCTTCGGCGCGGCCGTCGCGCACGGGCTTGCCCATTTCGAGGGCCATGAGGCGGGCCAGCTCATCCTGGCGCTCGCGCAGGAGTGCGCCGGCTTGGCGTAGTATTGCAGCGCGCGCCGCAAACGTGGTGGTGCGCCACTCGGCTGCCGCTTGGTAGGCCGCGGCCAAAACCTGCTCCGTTTCGGTGGCCGAGAAGCCGGGGAAGCGTTGCAGTACTTGGCCGGTATAAGGATTTAAAGACTCAATAGCCATGAAAGAGGACGAGATGAGGGATGGCGTAACTTTTTTCCTTCCTAAAACCCTATCCCGGGCTGGTAGGTTGTGCCGGCCCAGCCATCGGCATCGGAAAGCCGTAAGCATATCTTCGAAACCTGTTATTTTCGCCCACGGTTACCGAACGTTTAACCCGGTGCCGCTGGTTTTTATCCAACTGCCTATCTCCAGTGTCTGACGAACTCCTTATTTCCACCCCCACCGCCGCCGAAGCCGCGCTAGTCAGCCGATTGCGCGCCCGCGACGAAACGGCCATGACCGAGTTCTACACCCGGTACTCGGCCGCGCTCTACGGCGTCATCCAGCGCATAGTAAAAGCTGAGGATGAGGCCGAAGACGTGCTGCAAGAAGCACTGGTCAAAATCTGGCACGCCATCGAGAGCTACGACCCCAGCAAAGGGCGGCTTTTTACGTGGGTCGTAAATATTAGCCGGAATTTAGCCATTGATAAAATCCGCTCACGCCAGCACCGCGTAAGTTCTCGCACCCAGGGCCTCGACGATAGCCTTGCCGCCCAGCGGCAGGCTGCCCCGACCACCTTCCGCCCCGAGCACCTCGGCTTGCAAGAGATTACCAAGCAGTTAGTGCCCGAGCAGCGCCAGGTTATCGACCTGCTCTATTTCGGTGGCTTCACGCAGAGTGAGGCGGCCGAAGAACTCAGCCTGCCGCTAGGCACCGTGAAAACCCGAGCCCGAACCGCCCTCAAGGTTCTCGCCAAACTTATTCGCTAACCGCGCCTCCTTTTCGTGGAAAATTATCAAGAAATTATTGAATCCGGCCGCTTAGAGCAATACGCTCTGGGCGACCTCGACCCCGCCGCCCAGGCCGAGGTAGAGGCTCAGGCCCGTCGCTACCCCGAGGTGCGGCAGGAGCTGGACGAGCTACTCGCCGGCCTTGGCGTATACGCTGAAGCCCACGCCATTACGCCCCCCGCTGGTATGCGGGAGCGGGTACTTGGACGGGTGTTTGCCGAAATCAGTGCCTCCGCCGCTGCCCCCGTAGCTGAGGTGCCCACCATGCGCGTTTCGGCTTCTAACCCACACGTAGCCACTTCTGTTGCTCCTGCAATCGCTCCGGCTGCGCGCAGCAATGGCTGGGCTATTGCAGCTTCGGTAGCCTTGCTACTAAGCTTGATAGGTAATGCCTTGTTATACAGCAACTGGCAGAAAACTAGCAACGACCTGGCCGTAGCGCTAAACGAGCAAACCCGCTTTGCCGCCACCACGCAAGTGATGGAGCGCCGCCTCACCTCCACTCAGGAGCAGCTGCACGTGCTGCGCTCGCCCGACGAGTACAAAATGGTAGCGCTGGCTGGCACGCCGACCCACCCCACGGCCCACGCCCGGGTGCTGTTCAACAAAGTTTCGCACCGCGTGTACCTTGATGTGGCCCAACTGCCCCCGCTGCCCCCCGGCAAGCAATATCAGCTGTGGGCCCTCGATAATGGCAAGCCCGTCGATGCCGGTATGCTGACTGCCGCTACCACGTCGGGCGATGGCCTCCAGCAAATGAAGGATATCGCTAGTGCCCAGGCCTTTGCCATGACGGTGGAGCCCACTGGCGGCAGCGCCGGCCCCACCATGAACACCATGACGGTTATTGGCAATATCTAGCCGCTGGCTAGCTGTTAGCCTTAGGTAAAAAAGTGCCACCTTGCCCCGCGTATGCGTGGGCAGGGTGGCACTTTAACTTTTAAGCCTTTTCTTGCTTTAGCTGAAGAATTCACAAGCCATCATATGCACGGTACCATTTTCACGCTGCTGAAGCGCTACGTTCAGACGCAATACGACCACAGTACTTGGGTGAAATTGCTAGAGCTATCGGGACTTAAATCCAGCGATTTCAGCCACAAGGAGGTGTATCCCGATGAGCACATGTATGCGCTGATTGGCCAAGCGGCCGAGATGACGGGCATCCCGGCCGGCGAGCTTCATGAGAAGTTTGGCGAGTACCTGGTGCCCGACCTCATGTACATGTACCAGAAATACCTGGACCCCAACTGGCGCACCCTCGACATGCTGGAGCATACCGAAAACACGATGCACCGCCAGGTACGCCGCGAGCACATCGAAAACGCCCCGCCCGTGCTCCAGGTCACGCGCCTGAATAAGGATGAACTGCTAATCGACTATGTATCAGCGCGCCGCATGGGTGGCTTAGCCGTAGGCATCGTACGCGGCGTGGCCGCCTACTACGACGAGGCCGACCGCATCGACGTGCTGCCCACCACCAGCGAGGACGGCGAGCGCGTGCAAATCCACGTGCGACGAAATTAGCGGTGAGGTGGTCAGTTTTATCGAGGGAAAACTCGCCACCTCACCGTGTCACCACCTCACTACTTTTAAAACAGCCGCGGCTGCGTGGGGCGGCCGGGACCACCGGGGCGGTGGTCGTCGGTTTCGTGGTCATCTTCTTCGTCGTCAAAGTCTTCTTCCTCCAGTTCCTCCTCCTCTTCGGGCTCTTCGGTTTCCTCCTCTTCCTCATCGAGCGAGTCGAATACGCGGTCGAGCGAGGCTTCGGCGTGGCGCAGCTTGTGGCGGCAGAGGCGGATGAGCTCGGCCGAGCGCTCGGCGCGGGCCGTGAGGTCGTCCACATCTACCTGGTCGGTTTCGAGGCTGCGGAGGATGGTTTCTAATTCCTGAATGGCTTCGTTGTAAGTCACTTGGTTGAATTATAAATTATAAATTATGAATTAAAAAATTCAAGAGTTGAGAGGTATGATAAGCAGCCGTTGGCGTAATAATCGGTTTTCTAATTGCAAGCCGGTTGCTTCATGAGTAGTGATGTTTAATTTATAATTTATAATTTTTAATTCAAACGCTCGCTGCATTAGATACCGCTGGCGCAGCAGCGCCTCGCGGCGGCGCTGGTGGTGGCGCACAAAGCGGCGCAGCACCATGCGCGAGCGGCGGCGCAGGCGCTGCTCTTCGTGGCCGAGGGCGCGGCGGGCCGCCTGTGGCAGCGTGTAGCGATACGTTTCGAGCTGCTGGCCGAGCTGGCGCAGCTGCTGGCGTGGGGCTTGGGTAGCTTGGCGGCTGCGCTGGGCCAACTCGTGCTGCGCGCGGCGCAACTGCTGGCGGGCGGCCTCGTGCGAGGCATCGGCTAGGCGCTGGAGGTGGGCGTGGTGCCGGGCCAGGTGCTGGCGGCTGCGGTCGGCCACGCGCTCGGCTAGCTCTAGCAGCAGGGTTTCGAGGCGGGCGAGGCGCTCGACCAGAAAGGCGGCCACGGCGGTGGGCGTTTTGAGGGCGCGGTAAGCCACGAGGTCTACCACAGCCTCGTCGCGCTCGTGGCCGATGCCGGTGAGCACGGGCAGCGGAAACGATGCCACGGCCGCCGCCAGGCCATATTCATCAAAAGCCAGCAAGTCGGTTTTCGAGCCACCACCCCGGATGAGCACCACCGCATCGAACTGCCCCCGACGCGGGCGCACCAGGTCGAGCGCCGCCCGAATGCTGGCGGGCGCACTCTCGCCCTGCATGGTGGCCGGAAAGAGCGTCACGGCAAAGTCATAAGGGGCTTCTTCGAGCTGGCGCACAAAGTCTTGCAGGCCCGCGGCGGTGGGGGAGGAGATAACGGCCAGCCGCTGCGGGCCCAGCGGCAGTGTCAGGCGCTGCTGGCGCTCCAGCAAGTCTTTTTCCTGCAATAAACGCAACGTGGCCAGGCGCTGGCGGGCCAGCTCGCCCACGGTGTAGCTGGGGTCGAGGGCCAGCACATCGAGCGAGAAGCCGTATTGCTCGTGAAATGTAACCTTCACACGCAGCAGCAGGCGCAGGCCGGGGCGCAGCTCTTGGCCGGTGGCCTCGGCAAAGGCGGGCGCAATCTGCTGGTAGCGGCTGCCCCAGAGCGTGGCCCGCGCCTGGGCAGTGAAGCCCAGCGCCTCGGCCCCGGCGGCGGGCTCGGTGAGGGTGAGGTAGCAATGGCCGCCCTGCTGGCGCGGGCGCGTCATTTCGGCCACCTCAGCTACTACCCAGTAGCTGTCGGGAAAACGATGCTGAAGCGCGGCGCGCACCTGCATAAGCAGCGCGCCCAGGGTGAGCGGGGCATCGGGCTCGGCGGACTTGGTGGCGGCGCGGCGGGGGTAAAGCGGCATGGAAAAGCAGTAGCGCGAAGCTCTGCTTCGCGTAGCGTAAAGGTACGGCCGGCCAAAAAAGTTGGGCAGTGCTGGCGCGTGTTTAGGCGCAGCCTTAACTCGCGCCAGCACTGCCGCAACTATACCAGCCCCATGCAACCGGCCACCCGTGTCGGCGTCCATTACGCTAGCTTAACTTGCGCTCCCAAACTATCTCCCCCCACAGTTTATTTCTAATGACGAAAATTTCCCGTTACCAGCGGGGCGCGGCCCTGGCCGTGGCGGCGCTGGGCCTGACGCTGGCCACTCCCGCGCTGGCACAACTGAAGCCCGGCATCGACCCGGCCAACATCGACCAGACGCGCAAGCCCTGCGACAACTTCTTCCTGTATGCCAACGGCAACTGGCTGAAAAATAACCCCGTGCCCGCCGCCGAAAGCCGCTGGGGCAGCTTCAACGAGCTGGCCGAGCACAACTACGCCACCCAGAAAGCCATTCTGCAAGAGCTGGCTGCAAAGTCGGGCACGGCTGCCGCTGGCTCCAACGCTCAGAAAGTAGGCTACTTCTACGCCTCGGCGATGGATACGATGGCCATCGAAGCGGCGGGCACCAAGTACTTGCAGCCCTACCTCACCAAAATCAACAGCCTCAAAAGCCTGGCCGAAGTGCAGGCGTACCTGGCTGACCCCAAGAACGTAAGCACCGGTTGGTACGACTTTGGCGTGGGGCAGGATGAGAAAAACAGTACCCAGTACGCGGTGCAGTTCAGCCAGGGCGGCCTCGGGCTACCCGACCGCGACTACTACCTCAAGGACGATGCGCGCTCGAAGAACATTCGGGCCGCTTACAGGACGTATATCACCAGCATTTTCACGATGCTGGGCGATGCCCCGGCCTTGGCCGCTACCAACGCTGATGCCATCATCGGGCTCGAAACCAAGATGGCCCAGGCCAGCCGCACCCGCGTGGCCCTGCGCGACCCCGAGAAGAATTACAACAAAATGACCGTGGCCCAGGCTACCAAAGACTACCCCAACCTAGCGCTGCCGCTGCTGCTCAAAAACAGTGGCCTGAGCGGCGCGAAGGAAATAATCGTGGGCCAGCCCGAGTACCTAGCCGCCGCTAACAAGCTGTTGGCCAGCACGCCCATTGCCGACGAGCGCCAGTACCTGCGCTGGCACCTGGTGAGCAGCTTCACTTCGGCTTTGCCCAAGGCCTACGGCGATGCCAACTTCGCCTTTGCCCAAGTGCTGAGCGGCGCTAAAAAGCAGCAGCCTCGCTGGAAGCGCAGCCTGCGGGCGACCGATGGCGCGCTGGGCGAAGCCTTTGGCGAGCTGTACGTGGCCAAGGCCTTCACGCCGGCCGCCAAGGCTAAGGCCAAGGAAATGATTGAAAACCTGCGCAAAGCCTACGCCGAGCGCATTCTGGCCACCGACTGGATGAGCGAGGCCACTAAGAAAGAGGCCATTGTGAAGCTCAACGCCTTCGCGGTGAAAATCGGCTACCCCGACAAGTGGAAGGACTACTCGAAGCTGAAAATTACCCGCGCCAGCTACCTCGATAACCTAGTGGCCGCCCGCCAGTGGGCCACCCAGGACAATATCAGCCATTTCGGCAAGCCCCTCGACCGGGGCGAGTGGGGCATGACGCCGCCCACGGTGAACGCCTACTATAACCCGCCGATGAATGAGATTGTGTTCCCGGCTGGCATTCTGCAAGCGCCTTTCTACGACCCCAAGGCCGATGAAGCGGTGAACTACGGCGGCATTGGGGCCGTGATTGGCCACGAAATGACCCACGGCTTCGACGACCAAGGCCGGCAGTACGACTCGAAGGGCAACCTGCGCGACTGGTGGACCAAAGAGGACGGCGAAAAATTCAACGCCAAAGCCAAAATGGTGGGCCAGCAGTACGGCAAGTTCTCGCCCCTCGACTCGGTGTATGTGAACGGCGACCTGACGATGGGCGAAAACCTGGCCGACCTCGGTGGCCTCACCATCGCCTACCAGGCCTACCAGAAAACGGCTGAGGCCAAAGCCAACAAGAGCATCGACGGCTTCACGCCCAACCAGCGCTTTTTCTTGAGCTGGGCCCAGGTGTGGCGCACCAACGACCGCCCCGAAGCCCTGCGCCAGCAGGTACTCACCGACCCGCACTCGCCCGGCCAGTTCCGCGCCAACGGCCCGCTCACCAACATGCCCGAGTTTTACAAGGCCTTTGGCTGCCAGCCCACCGACAAGATGGAGCGGCCCACGGCCGAGCAGGCGCGTATTTGGTAAGCGCGTTGGTCAGGCATTGTCATGCAGCGCTTAGCCAAGCATCTCGTACGCACCGTTGCTAACGCAAGGGATTGCTGCGCCACGCGAGATGCTTCGCTACGCGCTGCATGACAACGATTTTTAGATGATGAATTAGAAAACCCGCCTTGCACTAAGGCGGGTTTTTTTAATGCCACTGTCCCGCACCCACCAAAATTCAGGCATTATTATGCAACTGTGACCTTTTAGTACCATCTATGCTCTAATTTCACTACCCTGTCTACCCCCCAAACCCACACTTTTTATTTTATGACCTCCACTACCATTTCGCGCTTGGCGCTGGCTACGCTGGGCCTTGGCAGCCTGGCGGCTACCACGGCTTTTGGGCCGCCCACCAAGCCTACTCCGCCGCAGAAGGGCATTGGCATCAACCTGGCTAATATTGACAAATCGGTGCAGCCTTGTGAGGATTTTTATCACTACGCCAATGGCACCTGGCTGAAAAACAACCCCGTGCCCGCCGCCGAAACGCGCTGGGGTAGCTTTAATGAGCTGGCCGATAACAACCAGAAAATCGAGCGCCGCATTCTGGAAAAAGCCGCTGCTGACCGTTCGGCCAAGGCCGGCTCGAACGAGCAGAAGGTGGGCGATTTTTACGCCGCCGCCATGGATTCGATGGGCATTGAAAAGGCCGGCCTCCGGTACTTGCAGCCCAAGCTGACGGAAATCAGCAACCTGAAAAACCTGACTGACATTCAGCAGTACATGGCCAATCCGAAGTCGCTTTCGACTGGTTGGTACGGCATGGGTGTGGGCCAGGACAGCAAAAACAGCACCGTGTACGCGGTGCAGCTGCGCCAGGGCGGCCTCGGGCTGGGCGACCGCGACTACTACCTCAAGCAGGATGGCCGCTCGAAAACCGTGCGGGCGGCGTACAAAACCTACATGGTGACGCTGTTTCAGTTGCTGGGCGATGCGCCTAGCCTGGCCGCCACCAATGCTGATGCGGTAATCGCGCTCGAAACCAAGCTGGCCGAGGCCAGCCGCGACCGTGTGGCCCTGCGCGACCGCCTCAAAAACTACAACAAGGTGCCCGTAACCCAGGCGGCCCAGCAATACCCCAACCTCAACCTGCCCCTGCGCCTGAAAGACGCTGGCCTCAGCAGCGCCCAGGACGTTATTATCGGCCAGCCCGAGTTTTTGGCAGCCGTGAACAACCTGCTGGCCAACACGCCCATCGCCGACCAGCAGCAATACCTGCGCTGGAACCTGGTGGCAGACGTGACCAGCGCCCTGCCCAAAACCTACGGCGATGCCAGCTTCCGCTTTCAGCAGGTGCTGACGGGGGCCAAGCAGCAGCAGCCCCGCTGGAAGCGCGCCCTGCGCGCTACCGATGGTGCGCTGGGCGAGGCCTTCGGCCAACTCTACGTGGATGAGGCCTTCTCGCCGGCTGCCAAAGCCCGCGCCAAGCAGATGGTCGAAAACCTGCGCGCTGCCTACGCCGAGCGCATTATGGCCACCGACTGGATGAGCCCCGACACCAAGAAGGAGGCCATTGAGAAGCTCAATGCCTTTGCGGTGAAAATCGGCTATCCTGATAAGTGGAAGGACTACTCGAAGCTGAAAATCACCCGCGAGAGCGCGCTGCAAAACCTGTTTGCCACCGCCGAATGGCGCCGCGAAGACAACCTCCAGAAGTTTGGCAAGCCCATCGACCGGGGCGAGTGGGGCATGACGCCGCCCACGGTGAATGCCTACTATAACTCGAGCATGAATGAAATCGTGTTCCCGGCCGGCATTTTGCAGCCACCCTTCTACGACCCCAAGGCCGACGACGCGGTGAACTATGGTGGCGTGGGCGCGGTAATCGGCCACGAAATGACCCACGGCTTTGATGACCAGGGCCGCCGCTCCGATGCCAAAGGCAACCTGCGCGACTGGTGGACCAAGGAGGACAACGAGAAATTCACGGCCAAAGCCGACATGGTGGGCAAACAGTACGACGCTTTCTCGCCCCTCGACTCGGTGCACGTGAACGGCAAGCTGACGATGGGCGAAAACCTGGCCGACATTGGGGGCCTCACCATCGCCTACCAGGCCTTCCAAAAGACGGCCCAGTTCAAGTCTGGCCAGAAGATTGACGGCTTCTCGCCCAGCCAGCGCTTCTTTTTGGGCTATGCCCAAATCTGGCGCTCGAACCAGCGCCCTGAGGCCCTGCGCCAGCAAATCCAGACCGACCCGCACTCGCCCGGCATGTACCGCACCAACGGCCCGCTCATGAACATGCCCGAGTTTTACCAGGCCTTCGGCTGCAAAGACGGCAGCAAGATGGTGCGCGCCCAGCAAGACCGCTCGCGCATCTGGTAAGTATGTAGCGCGGACGCTGCGAGTCCGGGAAGGTGTGAATAAGAAAGCCCAGCCAAGTTGGCTGGGCTTTTTTGTGGCCGCTAGGGTAGGGGCTGCTCGTGTATCTTCGCGATAGGCCGCGTGGCCACTTAGCTACTGTTTGTGATGATTAAGTCTGTTCGCCTCGTTAACTTTTTCAGCTTCGGCGATTGCACCATCGACCTAGAATCTGATTTAAATGTACTGGTGGGTATTAATGGCAGCGGGAAGAGTAATTTCTTGCGGGCGTTTCAATTGCTGAAGGCAGGGATGGACGGTAAGCTAAAAGAGCAGATAGTGAAATGGGGAGGACTTGATTCAATGAAGTTTAAGAAAAAAGTAGATAAGGATGATTTCTTTGAATTGGATTTGTATTTTACAATTGATGGCTCTCGCCTAAGCAGATGGCCTGATGGTTATAAAGGCGATATTATTTACCATATTACATTAATGAATGTATTTGGTGCCTATGTCGTAGGTGAATTAGTGACGAGTATCAATGGCGTTATCTACTTAAATTCCTTTCCTGGGAAAGAAGGCGCAGCCGATTATTCAGTTGTCCGTAAAAATTCTACGGATGAATTAATGCTCCCTGGTTTTAATTTTGGTCAAGGCGATAATGCTTTAGCTATACTCGCCCATTATTTGCGCTTAACTGATATTTATAAAGCTTTTAATACTACTGAAGACGCCCCCATGCGTAATTCTGTGCGTGCTACAGGAGTAGATAAGTTACTTCCGAACGGCGATAATATGTTTCAGATACTTAATACTACTGGACTGAAATCAACCACGGCGTACGACACAATAGAAGCCGGGTTACAAGATGTTAATAGTAATTTTCAGCGCTTCCGTATGAATGTGTATGGGCAAGGAAGTGTAGAATTCTATTTGCAAGAAAAAGGGTTAGAAACACCAATACACGCAGCACAAGTTTCGGACGGTACTCTATGCTACCTCTGTTTATTAGTAGCGTTATACCAGCCAGACAAGGGGGAATTGATTCTCTTTGACGAACCCGAACGCAACCTCCATCCTGATATGCTTTTCGAACTAGGCCGGCAATTAGAAAAAGCCAGCGAGAAGAGTCAAATAATTCTCACAACTCACGTGCCCGGTTTAGTAAATCAATTCCCCCTACGTGCTGTGCGGGTATTTGAGAAAGACGAAAACAACCAAACCATAGTCAATAAATTTACGGAAGAAGACTTTGCGGGGTGGTACGACGAATTTGCGCCGGGCCAGATGTGGCGCGATGGAGCCTTGGGCGGTAATCGCTAGCGGGCAATGGCAAAGTGCGTTATTTTCGTAGAAGGCAGCCGTAAGACGGATAACGGTGACTTGCACTACAGCTTCAATCAATTGCTGCGGCAGGCTAACCCGCGCTATATGCCGCTGATAGTGATGTGCAACGACACGGCCGGGGCTATCCGAAAATTTCGGCAGGAAATCGCTAATCCGCGTTCCAAGTTTCAACAGGTGCTGCTGCTGGTGGACCTTGACGGGCCAGATGATACCCGTGAGGCTTGGCTAGCCAGCCAAGAGTTAGCTTCGCACCAAGCCAACGTATTCTTTATGGTGCAAAAGATGGAGGCGTGGTTTCTGGCTCAGGTCGAAGTAGTGCAGGAATTTTACAACCACAACTTGGCCCATGCGCTGCCGCGTGCCAAAGCAGCGCTGGTAACGCACCCCGACCGGGTACTGGAGCGCTGCACCAGCGGACACCGAAAAGGCAGCTACCACAAAACCGGGCACGGGGCCCGCCTATTGATACAGCTAAGCCTACCCAAGCTGCAAGCCGATTTCCCCGACGTGGCCCGGCTGGTAGCCGCCCTTTAGCATTGGGGTCCGACCCGAATGAATCGGGGTCCGACCCCAATTTATTCGCCAAAAAGGTGCTCCAATTTGGGGGCCGCGCCAACTTTGCTGGCTGCTGCCGAACTTCGGGCCGCCCTATGGCCGTTGCCACGGGCTTGCTATCCGCTTCCACATGAAAAAACTATTCCTAACCCTTGGGCTGGCGGCCGCCTTGCTCGGCCCGCTGGCCCCGGCGGCCCGCGCCTGGGGCTTTTTTGGGCACCGCGTCATCACGCAGGTGGCTGTGTACGAGCTGCCGGGCAGCCTACAGGGCTTCTACTACCGCCACCTGCCCGAGCTGGTGCGCCTGTGCACCGCCCCCGACGAGCGTCGCCAGAAAGACAAAACCGAGGAAACGCGCCACTTCATCGACCTCGACCACTACTCCGAAGAAAACCCCTTTGCCAAGGTGCCCCGCGAGTATGAGGCGGCTCAGGAAAAATTTTCGGCCGACACGCTGCGCAAATACGGCACCGTGCCGTGGACGGTCATCGAGACGAAAAACAAGCTGGTATCGGCCTTTAGCGAGCGCGACACGGCTAATATTATTTTGTACTCGGCCGAGTTGGCGCACTACGTGGAAGATGCCTTCGTGCCGCTGCACACCACCATGAACTACGACGGCCAGCTCACCAACCAAACCGGCCTGCACGGCCTCTGGGAAAGCCAACTGCCCGAGCGCTTCATCCAGACCTACAAGCTGAGCGCCCTCGACGGCGACGACGTGAAGGTGCTCAAAAACCCGCTCGAAGCCATCTGGCTGGTGGTGCAAAAGAGTTACGGCTTCCTCACGTTCACCTTCGATTCGGAAAGCAAGGTCAGCAAAGACTTCACGCCCCAAACCAAGTACACCTACACCCACCGCTTTGGCAAGACGCAGCGCCACTATTCCGATGCCTTTGCCGATGCCTACAACAAGCTGGTGGGCGGGCAGGTAGACTACCGCATGCGCACGGCGGCCCCCATGGTAGCCTCGTTTTGGCTCACGGCCTGGCAAGAGGCCGGCCGCCCCGACCTGGGCAAGCTCATGGCCCCGCCGAAGCAGCGCAAAGGCGAGCAAGACTCGCTGGCCGTGCAGCTAAAAGCTTTCAAAGCCAACACCCTACCGCAAGACCAGCTGCTGCTGGCCATGCAAAAAGAGAAAAAAGCGGTAGTAGCCGATGAAATAAAAGCCTCCGACGGCGAGGCCCTGCCGCCGCCCCCGCCCGAGCCCATTGCGCCCGGTGGCGCTACCATTACGGCCCCCGCCGCCCCGCCCGCCAAGGTGAAAGTGAAAACCAAAGGCGCGGCCGGCACCGAGAAAAGCAAAAACAAGCCGGCACCAGCCTCGTGGTAGAAGTTTAAGCACGCTTGTCATTGCGAGGCGAAACGACGAAGCAACCTTTCCTTTGCGTCAGCTACCGTTGGCGACGATGAAGGAAAGGTTGCTTCGTCGTTCCTCCTCGCAATGACAAACGTATTTCGTGCCCTGCTGCCCGCCCTCGCGCTGGCCCTGCTCGCCGCCTGCGGCCCCGCCGACAAGCCCGCCGCCGCGCCGCCCCCCAAGCCACCCGGCCCCGACATCGCGGCCCTCACCGACAGCACGGCCCCGGCCGCGCTGCTAGCCTACGGCCGCCAGTATCCCGGCTCGGAAGTGCTGTTTAAGACCCGCCTGGGTACTATTCGGGTGAAGCTGTATGACGATACGCCCATTCACCGGGCCAATTTTCTGCTGCTGGCCCGGCGCGGGGTATTCGACGAAACGGTGTTCAACCGCGTGGTAAAAAACTTCGTGGTGCAAGGCGGCCAAACCAGCGAGCAGCGCACCATCCGGCTGCGCACCTACCGCCTGCCCCCCGAGGTGCGGCCCGGCCACTTCCACATTAGAGGTGCCCTCGGCATGGCCCGCTACGACGACGACGAGAACCCCCAACGCTTGTCATCCAACACCGATTTTTACTTCGTAGTCGGCAAAAAGCTGCCGCCGGCCGTCGCCCAGGCGGCGGCTGTGGGCCGCCATCTCACGCCCGCGCAACTCAGCGCCTACGCCACCACGGGCGGTGCCCCCGCCCTCGATGGTTCCTACACCGTGTTTGGCGAAGTAATAGAAGGGCTGGATGTAGTGGAGAAAATCTCGCAAGTACCCGTCGACCCCCAGGACAAATGGCCGGTGGAAGACGTGAAAATGAAGGTGGAAGTAGTGAAGTAAAAAACGTCTGTCATTGCTTCGCTGCGCTGCAACGACAGACGTTTTCACTGCCTCACCTTCTTGCCCCAAAATCACCTAATCACTCCCTGGCGCCTCTCTAGCAACTCCGTCAGCTGCTGATAAATAAAATTGACGGCCTGCTGCCGGATGCTGGCCGAGTCGCCCTTGAACTGCTGGCGATACTCGTGGGCGTGGCCATCGAGCAGGATGGTGACAAACACCGAGCCCACCGGCTTCTCGGGCGTGGCCGAGGCCCCAGGGCCGCAGAGGCCGGTTACGGCCACGCACACATCGGCCTCGGGCAAGTGCTGGTGCAGGCCCAGGGCCATTTCGTTGGTGGTTTGCTGGCTTTCGGCCGAGTACAGCGCCAGGGTTTCGGGGCGCACGCCGAGCAGCTGCTCTTTGGCCTGCGCGTGGTACGTGACCACCGAGCCCAGCAGCACGTCGCTGATTCCCTCGGCGGGGGCCAGCTGGGCGGCGGCCAGGCCGCAGGTGCAGCTTTCGGCCAGGGCCAGCGTGAGTTTGTGTTGCAAAAAAAGCTTGACGAGGGCGGTCTGGTCGGTGGGCTGGGAAGCTTTCATGAAGTGGCTGGTTGAAGCCTTGCTTACGCCAGCAAGCGCGCCCAATGTTGCGTAGTGCACGGGTAAAAAGCTGCGTCGGCCCTACGTTTGCGGCCGTAGGGCCCGGCCGTAGTTGGTTTGGCGCCCTGCCCATCACGCATTCATCCCTCCATTCCTTCACTGCATGACCACCCAAGAAGAATTTGAAACTGCCGCCCAGCGTGCCCAACAGCTGCCTGCCAAACCCTCCAATACGGTGCTGCTCCAGCTCTACGCCCTCTACAAGCAGGCCTCCGAAGGCGATTCCACCGGCCCCCGCCCCGGCGGCTTCGACTTCAAAGCCATCGCCAAATACGACGCCTGGCACCAGCTCGCCGGCCTCAGCAAAGACGCCGCCCGCCAGCAATATGTAGAGCTGGTAAACGAGCTGGCGGGGTGATTTTTAATGGTTAATGGTTAATGGTTAATGGTTAATGGTTAATGGTTAATTTTTCATCCTAAAAGCATTAACCATTAATAACTAACCATTAACCATTAAAAAAATGAATATCTCGCGCAAAAAGCCCAGCTATCCGCTCACGCTGGCCCTGCGGCAGTACCTGCGCGACTACGACCGCGAGGCCCCGCTGCCCGTGAGCTACGCCGATTTGGGGCGCTTCAGCAACTCCTTTGCGCTGCTCGACCGCACCGGCCGCGACACGCTCTGGCAAACGGTGTACTACGAGCCCTCCATGCTGCGCGAGCTCAACGAAGGTCTAGTGCAAGTGTATGCGCTGCTCAAAACGGCCGGCGACCTCAGCTTCACCGAGCACCTGCTGGCCGACCGCATCGACTACTGCCACTTCGGCAACTCGCGCCCCTTCCGGGTCCGCATCCTCAATCAGCTCAACGATAACTACGACTACTTCTACGTGAAGCAGGCCGATGCCTCGCGGCTGTATGGGCTGGAATTAGAGCATTTGCTGTCGCCCAACTCGATGAACTACCTCGTCGATGCCGGCAACACGCTCATTGAGGAGCACATTGCGGGCATTCCGGGCGACGATTTTATTCGGCTGCGGCTCAACCTGCCGCACCTCAACCAGGTGCGGATTGCTAAGGAGTTTGTGAAGTTTAATGAGCGCTGTTTTGCCCGCCTGCTCGGCGATATGCGCGCCTACAACTACGTTATCGACGTGACGCCCGACTTTGAGGACGAGCAGTACCGGGTGCGCGCCATCGACTTCGACCAGCAGAGCTACGAAGGCCGCCGCGTGATGTACCTGCCGCAGTATTTCAAGGACAATGGCCCCGTGGTGGAGATGTGCGCCCGCCTGCTCAAGCCCGAAAACCTGCGCCAGTACCAGGCCGAAGAGCGCACCCTGATGGCCCGCCGTGCCCGCGCCGAGCGCCACCGCCTCAAAGCCCTGCTCGACGTAATGCGCCAGCAAACCCTGGCCCCCGCCGAAAAAGTAGACGAGCTAAAAGCGGCGTTAAATCGCTACCACCACACCGATAAATTTGACGGCTGCGACTCGATGGGCGACGTGGTGCGGTTGAATTTGTGGCTGATGCTGAAGGTGAGCTAGCGGTTATTTCTGGTAAAATACTGCCAAAAAGACGCTTGTCATTGCGAGCGCAGCGAAGCAACCTTTCCTTCACACCAGCGAACGTCTGCTAAGTGTGAAGGAAAGGTTGCTTCGCTGCGCTCGCAATGACAAGCGTCTTTGGTAGTTCACTTACACCGCCGGCTTCGGCGCGGGCAAATCAAACGCTACGGCGGGGTGCTCGAAGTGCCCTTTGTGCGAGCCGTCGCAGAAAGGCTTTTGGGCGCTCAGGCCGCAGCGGCAGATGCTGATGCGCTGGCGGCCGCCGAGGCCGTAGGGCTGGCCCTGGGCATCGACTAGCTCGAAATCGTCGCCCTCCACGCGGAGCGAGCCATTAGAGAGAACGGTAAGTTTGGTAGGCATGGTGGGGTGGTTGGTTTGGTGAGTAAAAGTCGGGTGGCCTACAAGTCCTTGCGCAGCACAAAGTCGTTCATCCAGTACGGGCCGATGGCAATGTCCTCTTCGCGGTGCTGCGCAAAGCCCTGGCGCTCATAGAACGCTAGTGCGGGGTTGTGGCGGTTTACGTTGAGCTCGAGCACGCGGCCACCCACTTGGCGCACGGCCGTTTCTACGGCCATAATCAGCTGCTGGCCTAGGCCCTGGCCCTGGTGCGAGGGCAGCACGTAGATTTTATTGAGGTGGTACACGCCCTCCGGCTTCTCCGAATACGAGGCAAAGCCGCTGGGCTGGCCCTCTACATACGCCAGCAAAAAGGCGTGCTGCTGGTCGCGCATTTGCTTGCGCAGCGAGGCCGGCGTGTAGATGACGCGGTACATGTACTCAATCTGCTCCTTCGAGATGATGAAGCGGTAGGTAGGCTCCCAGGTAGCCTCGGCCAGCGCAATGATGGTCGGAATATCCTGCTCGGTAGCGAGCTGAATGTGTAGGGGCGCGGCCGGCGCGGCGGGAACAGAAGCAGACATAAAATAACAAAAACGTAAGCGAAGGTCGGCTACAAACCCGACTTTTGCGGCCTACCTGGCATACGCAAGGCCCCGCCCGGCCGTTGAGTACGGCAAAACTGGCCCGCAACTTGGTAGGGCCAGCCGCAGTACTAAGCGCTTCTTTTTTCCTTTTTGTTTGATGACCGCTCTGTTTAATTCCCGCATTTCTGCCCCTTGCCTTTTGTTGGCCACGCTGCTGGCCGCTACCTCACCCGCCGCCCGCGCTCAGCAAGCCGGCGACCTCACCGGGGGCCGCCCGCACGCCTCGGTGCCCCGCACGGCGGCCAGCGCCCCCGCCCAGGCGCGCACCAGCGCCGACCCCGGCCTGGCAAAATTGATTAAGGAAAGTGTGGACCTCGACCGCGCCACCGCCGACGAAATCCCCGACCTCTTCAGCCGCTTTATCGACGCCGTGCGCGACCAGCGCCGCCAGTGGACCGAGCAAGACTGGACCGAAGCCAGCGAAACCCTCAGCCGCCTCAACGCCCGCTACCGCACCGTGCACCAGGGCATTAGCCTCGAAGACCGCCTGCGCATTCGCTCCTGGCAGGGCGAGTTTCGCACGCTGCAAGGCGCCCGCCGCGTCAACCAAAAACTCGACGAAAAGAACGTGAATATCAAATAGCCCGGCACTGGCCGGCACCCATTTAGGGGCGCTGCGGCAGTAGCTGGCCGGCCGTGGTGGGCGGGGCGTAGTGGCCCGCCTACCGGGCGGCGCTATCTTTGAGGTCCCGTTTTCGCTCAATCAATAAGTACCCCTGCGTCATGCACATTGCCATCGTCGGCAACATCGGAGCCGGCAAAACCACGCTGGCCCACAAGCTGGCCCAGCATTTTCGCTGGGAAGTATTTCTGGAAGAGGTAGATGATAACCCCTATCTCAAGGATTTTTACGGCGATATGCCGCGCTGGGCGTTCCACTTGCAGGTGTACTTCCTCAATGGCCGCTTCCGCCAGACGCAGCGCATCAAAGAGCTGGTGCAGGAGGGCAAAAGCGTGATTCAGGACCGCACGATTTACGAAGATGCCCACATTTTTGCGGCCAATCTGCACCAATCGGGCCAGCTCGTCGAGCGCGATTACCAGAATTACTACGCCCTGTTCGAAACGCTGATTGGCCTCGTCAACCCGCCCGATTTGCTGCTCTACCTGCGCGCCGACTTGCCCAAGCTCATCGGCCAGATTGAGAAGCGCGGCCGCGAATACGAAAGCTCCATCAGCATCGACTACCTCAAAAAGCTCAATGAGCACTACGAGCAGTGGATTGCCAACTACAAAGAAGGCAAACTGCTCATTATCGACGTGAACGAGCTCGACTACGTGAAGCGCCCCGAGGACCTGGGCGACATTATCGAGCGCATCAACGGCAAGCTCTTCGGCCTGTTTTAGCGCCTGTCATTGCGAGGAGGCACGACGAAGCAATCGCACCAAGACGAGCTGTTCGGGCTCCGTTTGGGTGCGATTGCTTCGTCGTGCTTCCTCGCAATGACAGGCATTTTTTACTTCACATCCAGCGCGGTGTTCAGAAACTCTACCCACGGTCGGGCCGCCAGCATCCCGGCCACCACGCGGCCGATAAAATCGGGGGCCAACACTTCTTCATCCGAAAAAAGCCGCCCCACGCCGTAGCTCTTCAGCTTGAGCCACGGCAGCTCGGGGTCGTCGGCGGCGTAGCCGCGGGGCGGGCGCGTCAGCTGCTCCACACTCGTATCGAGGCCATTGGGAAAGTGGCGCAGCAGCTCAGCATCGGCCAGGCGGCGGTGAAACTCGGTGCTGCTATAGTGAATTTCCTGCCGGATGGCCGCCAGCTCGGGCGGGGTAGGGGTGAAGCGCCCGGCCCGCAGCCACGAGTGACCATCGGGGCTCAGGGCCAGAAAATACCCGGCGCGCAGCGCGTGCCGCCCGCCCGGCACCAGCCCCGAGCCAAAGCGGCGCTTATAGGGCTCGGGGTCGGTTTGGCTCCTATCGTTCTTGTGCAGCCGAAACATCACTTGCGCAGGCGTGAGGCCCGCCAGCTCGGGCGCGCTGGGCGTGGCCTGGCGCAATACTTCCGTTACTAGTTCGGCAAAATTGTCGCGGGCGCGCAGGTAGTCGGCGCGGTGCTCCTGCATCCAGGTTGTGTTGTTGTTCGCCGCCAGGCGGCGCAAAAAATCAAGGGTGAAGCCAAGGTCCATAGCGCTGCCTAAACGGCGCGCTGGGCCGCGGGGTTAGCCCAGCACCACGGCATCGCCTACTTGCACGCGGCCGCTGGTAGGGCCGGTTACGTTTTGGCCGAACATGATTTTATTGCCCTGCTTGCGGTAAGTAGCCAGCGTGCGCAAGGGCTCGGTAGCCGGGTTTTTCTGGGCTGTGGCTTGGTCGATGGTCGTCACGAAGCAGCGCCCGCAGCCGCGCACCGACCGGAAAGTCTGCCCCGCAATCTGAAAATCAGTCCACTGCGTTTCGGCATCGGCCGCCACGCCGCGCACCACAAGGTTGGGCCGAAAGCGGTTCATGGGCACGGACTCGGCGAGCTGGGCATTGAGCTTGGCCAGCGATTCTTCGCTGGCCAGCAGGTAGGGGTAGCCGTCGGCAAAGCTGACGAGCGTGCCGGCCGGGTTTAGCTCGGGCTTGTCGGGCTCTACCTCGCGGCGCACCATGTCCGACATATACACCAGCTTGCAGGCGCGGCCCAGCGCCTCACTCAGCCACTCATCGGCCTCCTTGGCCCCGCGCCAGGCAAAAACCATGTCGTCCCAGATGGTGACGAACAGCGTTTTCTCAGGCGTGGCCTCGAAAGGCACGTAGAGCGGCAGCAAATCGGGGCGCTGCTGGTGGCGCAGCAAAAAGCCATTATAAGCCGGTTCTACGGCCAGCAAAGCCATTTCGGCGTGCTCGCGCTGGGTCAGAAAGCGGTTGTTGCCATCCACTATCAGCCAGCGGCGGTCGTGGCGCAGGCCCTGGGGCGTGAGGTCGGCGGCGGGCAGGCTAATGCCGCCGAGCGACTTAACGGGGTAGATGAAAAGGCCAGTAAGGGTAATTGCAGAAGAAAGGGCAGACATGCCGCAAAGTTAGGAATGATTAGGTGAGGGGGTGATTAGGAGATAAAGTAAAACGACCGTCATGCTGAGCGCAGCGCAGCGGAGTCGAAGCATCTTGGCCGCTTCGTTGCTGGCGTCAGGGAGTTAGTTCACCAGCCAAGATGCTTCGACTCCGCTGCGCTCCGCTCAGCATGACGGTCGTTTTCCTCCTCACTCAATCACCTACTCACCCCCTTCCCTGATAACCCTAATGCAGCGCCCGTTTTTTCACCATGCCGCCCTTGGCATCGTTCACGCTGTGCATAATCATGAAGGCCTTAGGGTCGAGGCGGTTTACCTCGTCCGTTACCTGCCCTACTTCGAGGCGCGTCACTACCGTGAAGACGATGTCAATCGGACTAGGCTGCTCGCCACGCGAGCCGTAGCCGCGGTGGCCGGCATATACTGTTACGCCCCGGCCGAGGCGCTCGGTGAGGGCCCGCCGAATGGCATCGCTGTGCTCGGAAATAATAGTAACGCCCGTGTATTCCTCGATGCCATTGACCACAAACTCGATGGTTTTGGAGGCCGCCAGGTATGTAAGAATGGAGTAGAGCGCCGTGGGCACGTTCAGCACTACGGCTACTATCAGGAAGATTAAGATATTGAGCACCAGTACAAAGTCGCCCACGCTGAGGCTGGCTTTGCGGCTGAGGTACACGGCCAGAATCTCGGTGCCGTCGAGCACGCCGCCGCCGCGCATGGCCAGCCCGATGCCCGCTCCCAGAAAGAAGCCGCCAAATACGGCAATCAGCATCTTGTCCTGCGTCACGACCGGGAAATGCACCACCTCAATGACGATGGCCAGCGCCAGAATGGCCGCCAGCGCCCGAAAGGCGAAGTCTTTACCCAATTGCTTGTAGCCAAGCCAGATGAAGGGCAGGTTGAGTGCCACCAGAAACACCGAGAGCGGCAAGTGAATAAAGCGGGCGGCCAGCAGCGAAATGCCCGTCACGCCGCCATCAAACAAGCCATTGGGCAAGATGAACGCCTCCAGAGCTAGCGCCGCCGAAAACACCCCGGCCACTAGGTACAGCACGCTGCGCACCTGCTGCCGCACCCACGACTCCTGGGGCCCAGGCGCGTGAGTTTCGACCACAGCATCGGCAATGGCCGGGTGCCCGGCAATGGAAGAAATGGCGGTGTCGGCAGCGTGGGGTGCGGCGGCGCTAGCCCGCAGCCGCCGCACCCGCGCTAAGGCAGATAATTGAGCAAGCATGGGTCGGCTTACGCAAAAAAGCGGGCGTTCGCCGACGCTTATTGCTTTTTAGCGGCTTCCAGCTGCAAGGCCAGCTGCACCGCAGCATATAAATCGACTACCCCGCCCGTGGCCGAAAGTGTCGCAAAATCAGCCTTTTTACCGCCTTCGCCGGGTACCAGCACCTGCGTGTGGTGCACCTGCGCCGACTGCCGGATAATGCGCTTCAACTCGGCTGCCGTGAGGTTGGGAAAGTACGACTTGAGCACGGCCGCTACGCCCGCCGTCACGGGCGAGGCCATGCTGGTGCCGCTCTCCGAGCCGTATTTGCTGCCCGGCAGCGTCGAGAAAATGCCCACGCCGGGCGCAAATACATCGACCTGGCGCTTAGAATAATTCGAGAAGCTGGCGGGCAGATTCTCGTCGTCAGTGGGTCCCGAGGCACCCACGGTGAGCAGGTTGGTGGGCACTGCGCCGTTGAGATAGAAGGCGGCGGGGTAGTGGGGCACCACGTCGAGGTTATCATCCTCGTTGCCAGCGGCGTGCACCAGCAGCACGCCCTTGGCCTCAGCATATTTATAGGCGGCTTCCACGGCCGGGCGCTGGGGCGAAAACTCCTTGCCAAAGCTCATATTGATAATCTGCGCGCCGTTGTCCACGGCGTAGCGAATGGCGTTGGCCACGTCTTTGTCGCGCTCGTCACCGTTGGGCACGGCGCGCACGCTCATCACGCGCACCGGCGAGCCGGCAATGCCTTGCACACCGAGGTTATTGTCGCGCACGGCCGCGATAATGCCCGCCACGTGGGTGCCGTGCAGGGCGTCGGGGCCGGTCACGTCGGCGTTGCCGTAGTAGCGCTGGGTGAGGTCGTCGGGGTTGTCTTTAACGATGTCGGCGCGGGCGTTGAACTTGGTATTGAGGCTGTAATCGAGCTGGTCGCGCTGGTCTTTTAGCTCCGATTGCAGGGCGCTCAGCAGGGCGTCAGTGTCAGGAATGCCGTTGTTGCGCATGTCTTGGTACAGCACCGTTACCATACCTTTCAATTCGGGGTCGGGCAAGCTATTGGCTACCTGGCGCATGGTGGCGGTGTCGAGCTTTTCTTTGCCCAGCTTTTCCTTGAGCGCTGTGGAAAGCTCGGTGAGCGGGGCGCTCACTTGCTCGGCCTGCTGCACCTGCTCGGTCAGCTCCTTACGCTTGGCGTCGTAGGCTTTTTTGGCCTTGACGTACATGGCGTAGTCGGTTTTGTCAGCAGGCTTAATCTGCGCGGCCGTCTTGCCCGCAAATCGGGGGCTGAGCTTGGCCACCACGCGGGTCACTTCCAGGGTTTCGACCGAGATATTGCGCCCATCCTTGCCGCCCAGGAAGTTCCAGCCGTGCACGTCGTCGATGTAGCCATTTTTGTCATCATCAATGCCATTGCCGGGTATCTCCCGGGGGTTGCGCCAAAGCACCGATTTGAGGTCCACGTGCGCCGTGTCGATGCCCGAGTCGATAACGGCCACCACTACGGCGGTGGGCACGCGGCCTTTCAGCAGCTCGGTGTAGGTGCGGGTGGCGCCCACGCCGGGCGTTTTGTCTTGCTGCGGGTCGCGCAGGTACCACTGGGCGGTGGCGGCTTCGGCCACGGTGGGGCCGGCGGGCGTGGTGGGGTCGGCCGGAGCGGGGGCCTCCACGGTGGCGGCGGGGGTAGTCTGGGCCACCGCCAGGGTAGTGGGGAAAGTCAGCGAAGCAGCCAGCGCGAGGCGCGGCCAAGAGGCAATGCGGTTAGAAATCATCTGCAGGGATAAAAGCGGCGCACGAAACGGCCGCATAAGTATAGACGAGGGCGAGCGAGTTGGTGTTGCGCCGAGTGGGTGGCCTTGTAACTTCGCTACGCTTAGAAAAATGCCGTTATGCGCTCCTTATTGCCCAGTTGCTTGGTCGTTTTATCGCTTGCTTGCTGCGAGTCGCGGCAACAAGCAGCAGTGGTTTCAGGCCTGCCTGCTGTGCCGCCGGCTACGGATGCAGCTTCAAAACCCATAGCTGCCAGCGCAACAAATAAATCCGCAACTACTCCGACTTTTGGCAACGTCTATTACGGGCAAGTGTGGTTCGGTTCAGAAGATACGAGTCGGGTAGCGCTCCGCCTCACGCCCGATGGGCAGCGCTGGCTGGTGCATACGGCGGCTCGAGCCGACAGCACTCACCCGCTCATGTTTGCAGTCCCTGCTGACAAAGAAAACCACCAGCCTGCTACTGTGGAAAAAGGTGCGGACGTGCAATATTCCTTTCAATTACTTGACCAGCAAGGCCGTCCTCATTTTACACGGCAGCTGCATAAAGCCGATTTTGCCCACGTCGTATACGGTGGCCTGCGCACGGTGGCGGTAGCTAGCCCGCCCACTTACCTGGGCTATTGGCCCGCCCGCAAGGCACTGGTTTTTGAGGTGGGCTTTGTGCGAGAAGATACTGATGAGGGCTTGTTAGTGTTAGTGCTGCTGGACGCTACCACGGGCCGGGTACTCCACTTGGCAGCTGAAAAACCTTATATGGGCAGCTGTGATTGTTGGCCCACCCTCGCCCACGATGGCCGAACCCTGCTAGCAGGCGAAGAGCTGCTAGCAGCTAACGGGCAGATTGTTTCGCTCACCAAGAATGGCCGGGTAGTAGCTGGCACACGTATTATTAATGACAGCACTTTTCTAGTGGTGTATGAAAGCGGTGATATGAGCGGCAACCAAGTTTTATCTCATAATGCTCAGTTAGTTGGCCGCACGGGACGCGTTCTGCGCACGTTTACTTTTCACGGCACTGATAGTAACTGGTCTAGCGGGGGGTACAGTCTAGAAACCGCTTTTGTGTCGGCTACTGAAACCAACTATTTATTCGATGGCCGCACCACCATTTTTACTTTGATTCCGGCTAACAGGCCCAGTGAGGTTCAGCAGCTGCGGGCAGGGCAGCTAGTCCGTTTTCAGTCGCCGCAGCGAGCCACCGAAAAGAAACTTGAGTTTGAGTATAACGATATGCCCACTGCGGCCTTATACGTCGATACCATAACCCAAAAGCTGCGCTACGCCGACACCCGAATTACTTATTAGGCAAAGGTCAGCCGTGCGTATATGACTAAAGCCGACAGCTTTTACACCTCCACCACCTCGCCCGACCCGAAGTAATAAATAACCCCGCGCACGTCGGAATACCCCAATTCCCGAAACAGCCGGGCGTACTCGCGCAGCCGGATTTTGTGGATATCCTGCGGGGGCGGCAGCTTAAAATCGAGCATCGTCACCGTCTGCGTGGCGCGGCTCGTGCCCTCGCCAAACACGATGCGGTCGGGCTTGTACGCCCGGTGCGTGTGCCCGCCAATGAGGATTTCGCGCTCCGTTTCCACCGCCAGCCCCTCGGCGAAGTAGGGAGCCAGGCGCGGGTTGGCCAGCAGTTGGGTGAGGCCCGCTTCCAGCGCGGGTTTTTCCTGCTGGTTGATGAAGCCCTCGGTCGATAACTGCTTGAGCACGCGTGGTAAGTCGCTGGCCGCCACCAGCCGGCGCAGGGCATAATGCAGCTTGCGATTTAGCTCGCCCTGCTGCTCTTGCTCGTCAAAATCGAACACCGTAGTGGCGTGGCGGCGCAGCTTCAGCCGCTCGTGCCAGTCGGTCGAGGCGAGATTGGTGAGGGGGAATTTGGTTTCTGATTTCGGGTTTCGGGTTTCGGGGTTTTTAATGGTGCCCAGGTTCAGCACAAAGCTGGTAGTATCGGCCTGCCAGCGGCCGAGGTGGCGCAGGTAGCCAGCCAGCAGGTCGGCCACATCGCGGGCCGGGCCCTGGGTGGCAGCCGGCTCGGCGGTGGCAGTTAGCGGCAACTCGCCAGTCGTTTTCTTATTCTCGGCCGGCGCTTTGCTGATGATGTAAAGCCGGTGCCGGGGCCGGGTAAAGGCCACGTACAGCGTATTCAGGCCGTCGAGCAGGGTCTTCTCGCGTTCCTCGGTGTCCTGGTCGGCCAGCGGGGTGTAGGTCAGGGCTTTGTTGAGGCGCACCACGGCCACGTCGGGCAGGTCGGGAAGGGGTTTTTCGGCCGCTTCGAGGCGGCCCCAGAGCATGGTATCGGTGCGCGGCACCAGCGTCCAATCAGCAAAGGGCACGATAACGATGCCATAAGCCAAGCCCTTAGCCTTGTGCACCGTCGTGATGGTCACGGCATCGGTGCCGCCCGGCGCGTTGATGCTCAGTGCGCCCTTGCGCTCATCCCAGTAAGTGAGGAAGTTGCCGAGGTTATTGCCATGCTTCAGGCTGTATTCTAATGTCAAATCGAGAAAACGAAACAGGTAATCGCTCTCTTCATTGGCCCCCAGCAGCCCGAAGATGCCAATGAGCTTTTCGGTCAATTCATACAGCCCAAGGTTGCCGGTGCTTTTCTCCTCCACATCGAACCCGATAGCGCGCAGCTCCTCAAAAAACGGCTTGCCGCCCGTTTCCTTGTCATTCGCCACGGCGGCCAAGTGCCGCGCCCGCGCCGGGGTAGGGGACAGCCGCCGCACCACTTTATCGACCAGCAGCAGCGCCTCAGCCCGCGCCAGCGTGTCGCCGCTCTGGTGCAGCACCCGCATGATGGCCACCAGCAAATTCACCACTTCGGCAAATTGCAAGGCCAGCGAATCGGCGGAAATAATGGGGAAGCCTCTTTCTTTTAGAAACTTGGCCAGCAGCCGGCTCTGCCCCCGCGTGCGGCACAGAATAGCCACATCACGCAAGTAGTAGCCATCGGCCAAAGCCTGCTCGATGAGGTGCAGCGCGAGGTAGCAGGTGCTTTCGTTATAATCGAGCACCGCCTCGGCGGGGTAGCCAGGGAGGGATTCTTCTAAGTACTGGCCGGTGGTGGGGGCATAGCGGCGGGCGGGCGCGTCTTTGTTGGTGAAGAGGAGTTCGACGTGGCCAGACGAGACGGGAGGGGTAAGGAGAATTGAAGAACCTGGCACCAACTGCTGAAACCCATCCTCAAAAATCCCCGCCACCAACTCCCCATCCACGCTCCGCTCCCTCACATAGGTAAAGAACTCATTATTAAACCCGATAATCGCCGGCTCGCTCCGGTAGTTCACCGCCAGCGACTTAGGCTCCAGGTTCTGCTGTAAGGTGTAGTACCGCTCGCGCAGCAGCCGCTGCATATCCGCATCGCGGGCCCGCGCCACCAGCGCGCCCGTTTCGCCCCGGTACAGGCGCAAAATCTGCTCCAGCTCGCCGCCGCGCCAACGGTAGATGGCCTGCTTGGCATCGCCCACGGCCAGCGAAAGGCCGCCGCCGCCCACCGCATTTTCGACCAGCGGCAGCAGGTTATTCCATTGCAACACGGAGGTGTCCTGAAACTCGTCAATCAGCAAGTGCCGGTATTTCTCGCCCAGCCGCTCGTAGATAAACGGCACCGGCTCCGTGAGCACGATGGCCGCAATGCGCCGGTTGAACTCCGAAATCAGCACCACATTGCGCTCGCGGCTGATTTCCTCCACCAGCTTGTTTAGCTCGCTCAGCAGCGAGGCGTGGAATAAAAACGGCTGCAACGCCTTCAGCAGTAAATAATTGGGAAGGTTGGTAATGCGCAGGTTGGCTAGCTCATTAAAAGCGTCCCCCAATTCTTCCTGCACGGCTTCCACGGCGGGCACCAGGCCGGCTTTCTTGGCTTTGTCGCTCCACCACTTGCCGCTTTCCACCACCTTGCGGGCCGTAGCCGTCGGGAAATCGGCCTTGGCATCGGGCGCGCCCAGCCAGCGCTCCCAGCTGCGAAAGTGCCCGTGAATGCCGTTGGCCCCACCCGCTAGGTGCTCGGCCTCGATGCCCGCGCCGGTCAGCGCGGCCAGCGCCCGGTCGGCCTGCGTTTGCACCTGCCCTTCGAGGTCGCGCAGCCGCACCCGAATATCTTGGTCGAGCGTGCGGAAGTCGGCCATCGTCTTCTGGCTTAGCTGCGCCACGGCCTCGTGCACACTCTCACTAAAGAGGTTGCGGCCAAAATTCAGCAGTTCGTCGGGCAGCTTATTCCAGCTGCGGCCCTCCTCGGCCTGGCCCAGCGCGTAGTCGGCCAGCGTCTGGCTCAGCAGCTTGCTTTGCGGGTCGCGGTTCACCTTATCGAGCAGGGCGGCTACCGCCGAGCGCAGCACGCTGTCGGTATCCAGCTCCACCTCAAACGTGGCGGGCAGCCCCAGCTCCCGCGTAAACGCCAGCACAATGCGCTGCACAAACGAGTCAATCGTGCTCACCCCAAAGTCGGCGTAGTGGTACAGCACCAGCTTAAACGTGGCCTGTGCCCGCCGCCGCACCTCGCGCTGCCACTCGGCCGCCGTGCGTAGCTGCGGCGGCAGTTGGGCCTCCTGCGCCAGCTCGGCCGCCACCTCCACCAGCAAGGC
The DNA here is from genome assembly GCA_050954845.1 of Janthinobacterium lividum. Classification (GTDB taxonomy): domain Bacteria; phylum Bacteroidota; class Bacteroidia; order Cytophagales; family Hymenobacteraceae; genus Hymenobacter. Next base: position 48,477 of record JBPBQK010000025.1, read on the forward strand.
ATCGGCCTTTTCCTCAGCATCTTGGGCAAAGCGTCGCAACGCCCCCACAATGCGCTCTTTCATCTCGCCCGCCGCGTCGTTGGTGAACGTGATGGCCAGAATACTCTTAAAATAGCTCGGGTTAAAATTGCGCTCGCCCGTGGGGTCGGCCGGCTGCGGGTAGCCCAGCGCCAGCTTGAGGTATTCTTTCGTTAATTGATACGTCTTGCCGGAGCCGGCCGAGGCGGAATAGATGCGGAAGGGGGCGGGCATTCAGTAATTAATATTAAAAATTTGTTCGAATGAGAATTGGTGATGAGTTGAAGTGTGACATACAGGCGTTTGTCTATTTCTTATTCAGTGATATGTATATAATTGGAGAAGGCCCCAATTATGTTGACCATTGGTTAGCCGATAAAAGCTTAGCCTATCAATATTTTGAGGGATTCGCATTCAAAATGAGGACTGCGCATTATCTTGATTTTAAGCAGCTAGTAGGAGAGTCAGAACCGCTTATGCAAAGCGCTACAACAAGAAATAAATTACAAGTTGAAACTCCTGATTCATCACTCTTACCGGAAGACAACTTTTGGAAAGCCTTTCTGGAATTAGCTCAGCATTTCTGTTACAATAGCTTTCCCCGTCCAGCAGAGGAAGAATACTTTCTTGATTTATGTGGTTGTGGGACTTCTGCTGTCCCCGTCTTTGCTGTCTAGACTAATATTGTGGATATAACACCTGATGCTATAATCACAAATAAAGATGAGGCTTTGAGGCGAGCAAATGACCGTTTAGCTGGGATTACTCCAGAAAGATTATTTGAACCGTGGGAGATTGAACAGGAAATTTATTAAAGTATAGAATTGCCTAATAATAGCTCCGCCAAGTCCACCGGCACCCGCACGGGCCGGCCGCTGCCCGCATCCAGCAGCACCCATTGCGTCTCGGCGGCGCAGAGTAGCTGCCCATCAGCCACGCGCTCGATGCGGGTGAGGCGCTTCGAGCTGGCCCCTTTCACATCGGCAACCCAGGTGCTGGCGCGCAGCTCCTCGCCCTCGTAGGCCGAGCGCAGGTAGCGCACCTGGTGCTCCTGCACCACCCACACCTGGGGCGGCAGCTCGGCGGTGGGCGGGTAGAGGTGGTGCCAGTGGGCGGCGGCCACGTCCTGCACCCAGCGCACGTAGGCCACATTGTTGGCGTGGCCGAGCTGGTCGATGTCCGAAGCTTCGACAATAAAGGTGTGCTGAAAGGCGCGGGCGGGAGCAGCCGGAGTATCCATTTAAGTTTTTTTTGGCGGGCGGGTAAAGTTCAAAAATTCTATCTATCTTTGGCGCAACTCAAGGCTCTGTGTTGCTGTTCCGGTCCGCGCCGGTGTAGTTACATCCAAGGTCCCCAGCGTTCGCCGGGCTTTGATGATACACCAATTTTATTTTTTTATCATGCCGACCGGAACGGTAAAATTCTTCAATGAAACCAAAGGTTTTGGTTTCATCAAAAACGACGACACGGGCCAAGACATTTTTGTGCACGTAACCGACCTCGTGGATGCCAAGACGCTCCGCGAACGCGACAAAGTTCAGTACGAAGAAGCCCAAGGCCGTAAAGGCCCGAACGCCGTGAAAGTTGCGCTGATTAGCTAAGCAGCCTTCCTTTGTGCTACCAAAAGTGCGTTTCCCGCCCGGGAAACGCACTTTTTGCGTTTTATGCAACAGTTCATTTCCGCATCTTTCCTGCTGACGAAGGAAGCACAACAGACGCGGATTAGTTTTTATCAAATAAAATCCCTACCTTTGCACCCGCATTTGAGAACGGCCCCATTGAGTGGCCGGGGTGGCCCAGAGTAAGTAGTTAGGCTGCCGAGTAGTTTCCCGTTTTATCGGTCGTATTTTTTCCGCCTTGTCGTTAGTAGGAAGGTTGAGGGGGAAGAAGCGCCGCCGCTGTTGAGCCGGCTGTTTTCAGAGCGTAGTCTCATTCCCCACAAGCTGCCCAGGTTTTGGAAAACCAGGCAGCCCATTCAACCTATTCCGTTCCAATATGGATACCGAACAAGTAGAAACTACCCCCACCAAAGTCGTCGACAAAGCTAAAATCCGCTTCGACGAACTCAATCTCTCGCCCGAAGTACAGCGCGCCATCACCGAGATGGGCTACGAAGAAGCTTCGCCGATTCAGTCGGCCGCCATTCCCGTGCTGCTTGCTGGCAAAGACGTAATCGGCCAGGCCCAAACGGGTACCGGCAAAACAGCTGCCTTCTCCATCCCTGCCATCGAAGGCGTAGACGGTGAGAGCCGCGACGTACAAGTAATTGTACTTTGCCCCACCCGCGAACTTGCCGTGCAGGTTTCGGGCGAAATCCAGAAATTGGGTAAGTACAAAAAAGGCCTAGCTGTAGTGCCCATCTACGGTGGCTCGTCTTACGACCGTCAGTTCCGTGCCCTGGAGCGCGGCGTGCAAATCGTAATCGGCACCCCCGGCCGTATCATGGACCACATCGAGCGCGGTACGCTGAAGCTTGATAAGGCTACCAAAATCATTCTTGATGAAGCCGACGAAATGCTCGACATGGGCTTTCGTGAGGACATTGAGTTTGTACTCAGCAAGATGCCTGAGAACCGACAGACGGTATTCTTCTCGGCTACGATGAGCAAGCCGATTATGGAAATGACCAAAAAATACCAGCGCGACCCGCAGGTAGTGAAGGTCAACCATAAAGAAATGACGGTGTCGAACATCGAGCAGAGCTACTTCGAAGTGCGCGGCCCGCAGAAGAAGGATGTCCTGACTCGCATCATGGACATGTACAACCTGAAATCGACCATCATTTTCGCTAACACGAAGCGCATGGTGGACGAAATCGTGGCCGACCTGCAAGCTAAAGGCTACTTCGCCGACGGCCTGCACGGCGACATGAGCCAGGCCCAGCGCCAGAATACGCTCGATAAATTCCGCAAAAACACGCTCGAAATCCTGGTTGCTACCGACGTAGCCGCCCGCGGTATCGACGTAGACAACGTGGAAGCTGTATTCAACTACGACCTGCCCGCCGACGAGGAGTACTACGTGCACCGCATCGGCCGCACGGGCCGCGCCGGTAAGAGTGGCCGCGCCTTCACCTTCGTGAGTGGCCGCGACATTTACAAACTGCGCGACATCATGCGCTTCACTAAGGCTGATATCAAGCTGGAGCAAGTGCCTTCGTTCGCCGACGTATCGGAAGTGAAGACGACGCTTTTCCTGAACCAGATTAAGGAAGTGGTAGACAAAGGCGGCCTCGATAAATACATCGGCCGCGTGCAGCGTCTGCTCGACCAGAGCGAGGAAATCACGTCTTTGGACATCGCTGCGGCGCTGCTCAAAATGTCGATGAAAGAAGACAAGCGCACCGAGCAAAGCCTCGACGCGGGCCGCGAGCGCGGGGCTAGCCGCCCCGGCTACACGCGCATCTTCATCAGCATGGGCAAAAAAGACCGTCTGCATCCCCGCGATGTAGTGGAATTGATTTCGGAGAACACTGGCCTGCAAGGCAACAAAGTAGGCGATATCGCCCTGTACGATAAATTCAGCTTTGTAGAAGTACCGACTGAGTTTGCCGAGGAAGTTGTGGGCCAACTGGGCCGCAGCAGCATTCAGGGCCAGCCGGTTACGTTCAGCATAGCTACGCCGGTGCAGGATGCAGCTGCTAAAGAAGAAGGCAACAACCGCCCCGAGCGCCGCGAAGGTGGCTTCGGTGGTGGCGAGCGTCGCAGCTTTGGCGGCGGCGACCGTCGCGAAGGCGGACGCCCCCCATTCGGTGGCGGTAGCCGTGGCGGCTTTGCCGGCGGCGACCGCCGCGAAGGCGGCAGCTACGGCGGTGGCTACAAAGGCAACCGTGATGGTGGCAGCAGCTACGGTGACCGTGGCGGCAACCAAGGCGGTGGCTACCAGCGCGGCGGCTACAAAGGCGGCCAAGGTGGTGGCAACAGCTACGGCGGCGGCTACAAAGGCAAGCGCGACTCGGGCGAATAGACCGCAGATTGACCGCAGATTCAAGCGGATTAAACAGATTTAACGGATACGCCCGCCTGCGGCGAGCTGACTGCATCTCAACTTAAATCAAACACAAAAAGGCTGCTCAACTGAGTAGCCTTTTTGTGTTTGATTTAAGTTGAGATGCAGACAGCATTATAGCGGTTTCGCGAACCGCTTATCTTATTTCAAGCGGGCTGCACATGGTAACCACAGTGGTTAAACCAGTGCTGAGCGTCTTGACTGCTAATCCAGTCGACAGCCGCCTGCACGGCGGCTTCCAACGCCGCTCGACTCTGGACTTGGGCAGTGCACACCGCCGTTTTGAGCTTGCTCCAGGCCTGCTCAATAGGCGAGAAGTCGGGCGAGTAGGGTGGCAGAAATAAGACCTGCACCCCGCGCTTGGCCAGCCATTCGCGCAGCCCGCCAATCTTATGCACGGCCAGGTTATCGATCACGAGTACATCACCCGAGCGGAGCGTAGGGGCCAGGAAACGGCTCACATACAAGGCAAAGCGCTCGTAATTAAGCGCGCCCTCGAAGAGTTGCACCGCCCCGAGGCCCTGGGCTGAGAGCGTGCCGATAAGCGTGAGCGACGGCCCGCGTTTAAGCGGGACGGCCTGCCCGACGCGCTGCCCACCTTTAGCGCGGGCGTAGCGCCGGCACGCATCCAGGCGCACGCCCGTCTCATCGAGAAAGTGCAACCGGCGGCTATCGTAGTGCTGGGCCACGGTTTCGACAAAGTCCTGCCGGAGCGCCCCCACATGGGGCGTGTCACGCTCGCTGGCGTGCAGGCTTTTTTTTTCGCCGCAGCTCGTGCTCATCCAGCACCTGCCAGAGGCAGGTCTGGCCCACGGGCCGCCCGCCTTGCGCCTGCCAGGCCTTGCTTAACTCGGCCAGGGTGGCATCGGGGTGCTCGCCCACGTAGGCCACCAGCCAAGCTTGCGCGGCGGCATCGAGGTAGCGCGCCCGACCGCCACTAGCTGGTTTGGCGGCCAGTGAGCCGGTTTGGCGCTCGTGGGCCAGCAGCTTTTTAATGAACGCGACGCTGACCCCGAAGCGCTCGGCGACCGCGGCTTGGCGGGACTTGGGCTGGCGCAAGGCCGTCACGATTCGGGTGCGTAAATCAAGCGAATAGGGTTGCATCAATAGCCGTACGTAAGCCCCTGTAAAAAGAATACATGGTTCAAAAAATCGCTATAGTGTGCACACTTTTATATTTAAGACTTGTCTAGCTATACTTGATACAGTTACAAACTGAGTTATGTAAACAAAAAAGGAGGCTGCCTATTCAAGCAGCCTCCTTTTTTAATAAAACCCAAGTCGGTATTAAACCACTTAAAAGCCAGCGCGCCGCAGGCGAGCGTATCCGTTAAATCTGTTTAATCCGTTTGAATCTGCGGTCTATTTGGTCGAATCGCGCAAGTCGCGGATTTCGTTGTGGGCAGCCAAGATGCCTTGCGACTGCTTGTCGATTACCGACTTCAGGGCGCTGGGCAGGTCTTGAGCTTTGCTTGCTTCTTCGTAAGCCTTTTTAGCTACGTCTTCGCCGCGCTCACACTCAGCTAGGATGGCGTGGTTGTCTTTGCCGGTAACGGCCGATTTCAGGTCAATCCAAGCGTGGTGAATGGCACCAGCAATCGACGAGCCTTCGTTGGTATCGGGGTGCAGGTCGAGCTTGAACATTTGGTCTTCGAGCTCAGTGATATAGCTGGCGCGCTGGGCGGCGTATTTTTTGAACAGGTCTTTCAGTTTGGGGTCCTCTACGTCGGTCATGGCATCGGCATAACCTTTTTGGCCGTCTTTCAGGGTGGTGATGAGGTCGTTGAGGAGCGAGGTGGTGGCTTTGGCTTCCATGATTGGAAAGAAAGAATTAAAGTGGGGAAATGTAAGCCGGTTTACTAGCCCCGCGCCCACAAGGTTGCGGTCGGCTCCCAGATGCCGTAATTTTTTACCCCTACTCAGCAGCTTATTTAGTGGTCTGCGGCACGATAACCGCGGCCATAGCCTGACCCGCCAGAAAGCCCGTAGTCCAGGCCGCCTGGAAGTTGAAGCCGCCCGTAATGCCGTCTACATCAAGTACTTCGCCGGCGAAGTATAAGCCAGGTATCTGCCGGCTTTCCATCGTTTTGAAGTTGACTTCGGCCAGTGGAATACCGCCGCAGGTCACGAACTCATCTTTGTGGGTAGTTTTGCCTTGCACTTGCAGCGGCGTGCGTAGCAGTAGCTCCAGCAAACGATTCTGAGCCTTGGCGGGCACCTCGCTCCAGCGGGTTTCGGGGCCGATGCCGGCCTCGGCCACTAGCGTGCGCCACAGGCGAGTGGGCAGGCCAAACTGAGGGTGAGCGGCTACCTGCTTCTTGCCATTGTCGATGCGAAACTGCTGGGCCCAGGGGCGCAGGGTTTCGTCGGTGTAGGCGGGCACCCAGCTTATCAGGGCGGTACTGTGGTAGCTTAGCTCGTGCAGGCGGCGGGCACCCCAGGCCGAGAGCTTGAGCACGGCCGGGCCGCTTACGCCCCAGTGCGTAACTAGCAGTGGGCCTTCGTATTGCAGCTTTTCGCCGGCCAGCACTACGCGGGCGTGGGGCACACTCACACCGGGCAGGTCGCGTAGGGGCGAAGCGGGTACGTTGAAGGTGAACAGTGACGGCACCGGCTCGGCAACGCTATGGCCTAGCGTGCGCAGCCAGTCGTAGGCGCCCGATTTGGGGCTACCGCCGGTAGCTACCAGCAGGCGGCTCACTCGCAACTCAGGGCCGAGCGTGGTTGCACCCTCGCCGTTCAGGGTCAGCACAAAGCCGCCCTCGGGCAGCCGCTCGATGCGCTCGGCGGCGGTGCGGGTATAGATGCGCACGCCGGCCTGGCGGGCCGCGTCTTCGAGGGCGCGGGCAATGGTTTCGCTGCTATCGGTGGTCGGGAACATCCGGCCGTCGACCTCGGTCTTGAGCTTCACGCCGCGCTTGGCAAACCAAGCGATGGTGTCGGCCACGCCGAATTTTTGGAAGGCTTCTTTCAGCTGCCGGCCGCCGCGGGGGTAGTGCTGAATTAGCTGCGCGGCCGACTCGCAGGCGTGGGTCACGTTGCAGCGGCCGCCGCCCGAGATGCGCACTTTGCTCAACAGCTTGGGGCTTTTTTCGAGCAGTAAAACTGGCACGCCAGGATGGGCTTCGGCGCAGGCGATGGCCCCGAAAAAACCGGCTGCCCCTCCTCCCAGCACCACAATGGGATAAGCCGAAAGCGGGGCGGCAGAGGAGGCTATACTAGGCGCGGACATTGCGCAAAGATACCGCCGCCCGGCTGCGCCAAGTGGCTTTGGGTAGCGGCCAGGCTAGCAGGCTGCAATCGCGGCCAGCACATCATCATACGCAAACTTGTAGGGTATCAAGGTACGTAACAAGCTGCTGTCGATAGTTTTGCCGCTGCTATGCTCGGGCTGAAAGGTGGGTGGTGTCAAACCTAGGTATTCGGCTGCGGCGGGGTAAAACTCGCGCCGGGCCGGGTGGTCGTTGGCGCACACATTGAGCGTATAGCCCCAGACATTGTGCTCGATGATGCTGCTGAGCACGCCCACGGCATCGGTGAGGTGCAGCAGGTTGACGGGGGCATCGCCCTGCGCCAGCTCGCGGCGGCCCGCCAAGAAGCGGCCGGGAGACCGGTTGGGGCCAATGAGGCCGCCCAGGCGCACCACCGTGCTCTGCCACTGGCCGTAGCGGGGCACAAAGTGGCCCTCGGTGCGCAGCACATCGGAAGCCGCATCGCGGGTGCTGATGGCGTCTTGCTCACGCATCAGGCGGGGCTCTTCGGGGTACACGCCGGTGGTCGAAACGAACAGCACGGCCTTGACGCGCGCGGCCGCCACGGCCCGGTGCACGGGGCGCAGTAGCTGGGGGTAGCCACCAGCCACTGCGGCGCGCGGGGGCACATTGAGGACCAGAATAGTAGCCTGGCTAAGAAGGGCGGTGAGGCGGGCTTCGTCGGCGGCGCTAAAATCGGTACCTAGTTGCAGTAGATGCGGCTCGATGCCAGCAGCCTCTAGTATGGGCAGTTGCTCGGGAGTGGTGGTGGTACCCAGTACTCGGTGGCCCTGAGCTTGCAGCGCTTGAGCTAGTGGGAAACCCAGCCAGCCGCAGCCCAGCACCGCTACGGTGGTGCCCGTAGAAGCAGGGAAGAAAGGCATGTGAAATTCAGACAAACACTAAAACATTAGCTACGCTAATAGCCTGCAAGATGCAGATTAATCTTGAAATAATACCGCCTATTTCGTTCAATGGGGCTTATTGCCGGTTGAAACCCCGACCTTAGGCGTTCAGTTGAACTTACCTTCGACGTATTATTTCTACTACTCCAAAAAAATCCTACCATGAGCCCTGCTTACACCCAACCCATGCTTCGCGACAATGCCCTGGCAGGCAAAACCATTATCGTTACGGGTGGGGGCACGGGCCTGGGCCGGGCTATGACTACGTATTTTCTACAACTTGGTGCTAATGTGACAATTACCAGCCGCAAGCTCGATGTGTTGGAAGCAACGGCCGCCGAGCTGCGCCAGCAAACCGGGGGGCGGGTGCTGGCCGTAGCCTGCGACGTGCGCAAATACGAGGCCGTGGAGGCTATGCTGGCGCGGACTTACGAAGAGTTTGGCCGTGTGGATGTACTGCTGAACAACGCAGCCGGGAATTTTATTAGCCCCACCGAGCGCCTTAGCCATAAGGCCTTCGATGTAATTGTCGATATCGTGCTGAAGGGCAGCTACAACTGCACCCTGGCCGTGGGCAAGCGCTGGATAGCCGACCAGCAGCCCGGCACCATTCTTAACATTGTGACAACCTACGCCTCGGTGGGCTCGGCCTACGTGGCGCCCTCGGCGGCGGCCAAGGCGGGTGTGCTGGCCCTCACGCGCTCGCTGGCCGTGGAGTGGGCCAAGTACGGCATCCGCTCCAACGCCATTGCACCCGGCCCGTTTCCGACCGAGGGGGCGTGGAGCCGACTCTTTCCCGAGCCGCTGGCCAGCCAGCTCGACCCCGCCGCCAGCGTGCCGCTCAAGCGCGTGGGCCAGTACCAGGAGCTGGCCAACCTGGCGGCGTATTTAGTATCCGATTTTTCGGCTTATGTCAATGGCGAGGTGGTGACCATCGACGGCGGCGAGTGGCTGAATGGGGCCGGTGAGTTTAACAAGCTGGAAGCGCTCACGCCGGAAATGTGGGACCAGATAGAGAAAACAATGCGCCGCTAGACCGCAGATTCAAACGGATTAAACAGATTTAACGGATACGCCCGCCTGCGGCGGGCTGGCTAGGCTAACGCTTGCAACTTGCTAAAGACAGAAAATGGCCGCCTAGATAGGCGGCCATTTTCTGTCTTTAGCAAGTTGTTTATGCTATCTTATTCTGAGCTTGCGCCTATCTAGCCAGCCCGCCGCAGGCGGGCGTATCCGTTAAATCTGTTTAATCCGTTTGAATCTGCGGTCTAGAAGTGGTAGCCTTTGTATGTCTTGGTAAACTCGGCCGCCGGAATGGGCTGGTTGGCTACCACGTCGAAGAAGTCGTATTTTTCATACAAGCCTTGGTCGTCGTACACGGCTACGGTGCTGGGTAAGAGGGTCTTGGGGTCAACCAGCACGAAGGTGCGGCGGGCGTAGGAGTTGGGGGTTTGGATGACCTGGCCCTCGGTGAGTTTTTCGCCGACATCGAGCTTATTGCGCTCCAGAATGCGGTACTCGCCACAGCCGAAGCGAGCGGCTACGGTGGCGGGCGTTTCGTTTTTGCCGGCCTTGTAGGCTACGTAGCGAAACTGCGGGTAGTCGGAGCGCAGAATGTAGTGCGGGCGGCCCTGCAAAGTAGTGTCGCCGACGTAGCGAAACGAGCGATTGAACGACTTATCGGGCCGGCCAACCGAGCCCTCGAGCAGCTCGGCAATGGTGCCAAAGCCCGCTTGCAACGCCGTGTGATGCTGGCCTTTGCGCATGAGCGAGCCCTCGGGGTCGAGGCTAAGCGTGACGTAGGGAAAGGCATTGGGGTTGACCCAGGCATCGCCGCCATTTTGGCCCGCCACGTAGAGAACCTCCACGCCTTTGCCATTCTTGATGTACACCCGCTGCGGGTTGAAGGCCAGCTTCATCACCGACTTGTCGGGGTGGTATTTGCCCCCGATACGCTCCTGGGCCGTGGCGGCGCAGCGCAGGGTTTTCAGGTTTTGGATGGCCGCCGTGAGCTGGCTGATGAGCTGCGCTGTGGTGATGGGGGCCGCCGGGGGCGGCGAAGCGGGGCGCGCGGCCAGGGCCAGGCCGCTGGTGGCTAGCACAAGGCCAAAGCGCAGCGGAAACGAGCGGTGAGCGGTGAACGAAAACAAGAAGGGAAACAGCGAAAAAGTAAAAGACCTAATTGAGGCTAATGTGCGGAAACCGGGCCGCCGCGCTATCAAAGATAAAAAGCTCGTCTATCTCGATGTGGCGCAGGTAGCTATACAGCGGAAACTGCTCGACCACCGCCCGCACGGCCGCCGCGCTGTCGCCATTGATGGTGACCCAGCCGCGGCTGCGGTCGGCACTGATGGCATAAGCCTCAATGACGTGCTCGGCCAGCAGGCGATTAATAAAAGTACGGTGCCTGGGAATGAGGGCGATAAAATCCTCATCGAACGAATCGGGCAAACGCAGAGAAACGACAAACGTAGGCATAGGCAGGCGGGCCAACCACCAGCCCAGCACTTGGCTTAACGCCGGGAGCGGGCAGAAAGTTGAGCCTAAAGAAAACGCAACCGTTAGCGTGGTCGGGCCGCCCCTTTTTTACCTTCTTACCCCTATGCACTTTACCGTTATTACGCCCACCCACCAGCGGCGCGACCTGCTGCCCGAAGCCATTGCCAGCGTGCGCGCCACCATCACGGCTCCGCTCGATATTCAGTGGGAGCACCTGCTCTACGAAACTGGCTCGACCGATGACACCGCCGAGGTGCTAGCCCAGGCCGCCGCCCAGCCCGGCCCGGCCGTGCGCTACTGGCAGCACCCCAAGCTGCAACGCCCCGGCTGGGGCCGCAATGCGCTGATTGCCCAGGCCCAGACCGATACCTGGATAGTGCCGCTCGACGACGACGATGTTATGCTTCAGCGCACCCTTTTTCACTACGCCGACGAGGTGCAGCGCCACCCCGGCCGCCCCTGGCTGGTAGCCGACTTTCTGCGCATGGATGAGCAGCGCCGCTACCTGCCAAATGAGGACTACTACGCCTGGCAGTTTGAGTCGCCGCGCCAGATGCTGCAAGCCATTTTCCGGGCCGAAAACTTCATTCAGGGCAACGTCTGCTACAGCCGGGCGCTGTTTGACCAAGTGGGCGGCTACGATGCCGAACTGCCCATGGCCGAAGACCTGGACCTCTACGTGCGCTTTCTGCTGGCCGGGCACCTGCCGGTGGTGTGCCCGCACATCAGCCACTTGCACCGCTTCCATACCCAAAATGTGAGCATTGGGGTGGATGCCGACAAGCACCGCGCCGACTTGCAGGTGATTTATGCCAAATATGCCGACCAACTCCGGCAGCTGGGCGTGGGCGAGCCGTAGGCGGGCTAGGTTTTAAATTATAAACGGTCGTTATGCTTCGCTACGCGCTGCATAACGACCGTTTATAATGGCCTGTATATGTACCAGCTACAATAAGCTGCCGGGGTGCACGGCCAAGTTGCTGTGCAGCTCAGCTAGGCGCCGGGCCACTGGCTCTAGCACATCGGCCGGCACTGGCGCGATGGGACCCGCCCGCTTGAGCAGATACCGCACCAGCGCCGCCAGCTCCCACAAATCCTCCGTGAGGGTGGTTTGGATGCGCGACCAGTGCTCCTCGCCCAGCCATTCGCTGGCCAGGCACAGCTGGCGGATAACCAGCGCTTGCTCTACCAGCTGGGCCAGCTGCTCCAGCACTTGCTGCTCTTGCGCGCTAAAGAGGCGCGGGCACAAGCCAACTATGCACAGCGTGCCAATGGGGCGCTGGTCGGGCATGCGCAGCGGCACGCTTGCGTAGAACTGCACCCCGCTCTCCTGCGTGACCTGCACGGCGGCCGTGGTGAGGCGACTTTGCTGGTTTTTCTGGGTTAAATCGGTGAAGATGGTGGGGGCGTTGAGCCGGATAGCCAAGGCACAAATGGCCGCTACGCGAGGCGCGCGCAGCATCTGCGGCAGGCCTTGGTTGGTTTTATACAAGACCTCATCGGCCTCGACCAGGGAAATGAACGCGACGGGCAAGTTGAAAATGCGCGCGGCTAAGTCAATAAAGCCGTCAAACACCGGCTCGTACAAGCACGAAGGGCCAGCGTATTGCTGTAACGTGCGCAGGCGTTCGGCTTCGTCAGGGGGCAGCAGCCAAGGAGCAGTAAGCGTAGTCGTCATAGTGAGCAGTGGAAGAAAGAGATAAGCGTAAATTAATAATCACAACCAGATAAAGAAATACAAAATTACACTCAACAACTTACGTGGTACTAGTCGTGACTGGATTTGGCTATTTAAATATATTTTATTGAATATTTAAATGACTTTTTTGTACAGTCCCAAGTGCATAATGCAAGTTTAAGTAAAATGAAGGAATAATGTAGACTAGGCGCGGCGCGCTAGCTTCTGCCAACGCTGGCGTGTAGCAATTTTGTATGGCGCCCGCACCTTTGCCCCGTCGCCCCAACCGCTTTTTCAATGGCCCCTGCTTCACTCGCCGCCCACTGGCACGCCCTCACCGCCCCGCTACTGCCCGATGCCGCCCGCCGCGAGGCCGAGCTAACGCGCTTGGCTGCTGCCTATGATGCCCCCGAGCGCCACTACCATACCTTGCAGCACATTGAAAACCTGCTGAATAGGGTAGAAGCACACCCGTTGCAAGACCCAGTAGTAGTTGGGCTGGCCGCCTGGTTTCACGATGCCGTGTACAGCGCCCTGCGCGCCGACAACGAGGCCAAGAGCGCCGAGTGGGCGCTGGCGTTTCTGCAAGAAACCACCCTGGCACCCGCCCGCCGCGAGCGCGTGGCCGACCTCATCCGCCGCACCCAGGACCACACCCAGCCCCAGCCGCCCCACGATGCCGACCTGCTTTTGTTTCTGGATGCCGACCTCAGCATTCTGGGCGCGCCAGCAGCGGCATACTGGGACTATGCCCGCCAGGTGCGCCGCGAATACCGCCTCGTGCCCGACCTGCTCTACCGCCCCGGCCGCCGCAAGGTGTTGGCCAAGCTGCTAGCTGCGCCGGTACTCTTCCACACGCCCGCTCTGCGGGAGGAACTAGATGCCTCAGCCCGCCGCAACCTGCAAGCCGAGCTAGATGCCTGGGCGCAAGGCGACCTGCCGGCCTAGGCCCTGCTTCATCAAAATTATATTCGGCCGTACATTTGCGGCAGTCAAGTCCGGCTTTAGCCCAAGCTTGTTTTTATAAAGAGGCGCTGAGAGATAGGCTCTGCGACGCGCCGGCAACCCCCGCCCCGGCGGAACGGTGCCCCACCGAACCCGCCGCCAAACTATGGCGGCCCATATAAAAGCCCGTGGCCTTTTTTACGTGTGTTACTGCTGTTTCTGGTACTGGTTTTCGGGCGGCTGAGTGCGCCTATTTGGCTGGCATTAGCTGTTGTTGCTGAGCGCCCCCAAGATTAACAGACGTCTTTTTTAACTTTTAGAGGGTTGACTTTAAGCTGCCTGACCCCGCTACGGGGCCGGGTAGTGAGGTCGTTATCGGCGCGAAGTGCCACTTCACGCTACACTGTTTTTATGCTGAAAAAATCACTGGAACTCCTGCGGCAAGAAGCCGCCGAATCGGGCACTGGCACGCTTAAGCGCACCCTCAATGGCTTTAGCCTCATTGCGCTGGGCATCGGGGTGATTATTGGGGCGGGCTTGTTTTCGCTCACGGGCATTGCGGCGGCCAACCACGCGGGGCCAGCCGTAACGCTCTCCTTTGTGGTGGCAGCGGTGGGCTGCGCGTTTTCGGCCTTGTGCTACGCCGAGTTTGCGGCGCTGGTGCCGGTGGCGGGCTCGGCCTACACCTATTCCTACGCCACTATGGGCGAGCTATTTGCCTGGATAATCGGCTGGGACCTCGTGCTCGAATACTCGGTGGGCGCGGCCACGGTGGCCATCAGCTGGTCGCAGTATCTGCTGAAGTTTCTGGAGAAATACGGCCTACACCTGCCCGCCCGCCTCGTCATGTCGCCCTTCGAAACGGCCACCCTGCACGATGGCTCGGTGGTGCACGGCTACCTCAACCTGCCGGCCATGTTGGTGGTGCTGGCCATCACGGCCATCATCATCCGGGGCACGTCGGGCTCGGCGTGGTTCAATGCCACGGTGGTAGCCCTGAAAGTGGCTGTAGTGCTGGTGTTCATCGCGCTGGGCTGGAAGTACATCGACCCAGCCAACTACCACCCCTACATCCCGACGAATACTGGCACCTTTGGCGAGTTTGGCTGGAGTGGCGTGCTGCGCGGGGCGGGCGTGGTGTTCTTCGTGTTCATTGGCTTCGACATCGTGGCCACCATGGCCCAGGAAACCAAGAATCCGCAGCGCAATATGCCCATTGGCATCCTGGGCTCGCTGGTGGTATGCACCATTTTGTTTGTGCTGTTTGGCTATGTCATGACCGGGCTGGCCAAGTACACCGAGTTTAAGGGCAGCGCTGCGCCGGTGGCCATTGCCATCGAGCACACGCCCTATGCGTGGCTCAGCGGGGCCATTATTCTGGCTATTCTCATCGGCTACACCTCGGTTATTCTGGTCGATTTGCTGGGGCAGTCGCGGGTGTTTTTCTCGATGTCGAAAGACGGGTTGCTGCCACCGGCTTTCTCCAAGCTGCACCCCAAATTCCGCACGCCGGTGCAGTCTAACCTGTTGCTGGGGGCGTTTATTGCCGTGTTTGCGGGCTTCGTGCCTATCTCGGTGGTGGGCGAAATGACGAGTATCGGCACCCTGTTGGCTTTCGTGATGGTGTGCCTGGGCGTGCTCATCATGCGCCGCACCAACCCTGACGCGCCGCGCAGCTTTCGCACGCCGTGGGTGCCGGTAGTGCCCATTTTGGGCATCGCCACCTGCGTGCTCATGATGGTGTCGTTGCCCTGGGAAACCTGGCTGCGGCTGGCCGTGTGGCTGGCCATCGGGCTGGCTATTTACTTCGGGTATGGCAAGAAGCACAGCAAGCTGGGGCAGCAGTTGGCGCAAGGCGAGGCCGCGAAAACAAGTATATGACTATGTCGCTTATCTTAGCCGCCACTCCACGCTTCTTCTGTCCTGTTTATGTCACTAGTTCGCCTCCCGTTCCGGCGGGCCTATCTGGCCCTGGCTGTTAGTTTGCTGGCTGTGTCCTGCACACGCAAAGACGATGCAGCCCCCACGGGCGCTATTGCCGGCACCATGGCCCCGGCGGCGGGCGTAGGCCGCCTGCTGAGCGCGAGCGCTATTGCCGCCGATAAAACGACCTACACGGCAACCCCGGATGCCCAAACTGGTGCCTTTAATTTTCCCGCGTTGCCGCCGGGCAGGTATGAGGTGCATTTTACAACTACGGCCGCCAAAGACTTTCCCAACTGGGTAGTCACTACGGTGGTGGCCGGGGCGACGGCCACGCCGCGCATCCCGCTCATTACGCACGACAATATTGGGCGCGGCACCATGAAGTGGGCCGTGGGAGGCAAGGCGTATGCGGCCACTGAGTTTAAGGTGTATCAGAGTGCCCCTTCTTTCAGCTTCCTGGGGCGGGTTGGCTCGCTGGGCACGGCCGCTGATGCCGGCGAGGTAGGGCTCTTAGTGCCTGAAGGCAACGCGCAGTACACGGGTTTTGCCGGAGTAGGTACTTACCAATTGGGAGGAGGGGCACAACCGTTGCCGCCTGCTGGCTACTACACCTACTATGCTGGCGGCACGGCGCTGCCAGCGGCAGAGTACATGACGCCCCCGGCTGGCGTGCCGACGGGTAGCTTGCACCTTACCCGCTTTGATGCCGAGCTGGGGATAGCAACGGGTACCTTCGATTTTACAGGCTTAAATACGGGCGGTTCCTCAACGGCTAGCCTACCCAACCAAGTGGCTGTCAGCCAAGGAGAATTCGATATTACGTTTTAAGGCCAAGCTACGAGGCTACCAAGCGGCCCTTGCAGCATACCGCTTTGATAGGAGAAAGCCCTAGCTAGCGGCCCAGCCGCTGCCGCGCCTTAACCCATACCGCCGATACCTCGGGCACCCAGCCGCTGAGCAACAGCCCGGCCCCATACAGCGCCGTAAGCACGCCGCCGCGCATAAGCAGCGTCAGCCAGATATTGGGTATATCGGGTAGCGCCCAGGCCACCACGCCCGCGCCGCCGGCCAGCACCAGAATGTAGAAAATGCGCCTATCGAACGGCTGCCAGCCAAAGCTGCGCCACACAAACCAGGTGCGCGCCAGGTTGATGCCCACCAGCGCCAGGGCATTAGATAAAGCTGCCCCCGTGAGGCCGTAGAGCGGAATAAGCAGGTAATTGAGCCCTATAATGAGGACCGACAAGCCTACATTAAACAGCAAATCGTAGCGGTAGCGCGGTGAGGTAACCACGATAATACCGTTCACGCCCGTGATGCCGTCGGTGAGGCGGCCGGCCAGCAGCAGCAGCACCGCCACGGTGCCCGCCGCATAGGCCGGCTTCTGAATGAGGCCGTAGATGAAAGGCAGATTGAGCGCGATGCCCAACGCCAGATACACGCCCAACGCGGTAGTGAGGCGGGTGGTGCGCTGGTAAAAATCCAGCATTTTGTGGGTCGCGCCCTCTTTCCAGTATTCGGCAATGAGCGGGTAAGCTGTCTTGTACAACGCCCGAAAGGGGATAGCCAGGGCCGTGCTGATATTGAAGGCAATGTTATAGATACCGGCTTCGGCAAAGCTGCGCGAGCCCAGCATTAGCGAGTCGATGGTGACTAGTACCGTGCCCGAAATATTGCCGAGCAGCGCAAAGCCTCCGAAGCGCAGCAACTCTCCCATGGGCTGCACCTGAAGCACCGCTCGCCGGGGCCGCAGGTGCAGCTCACCAATGGCGTAGAGATACCCCAGCAGCAGCGCCGAAATAGCTGCGTATGCGCCCATATATGCCAGCACAAACCCCTCAAATGACAAATGCCCCGCCCCGTATAGCAGCGCCGCCCCCACAATGAGCAGCCGCTGCACCACATCGGTGAGAAAAGACGAAAACGCCGTGTGAAACAGTGACTTAGTATAGGCTTCGAGCAAATTATACAGCAAGATGCACAGCGCCATTCCTAGCATCACGGCGTAGTAGGGGTTGAGCAGGGCTGCATCGTTGTCATACCAGCGCAGCACCAGCGGCCGGCCCAGCCACAGCACCAGCGCTACCACCACAAACATAGCCAGCGGCACCCCCAGCAGCAGCGGCAAAAACCCCGAGTGCCCCAGTTCCCGGTTGCGGAAATATGGGAAGTACCGCAGGGTAGTATTGGTAAAGCCCAGCGCCGACACCAGCGCCCCCATAGTAGCCACCGATACCAGCACCGACATCAGCCCCAGCTGCACCGGCGACAGCAGCCGCGGCAGCACCAGCGTGGTATTGACGAAGCCAATGCCCAGCCCGACGTAGGAAATAACCGTGTTGCGCAGCCCCTGCCGCTGTACGATACCCAAATTGAGTGAAGAGTTTGGAGTTAAAAGTTAAGAGTTGGGCTCGGCCGTAAACTCCTGCCAAACCTCGCGGCCCGTCAGAAAAGCCGCGCCTTGCTGCTGAAGATGCGCCATTATTTCGTGAAATTGCTGCGGGCCAGTTGTCGTGTTGGCGGAGTCGAAATTCTCGTTGTGCCACAGCACCGAGGCCACGCCGCCGAAGCGTTTTATTTCGGCAAAAACCGGGGCGAGGGCGGGCAGAATTTCGGCGGACGCTAGCTGCAAATAATTGGGGTGGTGCAGTGTGGCATCCATTACGTTAAGCGGAATTTCGAGGAAGTCCGCGGCTCGCTTATTGGAAAAATCAAAGGGGTAAAAAGGCAAACAGTAGCTATTTCGAAACCCGAAGTGCTCGGCAAAGCCCAAGGTGCTGTCGTACCTGAATTTATCTATTGCCCCCACCGGGCTGCCCATAACCATGGTCGGCGTAATGCGTGGCTCCCAGCTTAGGTAGTGGAAACGACAGCCCTCAGCCTCAAAGGGTAGCGCTTTGGCCACCATAGCATAAGGGCCGACGCCATTGGTATCTAAGGGAGCGTGGATGCCTAACTCATAGCCCTGCGCTGCTAACCGCGCCAACCGCCGCAGTAGGCGGCGCGTGAGGCGATAGTCGGCATTAGGCGTGCCATTCAGACTTTTCTGATGAGCAGGCAATATGAAAAATGTAGATTGGGCCCCGTACTGCGCCACCGCCGCCGCCACCGCTTCCAGGTTGTCCCAGGCATCGGGCTGGGTTAGGTGCTGCCACAGCAACTGGCCAAAACGGCCAAATTTTCGCTGCTGCAAAGCCGCTTTAGCGGGCGCTTTCCAAGCACTGTATAGGTTATCAATATCGTGTGAAATAAACGCCGCAAAATTAGCCCGTTGCGACCCCCAGCAGCGCGGCTGCAACTGCTGGCCGCTCACATGCTCCACCGCTGTTCGCAGCACCTCGAAGTAATAATTAACCACCGGCAGCGCCACGAAACCGTACTTTTTCTGCACGCTCGCCGTGTAGGGAAAACGCCCGTGTCGGTCGCGCCCATTCGAGAAGTATTCCTGCCAGCCACTCAGTAGATAAAACGCCGCTGAGATAATATCAGCTGAGATAATGGCTTTGTTTTCCTGCAAAGCGAGTAGCGGCTTCTCGGGCTGGTCGAAGAAAAAGGGCATCTGCTGCCCCTGCCAGTCGCGCCAGTTAGGCGCTCTGGGGTAAGGCTCGTTATCAGCAAAAAAGTCTTCGCTCAACTCCGCAATTTCTACCTGCGGCTGCGTATCGTCATAGCCTATTGCTACGGCGGGCGCACCGGGATAAGCCAGGTAAAAATGCCGCAGCACATACGCCAGCCGCGCCTCGGCCGATATGGCTACGGGAGCGGGCGTAGGAAGAGGAGCAGGCGACATAGCCGCGAAATTACGCCCCGGCCGGCGGGGCCGCCAGCCACTCGCCCAGCCGCCGCACGGCCAGCTCGCGGCTGTGGCCCTCATCGGGCGTGCCCAGCGTGGCGTTGTAATAGGCGGCGCGGCGGTAGAGGTCGAGCGGTTTGTGCTGCGCCAGTCGGCTCAGCGCGGCCGCCAGCGCGGGTAGCGTGTGCGCCCACTCGCTGAGGCCGTGGGCCGCGTAGCCGTAGTAATCGGCTAAGGTGGGCGAGGGCGAAAAGCGGTAGTATACGCTGGCCACATTGAGTAGCGTGGCTTCGAGGTGGGTGCTGGTGTCGGCGGCCACCAGCGCATCGTGGGTTTGCAGAAACTGGAACACGTTCTCCTGCTGCGGGTCGCTCCATTGCAAGGCCGACAGCGTCTGGCGCAGAGCCGCGAAGTCGCGCCGGTCGCCGGGGTGGGGGCGCAGGGTGAACGCCAGGTTCGGCAGCTCGCGCAGCAGGTAGGTTAGCGTTTCGGCCAGCGCGGGCAACTCGTCGAGCAGGTTGCAGGCCACAGCCACGCGGCGCACCTGCGGGGCCGTGTTGCGCTGCGCTAAAAAGCTGTCAGCCTTGGGCATACCTACTAGCTCAGCCTGGCCGCGCACGGGGCCGCAAAGGCGGTATTTGTCCAGCGCATCCTGGCCTTCGAGCAAATTCAAGTCGAAGCTTAAAGGCGGGAAATTGGTGCTCACGCTGGCGTGCTGCACGTAGGCCGTGGGCACGCCCTCGGCGCGGCAGGCCAGCAGTAGGGCGCGGGCATCGTCGTTGTGGTCGTTGGCAAAAACTACGGCTTGCGGCCGGTAGTGGCGTAGCGCCCGGCGGTAAACTTCGTAGTAGCCAATGGCATAGAAAACGAGGTCAAAAAATCGCAACGCCCGGCTGCCTACGGCACCTCGCAAGCCTGCTAAGGCAGCCGGGTACTGCCAGTAATACAGTATTTTGCGCCGCAGCGAAAGCCGGTTTACCTGCTTGCCGTAGCGCCCGATATTCTTGCCCTGGCCTGCCACCAGCACGGCATCGGGGCGGGCGTCTTTTATGAATTTCAGCGCCTCGTAGTTATTGGCGCTTACCACGTAGAGCCATACCGCGCCGCGCAGCTGCTCGGGGTTTTTGATAGACTGAAACACGTGCCCCACCAGCCGCACCGCTGCATAACCCGCCACCCGCACCAGCCGCTTTAACGGATTGGCCGGCGAAATGCCATTCAGCACTGAAGCCGGAAAATTGGCGAAATACTCGGTGAGGCGAACGTAGAGAATATCCCGCAGCCGGGCGATGAGCGGGGAGGGCATAGTGACTAAACTGTTAGGTAGCTGTCATTGCGAGCGCAGCGAAGCAATCGCACCTGTTCAGGCACCGTTCGGGTGCGATTGCTTCGCTGCGCTCGCAATGACAAAATCCTTGTTGTCAAGTTATTGACTTACCCAATGTGCCGCACCAGCATAAAGGCCTCGGCCAGCGGCTGGCCGGTCACCACGCCCCAGCGCTGGGCCAGCAAGCGCAAGGCCTCGGGCGAGCGCGGGTGCGGAAAGGCCCGTTTCTCAAACTCATAGGCCTCCATACCCAGGATTTTGGCCGCCACATCTTCTTCATTCACAGCGAGAAAGAAGTTGGGCAAAAACGGCTGCGGGTAGCTCGCCGCCTGCCACTCGGTCGAGGAGGGCGTTTCGCAAGCCAGGATGGTGCGCATGGGCTCGCCGGGCAGCGGGCGGCACGCCGTGACCACCGCCTCGAAGGTGCGGCGGTGGTCGATATTGGTGTCGCCGCCGTGGTGCGTGAAAATGAGGTCGGGCTGAAACGTCTCCTTTTCGTGCTCCACTACTTTAATAATGTCCAGCAAATCAACCGAATCGAAGCGGTTGTCGGCAAAGTCGTAGATGCCCGTCGAGGCGTAGCCGATGGCCGCCGCCGCCCGCCCGATGTTGGCGCGGTGCGTGGCCAGGTCGGCGGCCCAGCGCGCTTGGTCGCGGGTGGCCGAGCGCGAGGTCAGCCCTTCGCCCAAAATCACGGCCCGCGCCTCGCAACCGTGCCGCTGCACCAGCCGGTGGATGCTCGCGCCTAGGCCCAGTAGCTCGTCGTCGGGGTGCGCTACTACGACCAGGATACGCTGATTTTCAATACTAAAAGTCATCGGGCGAGAACAGTAGGTGGCGGTATTCCTCGGGTATTACCGAAGAGAAGGGTTTGCCGGTGTAGAACTTGATGCCGCGCCGTCGCAGGAAATCTCGAAAATCTTCTTCCACACGGGTGAAGGTGCCGTGCGTTTTCATGGTTTCCAGATTGAAAACCACCTTGTTGCAGCTGATAGTTTGCTTGGCTTGGTCGTAGTGCAACTCGGCGTGCAGGTCTTTATAGGTGGCCAGCTCGGCGTAATCAGTCAGCACCTGACGCACCAGCGTGGCGTTTCGGGCGGGGTCTTCATTAGGGTACACGTTTTCGCGCAGCACCTTTATCGGGATGCCGCCGGCCAGGCAACCATCGGGTAGGTCTTTGTTGATGAGCGAGTTGGTGCCCACTACCACGTTGTTGCCGATGCGGCGATTGGGCAGCACGATGGTGCGCGCCGGCAGCCACACGTGGTGCCCAATAAACACCGGCCCAAAATCGGCTGGAAAACCGTCCAGAATAGGCAGAAACGAGCCGTGCGTCCATACCATCACGTCTTCGCCAATGCCCACGTACTCGCCAATGTCGATGCGGTGGTTGGTATTCAGGGTGATGCGGGCGCAAATCATCGAGTACGAGCCCACCGTGAGGTGCGCGTCGGGGCTGAACTTGCCGCCGTGCCCCACGGTCACGTGCGAATCCCAAAACACATATTCACCCAGCTTTATCGTACGGGCCGTCAGGTTGTTATGGTGGCCAATGGTAGTAAGCGCCCCAATTTCCAGGCGCTGCCCCACCAAAAAGGCATTGTGCGAGCCAATGGTCACATCATCACCAATAATGCACTCGGTAGCCCGAATGGTGGTGTGTGGCCCAACATGCACGTTGTGACCAAGTTTAATGGTTTCGGCAATGATGTAGCTGCCGTTTTCGAAGCGGTGAATCTGCATATTTTTCGGGTGGAAAAGTATAGGAAAGTGCGGCAGCAAAGTCGTTTGTCCCTGCGAGCGTAGCGCAGCAATAGCACCCGGTTTACGTTCGCACGTGGCTGAACAGGTGCGATTGCTGCGCTGCGCTCGCAAGGACAGACTTATACCATGTCCCAGGTTAAAGCCGTGCCCCGGCGCACGGTCTGCCGCGCCGGGCGGCCCAGCACTAGCGGCAACTCGTGCGGCGGCAGCCCATAGCCGGGCCGGATAACCCGCACGTTTTCAGAAGTTAAAATATCGCCCTCGGCCACGTCCTGCACCACGTAGATGGAGCGCCGGAAGGCCAGCGACTTGCGCTCGGCCTGCGTGGGGCCGTAGAACACGCCGCCCAGCGCCTGCTGCGCTTGGCGGCACTCCTGCACGAGGCGGCCCATTTCGGCGGGCTCCATCGAGAAGGAGGAGTCGGGGCCGCCGTCGGCCCGGCTCAGGGTCAGGTGTTTTTCGATAACGGTGGCCCCGAGCACAGTGGCCGCCACGCTCACGCCGGTGCCCATGGTGTGGTCGGAAAGCCCTACCTGGCAGCTAAATAGCTCGCGCAGGTGCGGAATGGTGCGCAGGTTGGTGTTGTGCGGCTCGGCGGGGTAGGTGCTGGTGCACTTCAGCAAGACCAACTGCTCGTTGCCCTCGCCGCGCACTATGTCGACCATGCGCTCCAGGTCGGCCAGGCTGGCCATGCCGGTCGAGATAATGACGGGCTTGCCCGTCTGGGCGGCGCGCCGGATGAGGTCGGGCCAGTTATTCTCAAACGACGCGATTTTGTAGGCCGGGCAGCCCACGCTTTCCAAAAACTCGATGGCCTCGATGCCAAACGGCGAGCTAAAGCCCATCATGCCCCGCTCGCGGGCGCGCTCAAAAATGGCGGCGTGCCACTCGAAGGGCGTGAAGTTGGTGGTATACAGCTCGTAGAGCGACTGCCCTTCCCAATCTTGGTTGGCCCCGCGCACCACAAAATCGGGCTCGCGGCTGTCGAGGGTGAGCATGTCGGGCGTGCTGGTTTGGATTTTCAGGCCCTGGCAGCCAGCATCGGCGGCGGCATCCACAATAGCCAGGGCGCGCTCCAGCGATTGGCCGTGGTTGCCCGACATTTCGGCGATGATAAACGGCGGCTGGCCGGCCCCTACGCGGTGGCCTCCCAACAAAATATCCTGCATAGCAATAAGTTACAAGTCCGGCGGAAAGTCAAGGCGAAACACCTCGTACGCTTCCCCCTGCAAAGTAACGGCCGCCTGCCGCATAAACCGCAGCAACTCAAACACCCGCGCCGACGCCGGGTTGCTAACCTTCACCTGCCCCAGCACCGCCCCGCCCGCCAGCGTGGGCCGTTCGTGGCGCAGCCGCTGCAAGGCCCGCCGCAGCAGCACCGAGCCCAGTCCTTGGCCCCGAAAAGCCGAGGCCAACGAGTAGTCGATAATGCCCGGCTGTCCCGGCCCATCAAACTCCACCCGCACCTGGCCCACCGGCTCGCCGGCCGCCGTACTCAACATATAGAGGTAAGAATTAGCATCCTCCAAGCGCCGCCCGAGCCAGGCCACGTGCGTTTCCCAGGCAATCGGCTCGGGGTGAATGGCATTCTGCCGCACGGCCGGGTCGTTAGCCCAGGCAAAATAAAGGGCTGCATCATCGGTCGTGGCGCGGCGCAATTGGTATTGTTGGCTAGCCGCCAGTTCCTGAAAAACGTCTTGCAGCCGCTCGCTGGCTTTGCCGTCGAACAGGGCACGCTGGCGCGGCACTTGTTGGTCGGCGAGGGTGGGCAGCTCAGTTTCGGGCAAGGCCAGGGCTTCGGCTAAAGACACGGCTAAGCCTTCGCTCACCAGAAAATCGAACATGGCCGCCTGGTTGTCGGCCGTAAGGTGCAGCAGTACCGCGCCGCCCGCTGCGCAGCACTCGTAGGCCACGCCGCTGGGGGGGCACACAAGCACTTGGCAAGCACGCAGTAATGCAGCTAAGTCATTGGCCGATAGATTATGATGTAAGCGAACTTGGGCGCTAAGCGGCTGCGCATAAGCCGCTAGCTCGGCTTGGTGCGGGTAAACGGCCCCCGTTACCACTTCCACCAAGTAGCCCGGAAACTGCTGGCGTAGCCGGGGCAGTAGGGCCAGCGTTTGGTTGCCGGGGTCGGCTCCGCCCATGTTTAGAAATAAGCGGAGCGGCTCGGCGCTGTCGTTGCTCGACTGCTGCCAAAATGGGGGCCGCAACAGCGCATAAGCCGGCCCCAGGCAAAGCTGGGCCAGCGGCACGGCCGCGTAGGCAGCCGTGCCGATGCCGCCCGCTTGGTTGAGCACCAAATCGGCCCAGATGGGCGGTGTAATGAGGTCGTCAAGACAAACTAGTGGTATGCCTTGGGCGGCGAGCAGCCGCTGATAATCAGGCGTAAAGCCGTAGTCATCAAGCACAACTATATCAGTCGGGGCTAGCTGGCTGGCTAGCCATTCGGCCTCGGGCAGCCCGGTAGGCAGGTCGGCCGCGATGGGCCAGATGGCTAATGCCGCGGCAGCCAACTGTTGCACAAAGGCCGGTGCCGGGTCGCGCACCACAAATACCCCCGCAAAAGCTGGCTGCAACGCCTGGGCCAGCGCCTGGCAGCGCACCAGGTGGCCCAAGCCGATTGCGGCGTTGCCATCGGTCCGAAATACGACGCGCTTTTCCAAAGAGTAAAAAGGAATAAGGGTGTAGGCTGGGCTAGGGAACAGGCAACAAAAAGCCTGCATCATTGGCACAGACGCGAAGTATAACTTAAAATCAGCGAAGCTAAAGCTAGCGCTCTTACTGGTTAATGCTGGATGTTGGCCCCATTAATATCGACCAGCCACGGGTGCCGGGCCAGCAGCGCGGGCAAGCCAGCGGAGTCGGTTAGCGAAAAATCCGGTCCTAGCTCGTTGAATAATAGGCTCAATAAGGCGTAATCGCTCGGGTAATCCACCGTCAGGCGCAGCGCAGCCACGGCGGGTGGCACTGTTAGCGCCAAAGTTTCGAGTTGAAACAGCTCGGGGTGGCGGCGTAGGTAGGGCGTCACGTGCTCGCGCTCGTCGGGCTGCCGGGCTTCGCGGTGGGCTTTTTGCAAAGCAGAGGTGCTAATAATCTCAATATTAGTGCCTAGCGGTAAGCCATTGGTATAGGTGTAGTCGGCCCCAGTAGCGAGGTGGTGCGCCACGGCCGCATCCAGAAAAGCGGGGTCGAGGGCGGGGTTATCGGCCGTGAGACGCACGAGTACACCGGCCGGCTCTGCCCGGGCTAGCGCACCCGCAAAGCGGCCCAGCACGTCCTGCTCATCGCCCCGAAATACGCCGACCCCTAGCTGGGCGGCCAGGGCAGCTAGGGGGTCGTCGAGCGGCTGGGTGGTAGTGGCTATTATCACTTCGCGCACCAATGCTGCCTGCCGGGCCCGGCCCACTACGTGGCCCAGAATAGTGTTTTCGGCACCCAGTGCCGAGAGTGGCAGCGGTAGCGCCGACTTTCCCGGCAGCCGCGATGACCCTAGTCGGGCTTGAATGAGGGCTAGTACGCGAGTGGGTTGAGTGGGCATCAGCAGGAGGGCTTAGCGAATAGTCCAGCCACCATCTACCACCAGGTTGTGGCCGGTTACGAAGTTGGCCGCCGCCGAGCTGAGGAACACAAACGCCCCGGCCAAGTCCTGGGGCTCGCCCACGCGCTCCAGCGGAATGCGGCGGCGCAACTCGCCTTCAAAGCCCTCGGTTTCGCGCACCTTATCCGACGGAAAAGCGCCTGGCGACACGCAGTTTACTTGAATATTCTCGGGCCCCAGGTACGAGGCGAAGTATTTGGTTAACTGAATCATGGCCGCTTTGCCCGCGCCGTAGTGCGGCGGGTTCAGAAACTGCGGGTACTCATCGTAGGCCGCAAAGTCGGGGGCTACCATGCCGTACATGGAGGCCACGTTGATGATTTTGCCGCTGCCGCGCTCGCGCAGGTAGGGCAGCACCTCGCGCAGGCAGCGGTAGGCGGTGCCCACCGAGCCATCGAGGCCCAGCGCAAAGTCGGCATCGGGCAGGGCATCGGGCTGCTGGCCCCGGCTGTAAAAGGCATTGTTGATAAGCACGCCAGGCAAGCCATATAGCTCGCGGCTGCGCTGGAAAGCAGTTTGCACCGACTCGGCGGAGGCCACGTCGCAGGGTATAAAATGCAAGGTGTCAGGTTGCTCCGCAAACGCGGCGCTAAATTTCTCTTCACTGCGCCCCAGCACCACCACTTGCGCCCCGTGGGCCAGCAGGCCGGCCGCAATGGCTTGCCCCAGGTGCCCGTAGCCACCCGTGAGCAGCACGGTTTGGCCGCTGAGGTTGAACATAGAGCGGTAAAAATCGTCGGTCAGGGGCGCGGCGGCCATGCGTAGGGGAGAATAAACGTGTCGGTAGGTTCGGCCAGCTCGGTTAGGGCCGGCCGCAGCTTTTCGGCGGCGGCGAGGTAATGCGCCGCCGCCAGGTTTTCGCGCAAATTAGCCACCGAATCGACGCCAATGACGGCCCGCGCCACGCCCGGCGCATAGGCTGCAAAGAGCAGCAGCGCGGCCGGCAGCGGCACGTCCGCCGCAGCCACCAGCGCCCGCAGCTGCGTCAGCTTCGGAGCCAGCGGCTGGAAAAACGTGGGCAGCGTGCCCGGCTCGCGCAACAACAATCCCTGCAAAAAAGCTGAGCGCACGTGTACTTCTACGCCCTGCGCCGCCAGTTGGGGCAGCACCGCCGCAAAGCGCTGGTCGAACACACTATATGGCACCTGTACCAGGTCAATATCCCAGCCTTCAGCTAGCAGCCACTCGGCCTCGTGCGGGTGGTAGAGCGACACGCCGATGCGCGCCACCTGCCCCGCCGCCCGCGCTGCTTGCAGCGCCTGCCAGGCGGCCGGCTCGTCCTGCAACGGCTTGAAGGCGTGAAACATGACCCCGTATAGCCGCTCGCGCCGCAGCCGGGACAGCGCCGCGGCCAGGTGTTGCGCTACCTGCGCGGGCGGCCCGGCCGGTAGCTTGGTTATGATGTCGAAGGCTGCATTGGCCCCGGCCAGTTCGCCCAGGCGCGCCTCGCTGTTGCCGTAGGCAGCGGCGGTGTCGAGCAGCGTGAGGCCGGCGGCCTGGGCGGCGGCCAGCACCTCGGCTACGGCGGTTTGGGAGGGCTGGCCGGTTTGGTTGTTCAGGCCGTAGGCCAGGCCAAATTGGGCAGTGCCCAGGGCCAGACGCTCCACCAGGGGCCGCGGTCCAGTGCCGGTAGCGGGCGCGCTCACGCGGGAGTTTGGGCTAAAAAGTCTTGCACGCAGTCAATGACATACGCCTGCTCCTCGTCGGTGAGGGTGGGGTAGAGGGGCAGGCTGAGGCAGCGCGAATAATAGGCCTCGGCGTGGGGGAAATCGCCCGCTTGCCAGCCCAGCTTTTCGTAGTAAGGCATGCGGTGCACGGGCACGTAATGCACCTGAGCCAGTACGTTTTTGGTGCGCAAAAACTCGTAGAGCCCGCGCCGGTTTTCGACCTGAATAATGTACAGGTGGTAGGCGTGGCCCGGCCGGCCGGGCGCTAAAACCCCTACGCCCGGCAACTGGGCAAAGGCTGCGTCGTACTGCGCCGCTAGCTGGCGGCGGCGAGTGAGGCCCTCGGCGGCGCGCGCCAACTGGCTAACGCCCAGGGCGCAGTTGATATCCGAAATACGGTAGTTGTAGCCTAGCTCCTGCATTTCCATGTACCAGCCGCCTTCGTCCTGGCGCAGCAGGCCGGTAGCTTCGCGCTCGATGCCATGGGTGCGCAGGCGGCGCAGGTGGCGGGCCAAGGCGTCGTCATTGGTGGTTATCATGCCGCCCTCGCCGGTGGCAATGTGCTTGACGGGGTGAAAGCTGAAGATGGCCAGCTCGGCCAGCTGCCCGCTGCCGCAGCGGCGCTCGGTGCCTTGGCTATCCGCAAAAAAGCCGCCTGGCGCATGGCAGGCGTCCTCAATTATCCAGAGCTTAAACTCGTCGGCCAGCGCCCGTGCTTCTTCCAGGTTGACAGCCAGGCCCGCAAAATCGACCGGAATCAAGCCAGTGAAATAGCCCTGCGGATGCGCTTCGAGCAGCGCTCTAACTGCTTTTAAATCAAGCAAGCCCGTAGCCGGGTCGATGTCGGCAAAGTGCACCTCGCCGCCGCAGTAGCGCACGCAGTTGGCCGAGGCCGCGAAGGTGATGGGCGTAGTAATGACGCGCTGGCCGGGCTGCACGCCCAGCGCCAGCGCACATAGGTGCAGGGCGGCCGTGCCGTTGGTCACGGCCACGGCGTGCTTGGCCCCTATGTAGGTGGCAAATTTTTCCTCAAACTCGGCCACGCGGGGGCCCTGGGTAAGGAAATCGGAGCGGAGCGTTTCGACCACGGCCGCCACATCATCGTCGCTGATGAATTGGCGGCCGTAGGGCAAGGGATGGGAAGGAGGCGTAGGCATGGCGCGCAAAAGTACGCTACCCAGCCAACGCTGCCGGTGCCGGCTGGCACTGCGGGCAGGTGTACGTGGCCCGGCCGCCCACGTAAAACTTCTCAATCTTCACCTTGGGGTGGCGCGGGCAAAAGGTGTGCGCGTCGCTGCCCGGCGTGGCCGAGTCGTCCCACTCGCGGGCGTGAATGAGAAATTTCTGGGGGAAATGCTTGTAGTTGGCTTCGTGCTGAATAGCCGTAGTCAGTACTTCCTGAATGGCGGCGTGCAGGGCCGTCGTTTCCGTTTCAGAAAGCGAATTGCCCAGCCGCTCGGGGTGGATTTTGGCTTGAAAAAGCACTTCGTCCACTATCCAGTTGCCGAGGCCGGCGGTCAGGCTTTGGTCGAGCAGTAGCGGCTTCACAAACACTTTGCGGCGGCTCAGTTTCTGGTGCAGCTCGGCGGCGGTTATTTGCAGGGCATCGGGGCCTAGCTTCTTGGCTTTTTGATACGCCTCGGTACTGTCAGCCAGCCGGATGCGGCCAAATTTGCGCGGGTCGATAAACGCCAAGTTCAAGCCCGAGTCGCTCAGTTGCCAGGCCACGCGGGTGAAGCGTGGGGCATCGGGCGCATCGCGGTACGCGCCGATGTCGCCGGTCATGCCAAAGTGCAACACCAGCAGGCGGCCGTTATCCAGCTCCAAAAAGCAGTTTTTGCCTAGACGGCCGGTGCCGGTGATGGTGCGGCCCACCACGGCGGCGCGCAGCTCGTCTTCGGGCACGGCCAGCACGTGCGCATCGCGCACTTCGAGGCCGGTAATAGTCTGGCCCACCGCTACTTCGTTGATAAAGCGGCGGTAGATTTCGACTTCGGGTAATTCAGGCATTTTATTGAGCTAATAGGTATGGGCAAAAAAACGTTTGTCCTTGCGAGCGCAGCGAAGCAATCGCACCAGCACGGAACCCGAGTGGCTCGTTTTGGTGCGATTGCTTCGCTGCGCTCGCAAGGACAAACGTTTTTAAAGCAAAAAGATTAATCGTGCAGCTTGGCCACGCGCTGGCCGGCCTTGTTGTACACGTCGCCGCGGGGCGTCACGAACAGCGGGCGCTGCTGGCCGTCTTCGAGCACGTAGGGGAAGGCGGCGTTGCCGGTGCGGCGCAGGCGGCCCACTACTTCGGCCGAGCGCACGCGGCTGGCCTCGTCATCGTCGTCGCTGTTTTCATCGGCCAGGCGCACCACGTTGAGGGCGCTAGTCAGGTAGAAGGGCACCTCGGGGTTGTCGCGAAAAGTGAGCTGGCCCACCAGCCGCACGGGCGCGCTAGTGGTGCTGGCCCCGCGGGCCAGGGCTGCGGCAGCCCGTGGGGCCTCGGCTTCTTCGCCGTCATCAGCAGCGGCTTGCACCTGAGGGGCTGGGTGCGGGGCCAGCGCAATGGGCTGGGCCGAGGGCTGCACGGCACCTGACCTGGCCACGGCGGCCAGCTGGGTATTGGCCCGGTTCCAGCCCTGGCTGATGGCGGCGAGGCGCGGCCCCCGGCCGGGGTGCGTGGCCGAGCCCTCATCATCGGGCGTGGTGGCCATGGCAGCCTGCGCTTGGGCCAGGCTGGCCCCCAGGCGGCGCAGCACAAAGCCCGAAAATTCGTCGGCCTCTAGCTCATCCTGCGGCTGCGAGCCCCCGCCGCGCAGGGTGTGGCCGTTGAGGTGGTGGCCCATTTCGTGAGCCAGAATGCTGATACCGCCCCAGTCGGTGTGGCCGGCGCGGTTCACGGCGGCCAGAAACTTGGGGTTATACAGCAGGTAGCGCTTGCCGTCATACACCACGGCCGCCGCATTGGGCACCACCGACGTGGCCCGCAGCTCGAAGCGCGGCTGCAAGCCCACGGCCTCGGTGATTTCGCGGATGATGCCCGCCGCCTGGCTGGCCGGCAAGTCGGTAGCGGTGGCCGCCGGGGTCTGCGCCTGCGCGGCCGGCCCCGTGGCTAGCAGCAAGGCCGGTAGCCCAGCGGCCACCGCCAGCTGGCGGAAAAAGCGAGGAAGAAAAGGCATAAGCAAAAACGAAGGGATAAGGACCTGAGCCTAGGCAATTCTGACGCCAAAAAAGCGGCCGCGGCCCCCACGGCTGGTTATTTATACAACGCGGTAACCACCCTTTTTCGTTTAATAAAAGCACGGCCAATAAGGGCCGTGCTCTTGTGTTTTTTGCTCATGCCCATTGACCACCCTTCCGCCACCCCGGCCGTACTCGTAAAACCCAACCAGCCGCTGCACTTAGCCAGCATCGACCCCGATGCTACCGCCCCATTTGAAGGCAAAAAGCACGCAAAAAAGCGCTTCGAAGAGCTGCACAAACAGCTCAGCGACTTGCAGGAAAACCTCTACGCCGAGCACCGCCGTAGTGTGCTGCTGGTGTTTCAGGCCATTGATACGGGGGGCAAGGACGGGGCCATTCGCCAGCTGCTCACGGGCCTCAACCCGGCCGGGGTGCAGGTGGCCGCCTTCAAAGCACCGAGCAAAGAAGAACTGGACCACGATTTTTTGTGGCGTATTCATCAGCAAACGCCTGGCAAGGGCCACATCGGAGTTTTCAATCGCTCGCACTACGAAGACGTACTGGTGACGCGGGTGCACGGCCTCATCGGGCCCGAGGTGTGGCAGCCGCGCTACCAGGATATCAATAATTTTGAGGAGCTGCTGACCCGCGACGGCACCCGCATTATCAAATTCTTCCTGCACATTTCCAAAGACGAGCAAGCCCGCCGCCTCCAAGCCCGCCTCGACGACCCCGCCAAGCTGTGGAAGTTTGAGCCTGCTGACCTCGATGAACGCAAGCTCTGGGACAGTTACCAGGCGGCTTTTCAGGATGCGCTAAGCGCCTGCTCTACGCCCAGCGCGCCGTGGTATGTTATTCCGGCCAACCACAAGTGGGCCCGCGACCTCGCCATCCTGGAGATAGTAGTGGCCGCCCTCACCGAAATGAACCCCCAGCCGCCCGCCGCCACCTTCGACGTAGCGGCGCAGGTAATCGCGTAGCTTTTTGCAAGCAAAACGCCCGCCGTGTAGCACACGGCGGGCGTTTTTATTTCAGGGCAAAAGAATCAACCAGTGGGCAGCCCTGGTTAATTCAGCCACACAGTGGCCACTTCTTCAAAGCGGTGGGCGGCAAAGGCACCATAGGGCCGCTCGGCATAAAAACCCAGCACGTGCACGTGCGGCTGGCCGCTTTGCGCGTGGGGCAGCACCCGCACCGGGTACACGCGGCCCGCGGTGGGCCAGTCACCGATGTAGCCGGCGGGTTGGTTCGTATCGTTCACGCAGCGGGCATATTGCTGCACCGGAAGAGGAGTAGGAAGCTGGGTTTTGCGCATGTCCAAAGATACGAAATATTATTGAAAGGCTAAAAATATTGGTAGTAAAAAGTAGTGCTAAATAAAGAGGTAAAAATGAATAAGGTGTGAGTTGCTACCAAGTTTGTTTTATAAATAGCTAGGCAACAGCAAACGGCTGCTTAATTAAATTGGAATGGTCAAAAAATAGGCTATAGTATTTAAAATGAGCCTGCCAGGAAAGCTGAGCTGTGTGAGGTAGCCACCACGCAGCAGCACAATAAATAAGCGGCATGCAGCGTACTTGGTAGAATAATTTTTTAGCAATTTTCTAGTTGATATACGACAAAACCCCGCCTGCCGGATTGTCGGCAAGACGGGGTTTAGGTTAGAAATTGCAAATGAGGGTAGCAGCCCTTAGCGCACGTTTAGGTCGAGTGCCTGGTAGGCAATGAGCAGGTCGGTGCGGGTTCCCGGCGGGCGGTAATACACCAGCAAGTCGTACTGGTTTTCGGTTTCGGTGTGGGTGCCTTCGAAGTAGATTTCATCGGGCGGCACGCCGCTTACTTTGGGGGCCACGGCGTAGTCGTAGCTATAGTAGCCCTGCTTGAGCAGCGCCCGACCGGTGTAGCGCTGCTGCAAGCTGTCATACGTCAGCCGAAACTCGTCCTTGAGCTGCCAGTCGCTGAGGGCGCCAAACACATAGACCGGGCCGGGCGCGGGTTGCGGCGCTTTCAAATTAAAAGTAACCTGGCCGTAGTCGCCATTTGTTGCGCCTTGGCCATACTCGCGATTTTCGAAAATACGCTGGCCGTTGGCATCGTAGAACTGGTTGTAGGCCTGGCCATTGCGGGTGGCTTCGGGCAGCAGGTCTAGCTGCACGGGGTTGGCCTGGCGCTGAAGGCGGGCTATACCGAGGCCGTTGGACTGGAAGGAGCGGGCGTCAAAATAACGGTACTCGCTGAGGCCGGGGAAGGCGTTTTCGTAGTTGAAATACTGGTATTCCAGCACGCGCTCGGCGTCGCGCACGAAGGTGGGGCGCAGGTTGTAGCGGGCATTGTCCCAGCGGAAGTTCTGGCGCAGCACCACCTTCACCTCCACGGCCGGGTTTAGCAGCTCCACGGCGCTGTAACTGATGCGAAAGTTGAGCTGCTGGTAGGCGTAGCGGGCATCGACCCCGCCGGCCACGATGCCCTGCTCCAGCGAGGCAACTACTTGATTTTCATACACCAGCAGCCGGCGCGAGAGCAGCGGCACGTTGTTGGGGCCTTGCACCACCAGCAGGTAGTTGCCGCTGAGCTTCACCCGCGGCACCGCCAGCGTGTAGTGGTAGTAGGGCACCTTGGTGTTGACGGAAGTCTGGTAATTGGTGAGGTTAAACTCGTTTATCTCATCCAGAAACTGCAAATCGGTGAGCTGCGAGGGCGTCCAGCCCAGGTCGCAATGGATGAGCTTGGCCGTGAGGCGTGGCGGCCGCTCGCCCAGCACGTCAAACTCTAGGGTAATGGGCTGCGCCTGGCTCAGGGGCACGATGGGCGGGCCCAGCACGGCCGTAACATTGGAGGTAGCGGCGTCGGTGCTCGAGCCGCTGGTGCCCGTAGTGGTGCTGGTAGAGCTGATGCCATTACCCACGTAGCACTGCACGCTGCGCACATTGGGGTCGTAGATGTAGTCGTAGTAGCGCAGTGGCACGCTGGCGGCCGAGGGCGCGGCCCGTTGCTGGCTGGCGGGCAGGTCGGGGTTGGTGATGGGCGTGCCCAGCGGCACGCAGGCCGTGGCGAAAAGGAAGTAGGGTAGGTAGGGGAGGAGGCGCATGGGGCGAAAGTTACGGCCGGGGCTGTTGCCCTTAGGCCGGCCGGCGGTTACCTTCGCTGCTATACGTGGGCGCGGCTCGCGTGCCCGCTTCCTGTTAATGTGGGCAAGTTCTTATTAACGAATTCTGAATAATGGCAGCAATTAAGTTTTCGGAGAAAATAAGCATTGCCGCCGCCCCAGAAGTAATCTTTGATTACACGCAAGATTATGCCAACCGGCTCAATTGGGATACTTTCCTGAAGCGCGCCGAGCTTATCGAAGGCGCGCAAAAAGCTGACAAAGGCGTAAAAGCCTATTGCGTAGCCAAAAATGGCTTAGGCATGGTAACGGAGTACGTAAGCTTTAACCGGCCCAAAGTGACGGCCATAAAAATGACCAAAGGCCCGTTTCTATTCAAAGGGTTTTTGGGCTCCTGGACGTTTAAAGAACTTACTAAAGACCTGACAGAAGTCACGTTTTTATATTCGTTTGAGTTGCGGTTTCCCTTTAGCCTTTTAACTGCGTTTATCAAGCAAAACCTGCGTAGCAATGTGCAGCAACGGCTACTTGATTTGAAGACGTGTATCGAGAATTAGCTAAAGAGAAAGCCCCGCTAGAAATTATCAATTTCTAGCGGGGCTTTCTCTTTAGCTAAGGGCTTTTTACATTTCCGCCAGCATTTCCCAGCGGTCATTCAGGCGCACCAATTCCTTTTTGGTTTGCTCAAATTTCAACGTCGTGTCTTTCAACTGCGAGGCATTCTGGTAAATCTTCGGGTCGGCCAGCTGCTTTTCGTAGATGGCCAGTTCCTTTTCCAATTTGTCGATGTTGGCTTCTACCTCGGCCAACTCTTTCAGCGCCTTCTTCTGGTCGGGCGACGCAGTTTTGGCAGGCGCAGCTTCAACTTTGGGCTCCGACTTCGGGGCGGGCTTGGCGGCCGAGGGGCTGGGCAGGCCGGCTTTTTTGGCGGCCTTCTCGCGGTCTTCCTGCCACTGCTCGTACTCGACGTAGGTGCCGGGGTATTCCTTGAGCTGGTAATCCTCGATAAACCAGATTTTGGTGGCCACGTTTTCCACGAAGTACCGGTCGTGGCTAATCACGATAAACGTGCCCTCGTACTGCTCCAGGGCCTGAATCAGGATGTTTACCGACACCATATCCAAGTGGTTGGTCGGTTCGTCGAGCAGCAGGAAGTTGGCTTCCGAAATCAGAGTTTTAGCCAGGGCCACGCGGCTCTTTTCGCCGCCGCTCAGGACTTTGATTTTCTTGAAAACCTCCTCGCCCGTGAACAGGAACGAGCCCAGTACCGAGCGCAATTCCATGTCATTGCGCTTCGAGCCAGCCTCACTCATCTCCTGAAGTATCTCATTCTCAAGCGTCAGGCTTTCGAGCTGGTGCTGGGCGTAGAACGACATGATGACGTTGTGACCCAGCTGGTGCTTGCCCTCGGTGGGGTTTTCGGTGCCCGCCACGAGGCGCATCAGCGTCGATTTGCCCTTGCCGTTGGCCCCGATGAGCGCGATTTTATCGCCCCGCTCGATGTGCACGTTCGTGTCGCGGAAAATCAGCTTCTGGTCGTACTTCTTCGTCACGTGCTCCATGCGCAGCACGTGGCGGCCGGGCTCCACCTTGAAGGTGAACTTCATGTTGATTTTGGCCGCATCCTGGGCCACATCCTCAATGCGCTCGAGCTTGTCGAGGGCTTTTACGCGGCTTTGGGCCTGCTTGGCCTTGCTGGCCTTGGCCTTAAAGCGCTCGATAAACCGCTCGGCCGCCCGAATCTGCGACTGCTGGTTTTCGAAAGCGCCCTTCTGGATGAGGTTGCGCTCCTCTTTTTCTTCGAGGTAATAGGTGTAGTTGCCGGCGTAGGGCACCAGCTTGCCGCCCAGCACCTCCACGGTGGTGTTGGTGGTGCGGTCCAGAAACTCGCGGTCGTGGCTCACGATGATAACGGCACCTTCGTAGTCGGCCAGGTAGTTCTCTATCCACTTGATACTCGGCAAGTCCAAGTGGTTGGTTGGTTCGTCAAGCAGCAATAAGGAAGGCTGTTGCAGCAGGATTTTGGCCAGCATCACGCGCATGCGCCAGCCGCCCGAAAACGACTTGAGCGGCTTTTGCAGCTCCTCGGTCGAGAAGCCCAGGCCTTCCAAAATCTCTTCGGCGCGGGCCTGCATGGTGTAGCCGCCCAGCGCCTCGAAGCGCTCCTGCAAGTCGGCCAGCTTGTTGACCAAGTCGTCGGTGTAGTTGGTTTCGAACTCGATGAGAATCTCGTCGATTTTCTTCTGCAAATCCAGCGCTTCCTCGAAGGCTTGCAGGGCCACGTTGAGGATGGACTCGTGGGTGTCGTAGCTTAGCAAGTCCTGGTTGAGGAAGCCCAGCGAGACTTCCTTGCTCATCGAAATAGAGCCGCCGTCGGCCTTGTACTCGCCCACCATGAGGCGCAGCAAGGTCGATTTACCGGTACCATTCAGCCCGATAAGGCCAATTTTGTCTTTGGGTTTAATGTGCAGGCTGGCCTTATCGTAGAGGGCACGCGAGCCAAAGTGAAAGTCTAGGTCGGAGATAGAAATCATTACGCAGCGGATATTCAACCACAAAGGTACGGCGCTAACCTCACCGCTAGCGCCTCTTTTTTAGCGGGGGGCCGGGGGCGAGAGTAGCTCACAAAAAAAGCTGTCCTACTTATAGAACAGCCTTTTGAGCGGAGTAGTGCCGGTTTTATCCGGCGGCGCTAGTGTTTTTAGAGCTTCGGACTCAATTGATAATACCTAAGGCAGCGGCACTGTACTCTGGCTTTGGCTCAGCTTTTGGGCCATTTTTGAGGGCACGCCCGCACTATTTAGCAGGCCGCTTATCAGCCCCTGCCGCCACGCCGAAAACACCGAAGATTGTAATTCGCGGCGTGAAGTCATGTCGCCGGTTACGAAGCGGCCGCTGGGGCGCGGGTTATTGTCGCGCACCACCACATTGACCAGCCCGTTTTTGAGGCGCGTGAACAGCGGCTTTTTCAGCTCGCCGTCTTTGTATTTAAAAAATTCAAACTTTAAATCCGTGTAGCGGGCCTGCATGGTGCCGGTTATCTGCCGGCGGTTGGCGTGCAGGTCAAACGTAATGAGCTGAATATTGCCGCTCTTGAAGCCTAGCAGCTTAGTGGGTACTGTAATGTGGTTCAGGATGGTGAGCGGCGCGGCCCCGAAGCTGCCCCACAAATGGTGCCGGCCCTGGGCATCGAGCAGCGGGGCGGTGAGGTGGGCTTGCAGCCGCGAGCGGCCCTCAACCAGCGCCGTGGCCGAGGCCGTGAGCGGGTGGGCTACCGTCTGGGAGCGCGGGTTGTTGCTGACGTTGCGCAGCGTGCCCGTGAGCTCACTGATGGTGAAGGTGCCCAGGCGCGGCGTGCGCCCGCTGCGGTACGTGGTGTAAATAGTGGCGTTGTGGATATCGAAGCGGGCTATCTCTAGGTGCAGGCGCAGCTTGCGCACGGCCTCGGGCGTCATCACCGACTGGTGCGGGTCGATGGGGCCGCGGCCGTCGCTGCCCAAACCCAGCCACGGCCGCTCGGCGGTGAGGCGGGCAATGCGCAAGTGGCTATGGTCGGAAAGCAGGTTAAAATCAAAGCCTTGGGCCCGCAGCTCGGGCATTTGGATGCGTACCTGCGTGACCTGGTAGCCCTTGCGGCGGTTGAGTTGAATGGGCGAGTAGATAGGGCGTAGCGCCAGCCCGGTCAGGCGCATGGCCCCGGTTTGGGTGTTGAGGAAAACGCGCTCGATGCTGGCCGGGTAAGCGGGCGCATCGAACGTGGCCGTAATACGCCCGCTACGCGCCGCCCAACTGCGGGCGTACAAGATGCGCCGCCCCCCCGCGTGCCCGCCCACCGAGTCGACGCGCAGCGCCTCACCCACCGCAAACACGTGCCGCACCACGGGCTTGTGCTGTAGGCCGGTAATGGCCATAAAGCCATCGTTAATCCGAAAATGGCGAATATCGGCCCGGTGCGCCAGAGGCTGTATCAGCTCCCACAAGGGCGGCGGGGCCTGGGCCGGCGGCCGAAACGACAGCCGGGGCTGCTGCGCCACCACCGAGTCGGCCCGGAAGCGCTGCTGGTGCTGCCAGGCCGCCGCTTGCAAGCCCCGCACTCGTAGCTGCGGCATCAGGAAAGCCACTTGGGTAGCGCCCGGCGTGCCCTGGCCCGGCGCGGGCGGCTCAATGCTCAGCGAGTCAACGGAAAACGTTTGCTTCTCACTCGAAAAAGTGGCCGTGGCCAGCGCGATAATGTGCCCGCCCAGGCGGCCCTGCGGGTAGCGCAGCACCGCCTGCCAGGCCGCAGCAAAAGCCAAGCGCTGGGTATCGGCCGCTCCGGCGCTGGTTATCAGCAGGTCGCGGGCCTGCACCTCGGCGCGGGTTACCTGCGCGGTGGGCGCGTCGGCCGGGCCCAGCGTGCCGCCCGTGTGGCGCAACGCCAGGTAGCCCAGTTGCAGCGGGTGCTGCTCGTAAAAAGGGGCAGTAGGGTGGGGGGCGGGCTTTTTGGCCAAAGCCAAAACTTGCACCTGCAGCGAGTCGAGCACTAGGCTATCGACCGGCGCGGTGTGACCGCGCAGCAACGCCAGCACGCCCACGCCGCTGAGGTCGAGGCGGGCCAAGCGCAGCTGCACGCGGGGCAGCGTATCGGCCACGGTGGCGGCGGTGGGGCGCAGCGCTAGGCCGCGCAGGTGCAGTGCCCGCGGGCCAAACTTAGTTTCTAAGTGGTTGATTTGGAGCTGATATTGACCATGCGTCTGCTCGGACACCTTGTGCTCCAGGGTGCGGCGCAGCCACGGGTCGAAACCCAGCCAGATGGCCAGCGCCACCAGCACCAACAAACCTAATAGTATGCCCAGGCCCCACCGCAGCCAGCGGCCCCAAGGGCGGGGTGAAGTGGAAAGCTCAACAGCACGTGACAAAAGCAGAACAAGTAGACGAAGTAGGACTAACGGCAAAGCCCCCCGCTAGGGTTGCCGCTGGCAGCCCGGCCCCGAACCTTCCCCCGCTTGCTTATCGTACACGCAAGCGGCTTTTATTCCTTAAATCTATAGTTCATGCACCAACTCAACCTTTCCAATATAACCCGCCTTGGCGTGCTCGGCACGCTGCTGCTAGGGGCGGCCGCCTGCAAAAAAGACCAGGACACTGCCGTCGCCGCCGCGCCAACCCAGATAACG
Organism: Janthinobacterium lividum; assembly: GCA_050954845.1. Classification (GTDB taxonomy): domain Bacteria; phylum Bacteroidota; class Bacteroidia; order Cytophagales; family Hymenobacteraceae; genus Hymenobacter. The sequence continues at coordinate 87,292 of JBPBQK010000025.1, forward strand.
TTCACCCAAGCCAACCTCTACCCCGAAGGCGTACAATATGACAACCAGAGCAGCCGATTCTTGGTGAGCTCCCAGACGATGGGCCGCATTGGGCAAGTGCATGATGATGGTACCTACACCACTTTTGCCGACGACCCGCAGCTGATTTCGACCATCGGCCTGAACCTGGATGCGGCCAATAGCCGCCTGCTCGTGGCCGTGTCAGACCCCGGCTACAACACCGCCCGCAGCACCGCCGCCACCCTACGCAAGCTGGCCGCCGTGGCAGTATTCAGCGGCGCGGGTGCCAAAACGGCTTACGTGGACCTCGGCGGCCTGCGCCCCGCGCTCAGCCATTTTGCCAATGACATAGCAGTGGACGGGAATAGTAATATTTACGTCACCGATAGCTACGCCCCCATTATCTATAAAATTGATACCCAGGGTACGGCCTCTGTTTTTCTGGAAAACGCGGCCCTGTCGGCTCCGGCTGGCAAGTTTGGGCTCAATGGCATTGTGTACCACCCCAGCGGCTTCCTCATCGTGGCCAAGTCCGACGAAGGCGCCCTCATCAAAGTGCCGCTGGCCAACCCGGCTGCCTTCACTAAGGTAACCGCTACCGGCCTCGACCTCAGCAACGATGATGGCTTGCAGCTTATCGACAATAGCACGCTACTCGTGTCCTGCAATGCGCAAGGGCAGGTGTACCGCCTGGCCAGCCCCGACAACTTTGGCAGTGTGAGCCGTACCGGCAGCTTTGCCACCGGAGCGGTGTACCCTACCACCATGGCCCGGCGCAACGGTACCGACAGCTACGTGCTCGGCTCTTACCTCAATGCCTTGCAGGCTATGCAGACGCCGCCGGTGTCGCAGTTCAGCATTACGAAAGTAAACTTCTGAGGCTTACTCACGCTACTAGTGTAGTTTTGGGGCTGAGGCGGCGCGTTGCCCTGGCTACCATCTTTTTTGCGCCGTTTCTCCTGTTCAATGCTTGCTATTACCTCGCTGCTAGCGCCGCCCTCATCCGACCACATCAATAAGCTCATCAAGAGCCTGGAAACGGAGTTTGGCCTCACCGACGTGCAAGCCACGCCCGAGCCGCACCTCACCTACCAGCTAGTCGAGCCCATCGACCTGGATTTGCTGAAAGCGGCCCTGCGCCAGATTGCCGACACCAGCAAAAATTTCATCGCCCACACCACCGGGCTAGGCATGTTTCCGGGCGAGCGGCCCGTCATCCACATTCCCGTGCTGCGCTCCGATTACCTCAACCAGCTGCACCACCGCATTCTGGAGGTGGCCACGCCCATGTGCAGCCGCACCGACAAGTACAGCGCCCCCGACCTGTGGCTGCCCCACGTATCGCTGGCCCTGCACGATACCACGCCCGAGCTGCTCGGCCCGGTTATGCAATTCCTGAATAACCAGACATTTAACCTGGAGCTGGAAATCAGCAACCTCGCCCTGCTGCGCCCTGATGGCGAGCTGTTTGTACGCGAGGAGGTATTTATGTTTGGGGAATAGTTTTTAGGGTAAGAGGGTATGGGGGTGGGAGGGTAGGAGTTGAAGGATAACTCTTACCCTCCCACCCCCATACCCTCTTACCCTAAAAACCTACCGGTTCAATATCGTCCGGTTGCGGTTCAGCTTCAGGTCTTGGAGCAGGCTGCTTTTGGCGGCGATGGTGAAGCTGTAGCCGCGCGTCACGCCCACGGGCATCCACATGCCGGTGATTTGCCAGCAGTGCAGGTCGCGGGTGAAGTTGATGACCGGATACACGAAGGTGCCGGCCCGCAGGTCGAAGTTGAGGCTGGAGCTTAGGCGCAGGTTGTCGGTGAGCTTCACCGAACCGCTGGCCGTGATAGAATTGGTCGAGAGAACGGGCGTGATGCCGTAGAGGTTGGCCCGGATGGGGGCCGACGCCGTGGTGTAGCTGGCCGTGTACTGCACGCTGGCCTCCCACGGAATGTCGAAGTCGATGTAGTCGGCGTACAGCGCAATGGGCGTAGGCGAGCCCAGTATCGGGTCGTTGGATGGGGCTACGCTTCTGGGGATGTTGGCCTTGCTCTTGGGCCGGGCCACGGGGTTAAACTGGTAGCCCATGCTCAAGTTGGCCGAGGTGAGGCGGGCCAGGCGAAAGTTCTTCTGCTCAAACAAATAGCGGTTGAGCTGGCGGCCGGTCGAGTCGCGCTGGTAAAACGAGAACGAGCTGCTGACCACTACATTAAGCTTCTTGGCAATCTGCACGCGGTAGCCCAGGCTCAGGGCCGAGAGCTTGAGCGAGTCGGCCGCAAAGTTGTAGCCCACCGCCAGGTCGATACCATCGGCTAGGCTCACTTTCTTAAACTCCTCGGTGCCCGTGGTGTCGCGGTTGTTGCGCACTTTCATCTCAATCTGGTTTTGCACCGAGAAGGAAAGCTGGCTAACCCGGGCACTGGCCGACTGGCTCAGCAAAAAGCCTTGGTAGCGCGAGAAAGTGCGCGGGTCGAGCAGCCGCCCGTAGTTGTCGCGCAGCGCGCCCACCCCGATGGAATTGCCGCTTTCGTCGGCGCCCACATTCAGCGTCTGGTACACGCTGGGGCTCTTGGTGAGGTCGGGCGAGTAGGCATAGCTCAGGCTGGGCGTCACCTTGTGGCGAATGGCCTTGATTTTCTTACCTGTAAAATTCAGCTGCCCATAAAACGTAGTGGCCGCCGACACGTTGGCCGAGTACGAGTACTGCCGGTTGAAGCCGCTCACCGTATCGACGCGCACGGCCTGGGCCTGCGGCACGTAGCGATAATTGAGCGAGCGGGCGTACCACGTTTCGCCGTAGTTGATGGACGGCTGCACCTGCACGTGGTGAAAGAGCGTGGCCGAGGGCAGCGTAATCTGAAACTGGTGCTGGGCCGCGTTCTGGGCATTGCGCAGCAGCGGCGTCAAATTCGACAAGCTCACCGGAATGTTGTAGGCCGTGGTGCTGCCGCCCAGCAGCGGCAGGCCCGAGCTTAGCGTGCGGGCCTGCACCACGTTGGTAATCTGGTTTTGGGCTATCAGGTTGTAGCTCACGGCAAACTGCTCGTACCAGGCCCCGTGGGGCTTGATGCCGAGCCACTGGTAGGGGTACTGCCGGGCCACGCCCACGCTCAGGTTGGGCAGGGTAAAGGTCATTTCCCCATTGGTCACGTTCTGGCTTTGGCTGGCCTGAATGGCGTAGTTGACGGGCAAGTGCCGCAGCTGCTTGGAGTAGCTCACGGTCGAGTTGAACGAGGCCGCCAGGTAGCGGCGCGGGTCGAGGGTATTGACGCGGTTATAAAACGAGCTACCCGCCTGCACGCTGGCCGAAAACACCCCGCCGCCCGGCGTGGGCACCGGCGTGTGGTTCCAGGTTATCCAGAAGGTTTGGGCGGTGGGCGGGGCCACGTACTCGGTGGTAGTGGTGGCGGTGCCCGTGCCCAGGATGGAGGTCGTAGGCCGGTTGGTGTACGAAATGCGAGCGCTGCCCCGGTAGCGGTAGCGCTTGTTGTAGGTCAGCTCGGTATTGATGCCGTAGCCGCCAAAGCGCTCGGCGTTGCCAGCGTAGAGGTCGCCCGTCACGCGCAAGCCCAGGTAGTCATTAGGAGCCCAGTAGTAGCCGCCGTTCGAGAGGTAGTAGCCGCGGTCCTGCGCCTGCCCGAAGGTGGGAATAATGAGCCCCGAGCCCCGCCCGCCGTGCTGCATCGGAAAATAGCCAAACGGCAGCCCCAGCGGCAGCGGCACATCGCCGATAACCATGTGAAACGGCCCCGTAATGACAGCCTTGCCCGGTATCACCTTGGCCTTGGCCGCCCTGATGTAGAAGTGCGGGTGCTCGAGGTTACACGTAGTGTAGGTGGTGCCCAGGTTGTGGATAGTATTGTCGGCCTGGCGCTTAGCGGTTTCTGAATGAATGTAGCCCTCGCCGCTCTGCGTGATGGCCCCCGAGATAAGGCCGCGCTTGCTCTTGAAATTATAGGCAATTTCCTCGGCCGTGTAGGTGTCGGCAGTTTGCTTGAACACGGGCTTGCCGCGCAGCCGGTGCTTGATGGTATCCATGCGGCTGTTGGCGATTACGGTGCTGTGGCCATAGTCCACCACTATCATGTCGGCCTTCATGTTCATGGCCCCGTAGTCCACGTTGGCCTTGCTGTAGAGGCGCGCTATTTTGCTGGTCACGTCGAACTGAATCGAGTCGGTGGCCGAGTACTTCACCACCGTTTCAATCTGGCTGCGGCGCTTGAGGTCGGCCAGGTGCAGCGAGTCTTGCAGACGGGCGGCGCGGCTGGTATCGCGCACGGCCAGCCCGGTGCTATCGGGCGTGAGGCTAGGCGCGGGCTTGCGCGAAATGCCCGGTTGCTGCGGGCGGCCCGAGTTCTTTTCGCCGGGTGGGGGCGGGCTCTGGGGCTCGTTGGGGTCGGCCGAAATAACGCGCACGGGCTGCGTGGGCACCGAGCCGGCCCGGCGCTTGCCTTGCCGGTCGGCGTTGGCCGTCGAGTCGGCGGTGGTTTGGGCCGAGGCGGCGGTGCTGCCGAGCAAGAGCAGCAAAAGCAGGAGCCAGGCCGGTAGCCAGCCCGCCCACGGGCGAGCATGCCACTGGGCAGCTGAAGGAAAGACAGAAGACAGCAAGTGAAACGTAGCGCCGGGCGAATTACTTTTGGGGTTCCAGACAAACAAAGATAACAGGCAGCCAACCTGCTGCGGCGGCATCCCCCGTGCCGCCTTTTTCCCCCAACGAACGACGTGCGGATTATTGCTTCGGTAGCGGTTAGCTTTTGGCTGTTAGCTGTTAGCTTTTTCTTCGGTCAAAACCTGGCGGCTCGCCAACTTGGTCGGCGTCAGACAATTAGTAAGCCTTCCGTGGAGCAGAAGGTTGACAGCCAGCCGCAAGCCACCGACAGCCTGGAGCCCAACCGCTACCACCTGCGCACGGTAGTGCTCGACGCCGGCCACGGCGGCAAAGACCGGGGCTGCGCCGGCGAATCGGCCCGCGAGGCCGACGTAGCGCTGGCCATTATCCTCGACTTGGGCCGCCGCATAAAGGAGGGCAACCCTAACGTACGCATCATTTATACCCGCAAAACGGACGTGTTTATCGAGCTCGATGAGCGCGCCGCCATTGCCAACCGCAACCACGCCGACCTTTTTATCTCGGTGCACTGCAATGCCGGCCCCAAGGGCTCGCACGGCACCGAAGTATGGTGCATGGGCCCCCACAAAACGGAGGCTAACCTGGGCGTAGCTAAGCGTGAAAACGCCGTTATTCTGCAAGAAAAGGACTACCAGCGCCGCTACGACGGCTTCAACCCCAACTCGCCGCAGGGCAATATCCTGTTTTCGCTGTTCCAAAGCGCCTACATCACCAACTCGCTGCGCCTGGCCCAGCGCATCGACAAGCAGTTTCGCACAAGCGTGGGCCGCAGCTCGCGGGGCGTGAAGCAGGCGGGCTTTATCGTGCTCTGGAAGAGCACGATGCCCTCGGTACTGGTCGAGTCGGGCTTCCTCACCGACCGCACTGAGGAGAACTACCTCGATACCAAAACTGGGCAGCAGGCCATTGCGGGGGGCATCTACCACGCCTTCCGCGACTATAAGCATGACCTGGAAGGCACGCGGGGCGAGTAAGCCACAGTTGGGCTTATTGGTTAGCTAAACATCTGAGCCGCGTTTACGTTAGGGAGCCTCAGGCGGCCTTCATGCAGCAGCACGAGCCGGCTCATCCCTAAAACAGCTAGGTATAACTCAGCTTTAATCTGCAATACTGTGTCTAAAGAAATAAAGGTCGGCCTACTGGCCGTGGTGGCGTTGGTGGCGTTAGCAATTGGTTTTAACTTTTTGCGCGGCAGCAACTTGCTTTCCAGCGACCGCACTTATTTTGCTATCTACCCCAAAGTAGACGGCCTCAACGTGGGTGCTCCCATTTACCTGAACGGCGTGAAAGTGGGCCAGGTGAAAAATCTGGAGCTGCTGCCCGCGGCAGATAACAAGATTAAGGCTTCGCTGGAAATGGCTAAAACCGTTAACGTGGGCGATTCGACCGTGGTGCGCCTGAGTGGCTCACTGCTGGGCTCCACCACGCTCACGCTCAAACTGGGGCCCAACACCAAGGAATACCACGGCGGCGAGGAACTGGCCACCAAGCTTTCGGTGAGCCTCACCGACATCGTGCAGCGCCGCGCCCAAAGCACCCTCGACACCGTAAACTCGACGCTTTCGCACATCAACGGCTTCCTGAACAAGGATGCCCAAACCAATATCCAGGGTACGCTGGTGGGCGCTCGCCAGAGCACCGAAGCCCTGCAACAGCTTATTGCTTCCAACCAGGCCAATATCAATCAGATTACCCGCAACTTGGCCCAGATGAGCGCGGCCCTCAACAAAAGCACCGCTAAACTCGACCGCATCGCCAACAATTTCACGCAGCTTTCGGACTCGCTCAAGTCGGCACCTATCGGCTCGACCATGCGCAACCTTAATGCTACGATGACCGAAGCCCAGACCTCGCTGAAGGGCGTGAGCACTGCGCTGACTGATAAAAAGGGCTCGCTCGGCAAGCTTATCAATGATACGCTACTGTATAATAACCTGAACGCCACGGCCGCCAGCTCCAATGAGTTGATTTCCGATATGAAGGCTAACCCCAAGCGCTACGTGCACTTCTCAGTATTTGGCGGCGGGGGCAAGGACAAGGTGAAAAAGGAAACCACCAAACAGCCTGATGGCAGCGTGAAAACGGAAACCAAAAAAGTGACCGCCAACCCAGCTATCGTGAACCCCTAAGCTCTGCCTTATCGGCTTTATCTTTGAAACCCGCCCCAAAAGGGCGGGTTTTTTCGTGGCGCGGACTTTCTGTCCGCGACTGCTGCCATTGTTCTACCCACTCTACCCGCGGACTAAAAGTCCGCGCTACACCCGTCCCACCCAATGAATATCGAGTTCAACCGCAACGAAGACCATCTTCAGCAGCTCACCTACCAGTTGCGCAAAAAGCACGCAACAGTAGCCCTCGGCGGCGGCGAAAAGCGCATAGCAGCCCACAAAGCAAAAGGCAAGCTCACCGCCCGCGAGCGCATTAACTACTTGCTTGACCAGGGCGCGGCCCAGGTTGAAATCGGCGCTTTCGCCGGCGAGGGCATGTACAAGGAAGAAGGCGGCTGCCCCAGCGGCGGCGTGGTCGTAGTTATCGGCTACGTGCAGGGCCGGCAGTGCGTGGTAGTGGCCAACGACGCCACCGTGAAGGCCGGCGCGTGGTTTCCCATCACGGCCAAGAAGAACCTGCGCGCCCAGGAAATCAGCATCGAAAACAAGCTGCCAATTATTTACCTCGTTGATTCGGCGGGCGTGTACCTGCCCATGCAGGACGAGATTTTCCCCGATAAAGAGCACTTCGGCCGCATTTTCCGCAACAATGCGGTGATGTCGAGCATGGGCATCGTGCAGATTTCGGCCATTATGGGGCCGTGCGTAGCGGGCGGGGCCTACCTGCCTATCATGAGCGACGAGGCCATGATAGTGAGCGGCACCGGCTCGGTGTTTTTGGCCGGCTCGTACCTAGTGAAGTCGGCCATCGGCGAGACCATCGACAACGAGGCGCTCGGCGGCGCGGCCATGCACTCCGAAGTTTCGGGCGTGACGGACTACAAGTTCGACACCGACGAGGAGGCGCTCGACCACATCCGCAACATCTTCGATAAGCTGGGCGCGCAGCCCTCGGCCGGCTTTAGCCGTGCCACGCCCGCCGCGCCTAAGCTCGATGAAAAAGAGCTGTACGGCCAGCTCCCATCGGACCGCGCCAAGCCCTACGACATGATGGAAATTATCAACCGGCTGGTCGATAACTCCGAGTTTGAGCCCTATAAAGACCTGTATGGCCAGACGCTTATCTGCGGCCTCGCTCGCATCGATGGCTGGGCGGTGGGCATCGTGGCCAACCAACGCAAAATCGTGAAGTCGAAGAAAACCGGTATGCAGATGGGCGGCGTCATCTACTCCGACTCGGCCGACAAGGCCGCCCGCTTCATCATGAACTGCAACCAGAAGCGCATCCCGCTGGTGTTTCTGCACGACGTGTCGGGCTTCATGGTGGGCTCGGCCAGCGAGCAGGGCGGCATCATCAAGGACGGCGCGAAGATGGTGAATGCCATGGCCAACAGCGTAGTACCCAAGTTCACGGTGATAATAGGCAACAGCTACGGCGCGGGTAACTACGCCATGTGCGGCAAGGCCTACGACCCGCGCCTCATCGTGGCCTGGCCCACTGCCCAACTCGCCGTAATGAGCGGCGCGGCGGCGGCCAATACCCTCCTTCAAATCCAAGTGGCCTCGCTCAAAGCGAAAGGCGAAGTCATCACCCCCGAAGCCGAAAAGGAGTTGCTCGACCGCATCAAAGCCCGCTACGAGGAGCAATTATCACCCTATTATGCTGCTGCTCGGTTGTGGGTCGATGCCGTGATTGACCCGCTGGAAACGCGCAAGGTGATTTCGGAGGGAATTAGCGCGGCTAATCATGCGCCGATTGAGCGGGCGTATAATGTGGGGGTTATTCAGGTGTGATGACTATAATTTTAGAAGAAGGCTACCAAACCAACTTGGGAGCACTACTGATTCCGCTCCGGCAGCAGGTAGAAAGTCTAAACTGGCTAGTTAGTGACCTGCGATGTTTGAGTCTAGGGAACTGGTCGCCGCTAATTGAGACCTGGGACTTGCAGTCGTACGACTCGGAGCCAAATTATAGTATGGTGCTTGGTAAAGAATTGTATGAAACATTTGCTGGGCAAGACATCCAAGTGGTGTGGGGCGTTTTCTGTGGTGTAGCTGGTGATATTCCCACTATGCCATTCGGAAAAGTGCCTTACGCGGATGGTAACCCACGCATTTGGACTGAGCCAAATACATTTCAGTTGGCAGGCTCTAAAATCGAAATAGTAGCCTTTGATAGCACTTTCACGCTGGTGAAGTTTCGGGATGAAAACCTGGGATATGAGTTTTTGTCAGTGTTCCCGGATGGCAGACTTATACAGAATCCGGACGATATGCTGAAGTCCTATCAATAACTCATGAAAACCTTCTGCCTTCTCGCCGACTGTGACGGGGTGGGCAAAACCACGGTCGCCTTCACTGCTGCCTGGCTTACTCGCCTGCCACAAAGCCAAACTAAACAGACTACTTACCTTCGGCGTTAGTAACGCAAGGCGTAAGTATGATTGACTCATTTGGCTCGAAGGAAATGGAGAGAATATGGCTAGGGGAGCAGGTGACAAAGCTGCCGCTGGAAGTGCAGAAAATAGGCCGGCGCAAGCTGCGGATGCTGCACAACTTGCAGAATTTAGCCGACTTGCGGATTCCGCCTGCCAACCGACTTGAGAAGCTGGCCGGAAACCTGAAAGATTTTTACAGCATTCGCATTAATGACCAGTGGCGCATCATATTTCGGTAGAGCGAAGGACGAGCCAGTGAAGTTGAAATCGTTGATTACCACTAGTCATAGTTAAAAAATCTGCGCTGCCCAGCCTGGCGGCATCTACTATCGTGGAATTGCTACCTAATATTCACCCTGGCGAAGTGCTACAAAAAGAGTTCTTAGCCGAGTTCAAACTATCCGCTTATCGCTTGGCGCAAGACCTGTACATTCCGCAAACCCGTCTTTCTGAAATACTAAAAGGCAAGCGCCGCATCACGGCTGATACAGCTTTGCGGCTAGCCCGCTATTTTGGCAATTCGCCCAAGTTTTGGCTGGGCCTGCAAAATGATTACGATTTGGAGGAAGAGCAACGGGTACACCAAGCCGAATTAGAAAGCATCCGGCAGTTTGCACAAGTAGCCTGAGTAGTTCGGTACAGGAAGGCCCGGTACTTTTGCAGAGTGGCAGCAAATAATTCGGCCACTGCTTTGTACGAATGCGTATTTCTACTTTCGCGGGTTTGCTACTGGTGCTAATAGCCAGCTCGGCCCACGCCCAAACCGTTCTCAACCCCGTGCAGCCCTGGGGCAGCTGGCTCATTGGCACGGTGCAGCTGCCGGGCGATGCTACGCATCGGTGGGGCGGCTTTGCCGAAGTGCAGGCGCGCACCAATGGCGTGTTTCACGACTACTTCTACAGCGAGCTGAAAGCGGGCGGCAGCTTCGACATCGACCCCAATTTTACGGTGGCGGTAGCGGGCGGTCGCTACTCGACCTCTGATTACCAAGACCTCGGCGCGGGGCCGCTCAACGTGGAAAAGCGCCTCTGGGAGCAGGTGGTGCTCACGCAGTATTCGCACCGGCTCAAGATTGAGCACCGCTACCGTATCGAGCAGCGGTGGCTGGAGTTTCGCGATGGCAGCACCGAGTTTCGGCAGCGGTTTCGCTACCGATTCAACGGGTTTTTGCCGCTCAATCACAAGACTATCGTGCCCGGTACGTTTTTTCTATCAGCCTACGACGAGATTTTCCTCAACCCGAAGGGACCGGTGTTTGAGCGCAACCGCGTGTATGGCGGGGTGGGCTACCAGTTCGACCGGCACTTTATTCTGCAAGCGGGCTACGTCAACCAGGCCAACTACAACTACACGGCCACCCAGGGGCAGTTTGTGCTGCAAAACACGGCCGCTAAAAACAATGTGGTGTTGGGCCTGACGTACAAGCTGCTGCACAAAAACGCTACGGCGCAGCCCACCGAAAAATTGCCCTCGCAGCAAGACTAGCGGCTGGCCAAAAATGGTAAGTGCGCTAGAAAATGCCCTAAGCAACTCGCTATGTTTGTGGTGGCTGGCGTAGCGCAAAGGCACGGCAGCCACACCATGAGGCAGTATTTCAACCTGAAGCGCCTGGGCCGCTTACTGCGCAAGCAGCTAACCGACTATTATATCAATTACCTGCTGGGCCTAGGCGTATTGCTGGGGGGCTTGCTGCTGCTGATAGGCGGCTTTGTTTACTGGGAATATCGGATTTTTCCGGTAAGAACGCAGGAAGGTTTCTTTGTGATGCTGCTGCTGGCAACGGGGTCTTTTTTCACCAGCACCGTGTTTGCCGCGCTGGGCGATAAGCGCCAGGCCGCCACCTTATTGACGCTGCCCGCTTCGCAGCTGGAAAAGTACCTGGCTGGGTGGCTGCTGTCGCTGGTGGGGTTCACACTGGTGTACTTGGTGGCCTTTTACACCGTCGATGTGCTGTTGCTGCAGCTTCTCAGACTGCGGGGAGGCTTGCCCCACACCTTGTTTAATATTTTCTCGCCCCAGTCGCCCGTGCTCGCCTGGCTGCTGGTGTACTACCCACTGCTGCACGCTGTTATGCTATACGGTAGTATTTTCTTTCAGAAAAGCCAGTTTGTTCGTACCGCAGCCCTGAGCTTGTTGGCCGTGCTGGTGCTGTGCCTGGCCAACTGGCAGGCGCTGAGCGTTTTATTTCACAGGCAAGTTGGCCTTGCGTTTCCCTTTGGCGAGGTCAGCGTGCATGATAACGAACTCAGCTACTACGTAGCCTATACCTCGCTGCCCGCTGGCCAGCTGCCCTGGCTCGATGCGTTGCCGCTGGTGCTGGCCGTTATGCTATGGGTAGCCGCGTATTTCCGGCTTGCCGAAAAGCAGCTGTAAGCCCACTGTTTATGCGTTTTATCGATAGCGAAGCCCTACTGCCGCTGCCGGCTAAGAGGGCCGGCGGGCCATGCCCAGCCACCGCCAGCCAAGGGATATCACTTCTTTTCTTTCCTCATGCGAACTAGCACAGCCTGGCTGCTGGCAGCGGCGCTGCTGCTAGTGGCGGCGCTGGCCACCTACAACGTTGCCCTGCACCAAGCGTACCAACGCCAACTGACAGCCGGCGACCCAGATGCCTACGTGCGCCTTGCTAGCCAGGACTTTACCGAAGTGGTGCTGCCCGACTCGGGCAGCCTGGGCGTGAAAATTACGCGCGGCCCGTTTCGGGTGCAAGTGCGCGCCCAATATGCCCACTTGGTGCACCTGCGCCAGCAAGGCCGCCAGCTTATTGTAACCACCGACTCGAGCGACGTACTGGAAGATGAGGAGATGCTGCTCATCAGCTGCCCCCGGCTCACGCGCGTAACGACCCGCTCGGTCGGCCCGTCTCCAACTGCCGCCGGCGATTCTGAAGGCCGTTGCGGCGTAGCCATTTCTGGCTTCCGGAGCGATAGCCTGACACTGTACCAGGCCAAGCGAGCGCGTATTTTATTGTTTGATAATCGACTAAAGCACTTGCGGGCAACTGTGGGGGCCAATGCCACCAGCTACGCCGACCTGGAGCTGCACGATGATAACCGCATCGCCGCCGCCGAGCTCGTGGTGAATGGCCACAGTCGGCTGTCGGCCGATGGCTTTATCATCCCCCGGCTGCGCTACCAGTTTGCCGATAGCGCCGTGGTGCAGCTGCTGGGCGGGACGCTGCCCCACCAGCGTCGCCAGTAGTTGCGCAGGTAATAGTCCGGTTGAAGAGGTTGTGGAAAGCCTGTAAAACGCTGGTGTATAGGGTATAAAAAATATTCGTAATAATAGCGCGAGGATTTTTAGCAATAATGAGGGTGTCTCAGTAGGACGGTGATGCAAACAGCGCTATGTTTGCAGTGTCCTAGTAAAGTAATACACTAAAGCACCTGCCTGATGGTTCGTATCCGCAACCTGCACTTCGGCTACTCGCGCCGAACGCTCCAGCTCGAAAACCTCAACCTCGACTTGCAAAAAGGCCGCATTTATGGCCTGCTAGGTAAGAACGGCGCGGGCAAATCGACGCTTCTCAAAAACATTGTGGGACTGGCTTTTCCGCTCTCGGGCACCTGCGAGGTAGCCGGCCACCCCGCCGCCCTGCGTCGGCCCGACACCCTGCAAGACTTGTTTTTCCTGCCCGAAGATGTGCAGGTGCCCGCCATCACGGCCACGCAGCTGGCGGCCGGCACGGGCGTGTTCTACCCGCGCTTCGATGCGGCGGCCTTCCACGATTACCTGCGCGAGCTCGATGTGCCTTCGCTCACCAAGCTCACCGCGCTCAGCTACGGCCAGCAAAAAAAGGTGCTGATTGCCTTTGCTTTAGCTACCAACACCGGCCTGCTGGTGCTCGACGAGCCCACCAATGGCCTCGATATTCCGAGCAAGGCGCAGTTTCGCAAGCTGGTGGCGCGGGCCTTGGGCGAGGAGCGCTGCGTCATCATCTCCACGCACCAGGTGCGCGACCTCGACAGCCTGATTGATACCGTGCTGGTGCTGCATGAGCGCCGCGTGGTGCTCAACGAAACCATCGACCACCTGGCCGAGCAGCTCAGCTTTGGAACCGCGCCGGCCGGGGCAGCCGTGCCCGCGGCCCTGTATACCGAGCCCTCGGTGCGGGGCCAGCAAGTCATTCAGCCCAATGGGGGCGAGGCTTACAGCAAGGTCGATTTAGAATTGCTTTTCAACGCACTCACCACCGGTCCCGAGTCGGCCGTCGCTTCTTACCTCACTCAGTTGCAGCATGAACCAGCACTTTAGTCTCACGCGTTTTGGGCGCTTGCTGCGCAAGCACACCACCGAATACCTGCCCAGCTACCTTATGAGCGCGGCCGTGCTGGCCGGGATTATCCTGGTGGTGCTGGGTAGTCTCACGTATCTCACGCACCGCCCCCTGGAGCGGGAGGTGCAGATTGTTTTGTTTGAGTTTGGGCTGCTGGCGTTCGGGGCCATATTCACGTCGGCGATTTTCGCGGCGGTTGGCAACCCGCGGGGGGCGGCCCCGGCCTTGCTGCTGCCCGCCTCGCACCTCAAAAAATACCTGGTGGCCTGGCTCTGGTCACTACCGGTGTTTGTGGTGCTGTACACGGCTATTTTCCTGCTTGTCAACGCCTCGCTGTTGCAGCTACACAGCCAGGGGCAGCCGTATGAAGTGTATGATTTTTCGCGGGGCACGCGCGAGTGGCTTCAGCCGCTGCTCAGCTACGCGCTGCTGCATGGCGCGGCCCTGTACGGAGCCATTTATTTCAAGCGCCTGCACTTCATCAAAACGGTTTTTCTAGTGTTTGGCCTGCTGCTGGGCTTGCTGGTGGCCAATCGGCAGTTCCTGAAATTTCTGCTGCCGGGTAGCTCGCCCATCGTGCCGTTTGGCGACGTGTGGGTAGGGGAGAAAACCCAGCGGGCGCTCTTTGCCCTACCCATTGGGCAGTGGCAGCTAACTATGGTAGTGGTGGCGCTGGCCCTGCTGCTTTGGCTGGCAGCCTACACCCGCCTTACCGAAAAACAGGTTTAACGCGCTAATATCATGGAATTCAACGATAACGAAGCAATATATCTTCAAATAGCCGGGTACGTGGGCGATAATATTCTGCGCCAGCAGTGGCCGCCCGACGGCAAAATTCCCTCGGTGCGCGACCTCGCCGCCGAGCTGCAAGTAAACCCCAACACGGTGATGCGAACCTACGATTTTCTGCAAACCCAGGGCACGGTCTACAACAAGCGCGGCCTCGGCTTCTTCGTGGCCCCCGATGCCGTGCAAACCGTGCTGGCCTACCGCCGCGAGCGGTTTTTGCAACACGAGCTGCCCGCTTTTTTCAACACCATTTCGCTGCTGGGCATTGGCTTTGCGGAGCTAAGCCAGCGCTACGACCAGTACCAGGCCGCGCCCCTTCCCCTTTCCACTACTCCCCATGAAAAATAGCAGCAAATACCTGCTGGCGGCCGTGCTGGTGCTGCTGGCCTCGCTCACGGCCTACAACATGGCCCTGCGCAACGAGTACCGCAAGGGCGACTACAAAGACCCGCTGCACGGCTACGTAACGCTTGGTTTCAAGGACTTTACCGAAGTAAGCGTGCCGTCGGCCAGCGTGGTGAGCGTGAAGCTGGTGCCCGGCCCATTCAGCGTGCGCCTCAACCCCGGCGCTACCGAGTATGTGCACCTGCGCCAGCAGGGCAACCGGCTGGTTATCACGGCCAACTTCCCCGATAGGCAGCAGTATTTTGGCCCGGCTGCCACGGTGCTTATCAGCTGCCCGCGCCTGGCGGCGCTCAGCACCGATGCCGTGCATGAGGAAAAGGGCAAGCAGTTAGTAAGCAAAAGCTACCAAATCGGCCGTTATACAGTTGCACAGGATATTGTGGTGCAGGGCTTTAGCCAGGATAGCCTGAGCGTGCGCGCCGACCGCGGCAGCCGCGTAGAGCTGGCCGGCAATAAGCTGGGCTACCTACGCGCCACGGCCGGCCCCAGCCTCGGCAGCCACGGCTTATTACAAGTAAACGCCGACAACCACATTGCCGCTGCCACCTTCACCCTGGGCCACCAAAGTGAATTGTCAATGAATGACATAGCTATTCCGCAGCTCCGGTACCAGGTGGCGGATAGCGCCAAAGTAACCCTCACCGGCGCGGCCCTGGGCGGCCTGCCCCGGTAAGTAAGTATCGACTTTCAGCTTTGGCTTTGCAGCTCCATGACGTTCTCCCAAACTACTAAAGCGCAGCTCTGGGACTATACCATCCTGGCGGCGCGGGTGTTATTAGCCGGCACCTTTCTCAGCTACGGCTGCGCCAAGCTGGCCGGCGGGCAATTTGGCCTCAGCGCCGCCGAGGCCGCCAAGCCGGTAAGCCAGCTGAGTTTGTTCAGGCTGTCGTGGTATCTGTTTGCCCAAGAGCCCTTTAATTCGTTTGTGGGCGCGGCACAGGTGCTGGCCGGCCTGCTGCTGCTCTGGAACCGCACCGCCCTGCTAGGGGCCATATTGCTGCTGCCCATTGCGGCCAATGTCCTCGTAATCGACATTACCTACTTAAAAATGCCGGGCTTCTACGGGCGGCTGTCCTATTATATCGGCTTGATTTTGCTGATTTTCTGGCACTACCGCGACCGCATGCTGGTGGTGTGGGCGGCGCTGACGCAGGGCCTCACTACCCGTTTTCGGTATCCTTGGTGGGCTTATTTACTGCTACCGGTGGCCGCCGTTGGCCTAGAGCTACTAGGAACGCTGCCGCAAGTGCTGTATTTCTTTAGCACCAAGCCGGGCGAGACGTGGCGCAGTATAGTGCTCCTGGTGAAGACTTTGTGGGCGCACCTCAGTAGCTAGGCCCCAGCTGAGTAAGGCGGCAATTACCAGAACTGTTCAAAGGAACATGCTACTAAAAATAAGCTCTTCAGGAATAAGGTAAACGGGAATGCCTTCATCTTCGTAAGCCTAGATAATATCCTATTTTCACCAGGGATATCCCACATGGCTAAGAAAACGGTTTCCGAAATTATCATCGACACCCTGCAAGCAGCGGGCGTCAAGCGAGTGTATGGGTTGGTGGGCGACTCCCTCAATGGCCTTACTGATACCATTCGCACCCGCGAGGGAATCGAATTTATCCAGGTGCGGCACGAGGAAGCGGGCGCGTTTGCGGCCGGGGCCGAGGCCCACATCACCGGCGAGCTGGCGGTGTGCGCCGGCTCGTGCGGGCCGGGCAATACCCACCTAATCAACGGCTTATTTGATTGCCACCGCAGCCGAATGCCCGTGCTGGCCCTGGCCGCCCAAATTCCGAGCATCGAAATTGGCACCGGCTACTTTCAGGAAACCCACCCCGAGCGGCTGTTTCAGGAGTGCAGCCACTACTGCGAGGTAATTGCCACCCCCGAGCAGGCCGTGCGCATGGTCGAGGCGGCTATTCAGGCCTCGCTGGGTTTGGGCGGCGTGTCGGTTTTGGTCATTCCTGGCGATGTGTCCCGCCTCAAAGCTGAGGCGCCCGAGCCGCGCCTGCCGGCCCTGGGCCACAACAGCGCCATTGTACCGGCCAAGACTAAAATCGCCGAAGCTGCCCAGCTACTCAATGAGTGCAAGCGCGTCACCATCCTGGCCGGCATTGGCTGCGACAGTGCCCACGGCGAGCTACTGCAAGCCGCCCAGGCCCTGCAAGCGCCCGTGGTGCACGCCCTGCGCGGCAAAGACTGCGTGGAGCCTAACAACCCCTACGACGTGGGCCTGACCGGCCTGTTGGGCATGCCCGCCGGCTACCACGCCCTCATGGATGCCGACGGCATCCTGATGCTGGGCACCGACTTCCCGTACCGCCAGTTTTTCCCCGAAAATGCCCGCGTGGTGCAAGTCGATAAGCACGCCGAGCACATCGGCCGCCGCACCAGGGTAGAAGTAGGCCTGCACGGCACCGTTATTGAAACGCTAACCCAGCTGCTGCCGCACCTGCGCACCCGCACCGATGCCGCCCACCTCGAAGCAGCCCAGCAGCGCCACCGAGACGACGACGCCCATCTGGCCGAGCTGGCCACCGGCGAGGCCGGCGATACCAGCCTGCACCCGCCCCACGTGGCCCGCCTGCTCAGTGAGTTGGCCACCGACAACGCCATTTTCACCTGCGATGTGGGCACGCCTACCATCTGGGCGGCGCGCTACCTGCGCATGAATGGCCACCGGCGGCTCATCGGCTCGTTTATCCACGGCAGCATGGCCGGGGCGCTGTCGCAAGCTATTGGTATGCAGCTAGCTTGCCCCGAAAAGCAAGTGATTGCTATGTGCGGCGACGGCGGCTTCACTATGCTGCTCAGCGAGTTGATGACCGTGCGCCAATTGAAGGTGCCCATCAAGGTGGTTATCTTCAATAACAGCGCCTACGGCTTCGTAGAGCTGGAAATGAAAGCCGCCGGCACCCTCGAATACGGCACCGAAATGGACAACCCCGACTTTGCCCAGCTCGCCGAGGCCGCCGGCATTAAAGGACTGCGCGTGAGCGACCCCTCGCAGCTCGAAAGCGTGCTGCGCGAGGCCCTCGCCCACGACGGCCCCGTGATAGTAGACGCCGTGGTGAAGCGCCAGGAGCTAAGCATGCCGCCCCACATCGAGCTGGCTCAGGCCGAGGGCTTTAGCCTGTATGCGATGAAGGCGATAATGGACGGCCGCGGCGGCGAGCTGCTAGAATTGGCTAAGACTAATTTATTCCACTAACCTGATAAGCAAGGCGAAACGCCCGGCTAACGTGCTTAGGCATAGTTGGCCGGGCGTTTTTTAAAGTCAGAAAGAAGCTAAATTGAACACAAAATCTACGAATGACTGTTAAATTTCGACCCCAGTGCAAGCCTGGGTCGAATTTATCTGCATGACGACGAAAGAAATAAAAGCCCTCATCTCGCTGCTCGACGACCCGGAAATAGCGCCGCAAATCCAGGGTGAAATCCAGAACCTGGGCGAGACAATCATTCCCTACCTGGAGGAATCGTGGGAAGAAACCCTAGACCCCCAGCAGCAGCAGCGCCTCGAAGACCTCATTCACCAGCTCCAGTTTGAGGGCTTGCAGCAGCGTTTGCGCGTGTGGCGCGAATCGGGGGCCGAAGACCTGCTCGAAGGCATGTGGCTGCTGAACTCGTACCAGTACCCCGATGCTGACCTTCAGGCCCTTAACCGCGCCATCGAGCAGCTGCGCTTCGAAGCCTGGACGCTGCTGCGCTCCGAGATGCACCCCGCCGACCAGATGCAGGTGCTCAACCACGTTATTTTCCGCAACCACAAGTTTTCGGCCAATACCCAGCACTTCCACTCGCCGGCCAATTCTATGCTCCAGCGCGTGCTCGAAACCAAGCGCGGCAACCCGCTCTCGCTCTGCGTTATCTACCTGCTGGTAGCCCAGCGCCTCGACCTGCCCGTGTTCGGCGTGAACCTGCCCAACCTGTTCGTGCTCACCTACCAGCTCGCCGACAAGCCGCTGAGCTTCTACATCAACTGCTACAACCGCGGCGTGGTCTTGTCACGAGCTGATATTGAGCACTATGTGGGCCAGCTCGGTATCACCTCACAGGAGGCTTTTTACGAGCCCTGCTCGCACCTCGACATCGTGCGCCGCGCCATGCGCAACTTGCAAGTAGGCTTCGAGAAGCTGCAAGAGCCCGCTAAAGCGGAGGAAGTAGCGCAGCTGCTGGCGATTCTGACGGAGGAAAAGCCGGAGGAAGAAGAGGAAGATTAATCGGGAATTTTGATAAAAGAAACCTCACCACTAATGAAGTAGTGAGGCTTCTTTTATACCTGATTACTTGCTCGCCGACCGTGTTACCCCACCCCCGGCCCCTCCCCTTCGGGAGAGGGGAGCCTGACGCTTTCAGCATAAAAACAGCCTGCAGCAATGCGCTGCAGGCTGTTTTTACTTAAAATCTATTCTCGAAAACTTGCGGTCGGCTCCCCTCTCCCGAAG